>JAZQOL010000037.1:0-8912 GCA_045627845.1 Lachnospiraceae bacterium | reverse complement strand
AGCTTTTTCATATATCTCCATGCTGTAGTTCTTGATTTTCCAGTAAGTGTCATTACCTCTTGAATTGTAATGTTTTTCTCTGATGCCAGTTTTTGAATCACAACATACAATTTATCATAATCACTTTGTTTCAAAACTTGTTTCAAACTTGTTTCAAAACTTGTTTCATTTTTATTATTTGTTGCATTTTCAGCACTTGAATCTTTATCGGCTTTTTCTAGAAATACTGGATGAATCGGTATCCTAATGCGCATAGCTCGTCTATCATCATCAGTGAAAAACTCTGCACGCGGTGATCCATTTCTTTCAAGTTCATCCTGTATAGTCGGTATTCCGGAAGAATGACCTTCTGAGAGATCAAGCTCCTTCAAAAACTCACCAAGTCTTCTATTTCTATAATACCTTGATACAAAACGCTTACCCGCTTCAATTGTCTTTTCAGAGATAGAACGCATTTACAACAGCCTCTTCAATTGCCTGTTCCGAATCGTTCCATAGTAGCCTGAAATTTCTACAGTCATTATATATCATATCAAAATATAATTGAACCAAACATAATGTAAATATTTGCATGCTATATTCCTTCATTTTAAGCCTTTTAATTTCCATCCACTAGTCCACAAAATCTCTGATATGCCCATAAATACTACTATTGAGTCCCTTGCATACAAAAAAGACCTTCGCATTTCTGCGAAGGTCTTGATAATACAATATAATGTATCCTTATCTCTTTGAGAATATTTATTAACGCTTGGATAACCGCAAAGTACCGAAAATACGGGATTTTTCAAAAGCTTTGCTACCTACCTGCGTCTTACTGAGAGCTGCCCAGGGCTCTCCAGGACAACGGTAGATAATATGCATATTAAACTAAAATCTCCATAAATTGAGTCTCATTATTGTTTCTTTGAAAGAATCTTTCTTGTAAAGACTCTTTCAGCGGCATGTGCCAACATAGGTATTACTATACATTGTGACGCATAATATACATATCCAATTCCTATCGAAAAGACAAAGGAAGCAACCAATTCTATAAATAAATATTTCCAATTATTATTCTTAACTACGCATGCTTGAATAATGATAGAAGCACACCATATCAAAGCTGTTATTAATATGCCCCATATCTCCTGTTTTTGTTGCGTTGCTAAAATACCGCAAACCAGAGTCTGCATCATTATTCTTTGAGGTATTTCCATACAGGCTGATTCTATGCACAGTGTGAATATGGGCTCCTCATTATACGAATCGTTTTTTAAAAAAATAATTAGACTAGTAAGTATTACTGTTATAATTGCTAATATCCACAATTTCCAATTTAACAATAGTATAAAATGAAATGGGTGAGCACTAAAGAAAACACAAATAATTATTGCAGGAATGAGAGAAATAATCACCATACTCATCCCCTGTAGCCAATATATTTTTTTTCCAACGCAAAATCTTTGCAATAAAAGATTGCTACCAAAACAACCCCCACTTAACATTAATCCTATTAAAAAAGCTAAACAATACCACATTTTTTTCCACATCAAATTATTATTTATTTTCGAAAATAAGAAATCATATCGCCTTCAATAATCGGCTTCATTCCAAATGATTTATAAAACATATTATCTCTTTCGTCGTTTATATCAGTGTTTACTTGAAACATTCTGACTTTGCTGTACTTTTCAGAAACCATATTAAACAATGATGAGCCTATTTTCTGTCGCTGGTATTCTGGCACAACAATTAAATCTTGTACCATAACAATATGTTCACCGTCACCCACACATCTTACAAATCCAATTAGTTTTTCGTCAGAATAAGCTCCAAGGCAAAATATGGAGTTTATAAATGCCCTTTTCAAAGCTTCATCATCCCTTAAGTACGCCATCCAACTCTCACTTTTATAGATTTGTTTCACTTGTTCAATTTCTTCTATTCCAAACTCCCTATATGAAATCATAGCAATATACCGCCCTCATTAAATTCAAATTATTACTGTTATGTAAATCAGTTTCATTATAGCATTTGAGGCACATTTCATAAAGATAAGTCCAACCATCCTACACTATCAGATACCATTTTACCGATTAAAGACTTTGGTTCTTTAAGAAATGCATACCGCATAAATTCCTTCTATGCTTCCGTTTCTACAAGCTTTTGAACACAGGCCGTTTGTTCGGTCAAAGTATCAAGTACCTCTTCCTAAGCCTCTACAGAGGCTGAAACGGTTGCTAACTGCGATGTTAATGCTTCCAGCGTTTCTGCTTTCTGTTTGATAAAGAACTGCCTTCTTTTCCACAATAAACCTCCTGTTTACTTTTGGAATGACTCTTTAAGGATGCCGGAGAATTCCCTCCCTCGAGGTTTTCATATGGTCTGATCTTCACCGGGCCATAGCCTTTCTATTCATTATCTGAATTCTTCCATTCACCCATAATCGAGTGCAAAATGCGATACAGTGTTCCGGCATCCTCCGGGCTTAAGGACACGCATTTGGATACCTTTGAGGGAATTGAAAGGGCTTTGTCCTGTAATGCTTCACCCTCACCGGTCAAAGAAACAACAAGAACACGCTCATCCTCTTTAGAGCGTTTTCTCTCAATGCAACCCTTCTTTTCAAGAGTTTTAAGCACAGGGGTAAGTGTTCCTGAATCCAAAAAAAGATAATCACCCAGTCCCTTGACGGATATTTCTCTGTGTTCCCACATAACCATCATGGTAATGTACTGGGTGTAGGTTAAGTCTATTTCATCCAAAAACGGCTTGTACTGTCTTACCACCTCTTTTGCACATACATATAAGGGAAAGCAAAGTTGGTTATCAAGTCTCAAGCAATCATATTTATCCATAACGTCCTCCGTGTCAATCTTTCACCATTTAATTTGACACAATATATTATGTAATCAAGTCTATTACCAGTCAAGTACAGATACGTACAAATCCCCGCCGGGCTCAAAGCCTGACGGGGACTGATAATCTTTTTATTCTGCTGTTATACGTCAATATCCGGAGAAATCATTACACGGTAATCCGGATACATCTTCTCTATTTGCTCAGTAAGTCCGGCAATTTCCACCGACTTGTTAATGTCAAAGCTTACCACCAAATCAAATCTTATGATTTTGCGTTCGACGTCAATATAGAAGCCATGCATCTGCAATGCCCATTCATGCTCCATTACGGCCTTTTGAATGTTGTTTCTGATTAGCGCCGCCTCATCGTTTGCTGTATTGTAGGAGTAAACTCCTATTCCGGTCAAAATCACTCCGCTCTCCAGGTATACCCTTTCCTGTATGTGACGACTGATTCTGTCAACCTCGGCAACAGTCATATTATCGGGAAGTTCTATGTGAACACTGGCATAATTCTTGTTTGGCCCGTAATTATACATGGTCAGGTCATATGCCCCCTGAACCTTTGGCTCCTCGCAGATTAATCGCTTGATTCGTATAACCTCGTCCCTGTCGCTTCGTTTACCGAGTATATCGTCCAGGGTTTCAATCATCATCTCCACACCGGCCTTTATAATAATTACGGAAATAATCACACCTACGTAAGCTTCGAGGGAAATGTTCCATTTAAGGTATACAAGGGCTGAAAGCAGAACAGTCACGGAAAGAACCGCATCCATTACTGCCTCTGTACCTGATGCAACCAAAGCTCCGGAATTATATTTCTTGCCCTGCGCCTTTACAAAGCGGCCCAGCACTATTTTGATAACAACTGCAACGGCCAGTATAATGATTGATGCCGTACCGTAATCCGCAGCCTCCGGAGTTATGATTTTTTTCGCAGACTCAACTATGGAGGTAATGCCGGCATAAATTACAATTGCCGCCACGAACATAGAGCTTAAATATTCAATACGACCGTAACCTAGCGGGTGCTTTTTATTCGGTGAAAGAGCTCCCAGCTTGGCTCCGATAATGGTTATTACAGATGAAAGCGCATCAGCAAGATTGTTCACCGCATCGAGAGTTATTGCAATGGAGTTGGAAACAAGCCCAACAAATGCCTTAAATCCGGCCAGAGCCAGATTAACGACAATGCCGATTATGCTGGTACGTATAATCCCTTTCTCTCTGCTTTCCACTGCTGTTTCCAAGTTTTCTCCTGCCATAATGCTCTCCCTGTATCTGTTTTAGCAATTACCCAATATGTCCTTTGCAAACTGCTCAACTGCTGAAATGTCCTGTGAATCAGGATGATTTTTATGAAGGGGTCCAAAGCTGCCTCTGCAGTGGAACTCTTCGGAAAGCATTGTCAATCCCTGCTTCTCTACCAGATTCTTAACCTGCTTGTAGGTTGAGGGAAGCAGTGCTGCAGTACTGAAGTTTGCCACCTTTTTTACAAGCTCGGGCTTAAGGGTGCCAATAAACTTCTTTACTTCCTCATCCACTCCTGCCGCATAAACGCTGCTGCCAAGGAATAAAATATCGGTTTCTGCCTCGATGGGCTCATCTACGCTCTTTGCTGTTACACCGGCAACCTTTGCAATTGCGTCCGCAAGCTTCTTTGTGTTTCCGGATTTTGTATAATATCTAACTTCAACTTTCATAATCGTCTCCTATAAGTTGTCCAGAATTTTGTGCAGGGTTCTGTACAGTTGAACCGCTTCCTCCGGCTCAAGGCTGAAGCAGCATGCAATCTGCTTTGGAATCTCTGCAGCCTTTTCCCTTAACGCTTCGCCATTTTCCGTAAGTCTGACATTAAGCACCCTTTCATCTTCCGTAGAACGCTTTCTGTCTACCCAACCCTTATTCTCCATAGTCTTGAGAAGAGGAGTAAGTGTGCCAGAGTCCAGATATAAATATTGTCCAAGCTCCTTGACTGTCAATTCTCCGTGCTCCCACATTACCATCATAGTAATGTACTGGGTGTAGGTCATATCCAGCTTATCCAAAAAAGGTTTATAATGTCTTACTATTTCCTTCGATGCTGCATAAAGCGGAAAGCACAGCTGATTTTCCAGCTTCAGCGCTACGAATTCATTGTTCATATACTATCACCTGCAAATTACAGAAAAATATAATTCAATACCTATTCACAAATTATAACTGAGCATTAATGAAAGAAAGGATTCCGTCCTTGGGGCTGAAGCCAACCTTCATATCTGCCTGCTCACCGTTCTTTAAGAGAACAAGTGCGGGAATGTTAGTAATATTGAATGCATCTGCAAGCTCTGGATTGTCGTCCACATCAACGTTGTAGAAGGCAACCTTTCCCTCAAGCTGGTTTGAAACCTCCTCAAGCACGGGAGCCAGCATCTTGCAGGGACCACACCATGTAGCTGAAAAATCTATAATGGCAACGCTCTGCTGCTTAACTTCATCAAACTCTTTTCCTGAAATCTTCTTTACCATAACTATATCCTTTCTGAAAACCTTATGCTTCTTTTTTTAATTCTGCAAGGAAATTTACTGCCGAAAGCGCTGCGACATTTCCCTCGCCTGCTGCCTTAATATACTGATAAGGTGCACCTGTTATATCTCCGCAGGCAAACAATCCCGGAAGATTTGTCCTAAGCAAACGATCCACAATAACATGATTGTTCTCAATCTCAAGGCCTGGTACCAGCTGAGAAGGTGCTACGCTTTCCCTTAAGATGAACAATCCGTCTGTTTCGATGCTCTCTCCGTCAAGCTTCAGTACAATTCGCTTGTCTGCTTTTTCAATGCTGATAGGCTTAACATCCTTAAGAACCTTAACATTGTCTCCTAAGGATACCTCTCCCTGATACATCGGCAAATAAACTACTTCTTTTGCCATTTCTGCCAGGAAGGCTGCCTCTTTTTCTTCCTCTACGGAATAACCGATTACTACGGTTTCCTTGCCTCTGTAAAGAGCTGCATCACAGGTTGCGCAGTAGCTTACGCCTCTGCCCAGATACTCAAGCTCACCGGGGAAGGGTTTAGCCACCGACAGGCCGCAGGCAAGAATAACGGTGGAAGCTTCGTACATATCCTTATGTCCCTGAATTGCAAAATATTCACCCATTGCATAAACGGTGTTTACCTTATCCTCGGTAATTGCAACTCCCATTTCCTGAATATGCTTCTGAAACTGTTTCTGCATATCCTCTCCGGATATGTCAGATAATCCAAGGTAATTCTTTATGGTATGTGCCTTTTCAACCTTTGTGCTCAAATTGCTGCTGCCTAACAGCAGCACATTTTTGTTACGTGCCCTGGCAGTTATCGCTGCCTCCAGCCCTGCAGGGCCGGTTCCAATGATTGCTATATCGTATCGTTCCATAACTTAACTCTCCACAGTCACTCTATCTTAAATAAGAGATGCTACACACTTCTCAAGTTCCTTCATATCTGCAGTAGGCTCAAATCTTGCTACTACGTTACCGTTTCTGTCTACAACGAACTTTGTGAAGTTCCACTTAATATCAGGATTGTTCTTGTAATCCTTGTCGATGGACTTAAGCATGCTGCTCATAGCAAGTGCCTTAACACCCTTACCAAAGCCCTCAAAGCCCTTCTGTGACTTTAAGAATGTGAATAAGGGAATTGCATTTTCACCATTAACATCAGCCTTCTTCATCTGAGGGAACTGTGTATTATATTTTAATGTGCAGAACTGGTGAATCTCCTCATCGGTACCGGGAGTCTGTCCTGCGAACTGATTACAGGGAACATCAATGATTTCCAAGCCGGCTTCGTGGTACTTCTCATACATTGCCTCAAGGGGCTCGTAGTGAGGGGTAAAGCCACATCCGGTTGCCGTGTTAACGATCACGATTACCTTTCCCTTAAACTCTGCTAAGCTAAGCATTTCTCCATTAACCTGTTCTACTGAGCAATCATAAATTGTCATGTTGTTGTCCTCTCTTTCTATTGTGTGTAATTTAATTGTGTGCAATCTTTATGGTTCGATTGTACACAATCTTTTTTCTTCTGTCAACACTTTCTTGAAAAAAATTTTTGAGGGCTGTCTGCAGCCCTATGGCGAAACCGACAACCCTCATCATATGTACCCTTTTATTATTGTTTGCTTAACTGTTTATGAACTGCTCAACTATTTCCTTACGTTCAAACAATACGCAGCCTCCTGCGTGATCCTCCAAGAGAGTTCCGCTTGTTCTGAGCTTTTGGAACAATCTTGACTTAAGCGCTTCTCGCACCGAAGTATCCTTTACATTAATGTCAGAATAGGGGGAGAAGGGACAGGGCTCTGCGCCGCCGTGTGAATTGATATGGAAAAATCCGCGGCCGGCTGCAAGACATCCGCCGGAGGACTTCTCATCTCCGGGGAAGGATACAAAAACCACATCCTCATGCTTTTCTCTGAGTAAGGATATTCTGCTTCTTAAGAAATCTCTGTCGGAATCATCAGGAGCAAGATTCTGTGCTTCTTCTGTTACAGGAACAAACTCAACATAGAAAACAACCTTTGTTCCGCTTGTCTTAAGAGTATTTACAAACTCCTCCGAGGTTACCTCCTCGATATTTTCCTTGGTAACGGTTACAGAGGTACCAAACAAAACCTTGTTGTCCTTCATCAGCTTCATGGCATTCTGAATAGTGCCGTACATTCCGGTGCCGCGGCGGCTGTCGGTTTTCTCTTCGTGACCCTCGATGCTGACAACAGGTATAAGATTACGATGCTGTCTGAAGGTTTCAATATACTTGTCCCCAATCATTGTTCCGTTAGTAAATATAGGGAAAAGAATCTCGGGAATTTCACCTGCCACGTCGATTACATCCTTGCGAAGCATAGGTTCCCCGCCTGCAAGCAAAATAAAGCCGATTCCAAGTTCTCTGGCCTCGATAAAGATTTTTTTCCAATCTTCCTTTGTAAGCTGGCTGACAGGTGCCTCATCGCTACATGCATGATTCGCTCTGGAATAGCAGCCTGCACAGTGTAAATTACAGCTGGAAGTAATGCTGGCAATAAGGAAAGGTGGAATGTCCTCTCCGGCCTCTTTATGAGCTGCTCTTCTTTTGGAAGCTTCCTTGCTGTCCTTTGCATACTGAAGCATAAACAGGCTTTCCTTAGGATCTGACAGAGTTGCCTTAAGTGCATTCTTAACAATGTTCTCAACACCGGCGGTCATGTACTTTTGTAAATCAAAATTAGTTTCGCTCATCTTTTGTTCCTCTTTTCAATATCGTATGTACTGTTGTCATGTCTGGGCATCTACCTTTTGTACGATTTAATTGTACGCAATTTATATTATTCTGTCAATATTTTTGACATCATAATAAAAAAAGCTTTTCGAGGAATCAAAAATGGGAGTTCCTTCGAAGGACTGTTTTCATTCCAGGACTCTCAGGCCTTACTTAAACAGTCATTTCGAAAAGGGCTCCCATCTTTACTTTTAGTCAATTATTTCAGTGCATTTCGCCCTCCCGGCAGGAAGGAAGAAGGTCGAAAGGGCGATGCCCCTAAACGGAAATGTATATATATAATGCAATTCATATATACCTCCGATTTATCTTACTTATAAATCAGTTGTAAGTCCACACATAAGAATACCTCCTTTGCGAGTTAAAAACGAATTTTTCCTATCCACAAACCCTAGCTCTTTTTGCTAAATATTTACATTGTGATAGAAGAATCCTATCTTCTCCGCCATGGATTTCAGAATGATATTCACTCCTTCTTGTTGGCAAATACTTGAGTACGGCATTACATCCAAAGCAATCCCCTGCAAAAAAACTTATTAGTGTCCCATAAAAGAATAAATGCATATCATTTATCACTTTATCTTCATCTCTATCACCTGCTCGTTCAACAGACAAACCTCTTTTATCCTTAAAAACTGCAGATGATATTTCGCCATTTTCTTTCCAAAACATAGGAATTATTTCAGGTGGATATACTGCACGATACAATCTTTCATATATATCAAACTGCCCTGTCATAAAACTCCCTCACAACTTTATTAATTGTTTCACTATCAAATTCCA
>JAZQOL010000036.1:0-6017 GCA_045627845.1 Lachnospiraceae bacterium | reverse complement strand
TGCATAAAAGTCCGAATGAGGATTAAATGGGGTAAGGGGAGTTATGCCCTTATTCACCATTGGAATGTGAAAATTTAGAACCTATGAACAAAGTAAGGGGCTGCGAAAAATGATTTCTCATTTTTTCACAGCCCCTTTTTGTTGAATAGTACCCTGTTCGAGGCTTCGCCTAAACTTATTTAGATTCGTTTTTCGGCTTTCTCTTCGCAGTATTTGCATCTGTATACTTCGTGACGAGGATCTGTAAGAACAAACACGTGAGGAAGCTCCTGCTCGATAGAGGTGATGCAACGGGGATTTTTACACATGATGACATTTGTTATTTCTTTGGGAAGAGTGAGGATTTTCTTTTCAACTATTTTTCCGCCTTTTACAACGTTGACGGTGATATTATGATCGATAAATCCAAGAACCTCAAGATCGAGCATTTCGACATCACATTCAACTTTTAAGAGGTCTTTCTTTCCCATTTTGTTGCTTCGAACATTTTTTATTATTGCAACGGTATTGTCGATTTTATCAAGGCCAAGCTTGTAGTAAATATCAAGACTTTGTCCGGCTTTGATATGATCAAGTACAAAACCTTCTTCGATTTGACCGATATTTAACATTCTACTTTACCTCCAATCCGAGTAATGTCATAATCAGCGCCATGCGAACATAAACGCCGTACTGAGCTTGTTTGAAGTAACATGCACGGTGGTCTTCGTCAACCTCTACGGAGATTTCGTTAACACGGGGAAGCGGATGAAGGACTATGCAGCTTTTCTTGGCCTTTTCCATTTTTTCTTTTGTAAGTATGTAGAAGTTTTTAAGTCTTACATAATCTTCCTCGTTGAAGAAACGCTCTTTTTGAACTCGTGTCATGTAAAGAATATCAAGTTTTCCGATTACGTCATCGAGTTTTATTACTTCTTCATATGTTGCATTCTTTTCGTTTAGTTCATCAATAATGTAGTCCGGAATACGAAGCTCCTCGGGAGAAATAAAAACGAAGTGAACGTTGTTGTATCTAAGAAGGGCTCTGATAAGAGAGTGGACTGTTCTTCCGAACTTCAAATCTCCGCAAAGACCGATTGTAAACCCGTTGAGATTACCGTGAAGACTTCTTATTGTAAGTAAGTCGGTAAGCGTCTGTGTAGGATGCTGGTGGCCTCCGTCTCCGGCATTGATAACGGGGATGGAAGACTTAGACGCTGCAACCATAGGCGCGCCTTCTTTGGGGTGTCTCATGGCACAAATATCGGCATAGCAGGATATAACACGAATTGTGTCTGATACGCTTTCACCTTTTGCGGCAGATGAACTTGATGCTTCGGAAAAGCCTAAAACATTTCCGCCAAGATTCATCATTGCTGCTTCAAAACTAAGTCTTGTTCTTGTGCTTGGCTCATAGAAGCAGGTAGCAAGTTTTTTTCCGTCACATACATGGGAATATTTGTCGGGGTGCTTCTCAATGTCGGAAGCCAAATCGAAAAGCTTATCGAGCTCTTCGACTGTAAAGTCCAGAGGACTCATAAGATGTCTCATATATCTCTCCTTATTTTCACAAGTTAATCAGGTATTGCATTGCAAAAAAAGAGAAGGGGTTACCTTCTCTTAATTTAAATATGTTACTAAATCAGCAACTTCTTTTCTCTTGGGGGCATCGGGGGTAGAAACGGGATAACCGACAGCGATAATGCTTGCAACACCCTGATCCTCTGAAAGACCAATAACTTTAGCGACTTCACATTCATCGAAAATACCCATGATGACTGTTCCAAGTCCCTTTTCAAAAGCTGAAAGACAAAAAGCCTCGGCTGCGATACCACAGTCGAAATTCTGCCAACGGTCTTCTTTTGAAGTTGTATAAGAACCATCACGTTCAAATCCGGAACGATTCTTCACGTATGTCTGAACTATTACCATAGGAGCATTGCTGACAATTTTGGAATTGCCTGCCCAAGCAGCAAATGCGTTATCTGCAAGAGCCTGTTTCGTGGAACCTGTAAGTACAACGTATCTTGTGATCTGAGTATTCTTCCAACTGGGGGCAAAACGTGCAGCTTCAATAACCGATTCGATAGTTTCTGTTGAAACCGATTCAGAAGTAAACTCTCGAACGGAACGTCTGCCTTTAATGCATTCTAATGCTTCCATAAAGTCTCCTTATTTTTAGTATTTTTAAAATGATAGCATACATATATTGGTCTTTCAACACTTGCAATGATAAATAAAAAAATATATTATTTGCCTATGAAATATGAAGAGGCAATAGAGTATCTTGAACAATTGAATAAAAGGGGAATACACCCGGGACTTGAAGGAATTGCCAATCTTTGCGAAAAGATGGATCATCCGGAGAAAGGTTCGGGGTTCATTCACGTTGTAGGAACGAATGGTAAAGGGTCAACCTCTTTATTTATTTCAGAGATGCTTAAAGCACAAGGCTATAAGGTAGGACTTTACTCGTCGCCGGCTGTTTTTTCGCCTACGGAGATTATAAAGGTTAACGGGCGTTCGATCTCTAAAAAATCATTTGCAAACCTCGTTGAGCGTGCGTCGGAGATTAATGACGGAAGTTATACACGATTTGAAATAGAAACGCTTATGGCACTGTTACATTTTAGGGAAGAAGAATGTGACTATGCTGTTATTGAAGCCGGGATGGGCGGGCTTTTGGATTCAACGAACATAATAGAGAGCCCACTTGCGTGTGTATTTACATCAATAGGTATGGATCATGTCGATTATCTTGGCAATACTCTTGAACTTATTGCAAGAAATAAGGCGGGCATTGTTAAGAAGAATGCTCTGGTGATTTCTACAACTCAGAATGACGAGGTTATTGACGTACTAAGAGAGAAATCTTCTTTGGAAAACTGTCATATGGAAATATCCGACTATAGGGAAGCCGGAGGAATTCGATTCCTTTTAGGAAAGACTGTCTTTAATTATAAAGGAATGAAAGGTCTTGAAATCGGACTTTTGGGAACGTTTCAAATTCAGAATGCTGCTTTGGCTATTGATGTTGCAATTGCTCTTGGTGTTAAAGAGAAGGCAATCCGAAAGGGGCTTTTTAATGCAAAAGAAGGAGGCAGATTTGAAAAGATTTCAGACACTCCCCGAATTTTCTTGGATGGAGCGCACAATGAGCCTGCTTCATTGGAACTGGCCAATACAATAGAAACATATTTTACAAATAAGAATATTATTTATATAATGGGAATGTTAAAGGATAAGGATGTTGAAACTGTTGTAAGAAATACAGCTTCTTTTGCCGATTGCATTTTTACCGTATCAACACCTAATAAGGTAAGAACATTGTCCTCGTTTGAATTAGCCGAAGTGGTTAAGCAATATAACCCGATGGTTTCCTCTATGGACAGTATGGAGGAGGCGGTTGAAATGGCAATGATGATGGCAAAAAAGGATACCGTCATACTGATTTTTGGTTCACTTTCTCATCTTGCAATAGCAAAACAGGTTGTTGCAAGTTTTGATAAGACTAAAACCGATACACACGGAGCATGTAGATGATAGATAAGGATAAAGTTGAAAAGGCAGTGAGAATGCTGCTTGAAGGAATAGGGGAAAATCCCGATAGGGAAGGCTTGAAAGAAACACCGGAGAGAGTTGCGAGAATGTTTGAGGAAATATACGGTGGTCTCGATATGTCTTGTGAGCCGATTCTTTCAAAACGTTTTAAAGTAGATAACAGTGAGATGGTACTTGAAAAGGACATCACATTTTACTCAATGTGTGAGCATCACCTGCTTCCTTTTTACGGAAAGGCTCATATCGCATATATTCCTAACGGAGAAGTTGTCGGCATCAGCAAGCTTGCAAGAACTGTTGAAGTTTACGCAAGACGTCCGCAGATACAGGAACAGATGACTTCCCAGATAGCAGATGCAATTATGGATAATCTCGGAGCAAAAGGCGTATTTGTACTTATCGAAGCAGAGCATATGTGCATGACGATGCGTGGTATAAAGAAACCCGGAAGCAAAACCGTTACAATAGCAACTAGAGGCGAATTTAAGACAGAAGAGAGCCTTAGAACAAAGGTTTTTGAAATGCTCAGGTGATTATCTTGAGCATTTTATTTTGAGTGTTGCAACGGAAATAGACAGCCTGAGTTTTAGCGAGCGAAACGGAGATTGGAATGAAAATAGGAAACCGAGAGTTTGACATAAAGAATCATACATATGTGATGGGAATATTAAATGTTACGCCTGACTCTTTTTCGGATGGCGGACATTTTAATAATAGGGATGCTGCATTAAAGCATGCTGAAGAAATGATTAATGAGGGCGTTGATATCATCGATATCGGAGGAGAGTCTACAAAGCCCGGGTTTGAGTATGTTCCTGCGAATGAAGAAATTGCACGTGTTATGCCAATAATAGAAAAAGTTAAAACTGAATTTAATATACCGATATCTTTGGATACATACAAGCATGAAACTGCAGCTGCCGGAGTTGAAGCAGGTGCTGATTTGATTAATGTTGTGAAAAATATTATTGAAATACCGGACATGCTTGATGTTATAGCTAAATCGCAAAAGGTATGCTGCCTTACACATAACAGAAGAGAACATGACTATATTAATTTTTCGGAAGACTTTGTTACAGATCTTTCCAATATCCTCGATAAGGCGGTAAAGGCAGGAGTCTTGGAATCAAATATTATTCTTGATCCGGGAGTAGGGTTTTGCAAGACGACAGAGGAAAATCTCTGGGTGCTTAATAATATGGAACTTCTTAATCATTTGGGATGTCCATGGCTTCTTGGAACAAGCAGAAAGAGTGTTATCGGCAATACACTTAATCTTCCGGTTAACGACAGACTCGAAGGCACTCTTGCAACCACAGCATTGGGGGTACTTAAAGGCGCTGCTTTTGTAAGAGTTCATGATGTGAAAGAAAACAAACGTGTAATTGCAATGCTGGAGGCGATACGAAATGCATAAGAGCTACGATGAAATCAGGATTAAAGGACTAAAGATATACGCTTTTCACGGCTGCTTTGAAGAAGAGAAGCAAAAAGGCCAGGAGTTTACACTGGATGTTACTTTACATCTTAGTTTATCGCCGGCAGGAAACACCGATGATTTGGACAGAACTGTAAATTATGCTGAAGCCTGCGAGGTAATTAGATCTGCATTTACAAAGTATTCGTATAATCTTATTGAAGCTGCAGCCGAGGATGTTGCGTCTGCTTTATTAATTAAGTATGACATAGTGGAATGTGCTGATGTTGAAGTTTTTAAACCACATGCACCTATTCCAATGGATTTCGAAAATGTATCGGTTTACATAACAAGAGAGCGTCATATTGCATATATCGCAGTCGGATCAAATGTCGGAGACAGTAAAGACACCATCCTTAAAGCAAAAGAAATGTTTTTAAAGATGGAAGGAAACGAGATAATAAAAGAATCGGAATTGATAGTCACGAAGCCTTATGGAGTTACCGACCAGCCTGATTTTGTTAACGGTATGTGGAAAGTTAAAACCCTTTTGTCACCGGTAAACCTTTTAAAGAAACTCAATGAAATCGAGCAGAGGCTTGGAAGAGAACGTATTATTCACTGGGGACCGAGGACAATCGACCTTGATATCATCTACTTTGACGAACTGATTCTTGACTCGGAAAAATTAACGATTCCCCATGCCGACATGGTAAACAGAGACTTTGTGCTAAAGCCGCTTCTTGATGTTGATCCATTTGTAAGGCATCCGTTCAACGGAAAGACTCCGGGAGAGATGCTTTCCGAATTACCTGAAAGATAAAATAAAAGGGGCTGTGAAAAAATGAGAAATCATTTTTCGCAGCCCCTTACTTTGTTCATAGGTTCTAAATTTTCACATTCCAATGGTGAATAAGGACATAACTCCCCTTACCCCATTTAATCCTCATTCGGACTTTTATGCAGCTCTTTCAACTCTATTCTTTTTATTATGATATTTATAAAGATTCTGGCCTATAGAAACCAGAAAAACCTCTAATCTCACGAAATCTATTCCTTT
>JAZQOL010000035.1:0-63648 GCA_045627845.1 Lachnospiraceae bacterium | reverse complement strand
TGATTCAAAAATATAAAAAGGAGATACCACAATAAGCATCTCCATCAATCAAGCAAATCCTCATATGTTACTTTAAGAATCTGTTTTATTCCCTTTAGTTGTACCAATTGAATATGTTGAATTCCTCTCTCAATCTTTACCCAAGTTTCTCTCGTCATAGAGATATTAAGTAATTGCAATTCACGCACCAATTCTGTCTGTCCCATACCGCGATCCTTACGCAATCTTCTAGTGTTTCTGCCTATTGTATTATCATTTTCTTCTTTAATTTTATCAGTTCCCATTGTACCACACTATCCGGACTTGAAATAGTCCTTTTAGTATAAATTTTATGTGGTTATTATTTTTCAATGGGACTTATATTAGTCCACTCAACGTAAAAAATAAGCCCGTGGAAAAGAGCTGCAAAAGCTACAATCCTACGGGCAAAGACACTGTAATTTACAATTACAGCATTATTATATTGCGATATTTATATCCTTTTTCTTTGTATGCAAACCATAAATTCTTCCAAGAGTCCCTTCGCTTTTACAAACGCTTCACATTTTTCCAGCTATCTTTCAGCGTTTTTACCTGCGTCGTAAGTTTATCAATTTTCATCAAAGTCGAATATATTCTTCACACCAGACCTCATACTGTTTATATACCAATCATCTCACCACAGGAAATATAATGCAGATTTTTCATTTCCCTTGATAAATAACGAAATGCTTTTCTTCCGGTACAGTGGCAGGTATAAAAATCAGTATTCTTATACTTCTGTAATTCAGCTGCAATATCGTCTAATAGCATCGCAGGTACACTCTTCTTCGTAATCGGATTGAACAAGTGAAAACCTCCGACACAGATGTCCGGCTGGTATGTTCTTGCTTTATCCATAATATTCACAACACCGGCATGACCGCATCCCATGATCAATGCTGTTTTATCTTCTGTAATGATCAGATTCTGCTCATGTGAAAATGCATCTTTCTTATCTCCTTCATAAAGGACATCATTCATCAGGGAATGACATTTATTAGTCTCATTAACGGTAAACAATGATAATTCACTATCAATCACATAATCTCCATCCAGTAAAATTACCTGTTTCCTTGTTTGCAGTCGTTTCTCTAATCCGACCGGCACCTTGAAAAATAAAGTTTTGCTGAAATGCGGATAGAAGGCGCTTCTTTGCACATAGATTTTCGCCGTAGAATTCACACTCAAAAACTGTGCCAACGCTCCGCCATGATCCATATGTCCATGTGATATGATAACCGTATCTATCTGCGCAAGATCAATATTTCTTCTCTTTGCATTATCAAATAGTGTATGATCCGGTCCCAGATCAAAGAGTATCTTATGCTGTTTTGTTTCTATATAGAGAGCCAATCCATGCTTAGCTCTAAGATCTGTATTGGATATATTTTCTACTAATGATGTTATCCTCATAAAGCTCCATCCCTTTTCAACTTACATTAATATATGGATGACGAAACCAGTCAGCAAGCATGGAATCAATCCAACTGCCATTCCGACAATAGCATGTACAAAATGGTACATCTTCTGATGGTATGCCTTATCCATATGCTCCGTTCCAGGAAGCCTGATTTTCTTTATATTTGCAAACAATACCCAATCTAAAAAGAAGCAGTCATACCAGTTTCCAATCTGCCATAATAAATAACTGATGACAAATCCCTCTTTGAATGTCCGGGCTCCAACTAACCATACGCCCAACGTAAAAATAACAATCGCAAGTAATACAGCAAAACCTTTCTTCACAAGGGCTGGTTTACTAAGTGGCGCTGCCGGTATCCTTTCATGCGTCTTAAAAAATTCTTCCTGAATATCTTTTGGATAATCGTGAATCCACCAAACCGGATTTTTACAAAGCGGCACTATGATCATAAAAGTAAAAATAATTACAAGCACAACTGCTTCTATCGCCAAAATATAATAATTCATCTGTCTCCCCCCTCTCTTAGTACAATTCTTCTCATGATCCCCGCCATCTCCTCTGGAGATTTTCTGTTTTTCTCCTCCATCCAGAGCTGTGCCACCTTAAAATATCCTGCAAGCATGTAGCATAAATGATATCTATCTTCTTCGGGCCATTGATCCATAACTTTCTTCCATTCTTCTCTTGAAAGATTCTTGTATTTTGTTTTAAGAGAAATCCCCATGACCAAATCCAGCAAATTATCTTCCAACAAATACATCAGGTGGGCCTTCTTAAGAAGTTTCATTTCTTCGATGTGCTTCTCCCAGAACAGGAAGTATGCATAAGCAATTCCTTCCAGATCCATTCTATTCACCTGATTAATAATATCTGCCATATCATTCATTAATCCGCTGACGATCTTATTCATAATCTCATCCTTATATGCAAAATATCTGTACAAAGTCCTTCTTCCGATATTTGCTTTTTCAGCAATTTCTTTCATTTGGATGTCTTTATATTCTTTATGCTTCAATAACTCCAGAATTGTTTTCTGAATCAAAACGTCCATTTCTTCATTCATTTTTTACACCTCTCGGATTTCTATCTTCTCTGATTGTTTTCTTTAGCAGCTGCTAAGCAGAAGATAACACACGTGTGTCATATCATCAATAGGTCGTATCCATAATGGCACACATCTTGAAAACTGTGTCATACATATGTTTTCTCATAAAGAAAACGCGGAACATACCGGTATGTATAATATTTTCATTGTATTTGATGAAACTGGATTAGAACATGTCGAACCGTTTGATTTGGCACAAAAACTTATGGATAGTCCTATTCCAAAACCTCCAATGTGTTTTATTTTCGTCTTGCACATTACATTTGGGTTGAAAAAAATCAGATTATAAAATCATTCACAATTTTTTTGATAGATTTGGAAAATATAATACGAAAAACAGATTTGGACTTCATTCTTGAGATATGACACGAATATATAAAAATAGATATTTTAGTATCATATTAGTATCACAAAGAAAAAAGAGCCTGAAACCATGCGATTTCACATGGTCTCAGACCCGATAAATACTAGGTTTTTGAAATTACCTGCAAGCCACTATAGGCATCACTCCATCTCTATTGTTCCCGGAGGTTTGCTCGTTAAATCATAGAATACACGGTTAACTCCGCGAACCTCGTTAATAATACGGCTCATAACAGTCTGAAGTACTGCAAATGGAATTTCTGCGCTTTCAGCAGTCATGAAGTCTATTGTTCTAACGGCACGAAGTGCAACAGCATAATCATATGTACGCTCATCACCCATTACGCCAACGCTTCTCATATTGGTAAGAGCTGCGAAATACTGGTTGGGCATCCAGGGCGCTTCAACACCGTTTTTCTCTTTATATTCCATTGCAGCCTTTTCAACTTCTTCTCTGTAAATATAGTCTGCATCCTGTACAATCTTGACCTTTTCAGCCGAAACCTCTCCGATTATTCGAATACCTAGTCCGGGGCCGGGGAAAGGCTGACGGAATACAAGACGTTTAGGAATACCGAGTTCAAGACCAGCCTTACGTACTTCATCTTTGAAAAGGTTACGAAGGGGCTCAATGATTTCTTTAAAATCAACGAAATCCGGAAGTCCACCAACGTTGTGATGAGATTTGATAACGGCAGATTCACCGCCAAGGCCTGATTCAACCACATCAGGGTAAATTGTTCCCTGCGCAAGAAAATCAACTGCTCCGATTTTCTTTGCTTCTTCTTCAAATACGCGAATAAACTCTTCGCCGATAATTTTTCTCTTGGCTTCAGGTTCTGAAACACCCGAAAGTTTACCGTAGTAACGTTCCTGAGCATTTACTCTGATAAAGTTCAAATCAAAGTCGCCTTCAGGTCCGAATACAGCTTCAACCTCATCACCTTCATTTTTTCTAAGAAGACCATGATCAACAAATACACATGTAAGCTGTTTGCCTATTGCTCTTGAAAGAAGTCCTGCAGCAACGGAAGAATCAACGCCTCCGGAAAGAGCAAGTAATACTTTACCGTCTCCAACCTTTTCTTTAATCTGTTTAATGGAATCTTCAACAAAAGTATCCATTCTCCAGTCACCGGAGCATCCACATATATTTCTTACGAAATTGAAAAGCATCTTTGATCCTTCGGGAGTATGTAAAACTTCCGGATGGAACTGGATTGCATACAGCCCCTTCTCAACACACTCAGCAGCTGCAACCGGACAGTTATCGGTATGAGCAACCGAACGAAAACCGGGTGCCATCTTGGAAATGTAATCAAAATGGCTCATCCAGCATGTTGTATTTGTGGAAACATTTTCAAATAATTTTGACGAATTATCGACAACGATGTCAGTTTTCCCGTATTCTCTTGCTTCTGCACGTTCAACCTTGCCACCAAGGACATGGCTCATAAGCTGCGCGCCATAGCATAATCCCAAAACAGGAACTCCGATAGCAAAAAGATCCGGCGAGCATGTAGCAGCATTATCCTCGTAACAGCTTGACGGGCCTCCTGTAAGAATAATACCTTTTGGATTCATTGCTTTGATTTTTTCAAGGTCTGTTTTGTAAGAATAAATCTCGCAGTAAACATTACATTCTCTTACACGTCTTGCAACGAGCTGATTGTACTGACCGCCAAAATCAATAACTATGATTTTTTCTTTTGTCATCTGCTTCTTCCTTCCGCTTATTCAGTCTTTTTTCCTATTGAATCAATATCATATGGAACACTTTGATATACGTAAAAATTCAACCAGTTTGTATATAGTAACTGACCTGTTGAGCGCCAGTTCACAATCGGCTTGTTCTCAGGGTTATCATCCGGAAAATAATTACACGGTATCTTAGGATCCATGCCCTTCCCCAAATCTCTGTAGTACTCGTTTGCAAGTGTATCGGCATCGTACTCTGCATGAAGACTGACAAATAACTTTCTGGAGTCCTCGGACTTCACTATTGCCACTCCTGCCTCATCCGAATAAGACATAAGTTCAAGGCCGGAAGTATTCTCTATTTTCTCTTTTTCAATACCCATAGCTCTTGAGTGAGGTGCCCAAAACTGGTCATCAAATCCCCTGAACAAAGGTGACTTTGGCTTGCAAACATGATGTCTGTACACACCGGAAAGTTTTTCATCCCTGTCGTAGCGCTCTAAGCCGTAATAATAGTATAGAGCAGCAAAACAAGCCCAGCAAAGGTAAAATGTACAATGAACATGTGTCTCGCACCAGTCGAAAATTTCGGTCATTTCCTTCCAATATGCAACATCTTCAAATTTTACATAATCAAGAGGCGCGCCTGTAATAATCATTCCGTCAAACTTTCGATTCTTCACTTTATCAAAAGTTGTATAAAACGATTCAAGATGAGAAGCATCAACATGAGTCGGCGTATAACTCTGAGTCTGAAGCAGTTCAACGTTAACCTGTAACGGACTGTTTGAAAGTTTCCTAAGAAGCTGTGTTTCTGTTATTTCTTTATTAGGCATAAGATTCAGGATAAGAACGTTTAAAGGTCGTATATCCTGATGCATTGCACGAAGCTGAGTCATAACAAAAATATTCTCGCTTTCGAGTATGGCCTGTGCCGGCAATGAGTCCTGAATCTTAATCGGCATATCTGTTCTCTCTTTCTACTTCATATATTTGTCAGAAAATTCCTCTTCTGACATAATCGGAACACCCAGTTCCTTGGCTGTTTTATTTTTGGATGAGTTGCTTGTAACATCGTTATTAACAAGCACAAATGTTTTGTTTGAAACACTCGAAGAAAGCTTCGCTCCGCGCTTTTCAATCTCATTTTGAAAATCCTTACGCGAGGCATACATATTAAGACTTCCGGTAACAACAATAGTCTTTCCGCTCAATTCATTATCCGCTTCGGATACAGTCTCTGATAAAACGGTAATCTTTGTAAGAAGTTTTTCAACTTCCAACCGTTTCTTATCGTCAGCAAAATATCTGCAAAAAGAATCAGCTATTACATCACCAATGGTATCTATGGCAATCAACGACTCTTTATCTGCGTTCATCACTTTTTCGATATCATTATTAAAAGCCCTACAGATTACTTTAGCATTAGCAAGTCCAACATTCAATATTCCAAGTGAATATATCAAATTGGCAGGCAAAACTTCTTTTGCCTTTTCAATATTTTCTATTAAATTATTATAAGACTTCTCGCCAAAGCCTTCCATTGATACTATGCGTTCTTTAAATCGAGATAGCATAAACAAATCGGCATACTCTTTAATAAATCCGGCATCAAGGAACCGTTCGAGTGTTGCCTCGGAAAGGCCATCAACATTCAGCGCGTCACGACTTACAAATAAAGAATACTTTTTAATCTGCTTGGCCGGGCACTCCGGATTAACGCAGTATAGACTCTCTGCTTCCTTAACTGTTCGTCTTTCCGTCGGCATTGCACAGCACGGACATGTTTTGGGAACAATTATGTTTCCGCTTGCCGTATTATTCTTTGCAATCTGCGGAATAATCATATTCGCCTTGTAAACAAGGATTTCATCTCCAATGCCAAGTTTCAAATCTTCCATCACCGAAAGATTATGAACACTTGCTCTGCTTACCGATGTTCCTTCAAGCTCAACTGTATCAAAAATCGCAACAGGATTAATAAGTCCCGTACGTGAAGGACTCCACTCAATCTCTCTTAACACAGTTACTGCTGTTTCGTCCTGCCATTTGAAAGCAATTGCGTCCCTTGGATATTTGGCCGTCATTCCAAGGCTTTTTCCGTAAGCTATGTCATTGTAGCACAAAACCAAGCCATCAGAGGGAATCTCATAAGTCTCTATCTTTTTTGCAAAATACTTAACCCGTTCTTCAATATCGGATGCACTTACAAAAAAATGTTCAACAACTTCAAAACCCTGTTCCGTAAGAAAATCAAATTCTTCCTTTCTCGTAGAAAACTCTCTGTCAGCGTCAACAAGAGAAAAAGCCATCAGTCTTACTCTTCTTTGTGCAGTTATTTCGCTGTTTAACTGTCTTACCGATCCCGAGCACAAATTTCTTGGATTTTTGTACTTGTCTTCGGCATTTTCTATTGCTGAATTAACATAGTCAAAATCAGGATACGAAATAACAGCTTCGCCTCTTATGACAAGCTTGTCAGTATATCGAATTTTAAGCGGAAGATTTATAAAAGTCCTCGCATTAGAAGTAATAACTTCGCCAACCTCACCGTTTCCACGCGTAACGGCTTTTTTCAGTTCACCGTTTTCATATGTAAGAACAATCGTTAGTCCATCAAGTTTCCAGCTTATCAATGCCTCTTTATCCGAAAGCCATTCCTTTAGTTCGTCAACAGACTTAGTTTTTCCTAAAGAAAGCATAGGTTTATCATGACTTTCTTTGGGCAGGAAATCTACCGACTCATACCCTACTTTCTGAGTAGGAGAATTAGACATGATAACACCCGTTTTTGATTCCAGTTCAACAAGTTCATCATATAGTGCATCATATTCGAAATTAGACATTATTTCTTCGTCTTTTGCATAATAACTGGCACTGGCCTCATTCAAAATCCGAATCAGTTCTGTCATTCTGGTATTGTAATCTGCCATTTTCTCGTCAATTTCCTTTATTATTTCTTTTACCGACTTCCTTTTTCAGGTTTGTTATCTCTTCATTGCTTAATTTTCTGTAATCACCCGGATTCAAACCGGAAATAGTTACATTAACAACCCTTATTCTCTTTAATGTTATGACTTTTGCATCAAAAGTTGCAACCATTCTTCTGATTTGACGGTTTAATCCCTGCGTGAGAACTATCGAAAAAGTATCTTTAGAAATCTTTTTTACTTTACATGGTCTTGTTGTCTGCTTTAAATCTCTTATATAAATACCGGAGGACATCTTATCAAGCATTTCTTTATATACAGGCTTATTTATCTTAACAACATATTCCTTCTCATGATGATTTTCACCCTTCATCATATCCTGAATAAGTTTACCGTCATTTGTCATAAGAAGTAAGCCTTCGGAATCCTTATCAAGTCTACCTGCATAAGTAACACGTGCTTCTTTATACTTTAATGCCTCCGATACTGTTATTTCAGCATGTTCATCACGCTCAGTACATGTAACGCCCACTGGCTTGTAATATGCAAGTACTATAGTCTCCTCATTAGGTTTAATCAGCTTTGAACCAATCTTTACGCTGTCTTTTTCAAAGACACGAGAGCCCATATCCGCAGTTTTACCATTGACGGTTACCTTTCCCACCTCGATAAGCTTATCAGCATCACGTCTTGATGCCACTCCGCACATGGCAATATATTTATTTAATCTTATTCCCTGATTTTCTTCCATACAAACTCCATTAATAACCAAAAGACACATCCATAGATGCATACACGTACCTAAAGATGTGTCTCAATTTTCCTATTTCAATCAACCCTTACGCTGAATCTTTCTTCCTGACTTCCAGCATTTATGGCACATTGCGACATAACTGTCATTACCGCCTATAACAACCTGTTCACCGGCGTATATAATATTGCCTTCGCCGTCTATTCTGGCATTTACCGTAGCCTTCTTTCCGCATGCACATACAGTCTTAATTTCTGTCATCGAGTCCGCAAGTTCCATGAGCCTTGCAGATCCCGGGAAGAAATGAGTGAGGAAATCTGTGCGAAGGCCAAAACACAATACAGGAATGTCCTCATCATCAACAAGGCTTCTTAACTCATCGATTTGTTCGGGAGTTAAAAACTGAGCCTCATCAGCAATAATAACATCATGTTTACCGGCGCTTTTATATGCAGCAATAATACTCTCTTCAGGTTTAATAATTTCAGTATGAGCGCTTAATCCGATTCTTGACTTTATTATATCTGCCCCATCTCTGTCATCAACGCTGGGCTTTATCAGCCAAACCTTCATGCCAAGTTCTTCGTAATTAAACTTTGTAATAAGAGCCTGTGCTGACTTACTTGATCCCATTGCCCCAAATTTGAAATACAGTTTTGCCATTTTATTCTCCGTGACCTATTATACATGTTTTCCGGTAAGATGAGCATTTACTCTGTCCATTACCATATCGAGTGCAACAATATTATGTCCGCCTTCGGGAATTATAATATCAGCATTCTTCTTTGACGGTTCAACATATTGCTCATGCATGGGCTTTACCGTTGAAAGGTACTGATCAACAACACTGTCAAGGCTTCTGCCCCGCTTTTTAACGTCTCTTATAATCCTGCGCAAAATTCTGACGTCAGCATCGGTATCAACAAATATTTTAATGTCCATCTCCTTGCAGAGACGTCTGTCTGCAAAAATAAGAATACCTTCTATTATAAGTACTTTTGTAGGCTTAATTATCTCAGTTTCATCACTTCTGTCATGAATGGTAAAATCATATACCGGACAATTAACCTCAAAACCTTCTTTTAACTTGCGAATATCTTCAACAAGTAAATCTGTGTCCAGTGAGTTCGGATGGTCATAATTAAGCTGTGAGCGTTGCTCATAGCTCATGTCATGATGCTCCTTGTAATAATTATCGTGCTTAATAACCGAAACCGCATCTCCAAATCGTTCAACAAGTTTACGGGTTATTGTCGTCTTACCACTTCCGGTTCCGCCTGCAATGCCTATTACAAGAATATCGTCTGCCATCAGAATACCCCTTTGTATGATTTATTTGACATATTCGGCCTTAACAAAGCCAATCTGTCCTTTGAATTTAATCTTGCACCATGCTCCGTCATTAACATATTCAATAAGTTCAACAACTTCTCCATCCAACAAAACGCCAAGTCTTGTCGATGTTTGAGAAGGCTCGCTTCTTACATTAAGAGAATCAGTATTTACGGTAACAGTACCGGTTGAAGCAAGCTTATCTACATCTTCAACCACCACAAGAAACTCAGACTTTATATATCCTTCACCATCTTGGTAACTGATTCGCGACCAACCGTTTGCCATATTCTCAAGCAAAACAAAAGTCTCACCACCCTCAGCTCTTCCAAGCCTGTCGGCCGTAGCACTTGCGGATTTACGGACATTAACTTTCTCAGTAGTTCTCACACGTTGTATCACTGGTTCAGATGGCTCGAGTTCTTCCTCATCTTCCTGTTTTTTAAGTGCATCGGTGTCTCCGTCAAGCTGTGCCTGAATAACAGCATCAAGAGCTAAAGCTTCACCGACAGCAAGATCAATATCAACAGATATCTGAGCCCAGTACGCGCTCAATTCTTCATTAGTCTCCATAATTTCACTATAGGAAACATTAACCGAGTTCTTAAGATCTACAACGTCACTCTGCTTAGAAACATCGCGAATATATAATTCTTCTTCATCGGAAAGTTCACTGCTGTTAATGTAGTACTCTCCGTTTTCATCTTTGCAGATGTAAAAAGCTTCAAGTCCGGGAGTAAATTCGTCACGTCCGTTAAGATACACTTCACTGTACGCGTAGGCAATGAAAGTATCCGAATATGGTCCCGGCTTAGTATAGACATGTATATTATCATAAGAGTCAATATATTCGCTCATCTTCTGAAGACGAATGGTCTCAGTTCTTGTAACCATGCTCTGAATATCTATAAGCGTATCGATGTCCGCAAATTCAAGTGACATGTAGTAGCGATATATCAGCGCATTTATATCAGGATAAGTATCTTCTTCAAAAAGAACGTCCTTAACTTCCTGAACATCGGTCTTTGATTCCTCTAATACCTCAAGTGCTTCCTTTGCTGCTGCTTCTACTCTTTCCCTTGCATTAAGAGAAACAAGCGCTGTAACAGCAACAAGC
Source organism: Lachnospiraceae bacterium (assembly GCA_045627845.1). Classification (GTDB taxonomy): domain Bacteria; phylum Bacillota; class Clostridia; order Lachnospirales; family Lachnospiraceae; genus UBA1258. The sequence continues at coordinate 52,908 of JAZQOL010000035.1, read as the reverse complement.
AATAAAAGCGTAACAGGAAGAAATACCTTACCATAATCGGTAAGCCATTCTTTAAAAAGAAGAATGTAATCGGAAATCACGCTGACTGCCTTGTGAAATGTCTCTTTAATTGTTAAATGATCTCTTGTATATTTCTTTTTCATTTTTCCTTTTTTCATAAATGCATCCGACAGGAATCGAACCTGCATCAAAGGCGTCGGAGGCCTCCGTTCTATCCATTATACTACGGATGCTAGATGCTTATGCGCACAAAAACAACTAATTTATATTATCACAGCAAGAAGATTTATGTCAAATAAACGACGTGCACGTCATATAGTTCAAACCCGATGTTTCGTGTCGATAGATTACGAAACATCGGGTCTGTTTATAGTAACTATAACATCATAACCATACTTGCCATTCTGTCAAATTTATATACATTGTTTGAGAGGATATCAGTCATCGAAAGTTCGTTTCCATTAACATCCTCAACCATTTCCATCAAAACATCAGGATTGTCTATAAAGCATTCCGGGATGAGAATCAGCTCATGAATTGAACTTGGAATGATATAAAAATCACCGTCAATTTTTTCAGCGAACTCATTAAGCATGTCTTCCTCAAGCAGACATGTTGCCCCGTTTATTCTTTGTCTGTTTGAAAGAACATACATTTTAGATATTGTATCCGTCTCACGTCTCATCTTCATCTCATTAATAATTTCAGATAAGTCAGCATCGTCTTTTTTAGAAAGCAATGAGAAAAGAACTTCTTCTATAGTTTTAATTTCAGCTCCAAGTACAGTTCTTGTATTCCTCTCAGCTATTTCATAGAGCATGTCGGCAGAAACTCCCCAGTCATTTATAAGATTGTTATTAACAAGAATCGTCCCATTTCCAAGCCCACTCGCGCTTACCAATACATAAAACACTATTGAAAGATCAAGATAATCTATATGAGGAATATCACGAAGAAGCTCCTCATTTTTCTCCCTGTTAATCAGTTTATACATTAATCTTTCTTTTGCTCCTTCAAATGAATCAAGAAACGATATATCAATAGGTCCTTCGGGTTTAAAATCGTCAATGATATCAACTATCTTTTGGGTTATCTGTTCAATCGATTCACCGTTTTTATAATCATCAAACATCTCATTTAAATACACGGTCGGACATGCATTAACATCCGAAAACAAAACTGTCAACCCGCGCAATACTACACCGTTGTTTTTAAGAACATCCTTGACATTAATTTCATAGAGCGGGTATTCGTTCTTAAGTCTTTCAATTAACATTTCTTCAAAATAATAAATATCCATGATTATCCTTTCTGCGATACGCAATAAGATTAACCGCTATACGGTTGTAACAAAAAAAGAGACAACATAAAATGTTGTCTCTCGGCAATTCGAATCTTGCAGATTAAACTCTGGATAAGTACTCACCTGTACGTGTATCAATCTTAATAACATCACCCTGGTTAACAAACAAAGGTACAGATACCTGAGCTCCTGTCTCAACGATTGCAGGCTTTGTAGCTCCTGTAGCTGTATCACCCTTGAAGCCGGGCTCTGTTTCGGTAATCTCAAGCTCAACAAAAAGCGGAGGCTCAACCATAAATACTGAACCTGCGTGAGAACATACCTTACACATTTCGTTTTCCTTAACGAACTTAAGCGCATCACCGATTGTTTCGGTATTGATGGCAATCTGTTCATAGTTTTCTGTATTCATGAAGTAGAATAAATCACCATCACTATACAGATACTGCATATCAAATCTGTCAATACGTGCCTGAGGGAACTTTTCAGTAGGTCTGAAAGTACGCTCAACAACGCCTCCGTTAATAATATTTTTAAGCTTTGTACGAACGAAAGCTGCTCCCTTACCGGGCTTTACATGCTGGAATTCAATAATCTGAAAAATATTACCATCAATATCAATGGTAACACCATTTCTGAAATCACCTGCAGAAACCATATTAATCCTCCTAAATGTAGAACACAAATAATTCGTAATCAGTTTATACTATGTAAGGCCTTTTTTCAACTGTTTTTTATTATCTCAACTATTTTTTCGATACTTTTGCCGTCTGTTTCAACTATGACATCAGCAGCCTTTTCATAAAGACTTTTTCTTCTTTCAAACAATTTTCTAAATGAAGTTAAATCTTTTGACAACGGACGATTCGGATCTTTCCCTGCTCTTGTCCAAAGCTTATCCACGGTAGTCTTAAGGTAAAAAACCTTGCCTCCGTTTTTCATTATTTCAAAATTTTCTTCACGCTCAACGATTCCGCCACCGGTAGCAACAATGCGACTGTTTCCCTCAAGTATTGCTTTGAGTGCTTCGCTCTCCTGATTTCTAAACCAGTCTTCCCCGCCTATCTTAAAAAGTTCCGGTATGGATTTTCCTGATGTTTCTTCAATAAACGAGTCAATATCTATGAGTTCCATAGATAATTCTTTCTCCAGTGCCTTGCCGATTGTTGTTTTACCGGCTCCCATAAAACCGATAAGAATAATATTATCCATTTACAAGCTTACTCCTAACTACATCAATCTGTTCTTTTGTAAGTGTACAGTCATTCCAAAACTCATAAGCATCAACAGCCTGGTTTAAAAGCATGGAAAAACCATTTGTGCACTTGACTTCGGCATTCTTGCAACGGTTCATAAAATCAGTCTCCTTAAGCGGTACTATCTCCATTGCATAATCAAGTTTTTCATAAAAACTATCGTCGGTGATAAGCGCATTCTCACCCTTTAAACCTGCAGCTGTCGTCTGAAGACATATAAGATGATTCGGAAGATCATTAAAGTCTGCAACGTTAACTGCACTGAATACGTCTGTTGCAAGAATATCGTTCATGTTTTTTGCAAAAGAAACTGCTTTTTCATATGTTCTGTTAATTACAAAAATGCTCTTTGCGCCCTCAAAAAACAGTGCGGCCGCACCACCTCTTGCAGCTCCTCCTGCTCCCAAAAGAACGCTGTCTTTGTCTTTTATGCAGACATTCTCTTCTCTGAAAGATCTTTGAAGACCCGTGACATCGGTATTGATTCCAAAGTATCCGTTTTTAGTAAGTTTAACTGTATTAACGGCACCGATTTTCTTTGCAGTATCTCCCATGCCACATAAAAATGGAATTATCTTTTCTTTGTAAGGAACCGTAATATTAAATCCTTTTACATCATTTTTCGTAAATGTTGAGACCAAATTTGCAAGTTCATTCTCCTCAACAGGCATAAGATTGTATATTAGATTGTCGCCTCTAAGTTCAGCAAACGTATTGTGCATAAGCGGTGATTTCGAATGTTTTACCGGATTTCCTATAACATAATAAAACGCCTTTCTTTTAAGGTATCTTTTATAAGACTTCAAAACAAACCACTCAAGTCTCCTTTTCAATACAATCTGAATCTCTTCATGTTTGTCAATCGGTTTAACTAGAATAGAGTCAATCCCCGCTTTGTTGGCCCCCCATATGTCGGTGAAGAGCTGATCACCGATAAAAAGAGTGTTATTTACAGTACCGTTTAGCATTTCAACCGCCTTGATGTAATTACGGGGATTTGGTTTTCCTGCTTTATATATATACAAAGCTCCTACCGCTTCACTGAAAGACTTAACTCTTGGCTCTTTATTATTTGAAATAAACAAAAAGGAAAAACCTATACTTTTCAATTCATTTAGAAAAGAAAGTGACTTATCATTCTGCGGAGCACCATGGCAAACCAACGTATTATCAATATCAAATATAATGTTTCTGTATCCGTTTCTGTATAAGATTCTAAAATCCATATCGTATACCGAATCTTCCCATCTGTATGGAAAAAGATTTTTAAACATAATATCCTCCTAAATTACATAAAATACAGCCAAAGAAAAAGCGCCTGCCTATGCAGACGCTTCATTATATCATACTTAAAACTTCAAGAACACTCTACCGTCTTCATTATTAATCGAAGATGTCAAATCATTCTGTGAGCCAACAAAATACTGATAGTCTTCAAGTATTTTATCTTTTCTCATATCTGAAATAGCCTGGTTAATATCAAGCTTCTCGATTTCAAATTCCGAACCAAGATACGAATAATCATCTCCCTTGTTAAACGTAAGAGAAATGTTATCAAGATCGGCAGTCTTGGAACGAAGGTCAACCTGCGGCTTAGAAATAATCTCAGGCGCAACAGAAACAGAAGGCACAGCCTCCTCTTCAACCTGTCGTAAAGCATCCTGCTTCTTGACAGTATCCATATCAACCTTGGGAATATCGGTTACTTTATAATTGTTGTAAAAGCCACCGTAATCGGAAAAAAGGTTAATTGCCATTATACGTCCCCCTACTTTACTTATATATTATATCGGATGTAATAGCAATTTGTTAACACTTATTTCAAATATTTTGTTTTTGCCGCGTCCATAAGCGACTTTGTATATGGATGCTTAGGCGAGAAGTACACTTCATCCAAGTCGCCGATTTCAACCATCTTGCCGTCTTTCATGACCATTACCCTATCGCAAAGATTATATATAACTCTTAAATCATGGGAAATAAACAAAATAGCTATACCCAATTCCTTGTGCAATCTTTTGAGAAGATCAAGAATCTGACTCTGTACAGTTACATCAAGCGCCGAAACAGGTTCATCCGCAATTAAAAACTTTGGCTCCTGCATAAGTGAAGCAGCTATGCATACTCTTTGCCTTTGTCCGCCGGACAATTCATGTGGATATCTGTCCAAAATTTCCTCATCAAGGTCAACTTTTTTCAACATATCGAGCACTCGTCTCTTACGCTCTGTGGCATCAAACTTTCCTCTAACCTTGATGGGTTCTTCCAAAATAAACGATATCTTTTTGGATGGATTTAAACTCCCGGCAGGATCCTGGAAAACCATCTGAGGTCTTTTCGCAAAATGTTTGATTGTACCGGTCACACCTTTTTTCTGTATCCCGAGTATTGCCCTCGAAAGAGTCGATTTGCCACAGCCCGACTCACCGGCAAGCCCCAATATTTCTCCTTCCCTGACTTCAAAAGAAACATCATCAACGGCAAAGAAAGGCTTCTTGTCCTTTTTGAATTCCACTGTTAAGTTTTGTACTTCCAGAATATTTGCCATAGTTTTCTCCACCGGGTCAAAAGAAATGCTTTTTACATATCGAAAGGATTCTTTGGAATTGCCTGTATAAGGTTTTTCGTGTATTCCTCTTTAGGGTTTCTAAATATATCTTCACAGACGCCGCTTTCAACCACATACCCGTTTTTCATAACGAGAACTCTTTCGCAAAGTGAATTAACCAAACTTAAGTCGTGAGAAATAAAAAGAATAGCCGTATTACGTTCCTTATTTATTTTTTTGAGCAGTTCAACAATTTCTGCCTGAATCGTGACATCAAGAGCAGTTGTCGGTTCATCCGCAATAAGAAGCTTAGGCTGAATAATCATCGCGGCTGCAATCATTGCTCTTTGCCGCATTCCGCCGGACAATTCATGCGGATAACTGTTGTAAACCGCCTCCGGATTAGGAAGTTCAACGTCTTTTAAAGCCTGAATTGCGCGTTCTTTCATTTCTTCTTTGCTCATTACCGTATGAACACGAAGACTTTCTTCGACCTGCCAGCCAACCTTCTTCAGAGGGTTAAGCGAATTCAAAGGTTCCTGAAAAACCATACTGATTTCGTTTCCCTGTATCTTTCTTAATACTTTTCTTTCAACATCAAGAAGGTTTATCCCTTCAAAAATGATACGACCGCTTTTCTCCATATCATGACGACTGAGTAATCCTGCAATTGCAAGAGCAGTCATTGTTTTACCCGAACCGGATTCTCCTACTATACCGAGAATATCTCCTTTTTCCATAGTAAGATCAACATCATATACAAGCGTATCAGTTGTTTTTCTGTCGTGAACTTTTATTCTTAAGTCTTCAACTCTTAACATACTCATTATTTTTTCTCCAGAGAATCAGAAAGGAGTGAAAATCCCAAAATCATAATAACAATCACAATACCCGGAAAAACGGCATTCAACGGATTGGAAAAAATGTAAGCCTGCGATTCCGAAAGCATTCTGCCAAGGCTGGGATACGGAGGCTGCACACCCATTCCGAGGTAGCTCATACCTGCTTCCGCCAAAACAGCATTGTTAAATCCGATTATTATGCTGGACAAGAGAACCGTTTTTAGATTAGGCAAAATATGAACAACGATAATTCTTAAATGACTTGCTCCGTAAAGCCTTACACATTGAATATAATCAAGGTTTCTTATTCGCAAAACCTCGCCCCTTACGATTCTTGCAAAGCTGGGAACAAATGCGATTCCAAGTGCTATTATAAGTGTTTTTTTGCCTCCACCCATAATACCGATTATAAGAAGAGCAAGCAAAACCGACGGAAATGCCAATACCGCATCATTAAATCTCATAATGATTTCGTCAACCCATCCTCCGAAATATCCTGTCACAGTACCGATTACAATACCAAAAAAAGTTCCTATAAATACGACCGCCCCCGCAACAACCATGGTCTCTCTTACACCAACCAGCACCCTTGAAAAAATATCACGTCCGAAATTATCACAGCCCATAATGTGCTTAAAGGATACCCCTGCAAGTTTATCGGAAATATTCATTTCAAGCGGATCGTAAGGCGTGAAAAAAATACCGGCAAGCATCATCACAATGATAATGCCGGTAAGTACACATCCGATTCTGAACTTGATACGTTTTGATTGTTTTTTCACTCTTTTTCCTCAAAAACAGCAACGAAAATCAAACATGAATTCTGGGATCAAATATTTTGTATAAAAGATCCACCAAAAGATTGCTGAGTACCACGAAGGTTGCCAAAAGAAGAATAATTGCCTCCACCACCGGGTAATCTCTTCCCGAAATTGATGTAAGAAGTATTCTTCCAAGCCCCGGTACACCAAATACCTGCTCTACAATAATCGAGCCCGCGATTATATCGGCAAACGTCATACCAAGAAATGTTATGACCGGAATCATCGCATTTTTAAGAACATGCTTATAAAAAACCGCTTTTGTACGGTTGCCCCTTGAATAAGCCGTTCTGACATAATCCTTATCAGCTTCTTTTAATGCTGTATCTTTCAGCAGTTTAACAACCATTGATATTTTAGGTAATGCAATTGCAAAAGCCGGGAACAAAAGATATCCTATGCATCCCCAAAAACTGATCTTATATGAAACATAAGCTCCGGGTGTGAATACATGAAGCAAAACACCAAACAAAAGCGTTATGATAATTCCCGAAAAGAAGGACGGAACGCTCATAATCATCTGATTAAGAGTAGTAAGAAAAACATCTAATTTCGAATCACTTTTTCTTGCCGAATAAATTCCCAAAGGAAAGGCAAGAATACACGTAATGATAATTGCAAGGAAAGAAAGTAAAAATGTTACAGCTATTTTTTCTTTTAAAAGAGATGTTACCGACTGACTGTAACTGTAAGAAACACCGAAGTCGCCGTGAAGAATGCCGACAACCCATTCGCAAAACCTTTCCAGAACAGGACGGTCAAGCCCCATCTGATGTGTCAATTCAGCTATTTTTTCGACTGTCGCCTCGGTCCCGAGTTTTGTAACCGCCGGGTTAGACGGAATTAAAGAAAAAGAAAAGAAAACGAGAGCAGAAACTGCCAAAAGAGTCAGAATCAATGTTCCAATCTTCTTTATGACATATTTCATGCTCTCACCTTCTTTCTGATTATTTAGCGGGTCTAAGCTTTGCTATATCCATAACATATATCGGATAAAACTCATAACCTGTGTAGTTTTTATTAACTGCAACCATTTCAGCGAGGTCCTGAATGTAAACATTTGCAGCTTCTCTTGCGAGAATCCATTCGCATTCCTTATAAAGCTTTGTAGCTTCTTCGTCATTTGTTTCAGCAACTGCTTTTGCAAATGTCTCATCGTACAATGAACTGTTAAAGTTAACAAAGTTCTTTCCTGAGTCAGATGTAAATCTCTCAAGCATTGCTCTTGCTGTCATCTGAGATGCATCAACACCTACAACAGTCGCTTCAAAATCACGACCTGCGTATACATCTGAAAGCCAGCTGTCCCATTCAACAAGCTTAATCTCGGCATTCACACCAATCTTCTTTAACTGTTCAACAATAACCTGCGCTGTATCGATATGAGGCTGATAGTTTGAAGGAACCTTTATTGCAAAAGAAAATCCGTCTTCATATCCGGCCTCCTTAAGTAAAGCCTTTGCTTTCTCGATATCAGTGTTATAAACATCATTAATCTCTTCAACATAATATTTTCCGAATGCAGGGAACATAGATGAACCTAACTCGGTTCCTTTTCCGTCGAAAGAAATATTAATTATTTCAGCAGGGTCAACAGCGTAACATAATGCCTGTCTTACAAGAACATTATCAAAAGGAGCTACTGCGTTATTAAGATACATAGCCTGAACAAGGTTCATGGTTCCTTCTTCAATGTTGAAGTTTGAGTTCTGAAGCTGAAGAGCCTGCGCTGAAGTAATTCTCGCAAACAAATCAACCGAGCCACCCATAAGGTCCATAACTATTGAGTCGGCGTTAGCACAAATCTTAAGAGTTACATTCTTAATGTATGCCTTTTCTCCCCAGTAATCATCGAATCTTTCAAGGATAATGTTTTCCTGTGGTGAACGTGATACATACTTGTAAGGACCTGTTCCTATAGGGTTGGAATCAGGGTTTGTATTGTTCTTAGGAATAATTGACATTGTCATGTACTGAAGGAAATCAGTATTCTTTGTATTAAGTGTAATAACAATGTTCTCTCCGTCGGCCTTGTATTCCTTAATATTAGAAAAAGCCGACACGTAAGCGGAGTTGCTTTCGGGATCGGCGTTCTTTTCGATACAATATAAAACATCGTCCGCCGTTACCGCTTCTCCGTTATGGAACTTACATCCTTTTCTTAAGTGGAAAGTATAGGTAAGTCCATCATCTGAAATTGTGTAGCTGTCTGCCACGGCGGGGAATAAATCACCATTGCTGTCGGGCTTAACCAAGCCTTCGAACAGATTAAAAAGAATCTCCTTTGTTCCTGCCGCCACTGCTTTGTGGGGGTCAAGACTGTCCTCTAAGTCCTGAGGAATTCCAATGGTAATATGTGAAGAATAATCACCCGCCTTATCGCCTTTACATCCGCAAAGTGCAACAGTAAGTGTGGCAGATAAAAAAATCAGCCCCCAAAATTTTTTGAAAACTTTCATCTCTTATCTCCTTTTCTTCTATGAAATTTTGCATATTATTTGTAATACATTTCTGAAATTAAGTCAATAAAAAAGGCACAAAGCATATTCTTTGTACCTTAAAAAATACATTTTGTTATTTTAAAACCTTCTTAAGCTCGTCCATAAAGGTATTTACGTCTTTAAACTCACGATATACGGAAGCAAATCTTACATATGCAACAGCATCGACATCCTTTAGCTTATTCATAATCAACTCGCCGATTACATGGCTGTCAATTTCTTTTTCCTCAAGACTGAAAATCTCGGTTTCGACTTCGTCAACAATCTGATTAATCTGAGCTGCGGAAACAGGTCTCTTATGGCATGCACGTAAAACTCCGCTTTCAAGTTTCTGACGATTGTATGTCTCACGGTTCTTATCTTTCTTAACTACAATAAGCGGAATCGTCTCGACCTTCTCATAAGTAGTAAAACGCTTGTCGCATGTTCCGCATACTCTTCGACGTCTGATGGAATTGTTATCTTCAGCAGGTCTTGAGTCTATAACACTTGTATCCGGATGACCACAAAAAGGACATTTCATAGAAGTACTCCTCTTTTTTAGAAGTTTTAAAACTGGGTTACATAAGTAATTATAATAATTGAAATTAGTTATGTCAAGTTGTTATGTATACCATTTTCAGTGTTTTGTAAAACGTTTTACAAAACATTATATTTGTTGTAACATAATAGAAAACAATTTCTGTTATGGGGGACAAACAATGAAAAGTTTTGCCGAATTAAAGCTGACGGGTGACGAATATGCAGGCTTCTACTCCTGTGGACTTACTATGAACGGTAACTCTTCAATGAGAAAGTTTACCGATATTATCGAAAACGAAAACTCTATAAAATACATTTCCAAAGAAGGCCTTGAACTGTCTTGTGTTACAAAAGACTGTCAGGCATCCGATGCAGTTTCTGTAGAAACAACATTTTCAAACAACTCAAATGAACCTGTTGTTCTTGAAATGATCACTTCTTTCCAAATCAAAAATATCAAAGGCGACAAGATACATCGTATTCTTTCTTTCTGGAGTGCGGAAGGAAAGCATCTTATAAATTCCGTTTACGAGCTTAATCTCGAACATGCATGGAATAATATGGCATTCCGTGTCGAAAAGTTCGGCAATATCGGATCCATGCCCGTTCGAAAGTATTTTCCGTTTGTTGCGATTGAAGATAGCAAAACCGGTCTGTTTACGGCAGTTTCCCTCTATTCTCCGGCGTCCTGGCAGATTGAACTGATTGTTCGTGAAGATGATACCATTACGATTTCCGGCGGTATTGCAGACAGAGATTTCGGTGCATTTACAAAAACCGTTCTCCCCGGAGATTCTTTCAATACTCCAAAAGCTGTCATCGCAACCGGAACCTCTTTTGAAGATGTATGCGATAAGCTTGTAAAAGCTCAGACTCCTTCAATCAGTCCTGTCGATGACCACATGGGCATTACTTTTAACGAGTACTGTGCAACATGGGGAAATCCTACCATTGAGAATCTTAAAAAGGTTGCAGATAAAATTGCCGGAAAGGGAATTCAGTATCTCGTAATGGACTCAGGCTGGTACTCAAAGTGTGGTAACTGGTGGGAATATCGTGGAGACTGGACTATTAATAAAGAAAGATTTCCAAACGGACTTAAGGAACTTACCGATTACATACGGTCAAAAGGCATGATTCCCGGCATTTGGTACGAGTTCGAAGTTGCAGGATATAATGCCGATATTTTTTCAAACCCTGAGCATTTTGTCAAAAAAGACGGTGTTGCGCTCACCGTAGGCGGTGCAAGATTTTTCGATATGGAAGACCCGTGGGTAAAAGATTTTCTTCACAAATACGTTATAGACAACCTTAAAGAAAACAATTTCGGATATATTAAAGTCGATTACAACGATACGATGGGTCTTGGTGTTGACGGTCCTGACGGTCTTGGTGAGAATATGCGAAGAAAAATAGAAGCAACAAAAGATTTCTTCCGTTTGATGAGAAAAGAAATTCCGGACCTTGTCATCGAGAATTGTTCAAGTGGCGGTCACAGACTCGAGCCTTCATTTATGGAACTTGCTTCACAGGCAAGTTTTTCGGATGCACATGAAATATTGTCGTTACCGATAATTGCTGCAAATCTCCACAGAGTTATTCGTCCCGATCAAAGTCAGATATGGTCTGTTATGAGAAAAGATGATACCGATTCAAGAGTCTTCTACTCTCTTTGCTCAACATTCCTCGGTCGTATGGGACTAAGCGGAGACATTTACGAATTATCGGACCACCAGTGGGAGTTGATAGACAGTGCAATATCCTATTACAACAGGATATCCCATATTATTAAAAACGGAAAAACAACAATACTTCATCAGGATACAGTTTCATACAATCACCCTTCGGGCGGCCAGCTTGTCGTAAGAACATTTGGTTCGCAAGGTATTCTTGTTTACCACCGATTCGAGAATTCCCTTTCTTTGGAAGACTATGTAAAGAAAGAAAATATAGCAATTCCCTCATATCAGATTATTGACGAATACGGCATTGCAAAAACAGACTTTTCGGCTTACAGCGCTTTCTTTGAATTGTCATGATGATATATAATACAATTGAAAAAGATTTTCATGACAATTTAAGAGGTTCATACATGAAGCAATTTGCAAAATCAGAATATATCGGGGCCATAGTTTTATCTATACTCTTTTCGCTGATTATTACATTTCAAAAAACCGGGCAAATGACTCTGGCACGACTTGCGGTTTCATTTTGCCTTTATACATTATTACTTTTATTTATCATTTTTGTTGTGCTGTCTGTGTTCAAAAAATTCAAATTGAGCATTCATACGCCCAAAATTGAACACTACCTTTACGACACGGTTACGACACGTCGTTTTTTCTTCCTGACATGGGGAATAAATCTTCTTTTCTGGATACCGGCCTATCTTGCTTTTTTTCCCGGTATTTTCGGATATGATTCAGCTGTCCAGCTTCTGCAATTTACAAAAGAAGAGCCTCTTTCATCGCATCATCCCGTATTGCATACTATGATTTTGGGTGCCTTCGTTGACGGAGGATACAAATTATTTAACAACTATAATGTAGGTATTGCGGTTATGTGCCTCATTGAGTTAATAATTATAACCCTGATTCTTGCAAAATCCTTTGTATTGTTAAGAAGAATACGAATCGCATTTCCTCTTCTTCTTTTAAGTTACTTCTGGATACTTTTGAATCCTGTTCTGCAGGTTCTTTGTATCAATACAACAAAAGATATTCTGTTTGGCGCTGCATTCCTTAACTTCAATCTTTGTCTTTATCTGTGTCTTACCGATAAAACAGTAAAAGATTATATCAGTCTGATTATTTCGGGGATACTGGTGTGCCTGCTCAGAAATCAGGGAATATATATAGTCGCAGTCTTACTTTTGTTTGCAGTTATGCTTGCAAAAGAAAATAAACGTTTGCTTCTGTCGGTATTTATTGTCCTTATTATAAGTAAAAGTTTCTTTATCGTTACCGAAAAGTTTTACAATGTTTCAAAAGGTGACTCACGTGAAATGTTAAGCGTTCCCATTCAGCAGATGTCTTTGGTCAGCAAGCTATATCTTGATGGATTTGATGTCAATTTTCCCAAAGAAGATTTCGAGTTATTCTGTAACCTAGTTCCCGAAGACAAAATACAAGATTTTGAAGCCCCTTCCGCAGATCCCGTAAAGTCCTACTTTAACACCGAAGAATTCAAAAGTAACGTATCGACGTATCTAAAACTGTATTTCAAAACAGCGCTTCACAATCCCGGTTATTTTCTTACGGCTTGGGCCGATTTATCCAGAGAATATTTTGATCCATCAACAATAGGCCCCAGAAAGCTTGCACTGGAAACATCTTTCCCCCAAGTTTCATCAAAATGGGATATACAAAGATACTCTCTGTTACCCGGCTACGAAGCGTATCTTTCCGAATACATAACACAGGGGATGGAAAAGAAACTACCTGTTCTTTCATTTCTTATCTATCCTAACTTCTGCATTTGGCTGTTTGTTTCATTATTCGGTATCGGAATCATGAGAAAGAATAAAAAAGCCGTGTTACTCTCCGTTACTCCAATCCTTTTTCTTGGAACAATAATGCTCGGCCCGGTTGCATTGCTAAGATATCTTTACCCGATAGCATTAATGACTCCGTTGCTTTTGGGATTCATATCCGAAACAATACAAGCAAAGAACCAATAAACAGGCAAAAGAAAAGCCTCGAGAATCAAATCTCGAGGCTTTTTATACTATCTCTTCAGGAAATCGGGAACAACAAGCTCAGAAGGCTCAACATTGCTCTTCAAAGAAGTAGGACGCTTAAGTGTCTCAGGTGAAAAAGTTGCAACCGGCCTCTCAGGTGTTGTAGGAAGAACCGGCTTAACCGAAGGAGTCGACTGAGCTCTGTTATTAAGACCGTAACGTTCATTGGAAACGGTAAGCCCTGTTGCAATAACAGCAATTTTACATGTTTCCTGCTCTTCTCTTGAATACAATGCACCGAAAATAACGTTAACATCATCTCCGGCAAGTTCACGAACATAATCTGTTGCATCAGCAACATCTGCCATTGTAATATCACCGGAAATGTTAATAATAACATTCTTAGCACCTGTGATGGTAGTCTCAAGAAGGGGTGATTCAACAGCCATACGAACAGCATCCATAGCCTTATCATCGCCCTTACCTGAACCAATACCGATATGAGCAATTCCCATGCCCTTCATGACAGTCTGTACATCGGCAAAATCAAGATTGATAAGTGCAGGTGCGTTAATAAGGTCTGTAATACCTGAAACAGCCTGCTGTAATACTTCATCAGCCTTCTTAAGAGCATCCGGGAAAGGTGTACGCTTATCTATTATTTCAAGCAACTTGTCATTAGGAATAACAACAAGAGTATCTACATTCTCTTTGATTCTATCGATTCCGCTTATAGCATTAACCATACGCTGACGTGCTTCAAAGCGGAAAGGCTTTGTAACAACTCCGACAGTAAGGATACCCATATCCTTAGCAATCTTCGCAATAACGGGAGCAGCACCAGTTCCTGTTCCACCACCCATACCGCAAGTGATAAAAACCATATCAGCTCCACGAATTGCGCCTTCCAAAACTTCTGCGCTCTCCTCTGCAGCCTTTTCTCCGATTTCAGGCTTTGCACCGGCACCAAGTCCCTTTGTAAGCTTTTCGCCAATCTGAATAAGTTTGGGCGCCTTACAAAGCTGAAGTGCCTGTTTATCAGTGTTAACTCCGATAAACTCAACTCCCGAAATATCTTCTTCAACCATTCTATTTACAGCATTATTACCTGCTCCACCTACTCCGATAACCACAATCTTTGCAGCAGATTCAGCTTCATTACTAATAATCTCCAGCAAGGTACATCCTCCTTCATGATACAAAAACTCACCACGTCTATCATATAATTATTTTGTCAAATTCGCAACACAAAAAAGTCTTTAATTTAACGTTTTTTTACGTAATCTTTAAACATATTTCCGCGTTCTTCGAAATTCTTAAAATATCCGTAGCTTGCGGCCGCAGGGCTTAGCAAAACAGCTTCTTTGGGCTTTGCAAGTTCCTTCGCTTTGGCTACGGCTTCCTGCAAATCTGATACATAAACAGCCTTGGGAGAAAAATCTTCCTTATAACATTCCGAATAAAGTTTGCTAATACGAAGACCTGATTCATACATGCAAATCAAATATTTCAATCTACTGCGCGAAACATATTCGACAAGTTTGGAATAATCGATATTTCTTTCCATTCCGCCCACAAGAAGTACAGACGCATTGTTGATACTTTCAACAGCACTTATGGCAGACATAACGGTCGTCGAAATGGAATCATCATAATAATCAACACCATCAATATTCCCCACGAATTCAAGCCTATGCGACAACGTCTTAAAGGTAGCGACAGCTTTTACAAACTGTTCATCCGAAATTCCGTAATCTTTCAGGCAAAGATATGCAAAAGAAATATTTAAAAGATTGTGCCCACCCCTAAGCATTGCACCCTGAATCGATTCAAAAGAAGAAACAGGGCTTTCATTTTTATCTACCGTGATAAGCCTGGAATTTGTATCTCCCCATTCTGAAATGACGTCATTTGAGGTAAACAATATATCATCTTCTCTTTGAAATTTATAAATATTCTTCTTTGCAAGACCGTAACGTTCTCTTGTAATGTAATGATCGAGATGATCCTCAAAAATATTAAGCAAAATCGCTCTGTGAGGAGATGTTTTTGCATATTCAAGCTGATGACAGGAAAGCTCAATTACAATAATCGAATCCGACTCAACAGAATCAGCAATATCAAATACCGGGATTCCTATGTTTCCTGCAAAAAGGACTTTCTTTCCGCACTCCTTAAGCACATGATAAATGAACGACGAAGTAGTACTCTTTCCTTTTGTCCCCGTGACCCCGATAATTTGTTCTCTGTATGCCTGAATAAAAATCTCGGTTTGTGAAGTAAATAAACAGGTATATTCTGAAATATCTTTTTCAAGTACGATTCCGGGGCTTTTAAATACAACATCATAATCGTTTAATGTTGCCATATAATCAACGCCATATATGCATCCGATATTTGCGTTCAAATCCCCTGAAACATCCTTTACATCAGAGACGGTTAATGACTTATATGTTCCGGTTTCCAAAAGAAGTTTAAGTGTAGATCGACCTTCTCTTCCAAAGCCAAGAATAAGTATTTTTTTATCTGTAATCAGCTCTTTTAAAAATTTTCTCATTAATCCTCTTTTTCAAAAGAAACTCTCTTTGTACTCTCGTCATAATTTTCCATTTTGAGAGTTCCCTTGCTGCCTTCAAGCTTTTCGAGCATAGGAGGCAGATTCATGATTTTTATGTCTATGTCCTTATCTTTGCCAAGTTTAATCGTAATATCGTCTTTGAAAAGAGTAATCTCTCCAAATCCGGAAAAATAAATTTCGCCGGCATTTACGCCATACTTGTCCATAAGTTTTGTAATATTCAAGACTCTCGAAAACAGTTCTTCGTCGCTTACCGGAAGCTTCTCATGTAAAATAACATAATCAAAATCGATTCCGACAACTCTTGGAACCCCGGGAGTTTTTTCGTTTGAAACCTCAACAACAATTCCATCCTTATCAAAATACACATTTCTTCCAAGGAACTCAACGTAACCGGCCAAAGCCTTTTCGTATACTGAAATTCTTATTATATGTTTATCAAGAACGTTTACGCTGATAGTTTCAACAAAAGGAACATCCTTTATCTCACGGTCTCTATATTTTCGGGAAAGAAATAACGAATTATCTCCGTATTTACCTTCCATGACCAAAGCTTTAATCTCTTCATCGGTATGATGGACGTTTCCCTCAACATAAACTTCGGAAATTCTGTATTCTTCAAGAAGGTACCTGTATAATCCAAACAGGCCAAACCCTATCAAAATAAAAACTATCAAAACTATGATTAAAGGTCTGATTCTTTTGCATTTTCGTTTTCTCATGATTCAGCCTTCTCCTTTGAAGGTTTAGGCTTCTTCACCGTTGCAAATGTACAATCCTTTGCTATTCTTATTACCATTCCGATTTCTGCCAACAAAAAGATTACGCTCGATCCGCCATAGCTGATAAACGGAAGTGAAATTCCGGTGTTTGGCATTGTATTTGTAACAACGGCAACATTCATAATTACCTGAATCGCTATATGTGAAAAAATGCCGCCCAATATCAAAACTTCAAACTGATCGGTTGTATGAAGAGCTATATCTATAATTCTCCATAGCAAAAGCATGAACATAATAAGTATTGCCAGTCCTCCGAAAAGTCCAAGTTCCTCACATATTATCGAAAAAATCATATCATTATGCGGCTCAGGCAAAAATCCAAGTTTCTGCATACTTTTTCCAAGGCCCTTGCCCCAAATTCCGCCCGATCCAATACCGTAAAGAGATTGGACAGTCTGGAATCCCTTCCCTTCCGAATAAAGTTCAGGGTTCAACCAGGCCTTGATTCTGTCGCCTCTAAAGCCAAGTAGCGCTCCGCCCTTACCGGTCGCAGTCAAAACAACAAGAAGTGATATACACAAAACAAAAAATGCCAAAACCACATATGGCCTATAATTGGCTCCCTGTGCAAAACAAACCATGCAAAAAGCAATACCGCCAATGATTAATGCCGAGCTGAAGTTTTCCGTAATACCCAAAACCAAAGCTGCCACAAATCCGGCAGGAATCAACGGTATATATACACCCTTCCAGGATGCTCTTTCTTTTCTTGTCATCTTATTAAGAAGTGCTGCAACAGCAATTATAATACCTATCTTAGCGATTTCCGCCGGCTGTATTGAAAAAGATTTGATGTAAATCCAACGTCTGGCACCATGAGATTCATGTCCCAAAGGTGTCAAAATCAAAAAAATCGAAAGAACCGAAAATATGTAAATTCCGGAAGAAAGCTTTCGGTAAAATTCCGGCGGAATAAATGAGACGGCAATCATAACAACAAAGCCTACAACAATTGCTTTTGCCTGCTTTCTAAAATAAAAGAATCCATCATCATAATTCAAAGCTGCAGTATATGAACTTGTTGAATAAATCATTACAAGACCGAAGCCAAGCAAAAACAGGACTATAAACAAAAGCATGTAGTCAAAATACGGCCTCTTCTTTTCTTTTATAACATTATCCATTCAAGGTCTCTCATTTCTTGTGTAGTAGTAATCTGAAAAGAATCAAATAAAGCTTATAAAGTCACTTAAAACGAACATGGAATGAAAAGCATCGAAAAAGCGCAAAGGACAGCTGTCACAACAGAAAAAACAGCAACAACCTTTGCCTCGCTCCAACCTCCAAGTTCATAATGATGATGAAGCGGTGCCATTCTGAATATTCTTTTCCCTTTGGTAATCTTAAAATATCCAACCTGTATTATGACACTTAATACTTCTGCAAAGTATATAAGCGCAATGAAAGGAAGATACAGCTGAAGGTGTAATGTGTAAGCAAGTCCGACAACCATTCCACCCAAAGCAAGTGAACCGGTATCACCCATAAACACAAGTGCTTTATTGACATTAAACATCAAAAACCCAAGAAGTGCGCCCAAAAATAAAGCCGGCAAAACAGAAAGATGAGCATTAAGTCCAAGCGATGCAACAATAAAAAACATCATAATGACGCAGGTGACCGATGTTGACAGTCCATCAACACCATCGGTAAAATTGGCTCCGTTGACCGTTCCGACAATTATAAAAACAGCAATCGGAATGCCAAACACGCCAAAAGATGTCATTTTATCTCCCAAAAACGGAATGTAAGCTTCAAAGGCATTATCTGCTGTTTGGTAAAGATAAAAGCAGAAGCCTCCCGAAACGACAAGCTGAAGAATCATCTTCTGAATAGGTGTCAAACCTTCTGATCGCTTAAGTACAACCTTAATAAAGTCATCAATAAAGCCAACAACGGCAAATCCCAAAGTCAAAAGGAACACAGGAACAATCTCTTGATATTTTCCGGCAAAAATTACCACAACAATTCCTGATGCAATAAGATAAATAAAAGCACCCATTGTAGGCGTCCCGTTCTTTTTAAGATGAGACTGGGGACCATCATCCCTTACCGTCTGTCCTGCCTTAATCCTTCTTAATATCGGAAGAACGACGGGGCCTAATATTATACTCAAAGCAAAAGCAAAAAGAGCCGCAATAATAAGATCGTTTTTCACTGTATCTCCAATCCGCACTTCAAAAAGTACTTTGTTTTACGAAATGTTATTCACCGTCCTCAGAAGTCTCCTCCTCCGAATTCTCCTGAATAACCCTGTTTGTGTATATTGAAAGTTCAAGTTCAAGAAGTTCCTGCATCTGTGCTTCAGTAAGTTCCTCCGTCATAGGTATATTCAGATATGGAAGAACCTCCGTCAGAATATCTCTTGTCACCATGGACGAATATTTAGAATCATCTTGATTTGCAACATTCGGCCTGTCAATAACGACATAGCAGATAATTTCCGGATTATCCGAAGGTGCATGGCAGATGAAAGAAATAACATACTCTTTATTTCCTCTCGGAAGAGTTTCGGCTGTACCTGTTTTACCTCCGATTGAATAGCCGGCAGGTTTTGCTCTCCAGCCGGTACCGTCTGTAACTACAGAGTTGCAATACTCCACGATTTTCTCTGAAGTAGACGAAGAAATAACCTGTTTAATAAGTCTTGGCTCAATGTTTTTAACTACCGAACCGCTTGAAGACAAAATTTTCGAAACCAAATGTGGTTCATAGTAATATCCGCCGTTTACCAAGGCAGCATATCCGGCAGCCATCTGAACCATTGTAACGTTAAAGCCCTGTCCAAAACTTGCTGTGGCAAGTTCAGACTCTTTTAATGTATTCTCGTTGAATACAAGATTTGCTGTCCTGCTCTCTCCTGCAAGATCAATATTTGTTTTCAGTCCAAGATTAAAAATATTTTGATAATCAAGGAAAGTTTCGTAGCCAATGCTTTCCGCAATATGCATAAGTGCAACGTTACAGGACTTTGCCACGGCCTTTTTGACGGAAATTTCTCCATCGCCACGTCTGTTATGACAATATATTTCCTGACCGCCTTTAACAAGGTAACCTCCGCAGTAATAAGACTCATTGCCGGTTATTTTGCCTGTTTCAATACCCATTGCAACCGTAAAAGGCTTCATGACAGAACCCGGTTCATAGGTGTTTGAAATGCAAAAGTTCTTCCATAATGCATCATAAGCATCTTTTATAGTTCCATCTTCTTTCATTGCCTCAATTTCCGACTCCGAATAAAGATGTGAAATATTCATATTGTCGTTAAGATTAAATGTCGGGTACGATGCCATTGCAAGTATCTCACCGGAATCAACGCGCATTATAATGCATCCGATATTATTTGCGCCCAGTCCCTGTCTTGCATTATCCTTGTATTCCTCGCAAAAGCTCTTCAAATGCTTTTCCACAATCATTTGAACATTTGAATCAATAGTTGTTATAAGTGTATTTCCATCTACCGCGGGAATTGTGGTAACTTCTATATTCGAGTCATCGCTAAGGTATCCGTACCTTCTCCCGGACGTTCCCGTAAGGATATCATTGTAATATTCTTCGAGACCGTAAGAAGCTACCCCCTCAGACTTAGAAAAGCCTATAACATCACAGGCAAGTGAATTTTGAGGGTAATACCTTACATAATATTTTTCAAACCAGACACCCTTTATTGAAGAATTATATAAACTGTTTTTTACTTTATCATCGTCAGGCGCATTAATATATGGCAAAAAACGTGCCATTTCATCGTATGATATACCTTTTTTCAAAACATAATACTGAGAATTGGGGTTAGATACTATATAATTCTGAAGTTCAGATTTACTAAAGCCAAAGACATCTGCCAAAGCGGAAGTCGTAGACTCATAAGAATCATTATTTTTGTTTCTTTCGTCATATTCAAGAATCTGTTTTGAATCAAGAATAATGTTGTATCTGTCAATGCTTGCTGCAAGAACATTTCCGTTACAGTCAAGAATTTCGCCTCTTTTTGCACTTAACGTAATCGAATCATACGAATTTTGTGAAAGGATCTTCTGTCTGTATTCGTTTCGGTTATCTTTTGTAATAAAAATCAATCTGATGCTTAAACCAACAAAAGCCAGGAGTACTATTACAAAAAATACTCCCAGCCTGGTAGCAATGTTTCTTGCGTTGCCCTCTGATAAGGTCTTCGCTCTTCTATCTTTATTGTCTTTTTCCAAGATTAAACACCCACTAATCGGAAAGTCCGTTAAGCTGTCTTACATAGTCGCTGTGTTCTCTTGAGTAAGAAACAATCTGATCTTCGGCAGCATAAACCATTCCGAGTTCTTCAATTGCAATCTTTCTGATAGCATCATAATCAACTGCATTATTCATTTTACTATACTCATCATCATTTGCAAGAGTCAAATTATTAAGTGTCTGCTCATATCCGGCAATGCGCTCCATCGAAGTCGAAATGTCCGACTGAAGACCGATATATGAAACAAGACCGTAACCTATCGCAACTGTAGCAATAATCATAGCCAAAGCAAAACCAAGACCCATATTCATTCTCTCGGCCTTTCTTTTTTCATTTCTGATTACTCTTAAGGGTTCACCGGTAGGTGCTTCTTTTTCGGCACGTTTAACATCATAAGCATATGCTGTGGTTCCTCTCAAATAAGCTTCTCTCATATTCTGTTTTCTGTTTGAACGTGCAACTGACATCCTGTCATTTCCTTTCAAAAACTCTTAGTTTTGCGCTTTTTGATCTTGAATTTACTTCAAGTTCCCCATCCGTGGGAAGTATCGGTTTTCGATTGACCTGACTGCCTTTTGATTTTTGTCCGCATACACACACCGGAAAGTTCTTGGGGCAGACACAGGGATCTTCATTTTTCCTAAATGATGTTTTTACTATTCTGTCTTCCAATGAATGGAAAGTAATAATTGAAAATCTTCCTCCGGGATTAAGAAAATCAATCATCTCATCGAGCGAATCTCTCAGAACATCAAGTTCATGATTGCACTCGATTCTTATTGCCTGAAACGTCCTCTTCGAAGGATGTCCTCCCGACGCTCTCATCTTCATCGGAATTGAAGCTTTAATAATTTCATTTAGTTCAAAAGTTGTCTCAATGGGCTTAGTTTCACGATACTCAACAATATGCTTTGCTATATTTTGTGCAAATTGGTCTTCACCGTAATCTCTTATGATTCTCGATAAATCTTTAAGCGAATATCCGTTAACTATGTCTTTGGCGGTAAGTTTCTGCCTTGTGTCCATTCTCATATCAAGCGCCGTATCAAAGCGATAGGAGAAACCTCTTTCAACAGTATCCAGTTGATACGAAGACACCCCAAGGTCAAGAATAATACCGTCCAGTCCCCCAATGCCCATTTGCCTAAGGATGCTCACTGCGTCCTTATAATTGGCTCTTATTATCGATACTCTGTCGTTAAACTCGCTTAATCTTTTTCCCGCCGCTTCTATCGCCGCTTCATCCTGGTCAACCCCATATAGGTGACCGCCCGCCGTAAGCCTTTTTGCTATTTCAAACGAATGTCCCGCACCGCCGAGAGTTCCATCAAGATATATTCCGTCGGGCTTTATGTTAAGGGATTCAATTGTTTCATTAAGCATCACCGAATAATGATTGAATTCCATTTTTACCTCTAAATTCCAAGATCAGCCATTTTCTCGGCTATTTCATCCATGTTGTCGTCAAAAGAAGCATTTTCCCACTTCTCTTTGTTCCATATTTCAACGCGTCCGCCTACACCGATAAGAACAACGTCTTTTGTAAGCTCCGCAAAGTTTCTAAGAACCTGTGGGATAAGTATTCTTCCCTGTTTATCAAGTTCAACCAAGGCTGCGCCTGCAAGCATATATCTTGCAAATGCTCTCGCATCTTTATTGGTAAGAGGAAGTGCTCTAAGTTTGTCTTCCAAGACTTTCCATTCGCTTTTGTCATATACAAAAAGGCATCCGTCCAGTCCTTTTGTAACAACAAATTCATTTCCCAAGTCTTCTCTGAACCTTGAAGGAATTATAAGTCTGCCTTTTTCATCAACGCTGTGACTATATTCGCCTATGAACACGGCTGACCTCCTCCTTTCAACGTTCTAATCTACCACTTTTTACCACTTTGTATCCCTTTTCTACCACTTACACCCACATTTTAAGCTATTTTTAAGAAAAAATCAAGACTTATAAAGTTAATATTTCGTTGATTTTACGGGGTTTTTCAGGTTTTTTGAGCAATATCGGAACAAAAAAGAAGCATCCCACAATTTCTTGTGGAATGCTTCAAAAAAGCAACCATATGTATGAATCTTTAACCTTTTAATACTATCAATTATCATCAGACATTAAACAAAAACTCTATAATGTCTCCATCCTGAACAACATATTCCTTACCTTCTGTACGTTGCTTACCTTTAGCTTTTACAGCCGTATAATCAAAGCCTGCTTCATCAAGATCTTTATAAGCAATAACCTGTGCTCTGATAAATCCCCTTTCAAAATCCGAATGGATTTTTCCGGCTGCCTGAGGAGCCTTTGTGCCTTTCTTTATTGTCCACGCACGGCACTCTTTCTTACCGTCGGTAAGATAAGAAATAAGTCCCAAAAGCGAATAGCTTGCTTTAATAAGTCTGTCAAGACCTGACTCCTCAATGCCAAGTTCTTCCATGAACATTTCTTTTTCTTCGGCATCAAGTTCAGAGAGTTCTTCTTCTGTCTTGGCACATATCGAAATAACCGCTGCGCCTTCAGAAGCAGCCTTCTTTGCAACAATACTGTAATAATCGGAGTTTCCGGGATTCTTAACGCCGTCGTCATCCATATTGCAGGCATAAATAATCGGCTTTGCGGAAAGAAGTCCCATTTCCTTCATAACCTGCGAATAAAGTTCATTTGTTTCATCCCATTCAAAGGTTCTTGCATTCTTACCGCTTTCAAGATGTGCCTTAACCTCATTAAGGAAAGCCTCTTCTTCTCTTGCTTCTTTGTTTCCGCCTTTGCCTGCTTTCTGAGCCTTCGCAATACGGTTTTCTATCATATCAAGATCCGCATAAATAAGCTCAAGATCGATACATTCCATGTCTCCTGCCGGATCTACGGCAACTGCTTTTGTGGCATCCTCAACCACATGCATAATCTCATCATTGTCAAAGCATCTTACAACATGAATAATAGCTTCGCACTCTCTGATATGTCCAAGGAATTTATTACCAAGTCCCGCACCCTTTGATGCACCCTTAACAAGTCCTGCAATGTCGGTAAACTCAACAACAGCAGGAGTCTTTTTATCTGTCTGCCAGTGTTCTGCAAGTTTGTCAAGTCTTTCGTCCGGAACAGCAACAATTCCTGTATTCGGCTCTATTGTACAGAATGGATAGTTTGCTGCCTGAGCATTGGCAGTACCGGTTATTGCATTAAACAGTGTAGATTTTCCAACGTTAGGTAAACCAACGATTCCCAGTTTCATAATATATATATCTCCTTTTCAAAAACCTTCGCCTGCTAATCAGTTACGGTTCCACGTTCCTTGCATTTTAGTTCTTTTCCGCTTGTGATTTTTCTAAATAAGAAGTTCCAAAACAGCAACCCTAACTATACCATAAAGGGGGGCAAAACTCAATCCTAACTTGTGCTTAAGCAGCTTGTGTTCTTTCCTACTCACTGCAAACTCCAACATACTCATAACCGGCATCTTCTATTGCAGCCTTGATTATGGCCTCATCTACAGCCTTTGAATTTGTGATTGTCACAAGATTTTCCTCATGATTTGCAAAAGCGCTTTCAATTCCGTCAATATTTTCGAGTGCTTTCTTAACGTGTGCCTCGCAATGAGCGCACATCATTCCCTTTACCATAATCTTCATTTTTCTGTTCTCCTTTTTAATTTTATTTATATTGTTCAACCTTAATGCATTTGACACTACGCAAAAGCTTGAAAGTCCCATTGCAGCCGCCCCGAACATCGGATTTAGTTCCCACCCGAATGCTTTAATGTAACAACCGGCAGCAAGAGGAATCCCGATAATATTGTAGAAAAAGGCCCAAAACAGGTTCTCACGTATGTTTTTTATAGTAGCCTTTGAAATTCTTACTGCAGAAGCAGCATCTCTCAAACTGTTTTTTATAAGCACTACATCCGCAGAATCCATGGCAATGTCGGTTCCTGCACCTATTGCGACTCCAACATCTGCTCTTGTAAGTGCCGGGGCATCATTTATCCCGTCACCTATCATGGCAACTACTCCATGCTTTGAAAGTTCCTTTATTACATCTTCTTTCCCTTGAGGCTTTACGCCCGCAACGACCTCATCCACTCCCACTTGCTCAGCTACGGTTTTTGCCGTTATTTCATTGTCCCCGGTAAGCATGACGGTTTTAATTCCCATCTTCTTAAATTCTGCAATTGCCGATGCAGAATCAGGTTTTACCAAATCAGCCACAGCTATTATTCCAAGCAGAGTTTTGCCTTTTGCGAATATGACAGGTGTTTTTCCTTTTTTTGCATAATCAAAAATATCTTTTTCCAATTGATCTACATCCAAGCCTGTCATTTGTGCGATATATCCTGCATTTCCTCCATATACCGTATCACCATCAAGCAAAGCACTTAACCCGTTTCCCGCAACAGAAGCAAAATCCGATGTTTCAGATAATCTTATATTTTTTGAATCCGCATACTCTGTAATTGCCCTCGATATAGGATGCTCGCTCTTTTTTTCCAATGCATACGCAACCGTAAGCAATTCTTCCTCTCCGTCTAAAGTTGCTGCTTTTACATCCGTAACATTCATAACACCGGTTGTTATTGTGCCGGTTTTATCAAGTGCAACAACGCGCGTTCTCCCCATCTGTTCCAAAGAAGCTGCAGTCTTAAAAAGAATACCGTTTTTTGCCGCCACTCCGTTTCCCACCATAATTGCAACGGGAGTCGCAAGGCCAAGTGCGCAGGGACAGCTTATTACAAGAACCGACACAGCGCGGGCAACGGCGAATCCGATCGACTCTCCCAAAACAGCCCAGACAATGAATGTCAAAGCAGCAATCCCGATAACAGCGGGGACAAAAACACCGGCTACACGGTCTGCTATTTTCGCGATTGGTGCCTTTGTGGCAGAAGCATCTCTTACCATTCGTATGATACCGGCCAAAGCAGTATCCTCACCCACGCTGCTTGCTTTGCATATCATATATCCGGAGGTATTGATTGTCGATGCAAAAACCTTATCGTCGACTGTTTTATCAACAGGAAGACTTTCCCCAGTAAGCAACGATTCATTTACCGCGCTTTGTCCTTCTATTACGATTCCGTCGACAGGTACTCTGTCTCCGGGGCGCACAACAAATTTATCTCCGACTCTGACCGAATCAATCGGCACCTCTTTTTCTTCTTCTCCGGCAATAATAATAGCAGTTTTAGGTGCCAGTTTCATAAGAGACTTCAAAGCATCCGTCGTCTTTCCCTTCGACCTTGCCTCAAGCATCTTTCCAATTGTAATCAGTGTCAGAATCATTGCTGCCGATTCAAAATAAAACTGATCCATGTAGTAAAGTGTTTTATCGATATCACCCGAAAGAACCGAAAAAGTCATTTCAAAAAGTGCAAAAACACTGTACCCGTAGGAAGCCAATGCTCCAAGTGAGACCAGCGTATCCATGTTTGGCGCTTTGTGAACAATTCCTCTGAAACCGTTTATAAAAAACTTCTGATTAATCACCATAACAAGACCGGAAAGTAAAAGCTCATACAATCCCATGGCAAGGTGATTATTCGAAAAAGATTTGGGCAACGGAAAATTCCACATCATATGCCCCATAGATACATACATAAGCGGCAGCAAAAGAATCAAAGAAGCCACTAGCCTTCTTTTCGTCTCAGATATTTCGGTGTCGTTTAATTCTTCTTTAGGCAAAAGAAAATTCTTGGAGTTGTCTGCCCCATCCGAAAGCCTAGCTCCGTACCCTGCGTTCTCAACCGCCTTTATTATTTCTTTAGGGTCAGCGTTTCCTTCAACACCCATCGAATTTGTCAGGAGGCTGACAGCGCATTCCTCAACTCCCGGCACGGAATTGACCGCTTTTTCAACCCTTTGCTGACAGGCTGCACAACTCATTCCTGTTACTGTATATTGTTTCATTCCGATTATTACCTCATCAGTTTTTGGAGTGTTACAACAAGTTCATCAATGACTTCTTCATTTCCTTTACGAATATTGTCAGCAACACATGTGCGCATATGATTTGCAAGTAAAACTTTGTTAAAGCTGTTTAGTGCAGATGAAATAGCCGACACCTGCATTATTATGTCAGTGCAATACACACCGTTTTCAAGCATCCCTTCTACGCCTCTTACCTGTCCCTCAATTCGTTTCAGACGATTCATAAGATCTTTATATTCTTTCTCATCCCTGGCTTTATGCTTGCCCGAGCAATTAGGGCAACATACCAAATCGTCAATTTCATCATTCATATCTTTCATAGCTCTCCTTATACCCCCTGGGGGTATTATGATTATTTTATACACCCACACATATATAAAGTCAACATTCTGTATTAAAGCAATAAAAATTCTCGCAAACAAAAGACTAACGGCCTGTTTGCGAGAATTATTTATTCAGCATTTCTTTATTTACTTGTCAATCGGTTTAACATACAGATAAAGATTCTGATCATTATCCGCATAATTTTCGGCAGGTATTATTTCCATCTCGGCAAGCTTATACTCGCCGTTTGTCTTACGTCTGTATGAGAAATTAAGAGATGTCTTATCCTGTTTAAAATAATTAGTCAAATACTCTTTATTCGTCTTCGATAAATATAATTCCATATCGTCAGGATGAACCTGTCCGGATTTTGCGAAATTTTCAAGCCATTCGAAAATACCATCGCTAAAGCCCTTCTCCTTCGACTGCTCATCATCAATCATGGAAATGGTAAAGTAATTATTCTTGGTAAGATTAATCAGAAGTATCTTGGTATAAATTGCACACAATGCTTTATATGCATTTTGCTGTTGGTCTCTTCTGTCAATACCGTTTGAAGTGTAGTACATTTTCTTTGCCAAATACATATTCTTGTCGGCAAGCTTGTCCATTTCCATAAAGGAAAGTGCCGGATTGTCCTTTCTCGTAACGTATCCGCATGATACCGATATGGAGTCAACAAATCTTCCTTTGTAATTTGAAGTCAAAGTTTCAAACTTTTCTTTAATCGTCGAAAGCGTATACTTGTCTGCTTTTAATAAAGCAGTAAACTCATCTCCGCCGATTCTGTATACGCGTCCGTATGGACTCATCGCTTCTTTCATGCATTCGGCTGCTCCCTTTATAAGTTCATCTCCGGCCGAATGTCCCTTAGTATCATTGATGCTCTTTAAGCCGTTAACATCCATCGAAACATAAACAAAGTTTATGTCATTGTATAAGTCCGGATTTTCATCAATGTCTTCCGAATACATCTTTCGGTTGTACAGTCCCGTTAGCTCATCAACATAAGAATTATAGAGAAGTTTCTTTTCCTTTTCCTTCTCATCACCAATTGTACGTATTGCCCAAATTACATGCTTTAAATTGCCGTCTTCATCACGGTCACTTGATATGAAAACGCCCTCTGCCCAGCCGATATGAACACTTTCAAACTCCATCGATATGTAATACTGTTTCTCGCTTAAACGTTCATCCAATGTATCAAGATTTGTAAACTCCTGAACCTCTTTCATATACTGAGGCAGCACAAGATGCTTACACATCTTCTCAAGTGTCTTTGTTGCATCTCCGCTCTTTCCTATAAACGCTGCATTATCCGGAATTTTATTATCAATCTCGATGAATGTTCTGTCTCGCATATCAACATAGTAACTGCAAAAATAAATGCCCGACATGGATGAAACAATGGCCATCTGCTCCCTTATATTATTGATATACTCATCTTTTTCATCTTCACCTACATATTTATGTAAGAAGCACGAGCCTATTAAGCATCCAATGGTGTAAATCGGCAACATCGGGTAAAAAGTCTGTAATGTTATCGAAATAATCATCGAAAATCCGAACAGGCAGATAGCAAGATGTCGTCTTCTTAAAACACCTTTCGTCTTGATGGTGACGAAAGCTGCCTGAATTGACGCAAGGAAAAAAAGCGTAATCTGAATATATAAAGTTGCGTACCTTATAGGACCTGCATAATATACGCCCGCTTCATCGAACCAGAAAAAGAAATGGCTATGTATATTAATAATAAGTGTCACCACTTCAAACATAACAAAAACATTACCGAAGTACCTAAGTATTTTCCCAAATCTATTGTTCTGATGAAGATATGCCACAACATAAGTACACCAAAAAACAACTGCAACGGACATAGCTATGTAATAGGCAACAGTATCCAGCCAAAGAAGTTTTACATTTCCAAAGCCATCAAGAATTCCCCAAAACATATCAAAAATATAATAAGACAATGCAGCATACATAAAGCGCCGGTAACATTTTAAATTTATCGACGCATTATCCATTTTTTTCATATAAAAAAGTGCATCACCGTTAATGATGCAGTGAATAACAATCGCTATTGCCCCTGTAAGTGAATATGAAATTCCAATCATTTTCAATTCTCTTCTTATTTTTCTTTATTAAAAATTTTCTATCTATAGTTATATATCAGTGCACTTAGAGAATTGTTAAAAAAAGGAACATATCCTGCAACTAAGCAAGATACATTCCTTAATCAATCACATTCTAAGCAAAAGTTCCCTTTCGATTACTTTGCCATATTTTATGTATTCCCGCGGAACACGCTTACTTACAGCACAAGTCAACTCATACGGAATCGTCCCTGCAAGTTCAGCCAGTGTTTCAATCGGATTATTATTTCCGAATATTTCTATCTCAGATCCAACGTCAATACCGGGCTTTCCGGTTAAATCAACCATACACATATCCATACAGATTTTGCCTCGTTGCGAAACGAAGCCCTCTTCAGAGTATAGACTGCATTTATTGGAAAGTGCCCTAAAAAAACCGTCCGCATAACCATACGGAAGCACTCCTATTCGTGTCGTAGCTTCAGTCGTGTATATTCCTCCATAACTTATCGAGGTTCCCTTAGGGTATACTTTAACAGTACTTACAACCGTCTTTAAAGACATAACAGGTCTAAGCCCCAACGCTTTTGCATATTCCCCATATCCGTACAAAAGCAGTCCCGGTCGGACCATATCAAGATAGGCCTCAGGATACTTTGCTACGGCTCCGGTATTTGCGCAATGTTTTATAAGAAACAACTTTCCCGATTTAGTTTCAACTTCTTTTATTACATCTAAAAACAGTTTCAGCTGTTGCTTGGTATAAGAAAGCGCTTCACTGCCTTCTTCATCCGAAACCGCAAAATGAGTGAACACACCCTCTGCCAAAAGTCCCGGAAGGCATATCGCCTCACATATTCCATCCACGCCTGTAGAAAAATAATCTCCGCTGCATAAGTACCCAAGCCTCGACATTCCGGTGTCGATTTTTATATGAATCTTTAACTGCTTATGGACCTTTACTGCTTCCTCAGAATATTCCAAAGCCTTTGCCAGGCACGTAACAGCCTGCGTAATATCGTAATCAATCAGCTTTTCAACCTGATCCTTGGGAGTATGCCCCAAAATAAGCACAGGCATCTTTATACCGTTCTTTCGAAGTTCCACAGCTTCATCAATACTACTCACGGCCAAGTAATCAGCGCCCTCTTCTTCAAGAGTTTTCGCTACCATAACCGAGCCGTGTCCATACGCATCCGCCTTAACAACTCCAAGAAATTTAACATTATTTCCGATTTTGGCTTTTATCGTGCGATAGTTAAAAACAAGAGCATCAAGGTCGATTTCCGACCAAGTTCTTTTAAGAGTCGATTCCATTTATCACCCTCAGCCGATACAAATCTTTATTATTCTCAAAATATAAGAAGTTTTATCTCTTTCCGTAGCGGCAGTATTATCCTCATTGCACGAAGGAATCAAATTGGTATTTGTATCATTTTCAACAGATTCATCCTTCACTTCTTCCTCGGGAACAACCGGTGCAGGTTCCTCTGCAAAAAGCAAACAGTCCTGCTCAGTAAGATAATCTCCGACTTTAACACTTTCAAGAAGCCATGATGCATGTGTACCCGAAGCTGCAACAACACGTCCGTTTTCAGGAACTGTTTCATCGGAAACCGAAAGTTTCAAAACAAAATCGTTCTCATCAACAACAGCAAATATCTCACCCTTTTGAATAGCAACAGTTTCTCCGGCGTTGTTAAATACAACGGTTGAATTGCTGCCAAGAGGCATATTTCTTCCTGTAACGGCATTATCAGGAACCTCACCAAGTTCTTCATCATAATGAGGAAGAACACGTCGTACGCTCAAAACCTTGCCTCCCTGAGTATAATTTCTGTAGGTAACACCAATATTAGGCCACGAATCATACATTTTTCCGTTCTCTGCATAAATGCCGACATGACAGACAACACCTTTGTTATGATAAAAAATCAAATCACCGGGTTGAAGATCCGAAAGTTCAACGTAATCTCCGAGCCTGTCATCAGCCTCAAGATTTCTTGATGTATATTCATAAATCTGTAATGCATGATCGACAATATTCTTTTCCGGATTAATGCCTGCAGCATAAAGGCACTGAAAAATTAATCCCGAACAATCAACATATGTTCCTGCGTAACCGGAAGCACCTACTCTGTAAATAGTGCCCTCATCAGCATGTTCTTTTGCTGCAATGAGCATCGCATTAACAATATCCTCGCGGCTTGAATACTTGGTGGTAAGAATAGGATGTGTATACGTTCCCAGTCCATACCAGTCTTCCTCGGTATATCCCATCGCCAGCCATGTATCAAGATCAACCTCACCAGAAACAGTAAGTCCGTTGTCCATCTGGAACTGTCTTACAGCCTTTTCGGTTGTTGCCGTATATCTGGCACTTGAACTGTCAAGAAGCGCAAGATTTGTCTTTATTACTTTTATTCCTATGTAGTCAGTATTGATGTTGTATCCCCCGTCAGGAAGTACAATTTCCTCCTGAAGAGTGTAGTAATTACTTTCTTCAGCAAATGATGTTACCGGGCATAGAAGCACGGCAAAAGAAACTGCCAAAGCGAAAACTGATCTTATAATCGATTTTTTCATTTATTAAACCTCCAATCAGGCATAATTGCCTGCATGTTCTCTATTATATCCGATTTTTCAAAAAAAGACACTTTGTTCTGATTATTTTCAAAACAAAGTGTCAAATTCATTAAATATTATTTGCTGTAGTATACAAGATGATTAACAATCGAAGGATACTCTATCTCGTTTGTCTTTCTTCTGTATATTCCAAAAAGTTCTCCCGAACCACTAAAAATGCCGTTATCCCACCAGCATACAGACATTCCGTGCGAACGTGCCAAGCCTGTATAATACGCTGCATAATGTGTTCTTGCCTTTATGTTTCCGCCTCTGTCAACAGCACCAAACTCATCGATAACGATTCCTACGCCGTTTTTAACATACTTGTTATATAACTGTGAGCACATCGTGCTGATGTCATATCCGGGATTGTAAGCACTGAACCTATCTGTTGCATCCGAATCGCTCGATAAAGCAAAATTATAAGGTCTGTAAGCATGAACTGTAAGCAAAATCCTGTTTTCGTAATCACATCCGGTGTCTGAAGGAATTTCAAAGCCTTCACAAAGAATGTAATCGGGAGATGCACAATAACCGGGGACGGTAATAAAACGTGACTTATTGTACTTACCGGGTGTGCTTCTTATCGTATCAACAGCTACCTGATTAAGCTGGTTAACACAGTCTATACTCTCTTTACCTTCAGCAGATGAAGGAGTTATATACCATTCATAAGATGTATCAACAGCTCTTGGCTCGTTAAGAGATTCAAAAATCAGATGCTCATCATAGTCGCCGAAACGTTTTGCAACCTGCTTCCAAATTGCCTCAACATACTTTTTTGATGTATCAAGTTCTTCATAAGAAGGATACATATAGCCCTTAATGTTGTCGTGATGAATGTTAAGAATAACATACATGTCTTCCTCAAGAGCCCATTTTACAACTTCCTCTACTCTGTCCATCCAAGCGTCTCTTATGTTGAAGTTCTCATCAACGTGATTGTGCCATGATACGGGAATTCTGATTGTATTAAAGCCTGCAGCCTTAAGTCCCTGAATGTTTTCTTTTGTAGTCTTAGGATTACCCCAAAGTTTTTCATAAGCAAGGTCATCTGTGACATTTTTCTTGCCGTCGTTTGCATCAAAAGTATTTCCGAGATTGAAGCCTGCGCCCAATGCCTTAACCAGATTAAGGGCGTCGTTATCCGGCACTTCCTTCTGTTTAAACTCAAGTTCAATAATTGCTGTAGTGTCAAACTCGGTTGACGGAGCCTTAGTTTCTTCTTTCACTTCTGTTTTTTCTTCCTTATTCTCTGTCTCAGTGTTTGAAACCGAAGCAGCTGCTTCGTCTTTTTTAGATTCAGATGTAACATTCTCGGTTTTATCATCAGAAACAGAAACCACTGATGTATCACCAGATGATACTGTTACATCAGAATTCTTTGTGCATGCGCACACCGAAACCATGCCTATTATCATTACAGTTGGCAACAAAAGACTAATTCCTTTTCTCATTAATCCTTTTCTCATTAATCCTTTCTCCATTTTATAAATTTAAAATGTTTCGCATATTTGCAAGCCGATAAAAAGAACCGGTAAACACGCAAAAATCATTATAACATCATCTTATTAACGTTCTTATACAAAAATCATGCATATAATATCGAAAAACAACCTTTTTATTGCCGTTTTCCTGCATTGTCAAGTTCTCCCAGAATTTCAACATAATTATCGTAGCGAAGTTTTGAAATTTTACCTTCAAAAAAGGCATACTTAACAGCACACCCCGGTTCATTCAAATGTATGCAGTCAGAAAACCTGCAGGAATCATTGTATTCCTCGAATTCGTTATAAAAATACTTAAGATTGCTTTTTTTTGCTCCAAACACATCAAGGGAAGTAAATCCCGGAGTATCCATAATGTATGTATTGTCTTTTACACACATAAGTTCAGCATGTCTTGTCGTATGCTTGCCTCTCTCAGTCTTAATGCTGATTGCTCCGGTTTCCATATGGTCATTTTCACAAAGAAGGTTTATAAGGGAAGATTTTCCGACTCCGCTCGGTCCTGCCACAACCGTAGTCTTACCTTCGATAATATCCTTAAGTGCCTCAATACCCGAATTGTCTTTAGCGCTTACAAAAATAAGCGGATATCCGGCATTTACATACGCATCACGTATAATTGCTCCCTCATCTTCCGTTGCAAGATCATCCTTGTTAAAAACTATGATGCAAGGAACATTTTCGCTTTCCATGTATATCAAAAATCTGTCCAACAGATTAAAATTCGGATCCGGACTTTTAACAGAAAAAATGACCAGCGCCTGATCGATATTTGCACAGGCAGGACGAATCATTTCGCTCCTTCTTGGCAAAATCGAAACAACGTTTCCGGTCATCTTTTCTTCATCCAATATATCAATTGTGACATCGTCCCCTACAAGAGGCTTTGTTTTTGCATTACGAAAAGAACCTTTGGCCTTACACTCAAAGGTTCCTTTATCAGCAATATTAACATAGTAAAATCCGGCAATGCCTTTAACAATCTTACCCTGCATCAATTACCTTTATTCCTGAATTTCAAAAATAACATCTCTCTTAATTGTATGTGTTTCATACACATCAACCACTATTTCTTCGTCTGTTTCTTCGCCCGAAGAAACATCAATCACCTTCTGCATAACTGTTTTCTTAACATCATATGTCAAGGTAACGGTTCCACCGTTGCATCCGCTTATATTCCAAAGATTAATAGGATGCGGGAACGAGGAAGTAACTGTCGAAGAAAGTTCTTTACCGTTTAAACCGGTAATGACTACCTTAACTTCCGTAACACTACCAGGACTGTAATCAGGATCTTCGGCCACAGTAGGAGCACTTATGCTTGAGTTAAATCGATATAACACCTGAGCAATCGGTTCAGGACCTTTACTTACCTGAAGATCGATTACACTTCCTTTGGGAAGCTGCGAACCGGGAGTAATATTCTGATAACATACATAACCTTCGGCATAGGCGTTGTTATATACCTGCGCGCCCACTCCGGCTGCAAACCCAAGCTCGGTAAGTTCCAATACCGCATCATCATAAGTCTTACCCAAAATATTGGGAACAATAATCAAATCTTCTGCCGCACCAAGACTTACCTTAATAACAATGGTAGATTCCTTGGGAGCTTTCTTTCCGCCTTCAATACTCTGAGAAATAATATTACCCTCAGGTACCTCATCCGAATATTCCTGTATTATTTCAGGTTTAAGATCAGCTTCTATGAGAGCTCTGTTTGCAGCATTCAAAGAATACCCCACTACAGTCGGAACCGTCACCGACGATTTGCCGGAGCTAACTATTATTATTATATCCGGCTTTTCTCCAACATTAACGCCTTCAAGGGTTCTGATGGAAATTGTGGAGTCTTTCTCCGGATTTGTTGATATAACAACATTCTCCTCAAACTCGTCCGACTCTTCATACTCAATCGAATAATGGAGTTTTAGCTTATCAAGAATTTTCTGTGCATCTTCCAACGATTTCTTTGCGAGTGCAGGAACCTTTACCTGTTCTGTACTCTCTACAGGAACCGAGGTAATCGATGTATCGGTACTTGCAGGAGGCTCAACAGGCTTCTTGGCGCCAGCCCACCTTACTATCAGGAAAACAGCAATAAATAAAATAACAGCACCGACCACTATTGCAAGAATAGTTGTTATTTTTTCAAGTTTCTTATCGTAACCTTCGTCACTATCCTTAACATTGGGATTTACTTTGGGAAGAGTTCCCGTTGTTACGGCATCGGATTTAGTTGTATTCTTTAACGTTTCAAGTTCGCTGTCGGTAAGCGGTCTTGTTTCTCCAATTTCATCAAAGGCATTAATATTTACAAAATCCTCATCGGGAGTTGTAAATGATTTTTTCAAGTCGTCTATAAGCGCACCCATGTTCTGATATCTTCTGTCAGGACTCTTCTGCGTGCACTTTAGCACTATCTGCTCAACGCTGACAGGAATATCATCCACATATTCTCTCGGAGAGGGCATCTGCTCCTGAATCTGCTTTATAGCAATTGCAACCGTAGTTTCCCCATTGAAAGGAACTCTTCCGGTAAGCATTTCAAACAGCGTAATTCCAAGAGAGTATACATCGCTCTTCTCATCCGAAAATCCACCCCTTGCCTGCTCGGGTGAAGTGTAATGTACTGAACCCATTACATTTGAAGTAATAGTATTGCTGGTTGCTGCCTTGGCAATTCCGAAGTCAGTAACCTTAACCTTTCCTTCCTTGGAAATAATAACATTTTGAGGCTTAATATCTCGATGAATAATATGATTGTTATGAGCAGCCTCAATACCCATTCCAATCTGAATTGCAATCGTAACAGCTTCCTTTACGGAAAGTCTTGCTTTCTTTTCAATGTATTTTTTTAAAGTTATGCCCTCAACGAGCTCCATAACTATATAGTTGATACCGTTGTCTTCTCCAACATCGTATACGTTAACGATATTAGGGTGCATAAGTCCTGCTGCAGCCTGTGCTTCCACCGTAAATCTTGAAACAAAATTGGCATTTTCAGCAAATTCCGATTTTAACACCTTAACGGCAACCATTCTGTTTAGTTTATGACATTTTGCTTTATAGACATCAGACATGCCACCTGTCCCGATTTTCTCGAGAATCTCATATCTTTCGCCTATCATCATTCCGATTTTAACCATGCGTATCCTCTATCCGACAAGTACTGAAGCGTTAATCAAACGGCTTGATAAGAATTACTGAAACATTGTCTAATCCACCGTTGTCGTTTGCAGCTTCAATAAGCTTAACCGCCATTCCGGCAAGATCACGTTCCTTTCGAACAAGCATCAAAATTTCTTCATCTTCAAGCATGTTTGTAAGACCGTCGGAACACATAAGAATCATCTCGTTTTTCTTAAGTTTAACAGTAAAGAAATCCGGAACAATATCTTCCGAAGCACCAATAGCTCGTGTAATAATATTCTTCTGAGGATGTGTCCTGGCACTTTCCCTGTCAAGACTACCCATCTTAATCATTTCCTCAACATAGGAATGGTCTACCGTTACCTGTCTTATATCATCACCGATGATATAAAGGCGCGAGTCCCCGACATTGGCAATTTGGAGACATTCCCCTATTACCGATGCCAAAACAATCGTAGTTCCCATCTTATCAAGTTCAGGATTATCAGAAGCCTTATTACGTATTTCGCTGTTAGCTGCCTTTATAGCCTCTTCAAACAGTCTTCTCGGCGTTGTGTCCTGTGAATTCTCAATATATTCACAGATTATCTCAACCGAACGTGACGAAGCATATTCGCCACCATTATAACCTCCCATACCATCAGCAAGCGCAAAAAGATTGGGCAGATTCCCTACAGGCTCTTCGCATGTGTATACAAAGTCCTGATTCATTGTTCGCTTTTTTCCCACATCAGTTATGGAAAATGTTTTAAGCACCCCAAAGACCTCCTAGTCATTCCCGTCCATTACTTTTTTGCGCAACTGACCGCATGCGCCGTCAATATCCCGGCCCATTTCCCTTCTTATAGTAACATTTATCTTGCTTTTTTCAAGTTTATTTTTGAACGCAACAACCTCAGGATGCGCAGTTTCCTTATAGTCACGCTCCTTAATCGGGTTAACCGGAATCAGATTTACATGTGCCTTAACCTTACCGGCAAGACGTATCAGTCCGTCCGCATCCTCATCTGTATCATTAACACCTCTCACCAGCGAGTATTCAAAAGTAATACGTCTTCCCGTCTTTTTGAAATAGTATTCACATACTTCCATAAGCTCAGAAATGCTGTATTTTTCAGCAATCGGCATAAGCGTTTTTCGCTTTTTATCTGTAACCGAATGTAAAGAAAGTGCCAATGTAATCTGAAAGCCTTCATCGGCCAGTCTTCTCATATTCTCAACAATCCCACAGGTTGAAACGGTAATATTTCTTTGGCTGATATTTAGCCCGTTTGAATCGGTAAGCAATTTTATAAACTTTACAAGATTATCATAGTTGTCCATAGGCTCACCTGTTCCCATAACAACTACATTTGATACCCTTTCACCTGTAAGTGCCTGAATTCTGTATATCTGCTCAAGCATTTCGGATGGTGTAAGACACCTTGTTAACCCGTCAAGCGTAGAAGCACAAAACCTACACCCCATTCTGCAACCGACCTGAGAAGAAATACAGACAGAATTCCCATGATGATATTTCATCAAGACGCTCTCAACGTAATTTCCATCACTAAGTCGGAATAAATACTTCTGCGTTCCGTCGAGTTTTGAAGTCTGAACTCTTTCAGGATAAACCGACGCAATATAAAAAGTGTCATCAAGTTTTTTTTGCATATCAACTGATATGTTTGTCATCTCAGAAAAAGAGCACACAAGCTTTTTATGAATCCAGTCATAAATCTGGCCTGCCCTAAATTTAGGTAAGCCAAGCTCAACTATTGCACTCTCAAGTTCACTTTTGTCTAAAGATTTAATGTCTGTTGTTCCCATTAATTGTTTCACTCTTCATTTCTTATAAACCGGGCCACAAAAAAACCATCTGTCCCATCTGTATTTGGAAGAAACTGAATTGCATAATCACAGTCTCTTTCTTTTGCAAAAGCAGAAGGAATATATTGCTTAAGAGAATCCCCCTTAAACGGGAGATTTTCCAGAATATATCTCACCATCTTTTCATTCTCTGCTTTATGAATCGTACAGGTCGAATAAATCAAAACTCCACCCGGTTTAACATACTTCCAGACGTTATTGATAATATCTTTTTGAAGAAGGCATATATCCTTCATCATTTCATTTGTAACTTTATATTTCAAATCGTGCTTTCTGGCAATAACACCAAGTCCCGAACATGGAACATCGGCAATGACTATATCTGCACTTTTTTCTAAATCAGGGTCAAATTCGGTTGCATCTTTAACTCTTGCATCAATGTTTGAAAGTTTCAGCCTTGATATATTCTCATCAATAAGAGAAACTTTAAGTTCACTGACATCAAAGCTTCTTACATGTCCGTTTGGCTTCATTATTGAAGCAACTGCACATGACTTTCCGCCGGGAGCCGCACAAACATCTATTACGGAAAGAGCATCCCCATTTTTTACACCGGTTGCCAATGCAGAAAGCATTGAACTTTCATCCTGAACAATAAAATAACCTTCTAAAAACCCGGGAACTGTTTCCATTCCTTCAAAACCGTCTATCAAATATGCGTCTTCAACAAGAGTACTCTTTTCGAAATTAATCTCACTTTGCTTCCATTTTTCAAGCGTTTCGTCTACAAAAGTCGTATCGGTAAATCTGACTGAAGTCGGGCGGATTCGTCCAAGCCCGGCAAGTAATGCTTCTGTATCTTTTTGTTCCTTTTGAAGCATTTTAACAATCCATTCAGGCATAGAATGCTTAATAGAAAGCCTTTTCACACGATCTTCAATCGCTTCAAAATCGCAAAGTTCCTGTTTTTTTACCGAGACAGTCCTTAATACTCCGTTTACAAAAGGACAAAACTCGGCAAAAGAAAGTTTTCTGCAAAGTTTTACTGCCTCATCGCAGGCGGCACTGTCCGGAACTTTATCCATATATACAATCTGATAAGTGCTCATTCTAAGAATAGCCCTTATCATAGGCTTACATTTTGCAATCGGTTTGCTTGACACAGTATCAATAATATAGTCAAGCGTAATCGTTGATGAAATTGTCCCCTGAGTGACACGCTTGATAAAAGCTTTGTCACGGATATCCAGGTAATCATACTTTGCCAGCACGTCCCTTATCAGAAGATGGCTTTTCTTATCTTCCGTATCTAACGTATAGAGCATGTTGACAATTATTTCACGTGTATTAATACTCATACTCCAAGCTTATCTCCGGTTGTAAGATGAAGCCCTCTCGCAAAATCACAGGCTCCCATACGCTTTTTCCCTTCAGGCTGAACTTCAAGAAGTTCCAAAAGATCTTCTCCCGTTACAACATATATATTTTTCTTATGAACAATAAGAGTTCCCGGAATCAAAGTATTGTCACAAGAAACAGACTCTTTTGAAACACTTCTTCCCGAATATATTTTTAACATTTTGCCGTTTACATGCGTATAAGCCGTGGGCCAGTTTTGGAATCCTCTGATCATACAGTCAATACTCCATGCTGACTTATTAAAGTCAACAAGCCCCTCTTCTTTTGAAAGCATAGGTGCATAGGTAGCCAAACTTTCATCCTGCGGAGTACTCACCGCCGTACCGTTTTCAATGTCTTTAAGAACCTTTATTAGTTCACCGCTTCCATACTCTGCCATTTTTGAATATATGGAATCTTCATTGTCCGAACTAAGAATCGGAAACTCTACTTTTGAAAAAACAGCTCCCGTATCAATTCCCTTATCCATCTGCATAATGGACACACCGGTCTTTTCTTCTCCGTCTGCAATTGATCTTTGAATCGGAGCCGCTCCTCTGTATTTTGGAAGAAGCGATCCGTGAACATTAATACAGCCAAACTTCGGAAGATTCAATATTTCTTCTGAAAGAATCTGTCCGAAAGCAGCCACAACAAATACATCTGCAGGGATTGTCTTAAGCAAAGCAACATTTTCGGGTTTCTTTATACGATCGGGTTGATAAACCGTAAGTCCCAAAGAAACAGCAAGTTCTTTAACTTCTGATGCAATCAGTGCTCCGCTTCTGCCTTTGGGTTTATCAGGCTGTGTATATACACCGGTAATCTCATGTCCTGCATCAACAAGTGCCTTTAAAATATCTGCAGCAAATGCCGGCGTTCCCATAAAAACAAT
This sequence comes from Lachnospiraceae bacterium, assembly GCA_045627845.1. Classification (GTDB taxonomy): domain Bacteria; phylum Bacillota; class Clostridia; order Lachnospirales; family Lachnospiraceae; genus UBA1258. The sequence continues at coordinate 12,119 of JAZQOL010000035.1, read as the reverse complement.
TTTCATTATTCTTCCTCTTCCTTGTTAAGAAGCGAATTATCAATCAATCCGCCTTCAACCTTCTCCACATAAAGATGTCCGTCGAGGTGCTCCACTTCGTGGCAGATTGCCCTTGCAAGAAGCTCCTCACCCTCAAGTACGTAAGGATTTAAGTGTTCATCAAAAGCCTTTACTTTAACATAATTGGGACGTTTAACAACTCCGCTTTTGCCCGGAACACTAAGACAACCTTCATAACCTTCCTGTTCACCGCTTGTTTCAAGTATAACAGGATTAATAAGCACATGAAGATCTTCACCTGTTGTGTCGATTACAACAATACGCTTAAGCACACCGACCTGGCAGGCAGCAAGACCGACTCCGTCTGCAGCATACATTGTTTCAATCATATCGTCGATTAAAAATTTTGTTCGTGGAGTAATCTCGGTTACTTCCTTGCATACTTTTGAAAGAACCTCATCTCCCATTTCTCTGATTTTCCTAAGTGCCATGTCAATCCCCATGAATCGCATAAGTTTGGATTTAAGAGAAGTATAAACGCCTCTTACTTATACAACATTTTCGCCATAAATATAATATTTATAATCAGACCGCATTCTGCGGGTCAAAATCAAAAAAAACATTTTCCTTAAATTGCTTTCTTTGAGAAAGAGCATTTTCAAGGTAATCCTTTATACTAACAAGTCTATCATATGATGTGGATTTCATATAGAAAACCTGTCTGAAAATATCATTAATCTTGGATACCGATGCCGGTGCAGGCCCTATAACCGTTATATCATATTTGTCCCGGACGCCCTTCACAAGGTTGTTTGCAAGACTTATACAGGCTTTCTCATCTGTCCCGGTAACAAGTACCGAAAGCATGTGCGACGAAGGTGGATAGTCCATCAATTCTCTGTATCCTATCTCTTCTTCATAAAAACCTTTGTAATCCTGATTGGCAGAAAAGGTAATCGCATAGTGGTCCGGCTGATATGTCTGTATGACAACATCTCCGGGCTTGTCTCCTCTGCCCGCTCTCCCGGCAGCCTGAGTGAGCAGGTCAAACGTACGCTCAGGAGCTCTGTAATCCGAAGCAAACAAAGACATGTCAGCAGCAAGAACACCTACAAGAGTAACATTTTTAAAGTCATGCCCTTTTACTATCATTTGAGTTCCGATAAGTATATCGGCTTCTTTATCAAGAAACTTTGACAGTATCTGTTCGTAGCTTTCTTTCTTTTTCGTCGTATCGGCATCCATTCGTAAGGTTCTTACTCCCGGATACATCATTTTAACAGTCTCTTCAACCTGCTCCGTACCGGCCCTGAACCCAAGAATATATTTTGAATTACATTCAGGGCAGTTTCTGTAAGAGTCATGTGTATATCCGCAATAATGACATACCATCTTACCGTTACCGTGAAGAGAAAGCGAGACGTCACAATGCGGGCATTTAACTACATATCCGCAGGCTCTGCAGGAAACAAATCCGGCAAGTCCCCGCCTGTTCAGAAAAAGCATAATCTGCTCTTTCTTTTCAAGACGATCCTTTATATAGTCCTGCAATTTTCTTGAGAGAATACTTCTGTTACCCTCTCTCAATTCTGCCCTAAGATCACTTATATGAACATTAGGAAGCTGGTTTCCGGTAAGTCTTCTTGTAAGCGTAAAAAGAGTATATTCTCCTTTTAATGCTCTGTAGTATGAATCAACCGATGGCGTCGCCGACCCAAGAATCACTCCTGCATTATTCATACGTGCAATCTCGATTGCAGTTTCCCTCGCGTGAAATTTGGGCATCTGTTCACTCTTATACGTACCCTCATGTTCTTCGTCTATAACTATGAGCCCGAGATTTTTAAACGGAGTAAACAAAGCTGACCTTGGTCCGATTACTATATCAATACAGCCTTCTTCGGCCTGCCTGAACAGGTCGTATTTCTCACCTTTTGAAAGCGTAGAATTCATCACAGAAACTCTGTCTCCGAAACGCTTATAAAAACGCATCAGAGTCTGATATGACAATGCTATTTCGGGAATCAGGACAATAACCTGCCGGTTCCTTTTCACAACATCCTCAATTACCTGCATATACACTTCGGTTTTCCCGCTTCCGGTTATTCCGTGAATCAAATATCTGCCGGGGCATCCATTGCCATAATCTTTAGCTATCTTATCAACTATTTTTTTCTGCTCGCTGCTGAGGCTTAGCTTTTTGTCCCTGTCCGCAGAAATATCTACTTTATTTCGAAAAAGAACATTCTCTTCAATTCGTATAAATCCTTCCTGAACAAGTTTCTCATACGTTGTGGGAAGAATATGGAGTCTGTCATCACTTATCGTTTTGGGGATTTTCTCTTCTTCTAAGAGTGCTTCAAGAAGCCTTAGCTGCGCTTTCTTTGATGCAGGAAGATTATCTATATGTTCCCGTATCTCATCAACCGATTTGTTTCTTATAATTACCCTGCTGACAGATTCCTTTATCTTTGTTTTTACCGGAAGCACGGTTTTTAAAGCCGCTATCATAGTTGAACCGTAGTTGCGCTTCATCCATGCTGCAAGTTGAATTCTTTGGTCCGAAAACGAAATGTCTTTTTCGGAAATGTCCGCAATTGCCTTCAGCCTTTCATCCTCAAGTTCCGATTTATCGCACAACTCAACAACAATTCCTTTTTTTAAGGTATTTCCTTTACCGAAAGGTACTGTTACCTGAACGCCTATGTCTATGCATTCTTTATATTCCTGCGGAATTATGTAGGTAAACGGTCTGTCTACACTCTCATGTGAAATGTCTATTATCACCTTTGCGTAACGAAAATCCGTCACTACATATCCCTCCTTTTATCTGTAATGTTTCATTTGCAGCGAAACGCTTCCATTGCCTCTGAAACTGTTAATCTCAATCTGGTAGCAAACATCAACCACTACCGATATTCTCATACCCGAATGGAGTTTTTTTGCCGTATCGGAATCATAAACGGATTCTACAAAATTTTCAAAATCATCCGGATTTAAAAATGAAATCATTTCAAAAACACGACCGGCATCATTCATCACTTTATATTTCCCGACGTTACCGGTTTTTCCGATGCGCTGTCCTGATATTATTGTAACATGTCTCATGGCAAAAAGAGGCTTTTCGTTTCCGTTTCCAAACGGCTCGAGCTTTAATAATTCACGTGCAAGATTAATATCAGCATATTCGAACGGGAGTTGCATATCTATTCTCACAGTCTCATAAAAATCTTCTTTCGAAAGAGTGCACGCTTCATTAATTGCCTGTCTGAACGCATCCGGCGTATCGTCCACAAGTGAAATTCCGGCAGCCATCTTATGTCCTCCGAATTTTGCCAAATGTTCTTTGACCGAATTCAGATTCTCAAACATATCATACGCATCTATACTTCTTCCGCTGCCCTTTAAACCTTTCTCGGTTTTTGTGATAACAAAGGAAGGCCTTACGTATCGTTCTCTGACTTTCCCTGCAATAATACCGGCAAGGCTTTCGTGACAGTCAGGAAGGTAAACAACAAGAACCTTGTCAGGTTCATCCATCTTATCGACAATACTAAAGGCCTTTTCGGTCTCACGTAAAGTCATATCTTTTCTCTCTTCGTTTAACAGTCTTAGATTTTCAGCTTTTTCAAAGGCCTTTTTCTCATCCTCCTCGAGAAACAGGTCAAGAGCTCGAAGCGAAGTATCAAGGCGCCCGCTTGCATTAAGACATGGCCCAATAACAAATCCCATATGATAAGGCGTTATCATTCGATCCTGAAGTTTCGTAACGTTTATGAGCGCACGCATTCCGACATTCTTACTGTTCGAAATGAGTCTTGAGCCCATATACACAAGAGAACGGTTCTCATCCTTTAGTTCCATAACGTCGCAAACCGTTGCCAAAGAAACAAACTCCAAAAGTTCTTCTTTTAATCGTAAAAAGTCATCTGTTTTGTCTGCGCCTATATATTTCGCATAAGCCAAAACAGTCTGAAAAGCCACATAGGCTCCGCATATTCCCTCAAAAGGGTATTTGCACCCCGGAAGCTTAGGATCCACAACCGCATCCGCATGAGGAATCCTGTACTCCCTGTTACCTGATTCATCGGTGTCGTAGGGGACCTCATGATGGTCGGTTATAATCATCGTCATACCGAGTTTTTTGAGGTGCTCTGTCTGCTCATATGCAGATATACCGTTATCACATGTTATAATAGTATCTGCTCCCGATTGTTTTGCGTCGTCTATAAGTTTTATATTGATGCCGTATCCGTCTTCAATTCTGTGAGGAATGACATAATCGGTATTTGCTCCAAAGAAAGACAAACCTTTGAAAAGAATGTATGTGGAACATATACCGTCAACGTCATAATCACCGATAATTCTGATTTTTAAATGCTCATTGATTTTTTCTTTTAACACGAAAACAACCCGATCCATGCCATCAAGCATCATCGGGTCATGTAAAGCATTAATCCCCGGAGATAAATAATCATTTATCTCCGAAGGATTAATTAAATCTCTGTTTCTTAGAATTCTTGCTGTAATGGGAGAAATTCCGTATTCGGAAGCCATTTTCTTGAAGTCGGCCGATTTTCGTATTTCAACCCATTTTTCCATAAGCTCAATTAGTCTTCTTTCTTAACGAATTTTTTTCTGAGTACAAACCATACAGAACCTGCAAGGCAGATTGACGAATATGTACCGCAAAGAATACCTACCATAAGAGGAAGGGCAAATTCTTTAATAGAGCTTACGCCAAATACATAAAGAGCAACTACCATTACAAAAGTTGTAAGTGAAGTAAATATACTACGCGAAAGAGTTGTTGTAATACTAGCGTTTACGATGTCCTTAAGTTCGGACTTCTTAGTTGCCTCAGAAAGGTTTTCTCTGATGCGGTCGAAAATAACAATTGTAGCGTTAATTGAGTAACCTACTATCGTAAGCATACATGCTACAAACGTCGATCCTACGCTTACATATGCCAAAGCATAGAATGTAAGGGTTACAAGTACGTCGTGTGCAAGAGCAAGAACCGAAGCCGCACCGAATCTGATATCTTTAAATCTGAACCAGATGTATATAAGCATGCAGATGCATGCAACTATAACGGCGATAATTGTCTCTCTCTGAGATTCCTTACTGATTGTAGAGCTTATCGACTCAGCCTTTATTGTTTCACGGTCAACACCAAACTTTTCTTCAAAATAATCGTTCAATGCATCACGCTGAGCAGCATCAAGTGTTACTGTCTTAAAAATAACCTCATTGGAACCCTGAACCTTAGTGCATACAACGTTTGAATCATTAACAATGTCTTCAATATCGGAAACCATAAGACTGTTGATATCATCAAGAGAATAATCCTGCGAAAAAGGAACAACTGTCTGGGTACCGCCAAGGAACTCAAGTGAGAAATTGAGCGAATGGCCTCTTCCCCCTATATTTGAGTTCACAAAAAGCATCATCACAAGACCGGCAATAATTATTGCTCCGGAGGCGCCAAAGAAAAAGCCCTTCTTTGAAAGAAAATCAATCTGCTTTCTTTCTTTTGCAACACCGAATACCTTGGGATTCTTAACGCCTATGGCAACAAATGCATTAAGAAGTGATTTTGTGATTACAACCGCTGTAAACATTGAAAGGCAGATACCAAGGGTTAGTGTCTGTGCAAAACCTACAATTGAGCCCGAGCCCATAATCCAAAGAACTGCAGCAGCAATAAGTGTAGTAATATTACCGTCTAAAATTGCGCTCATAGCCTTTGCATACGAAACCTTAATTGCGGATTCAACAGTCTTTCCTGTTGCAAGTTCTTCTCTTAAGCGGGCAAAGATGATAACGTTTGCATCAACTGCCATACCGATTGAAAGAATAATACCTGCAATACCGGGAAGTGTAAGTGTGATTCCAAAACCGTTTATAAGCATAATCTCAAGAACTGCATACAATGCAAGAGCTATTGTACTTGTAAGTCCAAGGAAATAATAAACTGCAATCATGAATATAACTACAACCGCAAATCCTACTGCACCTGCCATTAAACTTGACTTAATGGCATCCTGTCCAAGCGAAGCACCTACTACGTTTGAACGTAACTCTTCAAGTTCAAGTGAAAGGCCACCGATACGAATTGTACTTGCAACCTTTTCAGCTTCTGCTGCATCTTTCTGACCTGTAATCTGTGCAACACCGTTTGTTATAGGGTTAATAACTCTGGGAACGCTTACGAAATTGCCGTCATAGTAAATTGCAATAACATCATTCCCGCGATTATATGCAGCTGTTGTTGCATCGGCAAATGCCTTTGAACCTGCTTCCGTAAGTGTAAGTGATACACAAATTTCGCTGTTGCCCATATCGTTTCTGATTGAGCCTGCCTGAGCATCTCTTACGTCTGTTCCTTCCAAAACGATGGAACCGTCTGCTTTAATTTCTTCGATTGATCTTGCAAGCACCCAGTCGCTACCGCTCTGTGTATAGTTTGTAACACCGTCATTACCGATATGATCGATAAAATACAATGCTCCGGGACGTCCTAAATCCTGAAGAATTGAGTTTGCATCATATACACCGGGAATTTCGATATTAATACGATTACTTCCTTCTTTATATACTACTGCTTCTGTACTGTAGTTCCATACACGCTGTTCAAGTTTGGAAACAGTATCAGACATATCCTGATCAGAAGGATTTTCATCGCCTACAACCTGATATGTGATTGAAACACCACCTGCAAGGTCAAGTCCCTGCTTGATGTCTCTGGCACTTCCTGCCTTGTTGGCACCGAATCCCCATATATCCATATATCCTACAAACAATGTAAGGATAAGGACGATGGCAATCGTAAATATGCCTCTTTTCTTACTCATGTTACAACATTCTCCTTTGAAATTATTTATCGTCCGCTTCCTCATCCTCTTCTTTTAAAGGAAGCGTTACAAGCACTTTAACAATACGGTTCATTCGAATACCTTCGACCTTTAAGATTGTACCGTCTTCAAGGGTTACAGTTTCACCGTTTTCGGGAATTCTGTCAAGCATATCAAGGACAAGGCCACCGATGCTGTCATAATCCTCAGAATAAAACTCTGTTCCCAATTCATCATTTATATCTTCGAGTTTGACCTTTGCTTCTATTAAGAAGCTTCCGTCAACCTCTTTTATCATTTCTTCTTCATCGGCATCATATTCATCGCGAATCTGACCGACTATTTCCTCAAGAAGATCTTCAAGTGTCACCATGCCGATTGTCTCGCCGTATTCGTTGCACACAAATGCAAGATTAACGGCCAAATCACGCATTTCAAAAAGAAGGTCGTTCGTCTTCTTAAATTCGTACGTAAAATACGCTTCTCTTAAGAATTTCGAAACAGCAAAACTTGCAGTATCTTTCAGTCTTATCAAATCCTTGATATTAATGAATCCTATGATATTCTCAATTTCCTCACGATATACGGGAAGTCGTGTGTACATTGACTCCCTAAACACCTTCATTACATCTTTGTATGAAGCGTCCTCCGAAATGACAGTCATGTCAATTCGAGGAATCATAATGTCTTTTACCTTAGAATCGCTAAGATCGAACACATTGTTAATGTATTTTTTCTCATCGGTCTCAATGACGCCTTCCTCATGGGAAACATCAACATAAGTACGAAACTCTGTTTCGGTAATCGTGCTTTCATTTTCTTTTGCCTGTCCGAAAATGAAAAGGAAGAAACCTGCAACCTTTTCAATAGCAAAGACAAGCGGATAAAGGGCAATCATAAGAACTCGAATAACAGGTGAGAAGAATAAAGAAAGTCTCTCACAGTTTCTTCTTGCCCAGGTTTTGGGAACTATCTCGCCGAATATAAGTACCAAAAAGGTAAGTATTCCGGTTGCTGCAGAAACATAAATGTTTCCCCAGACTTTTATTGTTAACATAGTTGCAAGTGATGATGCACTAAGATTAACAATATTGTTACCGATAAGAATCGTTGTCAGCATTCTGTCGTAATTATCCAATACTTTAGACAGTGTATTGGAATGTTTTCTTCCCTCTTCGCATAATGCCCTGACCTTGACTTTACCTATAGATGAAAGTGCAGTCTCAGAAGAAGAAAAGAAAGCAGATAAAACAAGTAAAACAAAAAGTATTATAAGTTGTATGACACCTTCGGTATCCAAATAATTCTCCTTTCAAAATGCCTATAACGGATTATTGTAAAATTCCTCAAAGCTTGTATATCCTTCCTGCGAAAGCTGCTCCTTCTGGAATTTTTTATTTTTATTCATTTTTGCGACAAGAACCTGTTTTCCAAGTTCGCGCTCTTCCATTGCTTTGTTCAAAACCTCAGCAAACCTGTCTTTGGGCATATCCTTTTCAACAAGATATGCAACCTTTTCGCGGCTTCCCGGAATCTCAAATCCCGACTCCAATAAAAGAAGAACGATTCGTTCAAATCCGATTGAAAAACCGCAGGCAGGAACATCATTTCCCGTGAAGTTTCCTACCATCTTGTCGTATCTTCCGCCGCCTCCGCAGGCAGCACCGAGTTCAGGCATTACTATTTCAAAAATAGTACCCGTATAATATCCCATACCACGAACAAGCGTAGGGTCAAAAACCATCTTAAACGAAGCTCTCTTAACCTTTTCAACGCTCTCGATTATTTCGGTAAGGCTCGTAACAACCTGCTCGTCCAAAGAATCTCCCAAAAGTGACTGCATTTTCTTTAAGTCATCAATGTTTCCCGTAAGATTTGTAAGCAGTCCTGCATATTTTTCAACAGATGAAGCATCAAATCCTTCGGCAAGAAGTTCTTCCTTAACACCGTCTATTCCGATTTTGTCAAGCTTATCAAGAATTATGCAAACAACATCGAATTTCTCATCCGGAAATCCTGCGTACTTGGCCATTGCTTTAAGAAGTCTTCTTTCATTAATGTGAATCTCAAAGTTCTTGAATCCGATTTTACCAAGTGTTGTTGTTGTTGCAAGTATCAGTTCAATTTCAGCCATGTTTGTTGCTTCACCGAGAATGTCGATGTCACACTGCATAAACTGGCGATATCTTCCTCTCTGGGGTCTGTCCGCACGCCATACATTACCCATCTGAAGAGCCTTAAAAGGTGAAGGAAGCTCATTTGCATTATTGGAATAAAATCTTACAAGCGGAACGGTGAGATCATATCTTAACCCCATGTCCGTAAGATCAGCTTCCTCTTTTGCAGTTTCAAGATTAAGCTTTTCGCCTCTTTTTAACACTTTAAATATAAGCTTTTCATTTTCGCCGCCCTGTTTTGAGCAAAGATTTCTGATATCTTCAAGACAGGGAGTCTCAATTGATGTAAATCCGAAAGTTGCATAAGTTTCCTTAATAACTCGCTGAACATAATCCCTTATCATCATTTCCTTCGGAAGTATTTCTTTCATGCCGGTTACCGGTTTTTTAACAAGTGCCATAATAATCTCCACATATAATTATTCAAGACTAAACAAATCCGCTTTGCGCTTTAGCATATCATCAATTGATGAAATATACAAATCAACATCCTTAACATTGTCGGAACGTACAAGTTTTCCTTCTTTTGTAATGACCTTAGAAACGCTTCCCGGTCCGATTGCCACAATAGGCTCAAGTTCCTCCATAATGAGAATATTGTATATTCCAAAGCAACCTTCTTTTGCATAGCCTGTGTTTTCAAAGTTGCCCGCCATGTTCTTCTGTCTATACAGATAGTACGGAAACATGTGCATAAGTTCAGCACCATTTCTTGCTATTTCCATAGTGCTGTCCGTATTAATCATGGTAGAATACCCGTTCTCTGCAATCCACTCATACAGCCTCGAGCCTCTCTTAACGGCCAAAGAATGAACCGTAAACGAATCCGGATTAAGCTTAACTATTTCATCAACGGTATTCTGAACCTCTTTAGGTCCCTCTTCGGGAAGCCCAAGAATTATATCCATGTTAATATTTGAAAATCCGATTTCCCTAGCGTCATAATACGCCCTCTTAACATCCTCAACCGAATGTCGTCTTCCGATTATGTCAAGAGTACGCTGATTCATGGTCTGCGGATTCACACTTATTCTTGTAACATTATGCTTCTTTAACACCTTAAGCTTATCAATTGTAATTGAATCAGCCCTACCAGCCTCGACCGTATACTCAAGAAGTTTTGATAGATCAAGGTTATCATCTATAAAAGAAAGAAGCCGGTCAAGTTCCTCCGCAGTAAGTGTTGTCGGCGTACCCCCACCGATGTATACAGTGTCTATAATCTGTCCTGCTCTTTCCTTTTTTGTAAATAGTATTTCCTTCTCAACTGCCTCAAGATAATCATTCACACGGTTGCGCCATTTTGCAATCGGATTGGACGTAAATGAACAATAAAGGCAAGTTGTAGGGCAAAAAGGAATACCAATGTATATGGAATAGCCTTTCTTGTGAAGCGATGATAATATGCGACGTTCGCGCTTGGCAATATCAATTGCAAGATGCCCCTTTTCATCACCCACAAGGTATGTCGATTTCATGTAATCAAGTATCGAAGATTCGTCTTTACCTTCTTCAAGCAGTTTACGGGCAATCTTTGTCGGTCTTATACCCGTCAAATCGCCCCAAGCAAGTTCTTTGCCCGTAACTTTGACAAGCGCGTTATATACAAGTCTTTTAACAAGATTCTTCTCATCAATTCTTTCAAAAGAAGCATGTATATCACCCTGTGAAAGCACTTCTTTATCAGCCGAAAGAAACAGGATTTCAGAATCCCTGTATTCAACCTCGTATGAAGGCTGCAGATTGTCGTCAGTCGACATCGCCACTTTAACTTCCTCTTCAGGGAAGAATGCCTTCACCAAAGAATGAATGTCATATTCAAATTTAGATTTATTAATTCTAACAAAAACCATAATATGTCTTAATTCAAGAAAGGATTATATGCCCTTTCATTGCCGATAGTAGTCGATTCACCATGTCCGGGATATACTTTAACTTCATCGGGAAGAATCATAAGTTTTTCCCTTATCGATTTAATAAGCGTGGATGAATTTCCGGTAGGAAGATCCGTACGGCCAACGCTTTCACAAAACAGCGTATCCCCGGCGATAAGGATATTACTTTCCTCCGCATAATAACATACACTGCCCTCCGTATGCCCGGGCGTATGAATTACTTTAATCTTAATGCCTGCAAGTTCAATAACTTCATTGTCCGTCAAAAATTCATCCGGCTCTATTCTTTCAATTCGTCCGACAGACACAGAACAGTTATAACGCTCATTCTTAAGAACATCGACTTCCTTTGCGCCGGCGTAAACCTTGGCTTCGCTTTTCTTTTGAAGCGCTTTAACACCGTATATGTGATCAAAGTGGCCATGTGTAAGCATAATCGCCTTTACACTAAACCCATTATCGTTAAGTTTATCGTAAAGATATTCGCCCGAATCTGCCGGATCAATTACAACACAGTCCTTCGACCCTTCATTATAAAGAAAGTAACAGTTGGTCTGATACATTCCAAGACATATTCTTCCGATTTTAACAGCCATCAGCCTCTTGTCCTTTCTATGTCAACGACGCTTTCGATTGTACGTATTTTTTCAATGATATGAGTAAGTTCATCTCTTCCGCCGATTTCAAAAGCGGTGTTCATTGTAACAAGCCCCTGCTTGTTTACACGTGTGTTAAGCGAAAGAATACTGATATTTTTCTCGGTAAGAGCCTTTGAAACATCCGCAAGCAATCCGTTTCTGTTTGTAGCGAATATTCTGATTTCCGCGGGATACTTTCCGCTTGACTCTTCTCCTCCCTGCCATTCGGCGTCAATCAGCCTTACTCTGTCCATTTCGGGAAGTGAAATAATATTAATACAGTCAGTTCTGTGAATAGATACTCCTCTTCCTCTTGTAACAAAGCCCACAATCTCATCTCCCGGAACAGGAGAACAACACTTTGAAAAACGAACTGCCACATCATCAATGCCCTTAACAACAATACCCCTCTTTGACTTGGCACTCTGTGAAGACTGTGGTTTCTCGGAAGGAGCCACGGCCCCATGGTTAACACTCTCAAGAACCTGGGCGTCAGTGATTTCCTTCTTGTTTTTCTTCTCGTATTCCTCATTAAGTTTATTAACAATCTGA
>JAZQOL010000034.1:0-145877 GCA_045627845.1 Lachnospiraceae bacterium | reverse complement strand
TTAACGTTAGCTAATCTATCCCGTTTACTGTTTCTAGGTCGTTTTTTTATAGTGTGTTCGCTTTCACACTTCTGAAAATTCTCAAAGATTTTCAGGGTTGCATTGTTGTTTGATTGTCAAGGTTCTGTTGCTCCGTTTTCGCGTCGCAACGTTGTTATATTATCACTCGTTACGACTCACGTCAAGCACAAATTTTACTTTTTTTAAAGAAGTAAAAAATTCCACCGTTTTCGCGGTGGAATTAAATCATATCGTTATTTCGTTCATCTGTCAACAGAATTTTTACTTTAATAAATATTCAATCTTAAAACGGTTTTCTTTTGCATTAATCTTGGCAAATCCTCCGCTTACAAACGGAATTCTTGGTGACAAGTGTCCGAGGTCAATATCCAAAACAATCGGAACACCAAACTCCTTAAGCACCCCAAGTGCAGCCTCACGACATGTAAAACCATCGAAATCGTCCTCATAATGAAGAGGACGCCCGATCAAAAATCCCTTAACATACTTAAACCATCCTGCTTCCTTAAACTGCCAAAGAGCACGTCTCAACTGAAAAGGATTTAAATCACAGGATTCAAGAAACCATATCATACCATCTTCTTTATATTTTTCGGTAAATTCATCAACCTTGTCGAATCTTGTTCCGCAAAGCGTAGTCAGACAATCCGTACATCCTCCGATAAGCCTTCCCGAAAAACTGCATTCAGAAGCCGACCCATCAATCCCGATAATTTCCTGGTGATAAGGCTCCGTTATATTGTAACCCTTAAGCCAGTCATGATCTTCTTCCGAATAGTACATCTTTTCCCAGCCGTCATAATTGTCAAAAGAAAGCTTCCTTCCTTCCAAAAATTCAAGCGCGTCCGAAACCGACTTATGCCATACCCTCTGACCAAAAGGTTTTATTCCGCATCCGTATATAGAAGCAATATCTGCAAGTGTCGGCAAAAGAAAAGTCAGGTTCGTATTATCGGAGTATCCCATATACCACTTCGCTTTTGCTTTGGAAATCTTCGAAAAGTCAACATACGAAAGATCCTCGCACATCAACTCTCCACCACCACAGGATATGATTACATCACTTCTATTATTAATAAAGAAGTCATTAATCTCTTCGGCACAGTCCAAAGCAGGGGCACTCTTACCGATTCCGTCAGTTCTACGACAGTTTGGTCCTTCCACTACAGAGTATCCAAAACCGCCAAGCTTCTCGATTGCCGAGTCAAGCTGCACAGCATCTTCCGGACGTCCGCAGCCAAAAGAAGGGGCAATCAGACCGACTATTCCGTTTTCCTTTAAAAACTCTGGATATCTCATCCGAATCTCCGATCAATCTTCCAAACAATGTTTACATTCCGAGTATTCCCCAGAAATCTACAGCGCTTAATGTCTTACTGAATTTACTTACAACAAGGTAGAGATAGTTGTGCTCATACAAAAATCTCATAAGTCCGTTGTTCTTTACGCAATTGATTGTCCATACGGCAAAAGCACCTTCATCGAATACCATTGCAATACAGAAAATTGTCCAAAGAACCATGAGTGTGATAAGAATTGCGACCGGAACTCCCAAAATTTTATTTACAATATTCACACCGGGAAGATTAGCAATAATCTTGAGTGTTGTAAAAAGAAAGTCAAACAACTTATAAATTAGGACAAGCAGGAACAAAAGAATAATCGTAATTACAAATATTACTCTGTCCTGAGCCAAATATTTTCTGATTCCAAATCCGATAAGAAGCACCACCAAAGATGCAATAATAATGGAAACAAATCCACAAAGTTCCTTAACAGCACCCTTCTTTGGTGCAAAAAACATTTTAAGAATGAAATAAATCAGGAAAATGAAAAAAGGAATATTAAACAAAAACCAGTCTAACATATTAAACCTCCTGTATTTGACTCTACTCAAGAGTAATAATATCTATCGAATCACCCGTCAGGACCGCATATTTGTAAGGGCCCTGGGTCGGAACGACAAGATGCATCGGCTTTTCATAAATGCCCTCGAACTTTTTCTCGCCCAAGTAAGTTCCCACATAAAGAGATGTGTCTCCGTAGAGAATCACGTTCCCATACCCAAAAGAAACTCCCGAATAATCAAAGTCGAATGCCTTTTCTGAAAGCAATTTTCCGACCTTATCATAAAGCGCCATCTTGTACTTTGTTCCGCCAAGCGCATTACTGTAAATAATCGCAATTGCATCAGATGAATGGAAAACCGAAAGAACGTCTTCCGTGTGGAACCAGTCGGAAACACTTAAAGGCTTATGCTCTCCGGAGTAAACCGCCACTCTGTCGGTCGATACGGCAAATGCCGTCTTATCATCCATAAACTGTACATACGGAACAAGTGTATCCGAGTAATTATAACCACTGACATAATTGTCAATACTATTCTGTCCAACCGATCCGAAGTTAAAGAAAGCCACGCTGCTCTTAACATCATTGCAGTCGACATAGTAATATGACACACACATCAGTTCCCCACTCGGCGAAAGACTGATATCAACAGGATATCCGCTCTTCTCCATTGTTGTCCTGAAATAAGAAATCGTTGTTCCGTTTATGTTATACATATAAATCCACGTAACGTCGATGTCCTCAAGAACTGCTGCCACATATCCCGATGACGCAACCGTAATCTTTCGAATTGGCTTGTCGGTCGTAACAACCGCCGTTTCGCCTTTTGCAGACTGATAATAAATTCTGCTTCCGCCATAGTCGGCAAAAGCAACAGATTCGCCACAAACGGCTACCATCGGATTTTGCATGTCAAACGTCTGATTCCAAAGAAGCTTACCGTTTACATCAACAGCATTTGCACCATCCTTACTGTACGTAAGAATGCTACCGTTAAATTCCAAAATCTTCGTGCCATCGACAATATCATGCGAAGCTGTCGATATAACACTGTAAGTCTCGTAAATACGTGATTTAACGTAGATAAAATAACCGATAACAATCGCTGCAATCAATGCCAGAACAAGCAGCACAATATATAATTTTGTAAGCCTGTATCTGCGAGTCCTTCTTTTGACCCGCCTTCCCGCAGACTCCTCATCATTATCGGAGCCCGGGAAAGATATCATTTTACCGTATTCGGCCATATTTCTTATACATCCTAGAACTTATAAATTGTCTCTGAATCGTAATCCTTACCTGCGCCGAACACACATGAAGGGAAGTTTGCCTTATTAATGCTGTCAGGGAAGAACTGTGTCTCAAGGCAAAGCCCCATGCGCTTTGAGTACTTCACTCCGTTCTTTCCGTTCTGAGGAGCAATGCAGTTTCCTGCATAGAACTGAACGCCGGGAAGGTTAGTGTAAACTTCCATAACACGTCCGGATTCATTGTCTGTTACCGTAGCAATAAGTTTTGTTTTGCCATCGTAATTATCAAGCACAAAGTTGTGATCGTAGCCCTGTGTCATTACAAGCTGGTCAAAAGAATCTTCTATGTCGTCTCCGACTCTTCTTCCCTTAGTAAAGTCCATAACGGTTCCTGCAACCGGAGCAATCTCACCGGTAGGAATTGCACCCTGTACAATAGGAGTGTAGCATGAAGCGTTAAGCATCAAAACATCATCAAGAATTGTCTTTCCCGATGCTTCACCCGAAAGGTTGAAGTATGTATGGTTTGTGGGGTTGATAATAGTCTTCTTGTCACTTGAACCCGTATAATGAAGAATAAGTTCATTGTCCTCTGTCAAAGTATATGTAATCGTGAATTTCTTGTTTCCGGGGAATCCCATATCGCCGTCTTCCATTTCCAAAGAAAACTTAACGCTGTTTTCACCCTCTTCATAATCCCATACACGCTTGTGACTTCCGAGATTATAATCGCTGTGAAGGTTGTTGGGGCCGTCGTTAACCGCTGCCTTATACTCAACACCGTCGATTGTGTACTTTGCTCCACCGATTCGGTTAGCGCTTGGTGCAATAACAGCGCCAAAGAAACTTGCATTAACCTCGTATTCCGCAACTGTATCAAATCCGAGAACAATATCCTCGATTTTTCCGTTTTTATCGGCAGTGAAGAGCTTTGTAAGAATCGCTCCGTAGTTAATAACCTCAGCCTTCATGCCTTTTGAATTGGTAAGCTCAAAAGCATATACCTCTTCACCCTTGCTTGTCTTACCGAATAATCTCTTTGCCATATCAATCTCCCCCTGATATCTTATAGTTCAACGCGTCCTTCAAGAGCGCGAAGCAATGTTACTTCATCAATATATTCCAAATCGCCTCCGACGGGTACTCCGCTTGCGATTCGTGACACTTTGATTCCTGTTGGTTTAATGAGCTTACTGATATACATAGCTGTAGTCTCACCTTCAAGACTGGAGTTTGTGGCAACGATTACCTCGTTAACATCTCCCTCAAGTCTCTTGATAAGTTCCTTAAGCCTGATATCGTTGGGACCGATTCCAAGCATTGGCGATATTGCCCCGTGAAGCACATGGTAAACTCCTTCGAACCTTCCTGTCTTCTCGTACGCAGCAAGGTCTCTTGGTGTTTCAACTACCATTATCACCGACTGATCCCTTGCCGGATTTGAGCATATCGGACAGATTTCTTTGTCTGTCAACGTATAGCAACAGCTGCAGTATCTGACGTTCTTTCGCGCCGAAACCATAGTTGACGCAATTCGCTCAACCTTTTCCTCCGGTAACCCAATAAGGTGAAAAGCAAGCCTTTGTGCCGACTTGCTTCCGATTCCGGGAAGAGATTCCAGTTCTTCAATCAGTTTGTTGATCTGTCCCCCGTATAGATTCATTAGAAGCCGAATCCTCCGAGTCCGCCGGTCATTTTACTCATTGCCTGTGCATTGGCATCGTCAACCTGCTTAAGAGCCTCGTTAACTGCTGCCACAATAAGATCCTGAAGCATTTCAACATCATCGGGATCTACAACTTCCTTATCAATAATAACTTCCTTAACTTCCTTACTTCCCGTAACGGTTACGGAAACTGCTCCGCCGCCTGCCTTGGATGTAAACTCCTTGGTCTCCATCTCCTTCTGGCTTTCTTCCATCTGACGCTGCATACGCTGTGCCTGCTTCATCAGATTATTCATATTACCGGGCATTCCGCCTCCGGGAAATCCACCTCTTTTTGCCATTTTCATATCCTCCTGTAATCATATTATCGGCCACTTAAAAGCCTGTTTAATCAAAAGAACTCTCTTAGTCTTCTTCAACTACCATCATACCCTCGAACATCTTCCGAAGGTCGGGATAATCGGTCTCATAATGTACTTCATCCTTGGCAAGTGCCGTCTTAATCGAAATCTCCTTGCCTATGGTTGTTTCAATCAATTCCTTCAGTTCCCGAAGATTTGCCTCCGCATGCTCCCTCGTATAATCTTCGGTCGTCTCAAAATGAGCCCGGCACGCTTCCTTTTTAAATACCAAAAGAAGTTCTCCGTCCTGACCAAGCGAAGGCTTTGCATCCTTCAAAAATCCGCGATGGGATATATCGGTATCCGCAACTATTCTTCTCCAGTTCGTAACAACACTCTTGATATCGTCCGGAACCGACTTGGGAAGTGCTGCAGGCTTAATCTTTTCAACCGGCGCTGTTTCATTCTTCACGCCCAAGGCGTTTCCTGCAAAAGAAATGCCTTCTTCCAGTTTCTTTTCAATCTTCTCGATTCTCGGAATAACGGAATCGTTTGTTGCCTCTGTCTCGGGGCAACAAAGCTTTATAATTGCAATCTCCACAAGCACACGCTTGTTGGAAGCAAATCTTATCTGGTTTGTAAGTTCACTGAACACTCTTATATATCGGATTATAACTTCCGAAGGAACAAGTCTCGCTTCATCCTGAAGCCTCTTTACTCCCTCCGCAGACATATCTGCCACCACGGAAATGTCATCCGAAGTCTTGGCCAAAAGAAGGTTTCTTAAATACCATGTAAGGTCCGATACGAACTGTGTGAGTTCACGTCCCTCCATTATAGAATCTTCCAAAAGCCTTACAGAATCCGAAACATCACCCGCTATTATCGAACGTACGATATTGCTGTAAACTTCGCTGTCAACAGCTCCGAGAACATCCAGTACCATCTGGTATGTAAGTTTCTTTCCAAAGTTAAATGCCATACACTGGTCAAGAAGGCTTAGTGCATCTCTCATGGAACCATCGGCAACCTTCGCAACATATCGAATGGCAGCCTCCTCGGCCTCAAGCCCTTCCACCTTCAAAAGTTCATCAATTCGACCCGATATGTCGTCCACACCTATTCTTTTGAAATCATAACGCTGACATCTTGAAAGGATGGTAATTGGAAGCTTGTGAACTTCTGTCGTTGCAAGTATAAATACAACGTATGACGGAGGCTCCTCAAGCGTCTTAAGAAGTGCATTAAAAGCACCGATGGAAAGCATATGAACCTCGTCAATAATATAAACCTTAAACCTGCCCTCTGTAGGCGGGTACTGAACTTCTTCAACAATCTGACGGATGTTATCGACACCGTTATTGGAAGCCGCATCGATTTCAATAACATTCATGCTCGCGCCCGACTGAATCGATCTGCAGGAAGCGCACTCCATGCAAGGGTCATCGCCGTCACGATTCTCACAATTAATAGCCTTGGCAAAAAGCTTTGCCACGGATGTCTTACCGGTTCCACGTGTTCCGCAAAACAGATATGCATGCCCGATACGATCGGATTTTATCTGATTTTTGAGCGTGGTTACTATATGATCCTGTCCTTTTACATCTTCAAACCTTGACGGTCTGAACTTACGATACATCGCTGTATAAGACATAATTAATCCCCAAAACTGATTCCCATCATCTTTGCCTCTTTAACAATTGAAGCATCGGGATCAAGTGTTTTTAACTTTCCTGCTACCTCCTCAAGAGGTACCTTTACTATCTCACGGTTTCTTATGCCTACCATGAAACCGAAACTGTTCTCCAAAATCAGCCTGCCCGCCTCGGAACCGAGCCTGCTTGCAAACACTCTGTCATAGGCTACCGGCGATCCTCCTCGTTGCATGTGGCCGGGAACCGTAACTCTTACTTCCTGGCCGGTAAGCTCATGAATCTTAGCTGCTATTTCATAAGAAACCGAAGGAAACGGCGAAATCTTTTCAAGTTCCTTTAACTCTTTCTTGGGAAGTGCTGCCTTCTCTGTGGAAATAGCACCTTCTGCAACAGCAAGAATCGTGAACTTGCTTCCGTTCTCGTGTCGCCTCTTTATTGCCTTGCAGACTTTATTTATATCGTACGGAATCTCGGGAACAAGAATAATGTCGGCTCCTCCTGCAAT
Source organism: Lachnospiraceae bacterium (assembly GCA_045627845.1). GTDB lineage: Bacteria > Bacillota > Clostridia > Lachnospirales > Lachnospiraceae > UBA1258. The sequence goes on along the minus strand of JAZQOL010000034.1, from coordinate 138,591 downwards.
TCCTGCATTGAGCGCAAGCCAGCCGGCCTTATGACCCATTACCTCAACTATAAAAATGCGTCCGTGAGAATCGGCCGTCGTGTGGATGCAGTCAATTGCATTTGTAGCAATATCCACAGCACTCTGAAACCCGAATGTCATGTCGGTTCCGAACAAATCATTATCAATTGTCTTCGGAAGAGTAATGACGTTCAGCCCTTCTTCTCTTAAAAGATTGGCCGTCTTATGGGTTCCGTTTCCGCCAAGAATTACAAGGCAGTCCAAAGAAAGCTTACGATACCAGCTTTTCATGGCCTCGACCTTATTAAGCCCGTTTTCATCAGGCTCAGTAATTGATTTAAAAGGGGTTCTGGATGTACCAAGGATAGTACCTCCGCGAGTAAGAATGCCCAAGAAATCCTGAGACGTAAGCATACGGTAATCGCCATATATCAAGCCTTTAAAGCCTTCAAGAAAACCGTATATTTCAACCTGAGTGCCACTGTTAAGAAGGCATTTCACAACGCCTCTCATAGCAGCATTCAAAGCCTGACAATCGCCTCCGCTTGTAAGCATTCCAATACGTTTCATACGCTCCTCCACGCAAAAACCCATTATTAATTGATTATATATTATTTTAATTCCTATCTCAACATGATTGTATTATAATAAGTTCATATAGGGAGGTTACTGCATGGCTAAATTATTACTTATCGACGACGACACTGAAGTGCTGTCCGTCAACAAAAAGTTTTTTGAACAGGACAACTTTGTTATCCGCACTGCTGCTTCTGCAGCCGATGCCTATAGGGTTCTCACTGAATTCAAGCCCGACTGCATTCTTCTTGACGTTATGATGCCCGGCGAAAGCGGTTTCGAAGCATTCTCAAACATCAAAAAGCTTTCAGGCAACGCACCAATCATATATCTTACCGGACGTATTTCCGAGGATGATAAGGTCGAAGGCCTCATGCAAGGTGCCGACGATTATATCGAGAAGCCTTACAGCCTTAAAGAGCTCAAGGCCCGTGTTACAGTTCAGCTTCGTAAACGTGCTGCTGTTCAGGCTGCTGCCAACTCGGGCATCATCAACATCCCCCCTCTTAAAATCGACTCAGTTGCTCACAAGGTTTTCTACGGCGAACAGGACATTCCTTTCTCCAACCGAGAGTATGATCTCATATATCTTCTTGCCAAAAGAAAGAACAACGTCGTTACCTTTGAAGATATCGGTATGTCTTTCTTTGGCATGTATACCGATGCGGATCGCCGTACAATAATGGTTACCGCCAGCCGCCTTCGTAAAAAAATCGAAGATTACACCGGTCTTGATAACATAATCGAGACTGTATACGCACAGGGTTATATCTTAAGGAGTAAATAATGCCCGATAAAAAGTCTGCCTTTCTCGGCGCCGAAGTCGAGAGTAACACAATTGAAACTCTGTCCATGAAGCTGCTCCAGGCTACCGATCAGCTTACAAAAGCCAATCGCGACCTTTCCGAGAAGAACGATGCCCTCGCTGAATCCGAGCGCAAAAGAAAAGAAATGCTTGCCAACATTTCTCACGATTTACGCGCTCCCATCACAGCCATCAGAAGTTCTCTCGACCTGCTTTCATCGTACGATGAGATTCCGACCGACGAGTTAAAAAGCACTCTCGGACTTATCAACCGTCGTGTATCAACCCTTGAAAGCCTTATTCAGGACATGTATTTTCTTTTTTGTGTTGAAGATGAGACAAGACCTTTTGAATTTGAAACAGTAGAAATAGCTCCTTTTCTTGAGAGCTACTTTTATGATGCAATAATTGATACACGCTACGACAGTCACGACATGCAGCTTGATATTCCCATGGATCTTTCAGGCAGTATTTCCATCGACATCCAGAAGACAATCCGCGTACTTGACAATCTGTTTACAAACGCTGCCAAGTACTCAGGAGAAGGCTCTTCCATAACCCTTTCCGCCCGCATTCAAGGTGACAAAGCTATCATTTCCGTTACCGACAACGGTGTCGGAATTCCTGCCGAATCCCTTTCCCACATTTTCGAACGCACCTACACGGTTTCCCGTTCCCGTACCCCCGGCCTCGAGCCCGGTTCCGGTCTCGGTCTTGCCATAGTCAAAGCTGTCACCGAAAAGCAAAACGGAAGCATACGCTGCGAAAGTGAAGAAAACAAAGGGAGCTCGTTTATCATCGAGCTCCCGGTAATGTAAGTAATAAATATGGAAGATCACCTTTTTCATCGTAACTAATGATTTATCAGTTTCTCTAATCCCGAATATAGCCTTAAGCTGGTGCCAAACAATCTCAATTGAGCTCTTTTCGAAGAAGATTTCGTCACCTTGCAAAGAGCTTTCGCCGCTTCTTTGTACTCTTGATAAAGCTCATTAATGCGTCTCTTTGCATCCGAATCATTTAATCTCTCATATCCTTCTATCAATCGGCGTGTTCCCTCTCCCCAGTAATATAACGCTATATCGTAAAACTGTTTCCCCATAAGGCAGCCTACACATTTTAGTCTGAACTCAACTTCATCAAGATGACAAAGTTGCATCTTGCTACGCATTATACTCCCCTGAATAATTCTATAACACGTTGTTGGTTCATTAACACACACTATCTTATTGCATTTTGAAGCAACCTCACATATTACGCCCAAGTCCTCATTAATTTTCCCGAGAGGGAATCTTAAATCTTTCCAGATATGGCTTGCATAAAGTTTCCCCCAGGCAACAATTGCAGACATGTTTATGGTTGTCAGCGCCCAAAACTCTTTCTCATTTATTTCGCGAACTCTTTCTTCATAAGGAAACAATATATCCTTGTCAGATTTATTCTCTCTAATACGTTTATGTGAGCTGATTACCATATCTGCACATGTTTCATTTTGAGTATTAACTAACATTTCAATAGCCTTTGGAACAAGATAATCATCTCCGTCCAAAAACATAATATAATCGCCTTCGCAAACATCAAGCCCTGCGTTTCTTGCCCCCGAAAGCCCTCTGTTCTCCTGGTGAATTACCCTGATGCGGTCATCCTTTCGCGCCCACTCATCACAGATAGTCGGACATCCATCCGGCGAACCGTCGTCAACAAGAATAATTTCCAGTTCACGATAAGTCTGTCCGACCACACTCTCTATACACTCATTCAAATATTTTTCAACTTTATAAATCGGTACTATGACACTTATCATCGCTTTTACCTGTTTTTGAAACTGACTTCTTTATATCTTTACTTCTCGCCTCTACTTCCCCACAAGACTCATCGCAAAATAAACTCTTCTCGACATCAAAAACAAACACATCCTTGCCCGAGTCCTGAAAGACACCTTCTCATGAAGAATAATCTTTGCTTCCTCACGATATCTCCCATAGAGTCCCTTCAGAAGGGTCTTGGTAGCCTTCACCGACCCATCCAGCATCCTATAGCCGTCACGTACTCGTCTCGTCCCTTTTCCGAACGCCTCAACCTCCAAATCCGTCCAGCACCTTTCCCTGAAATACTTCATCTCGTCAAGCATCACCTCGGCCAAAGAAAGGTCATCCGCATCAAACGGTCCATGTATACAGCTGTCTTCGCGCTGTCGATAATAATAAATAACCTTATCTGAGTACGCAATCCCATCGCACCTTGGAATTATCTTAAGAAGCGAAGCCTGATCTTCATTCTTCTTATATTCCACGAAGTCCATTTCCTCGAGCAGCTCTCTTCTGTATATTTTCGTAACAAAAACAACACATCGAGTATTCTTATTTCGACGTATCCAGAACTCCCTCTCCGAGATTACTTCTTCCTTATTGTCAAAAGAAACTCCGCAGTCATCGCCTATTATCTCGCCCGTCTCGCTTACCGCCTGGTCACTTGCAATCGCAAGCGCCACGTCATTTCCCTCAATCATCGAAAGCATATAATCGACTGCGTCAAAAGCAAAATAGTCATCACTGTCAAGAAACATGATATACTGACCTGTAGATTTCTTTAGACCGGTTTCCCTGGCCTTATTCACACCCTCATTATCTTTATGAACAACAATTATTCTTTTATCCTGCTTTGCAAAAGCATCACAAATATCCCCGGAATTATCCGTGGATCCATCATCGACAAGAATAATCTCTATATTCTCATACGTTTGCTTTATGCAACTTTCGATGCATTCCGGAAGATACTTTGCAACGTTATATACCGGAATGATTATTGATACAAGATTTTTCATTTTCTCACGAACAATCCGTTCCTGCCTGTTTGAAGCGCTAATGACGCGTATACAATTAAAATGCAACTTATATTTGCAAATTTCAGAATCAACTTATATTTTCACAAGTTCCGAAAAACATTTCTTAAGCACTTCTGACTTTTCCCATTCAACCGACTTTATCTGCTCATTTATTAGTTTGAATACTTTTTCGGGATATTGTACTGCCCATGTAACTCCCAATTTTGCTTTTAGTTCCTTCCTGTCGGAGTTAATGTACTTTGAAGCATCTTTTCTCATCTGTCTGACAAATGCTTCAACCATCTCTACAATGTGTGCATCATACGGATCTTCAGCCACTGCATCAAGTAATACCGTTTCCAGTGCGCCCTGATGTTCTTCAGGAATTGCAACAAGAAGCATTTTAATCGTTTTATCCTGATTAAACCCGTTTTTATACATGTTATCAACCCACACGTTATTTTCAACCAAGGTTACAATCGGTGCAAAAACTGATGATGCATGTGCCTCAATCGATGAAATATCTTTATCATCACGATCTAATACCAAAGCTATTTTTTCAAAAGAATCTGTATAAATAACGGATGATAGAATCTTGTTTATAAAAAATGACTTAACTCGATCCTTCCCGCCCACGCCACAAATAAGTAATCTGTCGTCACCTCTTTCATACCAGTTAACACTTTCTTCTATGCCATCCGGTTTTATCTGCAAATCCTTTGGTGCCTTATGACAGAATCTCCACTCGGCGGTTTTCTCAAGATAATAGCTTAGCAATATTGCATCGGTAGCACCCTCACATAGAATAAGTTTATTCATAATCGCACCTCAAATCCAAAGGCTTCACGATTTTTATATACTTCGCGCCCGGAAAGAACTCGAGACAGCGTATCATCTTTTTCCTTCTTCAATGTTACCACTTTAATATCGTCCGACTTATCCTGAGCGTCATAATCCTGCGTTGCAAGAATACCATCTATAGCTTCAAGACTGTGTGTCGTAATAAAAACCTGAACATCAAATGCCTTACACGCCTTTATCACGAATCTGAAAATATCGTCATAATATTTCTTATGTATCGCTGTTTCTATTTCATCTATCAGCAAAATCCCCCCGGCCGCTTGTGCTATAGCATTAGAGAGCACCAACACCTTCTTTATGCCATCACCATAAGTTGCAACAGGCATGTTATTAAGTTTTCTGTGCTTAAGATACTCTACCGGCCTGTTACCTATATCGCTCCTTAAAATCATCATATCTTCAATGTCCGAGTCAAACAGTTGCAGAGCTTTCATACAAATATTTTTATAGTCAGAATTACTCACTATCTGGCTAAGTACGTTTCCTCTTAAATGCTCAAAAGGAGCCACATAGACTATAGTATATTTGTCCGTGGAAGAAGCCGGTGTCCCGGAAACTCTTGAAAATTTATTAACTTCTACATACTCTGTCTTTCTTTCTTCACCATATCCTGTCGCAATTTCTCCTTTGAAAATTTCAGTTTCCAATTCACTTGACAATTCCGAATTCTGCCTCAATATAAGTCTATCGAGTTCCTTGGCTTCAAGAAGAACTTTCTCTTTCCCACCTTCTACTTTGAAAAACAGCTCAGCTTCATTATCGATTGCATTCACTTCAATTCTAAGGCCTGTTCCATCATGCGGAAACATACAAACAAAACTGTCGTATATGGAATTAGCACCAAAAACAGACAGACTTTCCCTTTGTCTTGCAATCTTATATATATTGGCTATATTCCCGGATGAGCGAAGCAACTCAATCGCCTCAAGCACACTTGTCTTTCCGCAATTGTTATCTCCTACAACAAGGTTAATTGCTCCAAGATTATTAATTGACAGATTACGAATACCACGAAACGATTTAATATCAATATTTTTAAAAAAAGCCATTCTACAGTATCTCCTCTCTGTCGTCAAATTCTATACGAAGCCTTTTGCCAAGTGCATCAGCTATTTTTTTCAAAGAATCTACAGTAGGCTTTGCTATACCCTTTTCAATGTTACTTATATTAGCCTGAGTAAGGCCACTCCTTTTCGCCAAATCCTTTTGAGTTAGTTTTTCCGCAGTACGTATACTTTTTATCTGCTCTATTATTTCGGAATACACATTATATTCCTTATACTGTTGTATCTCTACAGCTGAAGGCATCTTTATATTGGCCAAATTCGTATCTAAAAAATTTTGAAAATCACTCATAATATCCACCTATCAAAAGATACTATTATGATAGCAAAGAAAGCAACAGCAGTCAATCAAAATATATTTTGCAAAGTATATTTTATGAGCCCAATATATCTCGCAAGATATATTGGGCTCATATTAAACATTCCCCAGAATCTCCTCGCACGCAACATCCGGCCTACTTAAATCGACCGCACAATATTCTTTATCCGCGCGTCTACACAGTGAAAGAAGATTTTCCTTTTTTACCTTAAGTCTTTCCTCTATCTCCTCATCGGTTCCCACCAAAAACCTGTCATTTTCCCTATTCCTGTGAACAAGCCTCGCAACATTTTCCTTAATGTCCAAATCGCAAAAGACAATCATTATTTCCCTGTCTTTATAGATTTCATTTATGACATAATCGGCAAATTTCAAAACCGATTCCGACAGGGCCCTGTCGTGGTCAAAAGAAGATAAACTCTGTAAGCAGCCTTCGTCGAACAAGTAATAGTCACATCTTTGTTTCTCGCATTTCTGTATTTCGAAATAGTTGTTTACAATCACCTTTAACCAGTATTCGCGACCACTGTCACTTATTTCGTCAATAGTCTCTCTACCAGTCTTATATAAAGCACGACAACCCGGGTTCATCATTACAAAGAAAAAATGTAACTTGTTCTGTAAATTTCTAAAGTGTCTCCAGCTTTTCTTTTTCTTGTTTATTGTTTTTCCCTGTTCGAGCAGACGATCCGCAGCCATCTTACACAATGTGCTTTTCCCTGCTCCGGGACATCCAACTAACTCTATTATTTCCATAACGGCCTCTTTCATCGTCCTAATCTTCCTAAATATCAATTCAATTTTAACAGAATAATATAAGAAAGAGAATATACAGAAAAAGAAGGATTAATGGCTCGTTTTCGAACCATCAACCCTTCCTTATTTTATTAGCTATGTCATTTCACAGCCGCTAAGCTTTTTGAAAAGAATGAATCTTACTCTTCAATCTCAACTACTTCTTCATCTTCAGAAATCGGAGCCTCAACAGGAGCAACTTCGTCTTCAGGATTCTCATCAGCAGGCGCTTCGTCTTCAACAGGTGCTACATAAACACTACCGACACCATTTTCATCAAAGATGTATGTTACACCGTCAATTTCAACAGTTGTATTTGTTGACATATAACCATTGTCATTGAAGAAGTAAAGCACGCCATCAATTGTCTGGAGACCCTTAAGTGACTGCCCTGCATAATAGTACTTTGTTCCCTTGCTGTTTGTCTTCCATGTACCGTGTGCAAGAGTACCATCAGCATTGAAGATATAGTAAACACTGTCTATTGTCTTATTGCTTGTAACCATAAGACCTGTTGCAGGAACGAAGTAATACCAGTTTCCGTTAATCTCTGCCCATCCAAGAGTCATTGTTCCTGATACATAATGATAGGTCTTTCCGTCGATTGAGAGGAATCCGTCATAAGTATCAAGTGATTCCTTGGATGCAAGTGTTCCGTCTGCATTAAAAGTACATACTGCATTGTCAATAATTGATGTCTTTGTAACCATGCGACCGTCAGCACCGAAGTAGAACGTTCCTTCTTCAACTACTACCCAGTCATTTGTTACCATTACATCATCAATGTAGTAATATGTGTATCCGTCTTCCTTCCAGAAGCCTGTAGCAGGTCTTGAAGGCTTTTCTGTTGCAGATATAATTGCACCATTTTCATCTGTTACATAGATTACTCCGTTGTATTCAACTTCTGCAGAAACAACAAGGTAGCCTTTTTCATTGAACAGATAATCAACACCATCAATGTTATAAACGCCCTTTACAGATTCTCCTGCGTAGTAATACTTAGTACCGGATTTGGAAGTCTTGTATGTTCCGCAAAGAAGAACACCGTTACTACCGAACTGATAGTATACACCACCGATAGTCTTGGATCTTGTAACCATAACACCGTTGTCGAAATAGTACCAGTTGTCTTCAACACAATACCAACCAACTACCTTCTCACCGTTGTTATAGTAGCTTGTTGCATCATCAACAGTTAAGAATCCATTATATTCACTTAATGCAACTTTAGCTGTAAGCTTACCGTTCTCATCGAATGAACATACGCTTTCTTCAATAACAACAGTTGTTGAAGAAATCATATGACCGACTTCATCAAAGTAATATGCGACTCCGTCAACAGTTACAAACGCAGCTGTAACTGCAACACCATCAGCAAAGTAATATGTATCATATCCATCGCTCCAGAAACCGGTTGAAGGCTTCTCGGGAATTACTTCTACTGAAGTAGCATAACCATCCGGACCAAATGTATAAATTACTCCGTCGATTTCCATCTCTTTGTTCTTAATCATGTTTCCGGTCGATTCTTCAAAGAAATAGTAATATTCGTTAATGAACTGAAGACCAGTCTTCATTTCGCCGGCAAAATAGTATCTTGTCTTTTTGCTCTTGGTCTTAAATGTACCCTCTGTATGAGTACCATCTTCATTGAACTTATAGGTTACTTCACCTATAACGGTATCTTTTGTACATACATTAATACTCTTTATGTAATACCAGTTACCTCTAAAGAACTTCCAACCTTCAGTCTGAACAAGTTTTCCATTCTCATACATTCTCAAAACATGTGAATGCTTACCCTTTGATGAATCAAAATACATGAATCCGTTCTTATCTATAACCTTACCATTATCAAGAACGTAATCCATTCTTTCGATAGTATACTCACCGTCAATTCCTAATCCGTTCTCGTCAAAGATGTACTCGCCGTCGCTTGTCTCTACAAGTCCTGTCTTTGCCTGACCGAGGTAAATATACATTCTCTTTCCGGTATTAGCATCTTTAGCAAATCCAACATATGTGCTTGCTGCAAGTGTTTCGCCACAATCTGCACATGTAAGTTCTGTTCCGTCATAGATGTAATCATGTCCGTTCTTAGCACACTTGCTACCCATTACATAAGAATCAAGTACCGAACCATCAAGATCATAGTTTACAACGCTGATAGCATCCTTTGAAACCTGAACTGTTGTGTATACAGCATCAAAGCTGTCGTTTGTATAAGCGAAGTTGAACTCAGGAGTATTGAATGCTGCGTATGATTTTTCACCTGTAGAACCACAGATGTAGTATACAATACCATCTTCGTTAACTTCTCCGCCAATCATAGGAAGTGTTCTAGCAAGAGTATGGTCATGTCCTGAGAATACCATATTAATGCCTGCTTCCTCGAGGTACTTAGGAAGTGTCTCGTTGATGAACTTACCGCCACCTGCAATATTTGTGAAGTAAGGAGGCTGGTGCATTACAAGAATCTTCCACTGAGCATTGCTCTTCTTTGCATCTTCTACAAGCCACTCAGCTGTCTTAACAAGTACTGAGTTATCTGCGCTCTTGTAGTTAATAACTGCTACATATAAATTGTCATACTCTACAGAGTACATTTCATTGCTGGGTAAGTTATAAATATCTGTTGCTGCATCTGCGTACTCATCACCTTCATACTCATGGTTACCAAGAGCATGAACAAGGTCAATGTTCTGAAGTCCGTTTGCATCAAAAGAGCTAAGAAGCTCATCCCAGTACTTATAGTTATTACCTGCATCGACAGCATCACCTGTCTGAATACCGAATGTATAATCAAGGTTCTTATCAAAGATTCCGTTGATTACCTTTGTATTGTTTTCAAGATCCTTTGCCTGAATATCACCAATGATGAAGAAGTTTACGTTTCCGTCCTTCTCATCAATGCTGAAGGATTCAACATCAGACCAAACTTTTCCATCGCCTACGCAGTATACGTAGTTCTTACCTGCTTCAAGGCCGGTTACTACAACGCTGTTAACTCTTACCGTTGAATAAGCAGAAGCTGCTCCACCGGCAAATGTTCTGTCATTGTATGTTCCTGTGTATGTAACAAACGCTTCTTCGCCCTTTTCTGCATACTCTGAAGCGAGAGCAACTCTTGCAATTGCCTGTCCCTCAACGCCACTCTTTGACATCCAAGACAAGCTCTTCTCTGAGTTACCGTTTACAGTTGCATTAGAAAGAATATTGAATGGCTTATTCTCTTCATTACCTACTGCATTATAGCTGTATACAATCGTTGAGAATGAATAATTGTATGAGCCTGAAGCTCCTGATCTTGCAGAAACGGTGTACTTCCCTGATTCCTGGCTGAATGCATCAGTCACAAATTCACCGTTTTCATCTGTTTTTCCAAGAGTAGTCTTGCTGTCACCGATAAGATAAATTGTTGCGTTAGCTACAGGACTATTCTTTGTATTCACTACTTTAAGTTTTCCTGCCTGACCAACAACAAAATCTTCAGCGATAATGCTAAGAGAAGCAACTACATCATACTTTGTTTCTGCTACTGCAAAAGTATTTGTCTTTCCGCTTTCCGCAACTGTTTCAAATGAGCCAAGAGTTGTGTAATAGCTGAAAGGTATTCCCTGGCTAAGACCTGAAGGAATTGTATAAGTAATTGTAGCAACAGTATTGCTGTCTGTTGTTGCAGATCCACTTACTTTAACATTAAGTATTTTGCTCTTAACTTCATAACTTCCTTCAAAACCATCTGCGAAAGTAACGCTCTTTAATGTAAAGTCATCAGGAATCTTAACACCAACACTCGCACTCTTAATATCTTTAACATCGCTTGCTGTTAAATAAAGCTCAAATGTCTTTCCTAATGTAGGTTTCTTTCCTGCTGCCGGAGCAAGAGTCATCGTAGTAGCTTCGTTATTCTGTGCTTCTACTGTAAAGAATCTTGTCTCTGTTGTTTCATTACCAAAGTTATCCTTTAATAACATCTTTACGGAGTGAGTACCGTTTGCAAGAACTACATCATAGTACCAGGACTTATTACCACCCTTATCAAGTACATACGAAGGGTTCTCAACAACATTTTCACCATCGATGTACATACGTACTACATCATAATCAATACCTGATGTGTACTTGTTCTGAACATCGTGGAAAGTAGATGTGAAGGTAATTGTATTTGTATCAAATACCATACCGTTTGTAATTTCTGTTTCATTTCCCTGAATTGTATCAATTACAGGAGAATCAATATCATCTACGTTAGCACCGTATACGAACTGAAGGTTATCAAAGTAGATGGCACCGGCTGTCTTTGTACCCATCTTTGTTCCCGCAACATACATAAGACGGAAAGTCATGCCGGGCTGAATAGAGTAAGGAGCCGCATACTTTGTAAGGTCAGCTTCGCAGTATTTCCAACCTTCCCAGTAAATACCGGGCTGTTCCCCATTTGTACACTGCTTAGGTTCAAGTGTATAGTCAAATGCCTGATTTCTTCCGGCACCGTCTGTGAAATATCCTCTGAGCCAGAATCCGCTGTAACCGTTTGCCTGCTGCTTATCAGTAGGAGCTGTTCCTTCGGGAGCATATACCCATACACCGATACCGGTAGGAACACCGGGGATTTCAACCTTATCTGTCATACCAACGCATGCACCTTCTGTAACCGCGCCACAGTTGATAAAGTTGTAATTAAGTTTAAGAGATCTCTGTCCGAAACGAACAGGCTCATCATCATCTATTGATACTATCTCTGCAGACTGAACACCACCACGGCCATAGTTGGAAGTTGTAAGTCCCGCATAATCCTCCGGGTTTTCGAAATCCCATACTACAGTGGGAAGTTTACCAATAATTGCTGTAACACTTCCGCATACAGTTTCATTGTACTTATAAGCACATGTAATTGTACCTGTAACTGTAGCTGAATCTGAAGAAGTAAATATATTACCGTTGAATGAACCCATAGAAGCATCGCTAAGAGTCCACACAAAATCATTTGAATTGTATACAACATCACGACCGTTTGCCTTTACAACAAGACCAAGATCGCTTTCCTGTGAGAAGCCCATGCTGACTTCTTCATTTGTAAATGAAACAGATGTAGGAGCAATAACATCGATTGTTGTAGTACCTACAACAGCTCCTGCATAAAGAAGATTAACAACAACTGTACCTTCTTTTCCGCTTGATACAAACTTACCGGATTCTGCAATTGTACCCATATCGGCACTCTCTGCTGCAAGGGCAAAAGAAACGCCTTCAGGCATTACAGCATCGCAACCGGCTTTATCAACACCAAGAGCAGAGAACTGAACTTCTGAATAAGGTGTGAAAACATCGTTATTAGGAGCTAATACAGCGTGGTCAAATATTCCGTCTGACTTAGCTGTTGAATAAACAAATAATGAAGAAGATACTTCTCTCTCATGTCCATCTGAGGGTGAATTGTGAAGCACAAGGTCAGATTCACCTTCGCGCTCAGTTAAGAAAGTTGATGAACCACCACCATCAAGGTTAAGTGCAGTTACACATCCAAGGCCCTGCATCATCTTTGCAAGTTCAAAGATTGTAAGTCCAGATGACTTAGGATACTGACGTCCATCACCTACGAAAAGAACAACTGAGCCGTCAGTTTTAATACCTACAGCTGTACGAGGTTCCTTTCCGGTATAATAATCGCCTGAAATTCCCGCAGGAATCTCACCATTTACAAGCATGATTACGCTTCCGCCTACAGCTTCTCTAACATCGCTTGTAACTTTTCCTTCTCTGATAACAGCTGTACCATCGTTAAGAATTCCGAAGTAAGGTCTGTTAGCATTGTGATAAATCGTGCCATTCATAACAAGTGCACCTGTAGGTGCTCCTGTTGCCATGTTAAAGAAGTCTGCATTTACTGCAGCAACAACATTATATCCGTTGTCCTTTTCTGCTGCATATGCCTGCTTACGAACAGTCTGCATTGCCCATGTAGAACCGTCGTTATTGGCATATCCTGCACCAATTGATACCGTAGGATTTGATAAATCAATCGTTACGGCGTAACCCATCTCCTGATCATTACCAGTTAATGTATTGGTAATGAGCTGTGTCTCGGTAATTCCGGGAGCAATTGCATACTCCGTGGAGCTAACCAAAACTAAGTCTTCAGGAGTCGTAAAGTTTCCGGAAGCAGCTTCTGCTTCGCTACCGAATGCTGCACTTGTAGGAATTGCCATTACTAATGCCAAAACAACACTGAGTGCAGACTTGAAAAACTTTTTCACCTGTCTTCCCATTTTTTTCTCCTTGTTACATTTTGTTTTTAAAATACTATACAAATTTATAATAATCCGTTAATAAATACACAGATTCTAACAAACTTGTTATGGTACCATGGTACTAATTTCGTTTTGCTAAACATTTTCTGGTTTTTTGAATATTATTTGCTTTTTAATTATTGAGAAATCAGTCTGTTTAACGTTTCAAGCATCATTTGTGTAAGAATTTATCATTTCTCTGCTTTCTTGCATTGCTGTGATTTCGAGATTCATTCCTGTAACATCCGAAAAATATTACTGATTACTTAATGGATCTGACAATTATATTTCAACTTAATACACGCAAAAAGGAGGCTTCAAATATAACAGGGTACAGCAATTGGCTGTACCCTGAGAACAAATAATCTTATAAGTCAAACTCTAAAAAATTTAAATAATTCTACCTTAACTCCAAGCAACAAATTTAATGGTTTCTTTTCGAAAAAGCTCTTTGTTTCACAAATAAATAAACATATAAGAGAGCAATCGAACCAATGAACATACATATCGTAAATAAGTATACGCTTTTCTCAATTACAAAATAGAATAGTTGCAAGCAAACAAAATGAAGTTCCAAGAATTCAAAACTGTTATTTCCTATCCATGCCAAAAATTTTGTTTTTGTTTTATAAATAAATGAAAAATAGAAACATGCCAAAGAAAAGAAAATTGGGCTTAATAGTTGAAGCACACTGACGTATTTAGTAACGTAAAAAGAAATTCCAAACAATAATGCAAATATGATAAAACTAATATATTTCTTTCTTTTTATGTATCCTAACAGCTCATCAAATAATGACGGTTGTGCTACTATGCAACCTATTGGATAACACAATACAGAATTATACCACCAACTTGCAAAACCTAAAGATCGCATCATAAAAATATATGCCATAAGTAGTAGTAATATTAGAATATTCCGAACATATATCTTTCTGCATAACTTCCTAGTAACCCAATGAATTGTAAAACACAGAAGAATTATCTTAGGAAACCACGACCAAGAATTCGGCAGTGAAAGTGATATTACATCAATAAATATTTCACTCGCAGACGGTCGCTTATCCTGATAGAATAACATCAACGTTATAAAATAAATGCAATATGCTATAAGAAAAGGAATATACAACTTGATGATCTTTTTATATAACCATGACAACTTGATTTCTACTTTTTTCAAAGACAAAGTATTACCATATCCCGAAATAAAGAAAAACAATCCTGTAACAATATATCCTAAAGAGCCTAATATTGGAGATGAACCTCCAACTTTATTATAAACGTGATGAAAGAGTATACAAATCATCGCAAGGCCTCTTAAAGAAGCCGTTGTGTCTCTTCCAAAACCTTGCTCACCGTCTTTTAATGTCCTCGTAAAAGCCAAAAAAACAATTACAAACGCTATCACAATCATATCCAAGAAGCACATATAGTAAATCAACCTTTCCCGTCATCTTTTTGAAGTGCTATTGTAATAACTCCTCTAATTTGGACGTGTTCTCTTTCTTCAAATTGTAAGTTTGTCGCAAGTCTTGCATCCAAGTTCTCAATTTCCTTAGCTTTTTAATCCAATGTTATATCCTTCAATAAATATCAGTAAAATCTTATCCTCTTTAACTATGTATTACTTATTAATCGTCATTCTTAAAAATTTGTTTCTCCGCTATGTTCCAATATTGATGCACTCTGTACACCGCTAATCTTCATCAGCTCATTGACCAATTCACTCTGAACGTGGCTTCTCAATTCTATAGTTAAATCAACGGTCGTTGATGTCATATTCTTTGAGCAGAGCTTATAAGAAGTCTTCTTGTCTTCAAGAACTTTGATTATTTTCTCTTCACATTCTGAATTATCACAATTTACAATAAGCAAATATGAACCTTTTATAAGAGGGAGTTTCTCAAGAATCAAAATTACAACAGTAAGTAACACAGCAAGAATGATCGCAAACTCCGCAAAACCTGCACCACACATTATACCTGTACTTATTGACCAGAACAGAAACATTAAATCCATCGGTTCCTTCACAGCCGTTCTAAATCTTACTATGGAAAGAGCACCAACCATACCAAGTGATACAACTATACTTGATTGAATTGTTACTATAATTGCTGCTGTAATCATGGCAACGCCAACAAGCGATATGTTAAAATTCTTAGAATAAAAAGTTTTTCTCGTAATAATACGATACACAAAAAAGATATACAGAGATAACGCGGCAGTTAACAACAGCGCCACAGCAACAGTCTGTACAGAAATATCGTTTGCAGTATAACCTTCCAAAAATGATTTCTTCAAAATATCTTTTATTGAATACATATCTATTATCTCCTATCTGTAAATTTTCTGCATAAATAGTACTTAGAATATGCCATCTGCGTCAAATTGTCAATCTGAATGGCATCATATATAGTTGCCGGAAGATAATCATCCCATTTAACCTCAAGAAGGTGAACCCCTTTTGGCATAACCGGCCTTTTTTCTGTCGCTCCAACCAAAAACCTTTCGGATTGCAGTGACGATGATAGATTTGTATCAAAGGTTATCCTAACATTTCCGTTTTTATAAATGTATGGTATCCTGTCATACTCCACAATAACCTTTGGCTTTAACCCTCTTGTCATCATCTGCATTGTAAACTTTTTAAGCAAATCCGGCTGAGTTGAAATATCCCGTAAATATTCTCCTGACAAAACCTTTTCTGTCTGCGCTGTTGTCAGCTTACAGGAAGTCTTCAGGGTTTTTCCTCGTTCCTTACGCTTACATTCAAGAGTAATCCTTCCTGAATAATGATTATAAATCCTTATTCGAAACTTTTCTCTCGGATCTGTTCCATCTATATTCTCTTGAAGGCAGGAATCAAAGGCATCGTCAAAATACAGACTCGAAATATTATAAAATCCTCTCTCTCCGATATGCGAGTCCTTTTCTGCAAAATACTTCAACCTGTTTTCAATCAAAGCTATTTCCGCCTCAGACACCGGATATTTGAATTCATGCCTATATTGCGCTTTACTCATACTTCCCTTTTCCTCTGTTTACATACAAAGTTTTAAGCATCCACATCAAAGAAGTGAAACAAAGAATCATAAATAACAGCAATCCGACCAACAACTCCCAATTGTATTTCAATTTCGTCCTTAACGAATCACCTGCCGTTTGATAAGTATCGCAATAAATCGTAATGTCTTCATATAATTGCTCATCAAAATCAAACTGTTCCTTTGTTGATTCCCTGTACCATTTTACACCCTTGTAGTCCTTTAGTATTTCTTCATACATCGGGTCTTGAGAAATAGTTTCTCCTTTTTTCACAAAAAATCTCAAGTACGGAGTTCCGTCAACGTTCAAGTTAATGGCAACATTTACATATTCTGTATTGTCAAGCCAAATTGAATCAAGAAAATTCTTTCTTTTAAGCATAAAATCTTTTGTATCATTAATCTGCTCTGACCAATTCAGATTATACCCCCAGCGAATGTAATCGCAAAGAACAGAACTTTCTATTTGATGGGCAAGTTCATCAATGCCATCCTCTATCCAATAATCAAGATTGGGCACAAATTCCTGTTTATAAAGTTCTATCATCCTATCGTAAAAATGTTTGTTTTCAAGGAGATCATGATACCAAAGCACCGGTTGTTTAACCGACCGATATTCATTTGCAGCCAACAATATTGCCGGATTATTTGCAACTAATGAAATCTCGCCATGTACTGAGCTTCTCCCTAATGACATATCATAATCCCACATAGGACCACCCATGGATTTGCCAAATCCGTTTTCTGTTTTTAAAAAATAAAAATAATTACTTGTTATTCCTGCGTCATAATTTTCAAAAACTTCGTCTATTAAATACTTTCTGACCCATGAATCAACATCAATAATATTATTTAAATCTGCTTCGTTACTTTGAATAGTTTCGTCGATTCTCTTAACATATTCCTCAATTTCACCATAATCTTCTTCAAAAGCATATGAGATTCCAATTAGACTACCATTTCCAACAGAAAAAGAACTATCAAGTTTGTCGCTTCGCGAATTCAACTCAGAATTACACAATACGATATCTCTTTCATCTGCCTCAAATAACCCTTTAACGGACTGCGTCAGCATGTACAGACCATTGTATTCTCCATTTAAGTAAAGATTAACATATACATACTCAACACAGTTATCTATCTCACACAATTCACGTGCAGTGTCAAGCACTATAGCATTCGCAATTTGAGAGTAATCATAAGCATTAGCCAACAATATCCAATTTGCACTTTCTTTTAGTCCGCAAATTTCAACGGGCTCAGCAAAATTCAATGCGAAAGGTTTCTTATCCTTTGACCATGTACTATTTCCGTGACCTTTTATTGTTGAATTGTTTTCGCTAAACTCTATTTCTCCGTCTGCAGAATACAAAGTTAGCTTTATCGCTTCTTTATGCTCTTTATCATTATATACTTCATCCATAGATCCGGTTGCGGTTGTAATGAATAAAGAGTCCACATTCTCCATGGTTTTGATAATAACATCGCTATTATTACTCTTTTCACTATTTACATCACAAAACGATGGCATGAACAGATAATTCGTTTTTGTTGTTTCATCATACCACGATTCGATTTTTTCAATGTGAGCATCGCTTCCAATCTCAAGTGAAATTCGTGCCCTTTTAGGAGCACAGAAAAGAAATATTCCTATTCCCAGAACAGTTATAATACATGTTAAAATAAATACTTTAATTAGCAGATTGCTTCTCATACTAAAACTCACTCTTATTAATTTGTTAGAACTCCACCATCAAAAGTAGATTGTCATAAAATCATCGATATCTTCTGAAAAATAATCCATTTAACAGGTAAGCCAATGAAAAATGTTTTTTTAATAGAAAATGCAAAAATAGGCTTTCAGAAAAAGAAGCTCCATCCAATATTCCTTCTCTTATCCCGTCCGCCTTTTCATTTTCAACTGCACTTCGTATTATCCTTATTGATTCCTTGATTCTATTAGAATTCTTTGTTGCCGACTCATTATAAAACGTAAATAATAATAATTTTCTCTGAAGTACACCTAAAAATCTATCAGACATATCTCCACTTACATCTGACAGTTCAGACAATGTTTTTCCTATCCACTCTACATTTTTCTTCCTTTTACTATATAGATTATCGATATATCTTCTCCTTTGTGACAAAGAGCAATCAACTTCCCTATAATCATACAGACAATTCTTCAATACAGTTACATTATTGGCAACCATCAATGATTTTATAACAAATATCCAGTCGTCTTCATTGTTCCAAAAAGAAAAGAAATATAACCCATTTCTGTCTATCAAATCTTTTCTAAAAATACCGTTAAATGCTCTCAATCGCAAATTTTCAACTGATATTTTATCATTTGGATATTTGATATATTCGCTTGTCAACAATGAAACTGCTAATTTACGTGACTCGTTATTGGTTAATTGTACGTCCTCTCCCGAAGCAGGATATTCCTTTTTTGTATTTTTGCTTATTCTATTAATTCCACACAAGCAAACATCCGGAGAAGTGTCTTCAATTATCTCAAGATATCTTTCAATTGCATTTTCCGGCAAAAGATCATCAGCGTCAAGAAAGCTAATATAACTTCCTTTCGCCACCTTCAACCCTTCGTTTCTTGCAGATGCAACTCCGCCATTCTTTTTTGAAACATAATTGATTCTTTTGTCATTATTAGCAAATTGTTCGCATATTTCTGAACTTCGATCGGTTGAACCATCGTTAACAAGAACTATCTCAAATCTATCTGACTTATTAACAAGGACAGACCTTAACGTTTCTTCCAAATATTTTTCTGCATTATATACAGGCACAATAAAAGTTAGTACACAATTTCCCATTTTATTCCCTAAAATCCCCTATATCTGTCACTTTATTTATCAAAAAATTCTTTTCATTAACATTGTCGTAATATTCCGAAAAAGTATGAATCGACCAAGCATTTGATCCATCCAAATATTCCGCCGTCTGGCAATAATTCTTTACATCATCCTGCGTAAATCTTAATAAGCATGCCTTATCTGACTCAACCTCTGCATATAAAAGATTATTCTTCAATGCCGAGAAGTTTTCTTCATTTCTTGCATTTTTGGCAAGCACAAGAAATCGATTTGAATTCCATACTATATTATCCTCTATCCTTACTACTTCGCCAATTCCGGAATTATTTACATTAATTCCTGACATCTGGTGGTATCTGTATCCGTTTCTATATGACACATATTCGGAATCTGAGACTCCCAAAAGCCTTGTATTGGATCCTGCATGCATAGGCGTTGTCGGATTTGTAACGTCAACATTGTCAAATAAAATATTATTTCTGTACACAATATTAACAAAACCGTTTTCACTATATCCATCTCCCCATGTTTCTATTCCCCAAAAGAAATGTGCTCCGATATTCTTTTCAAATATTATATTTTCGCACACAGCACTGGAATCTGTACCCTGATTCGTAAAGCAGGTATCAAATATCCAGGAAGTATAGTTATTGGAAACAAAAATGTCTTTCCCGCTGTCCCACACCTGAATTGCATTGCCATATCTTACACCGGCCTGTTGAAGGACTGATCCTCCGATATGATGGAAATAACAACATTCAATATTGATATTACTTGAATCAGTTATATTGCAGCCGTGCTTTCCTACACCTTTTATCTCAAGCCCTTTAATTGTTACGTTACTTGCTTTATCAATTGAAATCGCTGTGGTTGGAGGAGCATACTCTATGGTGATTTCGTTTGGATCTTTATCTGATTTTATATACAGCCTGTCCTCTTTCCATACAATAGCCCAGCATCCGTTCTCCTTATGAGACATTCCTTCAAAATCGAATTCTTCTTTGGAAGACCATACAATTCGCTTCCAATTTAACTCTCCATCAATAATGAGTTGACCTATGTTGCAATTGTTTTTATCCTTTGCCTCTGTAACAATCCCTGTATCAGTCAAATCGGCAACCCACATGTTTTCCGCTCTGATATCCCGCTCAAAATTAACATCAAGCGTTCTGTAATAGTTGAGTACCGGCCTTTCGCCTTCTCCATATGCTCCATACAAGCAATTGCTTCCTATCTTCATTCCCTTAGAAACTTTAAATACATCACCACATTTCAACAAAACATTTATTCCCGATAAACCCGAAAAAGCATCCAAAGTTTTCTTTGGATGCTCCTTATCTAATCCAACATTATTGTCGTCTCCTTCGCTTGAAGAAACATAATAAGTCAATCGGCCATTATCAATTTCCTCTCCAGACATTGTATATACACCATTTGCCACCTGCATATTCCACAACACGTCCGCAAGCTTATCATCCTCTCCTTCCAACAGCAAATTTGAAAGTTCAGATGGTTCATAGTCTGCTTTACCTCCGCCAATAAGTGAGCCTAATTCTGATATAGAATAGCTAAGCCACTTTTCAGTACAAATAGTGATATCAATCCCATTGCTAAAAACGCCACTCCACTGGCCTAAAGAAAGCGACTTCTCACCTTCATTCTTTCTTATCGTAACGGTAAAATATGCTCCCTCTTTTGATGCATCATATCTATCACCATCGGAAAACTGCATGGAACGTATAAATGATTTTCCCGAATCATATTCACACATGTAAAGAGAAAAGCCTTCGGATAATGTAATAATATACTCAGGGCATGTTATTTCAACATACTCCGGATACCTAAGTCTTCGTTTATTATCAGCCTTTTCTCCAGTTTCCGTCAGATATTCTCCGGACTCCCAAAGTTTATAATGCCCAAGGTCAAGATAAAAATCGTCCCCTGTTGCCTCGGAAGGCTCAAATTCAGGTTCCGACTCAGGTTCTTCTACCGATACAGAAGCAGCACTATCGTCCTCAACAGAAGCAGAGGTTTCTTCTTGAATCTTTTTAAGAGCCTCTTCCTCTGCTCTCTTAATGTTAGCCTCTCTCTTTTCTTCCCAAATCGCCTTCTGCTCAGCCTGCGCGGCAGCATACGGAATAACCTGATCAACATAGTACATCCTGGTGTTTCCGATTATTATAAAAGCAACAAAGACTGCTATTACTCTGTCTACCCACTTTCTTAACATAAATTACTCCGTAACAAATGTTTTCTTGTTCTCTATCTTAATCTCTCTGTCACAAATTGAGAGAATGCTCTTTCTGTGTGTAATAATAAGGCACGTAGGCTTAGGATCAAGTGCCTGTAAGCCTGCAAGTACCTGAAGCTCGGTTTTCTCGTCCAAAGAAGAGGTTGCTTCATCAAGTATAAGGAAAGGTGACTTCCTTACAAGCGCTCTTGCGATTGCGATTCGCTGAGCCTGACCCTCTGATATACCGTGTCCTCTTTCTCCGATAACGCAATCAAGTCCTCCGGGAAGGTTGCTTACAAACTCATCTCCCGAAGCAAGTCTTAATGCTTCCCACATTTCTTCATCGGTTGCATCAAGCTTACCCATTCTTATGTTTTCGCGAATAGTACCGCTGAAAAGAGTATTTCCCTGAGGAACATATGCAATAAATTCTCTTGATCCCGCATTTGCCTCAACACTCTCGCCTTCGGAATTATAAAATCCTACTTTACCCTTAAGGCTGCTTGTAAACGACATAATAATACGTACAAGTGTAGTCTTACCGATTCCGGATTCACCTATAATTGCCACAAATTCACCGGGCTTAATATCAAGTGAAACATTCTCGAATACTGTCTCGTCTGTATATCCGAATGTAAGATTGTCTACACTTACACCGATATTTTCACGCTTAATGTTAATATCAAGTTTCTTTTCCTCGGGTATGTTCTGAATCTCCATAACACGTCCGGCAGAAGCAAGTATCGATACTACCTGCGGAACAGACTTTGCAAGCCCAAGGATAGGTGCCTGAACTCTGTTAACAAGCGAAAGGAAAACTGACATGGTACCATAGTTGATAACCTTGTCATAAATCAGCTTTGCACCGTATGCAAAAGCTGCTATATAACCAAGCTGGAAGCTAAGACCCATTACAGTCGAGCTTGCCATGCCCATCTTTGTTCTCTTAAATACCCAGTAAAATCTGTTTTCTCTAAGTTCAGTAAGCTTTTCCGCAGAGTAATCTTCATTGGCAAAAGCCTTTACGATAAGCATATTTGCCATGCTTTCCTGAAGGAAAGAACGATATGCGGCTTCTGATTCCTGTACCTTTACCTGAAGTCTCTTGAGCTTTTTTCCAAGCCACCAACAGGTTATCGCCGAAACCGGTGCCACCAGAAGAGCAAATACGGCAAGAAGCTTTGAATAACTGAACAGCGTAAAGAATACAAGAATTAGTTCAACTGTAAGTCTTATAATGCTTGGAATGGTACTTACAATTCCTTCGGCTATTGCTCCCGCGTCCGAAGTAAGTCGCGTCATAAGGTCACCGGTATGATATTTCTTGATATCAAGCCAATGTGATCTTATTATCTTCTCATATACCTGCTTCCTGATACCAAAACCAAACTTTTCATTGAGCATAGTGCTCATGATACCGGTAATAATGTTTATAACCTGCATTGAAAGCATAAGGATAAGATATACGATTATTGCTGTTTTGAAGGGATTACCCTCTGTAGCATTATCAATAATAGTCTTGGAAATCGTAACCATCTTAAGTGACACAAGTGTCGCCACAAGGTCAAAGCCCATTATAATTCCGATTTTAAACATATAAGGCTTTGAAAAGCTCACAAGCCACTTCATGTACTTTGCCTGATTGTTACGGTCTTTCCATAACTCTTTAATCTTTCCCACTGTAATACCCCTTAATTTTTAATATCTTTATCTGTATCCATAAGGTTAAGCTCTCTCATAAGATCAAGCCTCTGCTGTGACTTCTTCATTGCTCCGTCCGCATCCTTACCGTACTTTTTACAGTCACGCTTGTAGCCGATAAAGTAAAATACTCTGTGTATCCAGGCAACGGGCAAAAGAATCGGACATTTTTTTGCATATGAATATTTCTCGTTAAGTTCTGACGGAAGTGGAAGAATCTGCTTTCTCTTCTGGTTGAACTTTGATTCCTTAACCGCTGTATCTCTCATGAAATAACGTTCAAGGAAATTAATTGTCTCCCACGTATCTTTCTCGCTCTGGGGAGCGCGCTCTGCAAGAACATCCTCGATAAGATGTTCCTTCATTACATCCTCAACCGGTTCTACTCCAGGCACATCCTTCGTCATGCCAAGGTTATCCTGACATATTGTAAGTATACAGTCCAGAAATCTTTCATAATGGAGAGTTTTTAACGCCCCTCTGACTTTCTTCCAATCAATTTCACTGTTGTATTTATTAACATATAAAGTAATATCGGTAAAATACCTTAAGCTTATCCCTTCAAAGAAAAGATGCTTTACTATATGGAATATCTGATATATCAGATGTTCACTGATTCCAAGAGTCGTGTATTCGCAACCAATAAATGTATCCGTTATGAGAGATTCCCTCTTTGACAGTTCAAGCGACTCCAAAAGCTGCGCCTGCTTGCCTTCATAATCTTCCCATAAACAGTCATGGAGTTCTATTCTGCTGATAAGTCCTCCCGATTTTTTATCAAAAATCGGAACATGATCCTTTGATCCCTCTCCTATACTCTTATATCCAATGCTCTCAAGATATTTTGTTGCCCTTTCCCTATCTTCCGGATAAATTAAAATATCTGAATCGGTAGAGTATCTGTGGTTAGGATCCGGGTATAATTTTGCAAGACCTATTCCCTTGAACATAATCATTGTAAGATTCTGTTCTTTTGCGCCTTCAATAACTTTCTTAAGTTCCGAGAAGACAAACATCTGTGCCATTGTCCTTGAGAACATTTCGGATTTCCACATCGAAAGAACAGACTCAGGAATAGCAAGCTTTTCCTTGTTCTCCGAAACTGTTTTATAAGATGTCGCGGTGAGTTTCGTTCGTCTCATTGCTTTGTAGTATTCAACTCTGTCCGTGTCTTCGTTTATTTTGGGTTCAGTTCCGTAAAGAGCTGCCCTTACCGTTGAAAACACATCTTCATAAAGACTGTTCATTCTTTTCCCTATCCGGCGTTTACCAGCTTGTTGTAAAGCTTAAGACTGACTGCTGCCACCATAAATTTTATTTTTCTGCTAAATTCGGGCCTCCTACTGTATGAGCCCCCCAAATATATCTTTCTAAATTCCCTTTGTATCGACTCTAATCTATTTATATCAGGAGCAGAATGTCCGGCATATAACGAATACATATGCACAAGATGGCTGAGTATAAGCTCCTTTATCCCCCACTCACGATAGTATTCCAATCGCTTTTCCATCATCGGAATACGTATCGAAATGTCTTTATCTTTATCAATCTTTGTATGTGATATACTGTCAGACCTGCAAAAATAAAAATAAAGTTTATCTTCAACTACCGAAAGTTTTTTCGCTTTGTGATAAAGAATCGGCATAATGCTTATATCTTCCACCAAAGAGACTCCTTCGGGGAATCGCAAGTCATCAAACAAGGCCCTTTTATACAGCTTGTTACAGGAAATATCAAAAAATGTTCTGTATGCTTTATTTTCAAAAAGAGAAAGCGCCTCCAATGAATCGAAGCAATCCTCCCTTTTGTAGTATGTATAATTATCGTTAGGTATCTCTTCGCCCAACTCATTCACAAACATATAGTTGCAAAATACTATATCAGATTCGGTTTCAAGTGCCTTCTTAAATGGAATTTCAACATACTGCGGACTCACATAATCATCGCTGTCCACAAACATCAGAAAGTCGCCTTTTGACGCATCTATTCCTGAATTTCTTGCCGCTGAAAGACCTCCGTTTTCACGATGAATCACTCTTATTCGTTCATCCTTTGCAGCATACTCGTCACATATTCCGGGGCTTCCGTCAGGCGAACCGTCATCAACAAGTATTATCTCTATGTCTTTATAAGTCTGACTTAAAAGGCTGTCTATGCATTTTTTAAGGTATTGCTCCGTTTTGTATATAGGAACAATGACAGATACCATCCCTTTACCCTCTTTGATTAAACCTTCAGCAATTCCAAATATTCATTACAGTACTTTATCTGTTTAAATTTGCCTGTAACTGCCCACTTAAGCTTCTTTTTAATGAGATTCTTTTTACTCCACATCCAGGGCTTTGACTCAAGTATGAAATGAACAACTTTAGGATTATTTACCCTCTCGCAGTCATAAAAACAAGTATTATAGCTTACATCAATATATTCGGAGTCTTCATTTTTCATAGAAGACAGATATTTATTTATGACATCCTGATCCCCAAAAACATCTTTTTCCTTTGAAACAATAGGGACAATATCAATCAATCTTTTATAAAGTTCGTTTGATGGCTCTATAACCATCACTCCGGCATTTAAGCCTTCTCTTCCGTATCCTTTAAAGAAATCGGCATCACTTACTGCAGAAAACTTTGGAAGTTCAAACAGCTCATCAAGGCTTCCTCTGATAAGAAGATCACTGTCAAGATAAATGAGCTTATCATATCCGCATTCTTTAAAAACGACGAATTTAAACAGCGTCTTATTCCATCTGTCATTAAGTTGCCTGTCACTAAACCTTTCTTCCGAAAAGTCCGGTTCTTTCTCCTCAATTATAGTTATACCAAGTTCAGACATCTTAGCTTTTGTAGCCATCGATACTTCTGCATTTACAAATGCAACGAACTCTTTATCCGTAAATCTCCGAAGTCCCCTATATAGAGCGACAACACCTTCTGTAAAATTCTCTGAGGAAAGAATCGTTGCATAAGCACACTTCATCGACTACTCCTTAATGCAAAGAACAACTCTCTTGTACTTGTTATAATCGTTATTTCTTAAAACCTTTTGAAAGACCGAAAGATACTCGTTTTCGGTATTGTAAGAAGCAAATGTCGTGTTAAGCATATCTGAAAAGGCTTCCATTACTTCTTTTCGAATCTCATCATTCATGTACATAAGTCGTCTGCTGCAGGTTACCATGCTTCCGAGAATGAACTCGTACATTCCCTGTGTTGTAGGAATGTTACGTTCCTGAACTTCCTTTATTACGTTATCAAGTACCCAGAATGAATCAAGAAGCTTACTGCCATTTCCTCTTATATGTGAAAAACCATTTTTGTTACGTCTGTATAGATACACGTTCTTATCAAGTGTTACTGCCTTAGTACATTTTGTATAAAGTATGTAAGAAACAATCGTGTCCTCATACCAGTAGCCTTCGGGGAAGCACGCATCCTTTAACACACTTGCCCTGAATACCTTCGCCCAGGCAAATCCCCAAAGCTTTCCGCAAGGCTCTGTATACGTCTCTGACGTATGCTTAACCCGTTTTCTAAGTCCGTTTGAGAAAAACTCATATCCGCCTTCAACAATGCAGGCATCCTCTTTGTATGCACAATCTAAAAGTGAATCAATCGCCCCCGGTGCAAGCATATCGTCAGCATCAACAAACATCACGTAATCTGCTTCGATTTTTGTAATACCCGCGTTTCTTGCTGCTGCTGTACCTCTGTTTGCCTGACGTCTTACTTCAAGCGGATAGTCCTTATACTTAGCCCTAACCAAGGGCGTTGCACTATCGGTTGAACCATCATCAATTATGATAATTCTATATATATATCTTGTTCTTTGGTTAATAATCGAATTAATGCAGCGAAAAATATACTTCTGTGAATTGTACATAGGTATAACAATCTGCAAATTGCACCTAAAGTCCGCAACTTCATTCTCTGCCGTACACTTAAAAGCTGGAGGCTCATATATCCTAAGTAGCCTGTCTTTTGCTTTTTTGCTTGAATCAATCCGAATATCCGGCACATATTTATCAATGTGTTTAACCCCAAACCTATTCAGTTTTAAATGTCTTATTATATAGTCTTGTACTCTTAAAAGAAAATCCACGCCAAACCCCTCTTATGCGTTACATATTCGTTGCTTAATAATACCCTCCAGATCACTCAGATAATTCGAGCTTTCCATGTCAATTTTGAAAACATCTTCTTTAGGAAAAAATGAGACAACTTTTTCAATATTTTCCTTCTTTGTATTCAGACGTTTCATAATATCTTCATCCGTTCCCAAAAGAAACCTCTCCCCCGATCGATTTCTTCCCTTCATACGACGCATCGTCTCTTCCTTAGATATCTTACAGTCAATAATCAGCGTATTATTCTTCTCGTATATCATGCTATATACGTCTTGAAAAAATTTATATTCAGGTTCGCCTATATTTTCTTCATGAACAATCGACGTTAGAAATTGAGCACAACCTTCATCATACAAAGCTATGTCAAGCCCGTATCTTCTTGCTTGATTTACCAAGTAGCAAGTCTGAACAATTCTCCATATCCAATACTTTTTCTGCTGATCAGTTACCCCTTTATAATGCTTTCGTGCAGAAGCGTTTAACTTACGACAATCTCTGTCAAACATCATTGCAAGTTTGCATTTTAATCTGTCTATCCGTCCAAACTTCAACGGAAGCGTTTGAAGATTTTCGACCGTATATCCATCTGCTATAAGCGCTCGCCTAACCGTCTGAAGAAGCGTAGTTTTTCCGCATCCCGGTAGTCCACATAATTCTATTATGTACATACCCTTATATTACCTTCTTTTCTTTATAATCATCTTCTTCACCAAATCAAAATAATATTTAAAGAATTCCGATCTGCTCCAAATAAGAAGTATAAAAACTACTGATATTACAGCGGCTATTATTCCTGAAATGAAAAAGGCTAATATAAATACAGATGTATTTACAAAAGAACATATGTATCCGCATCCAAGTGTTAGCAGAACAAGCAATGCCGAAAATCTTATAAGCATCCACCCATACTTCAACCCTGTCTCATTGAACTTAAGCTTATATACATAGTGAATCTTCATAATTATTTGAATAAAATACGTGCAGAATGTTCCAAGGAAAATTCCGAAAATTCCCGTAAAGTATCCAAGAACTATTGATACAGCCAGATTCACAACCGAGCCAATTATCGAAATGTTACGCCCTTCTACAAAATATCCTGCAACATGCATTGCTGCATATATAGGCTTCGAAATAATATAGCAAAAAAGGTTTACAACAAGTATGAACAGGATGTATTTATCCAAAAGATACTGGGGACCCACCCAAAATGAAATAAACTGCTCCGCACACGAGTAAAGACATACCGAGCAAAATACGCCAAACACTCCGTATCCCCAGGTTAGTCTGTCTATAACCTTTTTACAGTTCTCGTTATCTGCGCTTACAAAAAGATTACCCATACTTGAACGAACACCTGCTTCAACTCGTTCGGTAATCTGCTTAAAAATCGTAAGTATTGCCGAATAAAAGGTATAACGGCCAACCATCGTAGTGCTTACCAAAACGGATATAAGAATATTATCGGTAGAGCTCGTTATCTTACCGGAAAGTTCTTTTATGAAAATGTTCTTAACATTGGCAAATATGTTTTTCCGATCTTCCTTAGGTAATGCACGCTTCGTAAGATACTTATATCTTTTATCCACCTGCCTTGATATCACAAAGTTATTAAAGACAGTTGTGCATATGCTTGCTACCAAATAAACGATGTAATTCTTTGAAACAAGAAGAACAACGACAAAAATTACAGCCTGTACAACTCCGAGAATGGAACTGTAAAAGGAATATATATAGTTCTTCTGGTCCGCATTTAACAGCGCTATCTTATACGAAAACAGATATGAGCTTGAAATGTTTACTACAAACAGCATAAAGATGATTCTCATATAGCTGTTAGTAAATGACAAATCCTTTACCAAAAGAGGTACGAAAATGCATACAACCGAGCCAAGAACAAGCAATACTCCTGCAATCAGTCTGTATATATTCTTAAAAAATGTCATCAACTCGCTTACTTTTTCCGTATCGTTCTCAGCAAGCGGTTTATAAAGGTTATATACTATAGCACTCCCGATTCCGAGTTCCGCAAGAGATAAATTCATTATTATCTCATGAAATAGCCCGTTGAGAGAATTCACATCATCCCCAAGCATCTTTACAAACAAAGACCTTGTTACAAATGTGATAATAGTCGTAACAAGTTGCGCTCCAAAACCGAAAGCTATATTTTTAATACTTTTTTCAGTACGACCCATTTAATCAATCCTATCAGCGCTTAATCTTGTGCCAAATTTCCTTAAGCTTGAATATGCTGGCTGCCTTTCTGTCAAGAGTTTTCATAACCCACCACTCATGCTTAACAGCGTCTTTCATTTTGTTAATCTTATACATGCGATAGAACTGAACAGCAAATCTATATTCAACCTTCATAATCTGCCAGTCTTCAAGACGATAATAAAGCTTACGACACTCATCACGGTATAAACTTTCGCCCAACATGTTCTTTTTTCCTGCTCCGCTTATAACATGATCCACGTCATAGTACAATGAAAGTTCTTCAGGTAAAACCTTTACTTCATAGCCCGCTTTTAACAATCTAAGGATTGTCTGTGAATCCTGCTTGCATGGAACATCAGGAAATGCTCCAACTTCGACAAGTTTCTCTCTGTCAACCATCCACTGAGATGTTGCAGCTATACAGTTCTCTGCCATAGCTTCAAAAATACAGTTTCCGTTAAAATCTCTTCTGTCCGAGTAAGTTGATTTACCCTGCTTGTTAATAAACTTTGCATAGCAATATACAAGCGCAAGTTTATCGTTTTTGCTATCCGTAAACACCTTAAGCTGTTTTTCAAGTCTTTCAGGCATATATTCATCATCATCATCAAGGAATGCTACATATCTGCCCCTTGATGCCTTGATTCCTTCATTACGGGTAAGCCCTCCACCCATATTCTTCTCGTTCTGAATATAGCGAACTCTTTTGTCTGTGTATTCAGACATTATTCCGGCTGTACTCTTTCTCCATTCAGAATCCGCCGGATTATCATCAACTACGATGATTTCAAAATTCGAATATGTCTGACAAAGTACACTGTCAATTGCCCTTTTCAACGTATCATTTCTTGAATAAGTCGGTATTACAACACTTATCAAAATATCTTCCATTTTTCCTCCTAAAGTCCAAACATAGCTCTTACGACTTTATTTTTCACTTTTCCTATTAAAAAACTGATTAATGCCAACATTGCTATTGTCAATATCAGTATTATTGACGCTCTCACATAATAACTTTCGGGCAAGCCCAAAACATCATAGCTTGTTGATACAATTTCTATCACAAGCTGATTCAATCCAAGATATATAATGGAGCCCTTACCTATACCAATTAAAAACTTCTTAATTATATTCGTTTCTTTTGAAACGTTTGAAAACCAAATTGAAAAGCAATAGTAAGCTCCCGAACCAAGTACTGCATTAAACCAGAAAAGCGGTACAATCCCAAACCATCCCGATTTAATATTCACATATTCATTGGCAAATGCCAAAACTGCATTGACCAAAAGAAGACCTGTTCCAACCGGAATCACAATTACACTTTTTGCTTCTTTCAACGAATACTTATCCGACACCTTTTTGAACAGTCTTCCAAGCTCATAAAAGCCGATACAAACAAACGCGATATCTATAGTGAGAGGAAGTCTGAACGTAGTCATATTCATCTCAAACGAAACAGCTATTGAAATAAGAAGCACAACAATCGTACGGACTAAACTTACTTTTATGAGACGGTCCAAAATAATATAAATAACTTCCGCAAAAAACAACGCCGTGAGAAACCATAACGCTCCTGCTATCGGAAGTTTTCTTGTGTTATAAGTAACTAATCGAATAAGAGGTTCAATCGGATCGACCTCTGTATCAATTTGTAGGACAAGCCAAAACAGGTAATTAATCGTAGCGTATACAACATACGGAAGCAAAAGCCTCTTAACTTTTGAAAGCAAAAGCTTACCAAGACCAATTTCCTTCTTTGAAGAATACAGATACCCGGAAATCAGGAAAAACACAGGCATATGAAACGTATGAATATATCGGTCGAACACTCCACCGAATTCCACATGTCCCATTACCATGAACAGTATTCCGACCGCACGTAATATATCTATCCAGTCTTCTCTTGTCTTCCCCACTTTAGTCTCTGTCATTTTTTCTTCAATTTGTCATATTTTGCTTTCAGCTTATCGTACCCGTCAAAGCCAAGAATCTTCTGCAAAAAATGAATAACCCCAAAATATATTTTCTTTTTAGATGTGCTCCAGCTCGAATTCATATGATGAATCGTATATGTCTTCTCCGTAGGCTTTATATGCCAGTTGCCTATATCGAATGCGGCAAAATATTCTCTCGGATACACAATAACTGCGTTCCCATCAATTGTCTGAAGCTCTTCGTTGTCAAGGTTAACTCCAAAGCCCTCCATACAATTGCTGAAATGCTCATTGATGACAGACATGTCATACGAACCGTCTTCATTTATGAAATGACGTCCTTCATACGTCTTAAGAAATGTCTCTATATACTTATTCCCTGCTGTAGACGCTATAAAGGCTGTCTCGAGAGAACGATTACTCTCAAATCCGAGAACCATCTCGTGATCACCAAGGACTTCGTCAAATCGCTTTACAATCTCAATATCTGTATCAAAATATATACCACCGTGCTCGCATAGCGCTTTGATACGTGCATAATCACTCACAAAAGCATACTTCTTGACGCTGTAAGCCTCTTTCACATACTCCGGCGCATCATCAATCGAGAATGTTTCTTCATTCCATTCCATGAACGAGTAATCCGGAAGAAGCTTTTTCCAGCCATCAATAAACTTTTGTATGTTCTCAGGCTTTTCAGCGCTCCCAAACCAGCAGTAATGGATAATATGAGGTATACTCATTATTTCTTCTTACCTCTCTTAACAGTCAATCCGACATACTTTCCGTACATCTTCTTAAATTTACCGCTCTTTGAAACCTTCACTCCTGCAAGTACAGCACCAAAGAAGTTTTCTTTTCCAATGCGCTTTGTAAGCTTTTCAGCCTGCTTTCCGCTTGTCTTAGCCTGTGTTACCACAAGAAGATTTGCATCAGCCTTATCTAATATTGCTTCAGCGTCATTGGCATCTTTAAAGCATACTGTATCTACAATTACGCAATCAAATCTTTCACGAAGTTTCTCAAAAAGTTCCTTACACTTGTCACTCTTTAAAAGTTCGTAAGAATTAAATACTTCCTTCTGATTTCTTATATATCCTATATTTCCTCTGAAAAGAACGATATCGTCAATGCTGTCGGTTTCTCCGTTAAGATAGTCCTCAAGGAACTTTCTTGCATCTTCATCCTTATTATCCTTCTTGCCCTCAGACTCTTCCTCGGAAGTTGATGCCTCTTCCTGCTGAAGTCTTTCTTCAAGCATATTTGTATCTAAAACAGCAACTTCTTTTCCAAGACCCGAAAGGAATGTCGACAATTGATTTATAACATCTTTCTTCTCTGCATCCTTCTCACTTATAAATGACACAATTTTAGGCTCTTTTTCCGTCGACCAAAGTTCTGAATACAGGTATCGCATTGCCTTCTTTGAATGCTCTGAAAGCATACCTTTCTTTCCCTTGGGGGCAATACCTTTAACCTCAAGATCTGTTTTCCATTCAACGTTCTTAGGCGTTCTAAGCTTATCATCGGTAATTGCAAGAATCAAAACTATGATAAACGCAATAGCTCCGCCTGCAAGCGCTCCATATGCTCCATATCTTTTTACTTTGGATGACAAATTGTAAGGGGATGTGGGAAGTGTTGCATTTTCATAAACAACAGGCGGTGCCATGCCCATGATTTCGTAAGCATAATCCGCAGATACGTCTATCAATACTTCCAATATTGCCTGGGCCCACTCGGGATCCGGATAAGAAAGTCCAATTGTCATCATACAGGTTCCTGCCGTGACATTCTTGCTTATACAATTTCTTAACTGATTATAAGAGATGTCTATTCCAAGAGTTTCCATTACGGTAGCAAGAACAGGGCGGCTCTCCATAATGTTACTGTAGCTTGTCATAAACACCTGCCCGTTATTAATCGTAGTGGTTGAAAGTGTTGCCGTATAAGACCCGGTAATATAAAGCTTCGCTGTTGACTTATAAAGAGGTGTCTCTTTAATAGTCATTGCATAGCCTGCACCGGCACCACCAAGAAGTACTGCACACAGAATAATAAACCATGCTCTCTTTAAAATGGATTTAATAATTCCTGTTAAATCAATAGTTATAAAGTCCTTAGTATCTTTTACCATTTTGCCTCCTAAAAGTAACCCTTTTCGGTTATGATAAATTTACGTATCTTTCTTGAGATTAAGTAGTGTGGAATGTACTGGAGTATTCCGTTTCGTCTGAGATTTTTCCACTGTTTCCTTTTATCGGAAACTCTTATCATTTCAGCATATTCATCACACTGTTCTTTGGTATATAAAGGTCCTGTCGGCATATCCTTACTGTAAGCGTTTGGATATATCCAATAATCGGACAACTCATCTTCCTTATTAAGGTCCAGATTTATTGTCATCTTGCGTTTTTGAATATGTACAAGAAGGAATTCCTTCCCTTTATATTCCGATGACAAGTCATCAGAAATTACTCCGTTTTCATCAACATTAATCTCATATACCTTCCCATTATCGACATGGAAAATAAAGGATTTATGAGTAATATATGAATTAAAATCTAGTCTTTTCCAACTGAAATCCTGTAAATAATCTTCCTTTGTCTGGTCTACAAGCCCCGGATGATACTTCCAACTCAGTATGCTCATTCCCATAAATTCATCAAAATAACAGGCGAATCCATTTTTAGCCATCTTAGTATAAGGATAGGCTGTATTTTCCTTTTCAACACTTCGTCTGTATAGCCTTCGCATCTCGTCTGTATTGCGATACAGAATAAAATATCCGCAATCAAATATTTTGTCGTATTCGGAAAGAAGCTTTTCTGTGAGGAAATTGCGTATATCTCCGAAAACAAGATCCACGTCGCAATGTCCGTAAAAATCATATTGATTAAGCTTATCTCCAAGCAACACCCACCAGATCGGTTTATAATCACACAGTTTGTACGGCCTTTTAAGATTTATCCGCATTCTAAGTTCTTTTTCAAACTCATTCTTGACCTCAGAAAGCGTCTTTCTTATATAAAAGACGTTATCTGCATGTAGTAAAGGTTCATTTTGATCGGTTATTATATAAAAATCTATTGATGTATTTCTCTTTGCGGAATCAAACCACAGTGGAAATGTATCCGCAAAAGGCCCCATCCATACTACAATAAGACAAATCTTTGTCATGTATCATTTCCTTTCTAGGACCCTATCGTAAAGGCCGACAACCTCTTTGCTCCATCTGTCCAGTGAATAACTTTCTTTCATATAATCTTTGACTTGGCTGGTATGCTCAAGTTTCTTGGCATGTTCTGCTGAAGCTATAAGTATCTGATTCTTTAAACCATCTACGTCCCCGTCCCTAAACCAATAGCCGTACTTAATCTTAAGCTTGGCTTGCGCGGAAATATCGCTTAAAACAATACTGCAGTTACAATATCCGGCTTCTACAACTGAATATGGAAGACCTTCCTCTCTTGACGGAGATAAGAACAGCTCGGAAAAGTTGTATAACGATGCAACATCATTTCTTGCCTCGACAATCTTGACCCAGGAAGGAATTTCTCCCAAAATTTTTTTAATCTGATCCTCCACATATTCAAAATTAGTAGACAAAGACACAAGAAGCGTATATTTATGCCCTTCATCCCTTAGTGCAGAGAGCGCCTTTAATGCTAAATCAACGCCTTTTCTGTAAAAATCAAAGCCAAAAATAAGACAAACGATCTCATCTTCGGAAATGTTGTACTCCGATGCCTCAATACATGAGTAATTCTCAAGTCTATCAAAGTTAACACCGTTATCAATATAACATTTTTCGTTGTCAGGATAATCCCGTTCAAGACTGTGATAAACCGATTCGCTGCATCCTACCATAATACATCTTTTGTAAATATGCCTACGAATTGCTGTCTTAATTGCATTACACTTTTTGGAGTGATTATGCATGTGCATCACGATAGGAATATTTTCAGATACTGCCTGCTTAACATTCATAAAATGTTGCATCGTTACAAAATGCGTATGAACAATCTTAACATCGTATTTCTCAATCAGGCTCTTAATAATCTCTATATCATGGCTTCGCTTCCCTGAAAGAAACTCAACGACGCAGCCTCTTTGCCTCATTTCCTCAATCCAATGTACAGCGCCTGTCCTTTTGGCCTCTGCACAAAAAAGATAGATATTGCGCTTTCCCATGCTCTTAAGCTCTTTATCAAGCCTTTCTAGGGATTCTATAAAATTTCCTCTATATGAAGCACTATAATTTGCAATATGCAAAACTGATTCCATAACCCATAACCCTATTCGGTCGCTATCTTATATATTCTTTCAGTAATCTCATCTATCGTCATTCCTACTTCAGGACGATAAACCTTATAAACTCTTATATTCTTTGCAATGTTTGCAAACTTCATAAACATCAGACCGTCGATTCCCTGCTCAACATAAACCGATACCTTATAAAGCTGTGACATGAGAACTTTTATCTTGTCTGTTCCTGTTACTTCTTCAACTTCAACTCTATCCGAATCTTTTTTAGCAAGTACAAACAGGTTGATAAGCCTTCTTGGAACATCTCCGTAATACTCATCTCCCATGTTTTTAATCCACTTCTCAACCATTCCGGAACGATATTTAATCATGGAAGATGTATCATATGCTCCTCGCTCTGCAACGTCAAGGCATAACCTGCGCTGCTTATTGGAGCCGTATACCACAGAACCGTTCCCATCAGTATCTACTCTGACAGAATCATCAGCCACAAACAAAAGGCCCTTTTCAAGCAATGCATTCGAAATAGTAGATTTTCCGGCACCACTCTCACCACATACAACAATTCCTTTATCGGTTCCGGGCACAAGTAATCCCGCTCCGTGAAGTATAATATTATGAAGCTGAATCTGGGCAACCGTGATTCCGTATGCTAAAAGCCACTGCCTGAATACTACATCATCGGTGTTCGTAACGGGATGATATTCCAAAAGCTTTGCTTCTGTCGATCTGAATATCCCTACATCAACAATGTATGAAAATATCGTGCCATTCTCGCATTTAATATACCGGGAGGGAAGTTCACCCTTCTCATTGGTCATTTCTTTCCCTGAATTTCTTCGCTCCTCTATATCATGAATTAATTCCCTTAAATCCGCACCCTTAACGCAAAATGTCGCAAGAACGTCGTCACCGACTTCCTTACATTCAGGCATCTCAATATCAAACTCAAAGATTACTCCGTAGATATTGTATTTGTACATGTATCCTCCCCCATGCAAAAATCATTGCTCATAGCACACAAGAACAAAATAGAAATGATATACGAAGAAATATATCTGTGCGTAAACAAATTACATTGCCATACAGCAAAGAAAAGCATTGTAAGATAAAATCCTATGGCAATTATATTAAGTCCTGTTCTATTGTTTATCAGATACTTAATAAGTATTGTAATAAGCACCAGCCCCATCATAATTGCTCCGATAAGACCTGTTGAGAAATATATATAAACATAGTACATGTCAAGAGAACTCGTTGGCATAGGGAACAAATAGCGATCGGCATGAAATCCTGCATTTTCAATAAATCCAAGGCCGGTCCAAGGGCTTCCATACGCCTTAAAAAGAGGATAGTTGACTGTAATGTTCAAGTCTCGATTGGACTTCCCCCATATTTCCTCAAGACCGCCCGCTCCGATAAACGCAAGTACAGCTAACACACCTATCGCAATAAACGTCCATAAAGTCTTTCTCTCTATCCTTATTCTAAAGAACACGAAAAACAGATATACAAACAGCACCATAAAAGTACAGATAATACCGGAACGTTCAGCAGCTGCCATAAGTTCAAGCCCTGCCAACCCGTCTATTGCAAGAAACGTAATCCAAAACCAAGGCTTCTTAAACTCCTCAGTATGTCTGTATATTTCAAAGAAATAAATCGAAAGAACGATAACTAAAAAGCAGGCATTTGCCGTATATCCGGCGTGTACAAATCCAAATGAATTTCTATATCTTGTCTCAGCAGTAAATGCATGGACAAGGCCCCAGAATGGGTTAACAAAATTATCCCTATGATTGATACCTGCTATTAACAGTTGTAAGCCCGTCGCATAATAGCTTAGGACCACAAAGCCTTTAAAATAATTATTTTGTGCCACATAAAGGAAAGTAACAACCACAAACAACAAAAACCAAAGCATCTGTGAAGCATTATCCGCAACCTGTACGGGCACAAGATAGCTTACAAAAATATATCCAAATATAACATCATGTGCCAATAGCAGAAACACTACAAACAGAGCTGCCTTTATGCCCTTCTTAATCGTAGGATTAAGGATAACAAGAAGCCCCACAAAAAACACATACGGATACTTAACCTTACGTAAAAGATCCGGCATAGGAAGTTCATTTATCTGGTTAAGAAGCAGTATCATAAGTGATACAAAATATACAATTCCAAAGGGCAGATGCCGTTTTGACAGCTTTATCTTCACTCAATCTCTCCAAGACAATAATATAGGCATTTTGATATCTAATTTTACCACAACACAATTAATGATTCAATCTCGGTAAAAAGGCATAAAAAAAAGACCCATTCACATGGGTCTTTCCATTCTGGAAATTAGTTGTTTCCGCTTTCTCCAGCTTCACCAAACTGCTGCTTCCAACCTCTAACACCGTTAATTGTAACCTGTGTCTTCTCTGAGTCAGGCTTGTTAGGGTTTTCAGGACCAAATGCTGTCTCGTTAAGGCTAAGTACTTCTACTTCTGCGTTTTCAAACTTTCTCATTGTTTTATCTCCCTTCAAAATAATTATTTAGCTGATTCGCCGTAAAGCTCTTCCCAACCAACAACGTTTCCGTTGTCATCTAATACTGCATACTTATCAGAGTCAGCGCGGTTAGGATCGCTGGGTCCGAATGCTGTCTTATTAACATCAAGTTCTACTAATTCTGCTACTGCAAATTTCTTCATCTCTATTTCCTCCACTGGGATTGTTTTCGTTTACAATACGTAGTAAACCATATATCCTAATTACCGTAAATTAATCTAACATCATTGTTACATTTGGCAATTTTGGATATACTCAAGCAGATTCAGTGTATAGAAAAGTCTGTATATATCAAAGTCTTCCATATCGTCAAATACTTTTCCATTCAGGCATTCCCTCATTTTATCGGTATCAATAACGTTTTTCCCACTATACTCCGAAGCAAGTTTTTTCCATTCAGGCATTATAACCTCTTCATATTTCTTATAACGAAGCTTCATGTCAGCACTTTGAATTCCTACAGGATGTTTGGTAAAATAGCCGTCCGGCATCAAATCTTTCATATATTCACTTATAAGTCTTCTTCGATTCGCATTATGAAAAAACTGATCAAAAGGAGCAGATGCTACAAATTCAATCATTCTTTTGTCTCTTGTAGGGTCTCTTAAAACCACTCCTGTATGAAGAGAATTCTTTTGTTGATATTCCCCATAATGTCTGAAATTACTGTTAGGGAAAAACATTAACTGATATTTATGAGGATTATTGTTCACTCTTCTGCATTCTTTGTCAACGGCCTCAATCCTCTCCTTGACACCGCTCGATTCCAATAGTTCTTTGGTAATAAAACTTTTACTGTACGCTTTATCATCACGCTCTGAAATCTTTACTCCGGAAACAACGCCTTTTAATGTCTTCTTAACGGTTTCCTTCCTGCTTGTATGATATCTTCTGTGAATCGCATTCACTTCAAACATATACTTCTTGAGTTTTAAATGCCTAAGAAGCCACACCAGATACTGGTAAGAATTATCAAACGAAACTGTCCCGTTTCCGAATGAACCCGAAAGAATAATTCTTGCCCCCTTTGCAGATGCATCTCTATAGCTTTGAAACATCCACAAAAGATTCTGAGTCGACTTATACGGAATCTCGCAAATCTTCATATAGTCTTTTCGTGCTTCCCAAAGATTAATGTCCTGAAGATTCACAAGCCCCATCTCAACATTGCCCAGAAAGGCCGCAGTTTTCTTAACACTTTCCGTTTCATCTGTTTCCATATAGACAGGCTTATCAGATACATACTCCTTAAGAGGAACAGCCGTAAATGAATACAGCTTCTTTCCACGTTCTTTCAATATAGGTGCAGCAAGACAGGCTACCGAGGTAGAATCATAGCCTCCGCTTAAAAGAATTGCAGTTTCTCCGTTTGCTCTCAAAACGTCACCGACGCATGCCTTATAAAGGCTTATAAACTGTTCTTTATACTCCTCATCGGTCTTGGTCTTTCTCTTTCGCCTTATCTTCTGGACATCCCAATACAGGTTCTTTGATAAAATTTTACCGTCGTTAATTCTTATGTGCATAGCAGGGGCTATTCTGTCAAGACCCTCTAATGAAGTATCCTCACTTGTCTCAAATGCACTAAGTCCGTCAAACCCAAGGAAATCTGATGCCCAGCGCTTATTAAGCCTTCTCTCAGGCATCAACTTCTCCAATGGCTTCATTATTGACGAAAAGTAAAAAATACCGTCAATAGTCATATAATATACAAATCTGTTGCCTACAGCATCGGATACAATATCAACCGTTTTGTTCTCACGATTATAGTCCACGAAAGTGTATGCTCCGAGAAGCATATTAAAACTTTCCTTACCATATTTATAGTAGATACCCTTAAGTATCTCACCATCAGGCAGTTCCGAGGTGTTTTCAACGCCAAGTTTTTCACACATATCAGCTCTGTTATCGACAATAACATCCGCGGCAAAAAATCTTTCTCCGCTTTTACAAGGAAGCTTCTCGCCGATACTTTCCGGCGTAATATACTGAATGCCACAACCCATGTATACCCCTGCTTCAGATAGTTCCTCAGTTCTGTCGATTACACAATCCGCAAATGCTTCTCTGAAAATATCCTTTGTCTTTTCGCTGATTTCTTTGTTGGAAAAATCAATTGCTCCCCAGATTGCTGACATAATACTTCTCCCTGCAAAAACCCGGGATCCTTTCGAATCCCGGGTTCATTATCTGTAAATTAT
Organism: Lachnospiraceae bacterium; assembly: GCA_045627845.1. GTDB lineage: Bacteria > Bacillota > Clostridia > Lachnospirales > Lachnospiraceae > UBA1258. The sequence goes on along the minus strand of JAZQOL010000034.1, from coordinate 97,930 downwards.
TAATTAACTCTAACGCTCTTTGTAACACCGTTTACGCTGTATTTTAATACGCCCTGAGATAAGGATATTATACATACATCAGCACTTTCTGTCAAAATAACCGACATATTGTTACCGTTAATATCACTTCTTACAATCGTATTTCCTTTTCCGTAATACCAAAGACCGTCGCAGTAAACCATCTTTGTAGTCACATCATGTACAAACCAACTGTCGTACTTTGTGCTTGTGCCTGCGACATCAGGTCTTGTGCCGTCATAGTTCATTGATACAACCCATGAATAATGTCTGCTGGGTATATATCTGCCAAAACGCTTGTCACTTGCTATAAGATAACTTCTGTTGTAAACCTTACCAACGTTCTTATTGGATGTATCCCAAGTTGCATCAACATGATAAACCTGACCGTCTATCTCTACATAATTCCAAGCATGATTCATGTCCTTACTGGTAAGGGTATAAGATTTTATGTTAAGTTCCTGCATTACGGTATTGAACGCATATGCATAACCAAGACATTTAGCCTTCCTGTCACCAAGTGCTCCACCTGCTGTACCGCACATTGCTGTAGTAGAATCGTATTTAACAGTCTCTGTAAGATAATCATGTACTACAAGAACCTTCTCAAGGTCTGACATTCTGGGATCGATTCTTCCCATAATTTCGTTGATGGACTTTACCATACGATTGTATCTGTTAACATGATCCGCATCCATTCCTGCAATCTGGACAGTTGTACAAATACCGTTCTTAGCATTCAGATTACTTATATAAATATTTGAAGATGCTGCATAGTATAATCTTCCTTCACCCTGAATAAGTTTTGAAAATGCTTCATGAACATCATTTATACTAACCTTTAATCCGGATATATCTCTTGCAGACATTTCGCCTGTGTAAAGCATTTCCTTGAGTACTTCATATATATCAGACACAATAGGCGCAGGTTCTGTAACAGGTGACTTATCGGGTTCGGGAGCCGTAACAATCTTTTCAGAAACTTCATCGGTAGTAACCGCTATCTTAAGACCGCTACTGAAAATGGATCCCCATTGACCCATTGAAAGACTTTTCTCGCTGTATGTCCTGTAAAGAGAAAACCTTACAAATCTTGTATCTTCTTTAACCTTAATGTCCTGACCTGAAGCTGCAACGGTAACAGTTAACACTTCCATATCCTCATCATATTCCATTACCTTCAAACGGTAATCTGAAGATGAAAGCTGTACATTAAGATCCTGATGATATACAGGAAATGTATCCTCTGCTGTGATACGTCTCTTATTCTCTGCAACTTCACCTGTTACTGCACTTAAATCACCTGTAACCCAGTCTGAAATTGCTTTGGAGTCAAAGCCTTCGAAGTATTCATGTTCTTCAACAGCTTCCGTTTCAACTATGGGAGCATCAGCATCAACAACCGGCAGAAAAGAAAGCTTAACCTCTAAACCAAGTCTTGAACCGAACTGTCCGTAAGACATGCTCTTTTCGGCTGCTGTATTTCTAAGTGTAAACTTTACATATGAATAAGTGGGAAGCTTTACGAATGTATATCCGTCACATAAAGTTTCAGACTTAATAAAATTCTTATTGGCATCATAAAGATATGCATTCAACTGATAAGAGCTGTTTGAAACCGAAACATTATACTTTTCGTCGTCCAGTCTGTAATAATCAATTGAAGTAATTCTTCTCTTGTTTGCGATTAAAGAACCGTTAGAATCAAGATCACCTGTAACCCAGTTGGCAAGCTTGTTTAATTCAACATTTGCAACGTCTCCACTCGCTGCAGATGCTTTTGTAACTGTCACCACCGATAAAATGAGTGATAACACGAACCCCATACAAATAGTCTTTGTAAACCCACATTTCGTAAATCTTTTCATTACTCCGCCTCCGATAATTTCCTGAAACTTTGTAAGAAGTGAGTTTTTAAAATAAAAAAACTTGCCATCGAAACTCCGGCAAGTCGTCAAAAACACACTTCGGGAACCAGGCTGCCATTGCGATTGCTTTAGGCCCTAAGTTTTGCGTCCCATCCTTTCGGGTGGTTTGCCGTTTCGGTTTGTACTGTAACTCTATCATTAAATGTAAATTATGTCAACAAAATTTTGCAAAAATTTCGTTCAATTTGCTATTATTTTTCGAATTGTGAAAATATTAGGACTAAGGTACTATCTTTTTTGCCCTATGGTACTATTTCTCTTACCATACTCTCTGTTCTATCAGCAATTTCATCAAGTGTATTCTTTCCAAAAGGACGCACAACCGAAATTACCTTTATCTTCTCTGCAAGTTTCAAAAACAGAGGTGCCATTTCCTTTCCGAAAGCATACTTACCGAGAAGAGCCCTCATATACGGCATTCTCGACACAATCTGAAACTTATTAAATCCCGTAATCTCCCTTATATCAAGCTCTTCATTCTCTCCTACCGAAAGATATACTATTACCTTAAGTTCCTTACCGCTTGCCGAATACGCTCCTCGCCACGGTACAAGGTACTTATCCTTATCTTCGTCTATATATATAAGGTCCTCCTCGCCCTCGTGACGTTTCTCTACCTCATTTCTGCAAAGCTTTTGATACGGGAAAGCCGGATATGCTATTGCAGCACCGTCTATGTTCGGTGCAACAGCCGTGATATCATCAGCCATAAGATCATAACCTCTCTCAATATAACAGGCTGTAAGAGAAGATTTACCCGCTCCGCTTTCTCCCGAAATCAAAACAGCCTTTCCGTTCTTCATTAGTCCACTCGAATGAATAGGGAGCATGCCTCGTTGCATAATGAGCATCGCAATGCCATAGCCAAGAAGAAATGCATTAAGATCCTCTTCTTTGCCTTCGGGTATAAGCTCGTAGCCGATTTCCTCACCATTTCTGACATACATTCTGCACGTATTATTGGTAAGGTAGCTTTCCTCCTGTCCAAACGACCATTTACAAAGTTCAATCTCTCTTATAAAATTCGGAATCCCTTTATGTATATGCACGGTAGGAAGATTACTGTTATTAACGCCTTCTTCTCTGTCGAGTATGCACGCTCTTTCCTCTGTAAGAAGCTGCACCATCTCTCTGTCTGATATGATTTTAAGCCCGTACATTCTGTAATGATATTCCATACAATCTCCGTCCGTCATTTGAATTATTTTAAAGTGTCGCACTTCAAATATTCTTATATCTGCTCCGACAAAATGAATTATATATTAAAAATGCACATAAAAAAAGGTATTTAAGCCGTTGTTTATTGTGTTTTTGCGAAATACGTACTATAATATAGCCATCTTTTGGCATCAGAGGTGGCAATGCGTAATCCTTTTAAAAGAGTGTATCGTTTCTTTCGATACAATAACGACAAATGGTTATCTCTTCAGTGCTGGTATTATTCGGCTATTTATCGTTTCCAGATTCTTTATACCAACAAAGAAAAGTTAAAGGACAAATGGGGCGAACGTGGTGTTGAATCTCAGCCCACAGACACCGAAGAGAATTACGAATACGCCTGGAAGATTTCTTATAACGTTCATCAGGTATGTGGCAAAACCTCCTGGGAGAGCAAATGCCTTGTACGTGCCTGGACAGCTCAGACCCTTCTTGCCAAGAAAGGTATTCACAGTACCTTATACCTTGGTTGCGGTTATGATGAGAGTCACAAGATGGTCGCTCACTCCTGGCTTCGTGTCGGAGAGAAATATATCACCGGTGGCAACGGTTCAGGTTATGCCACGGTTGATAAATTCAGCAAATAAGTGAGAGGATAAATTATGGATAAGGATAAGAAGATTAAAATTGTTAAATCTATCAATGTTACCGAACTTGATGGCGAGAAAGTTATGGTCGATTTCGAATCCGGCAAATACTTTTTGATTAAAGGCTGCGGAAACGATATTTGGGATATGCTTCAGTCTGAAATTTCTCCCAACGAGATTATCGATAACCTTCTTAAGGAATATGAAGTTTCACGTGAAGAATGTGAACAGTCTGTTATGAGTTTTCTTGAGAAGATGGAAAGTTACAAATTCATACAATAATGTTACATTTGTTTCAGATTTGTTTATTTTCTTGTCCCTCTTATGCACATATGGCATATTACATTATGTAATAAAGCTTAGAGTGTTTAAGGAGGAATATGAAATGAAGAAATGGAACACACCTGAAGTAGCTGAACTTAACGTAGAAATGACAGAGAATGGATTTTTCGATACATGGTTTGAAACATGGATTATCCACAACGACAGTGAAAACCACTGCAAGAAGCCTGTTGAGAATACACCTGATCCTGATAAGAAGTCATGATATTTTTCTACTTACCCCTTGTCAAAACGACAAGGGGTTTTTTTTGCAGATAACATCTTTCTTTGATAAAATACTATTGTATGCAACATCTTTAAGGAGGTATTTTCTTTGAGCGGAATATTTGGTCACTATATAAACAACAAATCTTTTTCTCGGCTCCCTATAATGCGTGTATGGAACTCCTTTTACGGAAGAAACCGTTTTGATTTTTATTCTTCAGAAAGCATTTCTTTAGGTTGCTGCTATGAACATCTCACTAATTCACCGACCCTTTCAAACTCCGTAATAAGTCTTGATAACAAATTCTTTGTCATAGATTCAATTTTATTCAACCGCAATCATCTCATTAACAGATTATCTTCCGTAAAAAATGCTGCTTCCCTTTCCGACGAAGAGCTTCTAGCTTACTATATTTCTTCCTTCGGGATGGATTCTCTTAAAGAAGTTAACGGTGACTTTGCCGGTGCAATATATAATTCCACTGACAACACTCTCACTCTTTTCAGAAATCATCTTGGAACAAGAACATTATTTTATTATTGCAAAGACAGTCAATTGTTCTTTTCTACAGACATACGTGGCATCACTGCCATTTCCGAATTAGATATTACGGTTAACGAAGAATGGCTCTATAAATCATTAAGCGGATATGCTTACATGAGCGAAACGGCAACAGAATTTTCTTCTATCCTCTGCGTTCCGCCTGCCGGATATATTACTTTTGACTTATCTTCTGACACGTTATCTCATGTTTCAAAGTTATATTGGGAACCCGGTTCAAAGAAAATCCGCCTCAAATCAGATTCCGATTATTGCAAAAGACTTCGCGATATTATTGAAGATTCAATTAAAATTCGTATGGATGTTTTTGATGGAAAGATTGGTGCAGAATTATCAGGTGGTTTAGATTCCAGCGTCATAGATATATTAATTAACCGTCTTGGCAGAGAGGGCATCTTTTTCTCATGGTCGTATTCTCCCGATGACGTTCCTCTTGCTGAACATGACGAGCGAAAGAAAGTCATCGACGTTTGTAATCAGGAAAAAATAACCTGTACATTCAGAAGACGTATGGAAAGCGATGGTACCTCCAGCAACCTTGCAAATGCCATGAAATCTTTGGGAATCGACTTTAACAAAGCTATTCCTTTTACTGTAAGAAACGTTCTGCCTCCGTATGTAAACACGTTTCCTATGTGCGACGCTCTTGACTATGTATCTGCGCAAGGCTCAAAAGTTGTTTTCTCCGGACATGGCGGAGATGAAGGCGTCAGTCACCGTTCTGATATTTATGAGCTTTTATATCACAAAGAATACTACCATTATCTTCGTGCTCTTTGGTCTTCAACAAACGGAAGCAGAAAGCGCATTATTAGATTTGTAAAATCTCTATACAACGATTCCGTTGTGAAAAGAAAACTGTTCTCGTCAGCAGCAACCTTTAGCACCGAAACAGCTGTTCTCTTAAACAGTACATTTTGCGAGAAGATGAGCTACGTGAAAGCGCCCTCTCACTTTTTCATGTTTGATCCTGTCGAATATGTCAAACAAGGGGGAAGTCGTAACAGACTTGACTTAATGACTCTCTTTGGCTCTTATTCGCAAATCAGATATATGACCCCTTTCCTTGATTACCGTGCAATAGACTATGCTCTGTCTATTCCAAGGTATCTTTACAACCGAGGCAAGATCAATCGTTGGATTTATAGGGAAGCGTTCAAGGATATACTTCCAAGGTCTTTGTACCTGTCTGATAGAAAGATGGACGGAAGCTTACAGAACTTTGAGGAAGATCCCAGCTGGTACACAATATATGATGGTTTGAGAAGTCAGTTTATGAAATATCTCAATCGAGAAAAATGGAGTAAATATCTGAATTTTGATGAGATTGATAAATGGATTGCTTCCGGTGCTCCTAAAACTACTGAAGAATCTGCTCTTTTTGACTGTTTCTTCGCCGCGCTTCTTCGCTGTTCACTTATTGACAGCACAATTGAGCAATCGAGAATCATTGCCGGTCAATATGCCTCTTCAGATTTGAATCAGATGTGATTATCGCATGTATATCTGCTGATCAAAAAGGGCCTGCTAATTAAAGCAGACCCTTTTTTAATCTAATATTCTTTTTATTTTTTTACTACCGTTCCCTTTACAAAACGTCTTCCCGATCCTGACTTGGTAATGGTTGTCCATTCAATCTTTTCATCTGCTCCAACCCACTTTGAAAAATCAGGCATTACAAGTATACGTCCCTGAACCTTTGAGCCATCCTTCGTGGTAGCATCTCCATCTATATAACCCATTCCTGCATTAACATATGCAGTCTGACCATATGGAATAATATAATATGTTACTTCGACTGCATTTGACATATCTACGGGAGTCTCTTCTACAACCGGTTCCTCTTCTACCGGTTTCTTTACTACATTCCCTTTTACAAAACGTCTTCCCGATCCCGACTTGGTAATGGCTGTCCACTCAATTATCTCATCTTCAGAAACCCATTTTGACATATCCGGCGTTGATATTATACGGCTCTGAACCGTCGAACCGTCCTTTGTAGTATCATCACCGTTAATATAACCGATTCCCGCATTGATATAAGACGTATTACCATAAGGAATTATGTAGAAGGTCACCTCTACAGCATTTGTCGGAGCTATCGGAGTTTCCTCTGAAGGTCCGGGAGCTTTCTCCGGTTCATATCCGATTGTTTTTGTCTGTCCGGATATCTTGTAAGTAATACCTTCCGGTGTTGCATCAACCAGTGTAATAGTTGACATTCCGGAGCCGTTAAGCATCGTTTCTTCTGCTCCTCCTTCTGCGGTATTTCGCTTTATACTGTTACTCTTCCTGTCAACATAGTACCAGTATCCGTTTTCGTAAGCCATCTTCCCTGTTATATCATGAACATACCAATTAGTGTATTTTGTGGAAGTACAGGGCACATCATAATTAACCGTGGTAATTCTCCAGTTTCCTGCATGAGAGTCATTTCCGGGCGCAGAAAACTCAGAATCGTTTCTAAGCATAAATCTGTGTGAAGCTACACCTTTAACAGAGCTTCTTGTATCATCCCACGTTGCGTCTACGTGATACCAGTCTCCATTTATATAAACAACACTCCAACCATGGTCAATATCCTTATTGCTTAAGTAAACTGCAGGAATTCCCTGATCTGTAAGAAGAAGATTAAGCGCATATGTATAACCGGCACATACACCCTTATTCTCCCCAAGAATTCCGCCGGCACCATATGACTGATATCCGACAAACTGATAAGAAGCAAGATCAACAATTGCATCATGAAGATATATAAGCTTATCAATATCACCCATCCCGGGCTCAATGCCTGCTTTAATCTTTTCAACATTCTTTGTAAGAACACTGTAACGGTTCAAAACATCCTCATCCATATTAACAAACTGAATATTATTAACATACTGACCTTTGAGCGTATATGAAATGTAAAGGTTAATATTATATGAGGCAATAATCCACTTGTCTTCTGTGTTTTCCTTCATGTTCTCAAATATCTGCTGCGCATCCTTATAAGTGACCCTATACTGATAAACATTGTGAACAGACTCATCAACGCTATATAACATCTGCCTTAATTCCTGAGTATAAGCTTCCTTCTGCTGCTCTGTGGCTGCATAAGCATCTTTTGCAGGAAACAAAATAAGACCAATACTTACAGCAAACGCCAAAGCAATGGTCTTTTCCAGTAATGCATCAAATATTCTCTTTATTTTCATAGCCACCCCTTGTAAGAATAGCCCGTGAGTATTGCCCACGGGCATTTTCTCTATTTTTTATTTTAAAAACATTCTTTTAAAACAATCCGTAAGATGTGCTTTCGCTTCATCGGCAATCTCATAGACATGTTCTTCGTCTTTACCAAATTTGTAAACTGTAATATCCTCTGTCAGCTCCTCATTGGCAAGTGTCTTCACATAAGTGCTTATTGCTTCATTGTCTCGTATATCAAATAGACACACTTTATCCGAGTCGACATTCTCATACACATATGTGCCTGTCATTGCAGGATAACCGTAGTCTGCATTAAACCTTAAAAGAAATCTGTCACTTCCCCAGCATACATTGTTGGTAAAGGATAAGGATCCTTCGTTTAACTGGTTAGTAATATTCGCAGAGCATATAAATTCGTAATCATTATCATAATGGTATGACTTATTCACTACATTTTTATCGATTATTGCAGCCTTATTATCTATGTATACAGGATAATCGGGATTTGTAATATCACACATGTCAATTATGATATTGTTGTCATATACAGTATCCATACTTCCCGCTATACAATCGGCATCGGTAACACTTTCAATACCGGTATAGCATCTTCTGAATATATTGTTGGTCACGTGAACACTGTTCTGATAATCGGTTACTTCAATGCCGGAATTGGTATATCCGCAGGCGAATACTTTATCAAAGAAATTGTACTGGATATTAACATTCTCTACCGTACCGGTTACCTGAATACCGTTACCGCGACGTTTTACTAAAGAATTGTACTGAGCACCACCTACATTTTGGAAGAAACAATTCGATACAGTAATGTTTGTACTGTCAGCAATAGCAAGCGCATCTCCCCCTGCGCCATATATCTCAAGATCAGAAATAATGACATTATTAGCATTCTGAATGCTGAGTCCATGCTTGGCAACGGCAACTCTTACCTCTGATTCGTTAGGATCTTTTTCACTGAATAGATATAAAACTCCGTGCTCGGGATCGGGAATCCATACATTATCGTTTAACTCTTCAAGATATGTAACATAGTCAGAAGGATCGTTTCCTGTCTCGGGAGGAAGCGCTCTTTTCCAGTTACATACTCCGTCAATAATAAGCTGGCCGAAGTTAATATTCTCCTTTACGCTCTTTCCGCAAAATTCACTCTTGGAAAGATCAACTGCCCACACATTTTCAGAGCCCCTCACTCTCACAAACGGATCCTCAATACGCTTTGTAAAATCAAGTATAGGTCTTGATCCTTCCCCGTAACAGCCAAGTATTGCTTCCGTATCAATGCCGAACATTCCGTCCATCTGGAATATGTCTCCACATTTTAAAAGCACGGCAATCGTTGTCATTCCCGTATACTGGGGAAGTGTTTTCTTTGCTTTCTCGGGTGATAACCCGTTATTTCTGTCATCACCTGTACTCGATGACACATAAATAACAGTTCTCTTTGAAGCAATATCTTCCGACAAATCAAGGCATGCTCCCTTTATCAACTGATTGGTATATATGTCCTCAACTACTGATATGTCTCCGTTTAATAGTTCCTCCGTAAGCTTCGAAGGGTCCTTATATTTGGAACCGTCTATCTCGTTTCTGTAAATGAAAATTTCCTTTTCTTCTTTTTCTTTTGCTATCTCAGAAAGATCCTTTGAAGGTATCCACGCCGAATAGTCCGTGGGCTGCTGTCCGCACGCGGTAAGAGTCAAAAGAAATATGCAAAGTAATAATAATAAACTTTTTTTCTTCACGTTTATCCTTTCTTTTTGTGAAGCGCAATCGCCTCGTTGTACACCCTTTCAAGTACAGGGTAATGAGCCGATGCAACATGATTTTTATTAAAAAGTTCTCCGGACTTTCTGCAAAATTCCGTATGTTCTGCTGTTCCTGTCTCAGGGAATTTCAAAAGAAGCTCTGCCAGCTCCTCAACATTCCCATGATTGAATATATATCCGTTTCCGTCTATAAGTTCCGGAATTCCTCCAAGCTCCGATCCTATGACCGGTCTTTCGCACTGAATTGCCTCAATTGCCGAGTACGGTCCGTTCTCATACCATTCGGAAGGAAGAATAACCGCCTTAGCGTTTCCAACAATATCTATAAGCTCCTGTCCGCTCTTAAATCCCAAAAGTGATATACTTTCAAGATTCTTTTCCTTAACATATGTTGAAATCTCATCCATACAGGGACCGTTTCCAACTATGTAAAGAAGTGCTTCTCCACCGGATTCCCTGTAGTTCTCATAGGAGCGAATCAAGGTCATGATACCCTTCTCCCTTGATAATCTTCCAAAGTAAAGGAAATACTTTCCCCCGTTTTCAATCGGATTAACCTCCGGTCTCTCTCTGTCCAAAAAATTTGCAAGATGCAACACTCTCTCCGGAGCGACTCCGAAATCAAGAAATTTCCTATGGTAGAACTCACTTGGAGTGACAATCCTGTCAATAGCATCATAGCTTTTACGCCATTTATGAAGATATCCTTCGCATACGTTTATCATACTCTTGGCAAAACTGTCCTTTACACACTTTTGCTTTGCGCAGTTAATGTAATGTCCGCCTTTACACTTCTCACAGATTTTTCCGTGAGTCATCATCACGTAATTAAGACATAGCATCTTAAGATCGTGCGCCGTGTATACTACAGGAAGGTTATATTTTTTACATATATCAAGTATTGAAGGAGACAGCTGATGCTGGAAAATATGAAGGTGAACAACATCGGGCTTTGTGTCGATGACAAGCTTTTCAAATTTACGCTTGGCTTCCTTCGAATAAATGATATTCATCGCAGCTCTAAGCTTTTCTTTGGCCCCTGTCTCTCCGTTATAGTCAACAGCATCGACAAAGTATTCGGAATAAGGGGACTCAAAATTCTTTGGGTCCTTCATTGAAAAATCAATTACTTCATGTCCCTTACTCTCAAGCAGTCTCTTAAGTGCAAAGTAATAAGTCTCGCTTCCGCCCTTTATGTAGAAAAACTTATTGACCATTAAAATCTTCAAAGCAACTCTCTCCTTATGAAACGTCACTTTATTTCAAAAATACATTTTCGTAATCGGTAACAATCTTGTCCCAGCTGTACTCGGATGTAATTCGAGCCTTTGCTTTCTGACCCATTGCTTTAATCTCTTCCGTCGTCATGGCATCAGCCTTTTCGATGAGATTTGCAAGTGCTCTGTCTTCTTTTGACCAGTAGATTGCTCCGTCAGCACCTACTTCGCGGTTAAAGCATACATCCAAAAGAAGATTCAAATCAGTGCTTCCAAGTGACTCAAGAAGGCTGGGGTTTGTGCCTCCTACTTCGTGACCATGGAAGTAGCCGTAAGCATTCTCTCTGATTTTCTTAAGAAGCTCCTGGTCGTATACTGTTCCCACAAATTTGATACGCGAATCCTTATCAAATCCGGTCTTTGCTTTTAAATCAGCATAAAAAGAATTGTTTTCAACATTTGAAATGAGAACAAAGTCTTTCTTTGTATTTGACTTCATAAATTCACGAATCATTGTCTCGTAGTTGTTCTCGGGTACGAAACGGCCTACCACAAGATAATACTCGCCTGCCTTAACATTCTTTTCCTTATACCAATTTATGAGCTTCTCATCATTGTCGGAAAGAACAGATTTATTGATATTGGCTCCGTATGCAATGAATGTGGTGTTGGGTTTATACTGAGGATACTCCTCATGTATATACTTTTCGATTGCCTTTGCATCGCAAATCAGAAGATCTGCGCTCTTAACCATAAGCTTCTCCGAAAACTTCCAGTACTTCCTTACGGGAGCACTCCACTTCGCACGCTTCCATTCATGACCGTCAGGATTTACAAATACCTGACCTCCGAGTTTATGAACCTGTTTCACATACTTTTTGAAGAAAGGACCCATTCTGCATGCAAGAACATATACTATAGGATGCTCAACCTTGTCATTTTTAATGAGCTCAATACAGTGCTTAAACGCATCCACATCATAAAAAATCGCCCTTGCAGGTCCGATTTTCTTAAACTTAATGTTAAAGCACTCGGCATCATTATATACAAAAGTCTTTTCTTTCTCTGCATCCCATTTTTCGGGTTCTACCACACATGCAACCGTATATTTAATACGGTCGGATTTTCTGTAAAATGTAAGCTTGTCTACAAAGGATTCATAACCGCCGTAGTTGGCCGGAATACCCTTTGAACCAATGATATATATATTCTGAACTGAATCTGCCACGTTCGCAGCCTCCCTGAATTAGTCTCTTGAATAAATATCTCTTGTGTAAACTTTTTCTTTTACGTCCTCAAGTTCGCTCTGGAAACGATTTGCAACAATAACCTGGGACATCTTCTTAAACTCATCAAAATCCTTGATGACCTTACTTCCGAAGAACTCGTCCTCTGTAAGAGTCGGCTCAAATATAACAATCTCGGCACCTTTTGACTTAAGACGTTTCATTACACCCTGGATGCTCGACTGTCTGAAGTTATCGGAATTAGCCTTCATGATAAGTCTGTAAATACCGACGATAACCTTATTACCGGGTGTGCCGTCTCTTCCGTGAGTACCTTCATAGTAGCCTGCCTGCTCGAGAATTCTCTCGGATACAAAATCCTTTCTTGTGGAGTTTGCAGCAACAATTGCTTCGATAAGGTTCTCGGGAACATCCTGATAGTTTGCAAGAAGCTGCTTCGTATCCTTGGGAAGACAATAACCACCGTAACCAAAAGAAGGATTGTTGTAATGATTACCGATACGGGGATCAAGACATACACCTTCAATAATATCCTTTGTATTAAGTCCACGCATTTCTGCATAAGTATCAAGTTCGTTAAAGAAAGAAACTCTGAGTGCAAGATAAGTATTTGCAAAAAGTTTAACTGCCTCTGCCTCTGTTGAGTTAACAAGAAGCTTCGGAACATCATCCTTAAGCGCACCTTCTGCAAGAAGGTCAGCAAAAGTCTTAGCTGCCTTTACCATCTCGTCATTATCCTTCTCAACACCTACGATGATTCTTGAAGGATAGAGATTATCATATAAAGCTCTTCCTTCTCTTAAAAACTCGGGAGAAAAGATAATACGCTCTGTCTTGTACTTTTCACGCATCTTCTGAGTATATCCTACAGGGACAGTACTCTTTACTACCATGACTGCCTTAGGATTTACCTCAAGAACAGTCTCTATAACATTCTCAACAGATTCCGTATTAAAGTAATTAAGCTTTGGATCGTAGTTGGTGGGAGTCGAAATTACAACAAACTCCGCATCCTTATAAGCTGCCTTTGCATCTGTAGTAGCTTTAAGATTTAATTCTTTTGTCTCAAGATATTCTGAAATTTCTTTATCCTGAATGGGAGACTTCTTACTGTTGATAAGTTTAACCTTATCCTCAATTATATCTACCGATGTAACCTCATGATGCTGTGAAAGAAGCACCGAAATGGATAATCCTACGTATCCTGTACCTGCTACAGCTATCTTCATTACTTTATTTCCTCCTTAGCTTTCTCTTTCTTTTTGAAAAAGAATTGACCTGTTAACCCGGCAACACCGAATACAAGTACCATCATCTTAATAGCATAACACATCTTATGATGATTCATATTAACAAGGCAGTAGTACTTATTTGCTACCACACAGACAACGATTATTACAAGCGTCATCACTCTGCCCGCCCAGTGCTTCGTACATTGTTCAATTATTGTGTAATAAGCAACAGGGGCAAGTGCTACAATAAGCGTCCACCAGGTTATAGGCTCTATTGTGGGTGAAAAGTGTGCAAAAATCTGAAACAGCACTTCACTTACAGTCATCGCAAGAAGTGCAATAAGCATGTTGCGTCTTCGATATCCCATAATATTATCGGGACCTGCCCATTTAAGCATAAGCTTTTTCAACGGGTCCTTTATGAAGGCCACAAAAATCATAGCAATAAGGCCGATTTCATAGGAAACCACGTCATACATATGAGAATTGGCATATGCCGGTAACTTCTCAAGTACCGGAGTAAATAATTCTTCTAATTCCATCTGTTCTCTCTCGTTTGACTGATTGATAAGTTATTTGGCTTATTAACCCTCGAAATCTAACATTAGGGTATAATAACCGATAATATGTTATTATAACACAAAATCCGGAGGCTTCATAGCAAAGCCTCCGGATTATAAATCAATTTATTTCTTATTCTTCTGTAGCCGGTGCTGCAGCTTCTGTAAGCTCTTTAATCTTCTTGTTCTGAGAAGCAAGAAGGATTGATCCGGCAAATGCAACAACAACTGCAATGATTGTAACAATCAAATCAAGAGTGAAGCACTTCCAGAAGAAAGCACACACAATAAGTGCAATAAGAAAAACAATTGTAAGTGACCAGTTCAATGTATTCTGCTTTTTCATCATTACATCCTCCTTATTCTGCATCCTCTTCTTTTGTACCATTCTTAAGTTCTTTAATCTTCTTGTTGTTTCTGATTGCCTGAATAATTGTATAAACAGCATCAACAACTGTAAGTATCATGATAAGCCAGTGAATCCAACAACCATCATCTGTGCCTGCAAGCGGAACTTCGCCCTCACCGATTACAAGATCTCCGCTTCCAAGAGGAGTTGCAGGATCATCAATGTCAACAACTTCTTCGGGCGTCTCAGCATTTGCTTCGGGAACAGGTTCTTCTACTACATTAACAACAGGAACCACCTCGGGTTCAGGTGTAACTTCAGGTGTATTGACCGGAACCGGAATTACCTCAGGTGTAGGGGTTGGAGTAGGTGTTGCTTCGGGACCGGGTGTGGGCTGAGGTGTAGGCTCAGGAGTCGGCTGAGGTGTAGGCTCAGGAGTCGGCTGAGGTGTAGGTCCGGGAGTCGGCTGAGGTGTAGGTCCGGGAGTTGGTCCGGGTGTAGGGCCGGGTGCTACTGTTGAAATTACTATAGGGAACTCTACAGGGAACAATACGCTGTCATAGTAGAAATCCTGGTAGAAATAATCTCCCTTGTAATCATATACATACTTAACTGTAGCAACTGCCTTGTAAGTACCTTCTTCAGTAAGCTCCGTTACTTCTTCGCCGTTAGCATTGTAATACTTAATCTCAGTTATTACAAAATTACCGGGAAGCATATCATCTGCTGCGTATGTAGCGCCTTCAACAGTTGTTCTTACATCTGCAGTCTTATCTGTTCCGTCATAAGTCTTGGAAATCTGTGTTCCAAAGTTTTTGTACTGATCTGCTACATAAACCTTTGCTTTATTATAGAAACCATCGATGTGCCAGTAACCATTAGCATCGTTTACATCTTTAAGAACGTACCAATCAATATTCTCGCTTGTAGCATATACAACGTTTCCTGTTGCAACACCGTTGTTCTGCTCACCATAATAGGTAACCATAAGGTTGACCTTGGAACCTGCAATGTTCTCGATTGTTCTCTCAACACCTGCTTCGGAATATTCCTTGTACTGTCCTAAATACTCTGCAATCGACTTTTTATTTGCATCTTCCTCAGGAAGTGTAAGTGTAAGTCTGCCGGTCTTTACATATGTATCAATGATTGCCAAGTCGCCTTTAGCGTTGTTTACAACATCATCAAAACTAATGCTTGCGTTTCTGAGAATCTTAGCTCTTGTAAATAGACGATTGTCATTTGATGTGAATGTATTGTCAGCTGTTATTTCGTTCTTAATCTTTCCAAACTCAGCCTGATTCAAAACGTAAAAGTCAACCTTCTTAGGCTCATTTACAATCACGGGAGTATCGGGTTCTTCACCTTCGCCGGCTTCTTCGCCTTCGCCGGGTTCTTCACCTTCACCGGGTTCTTCACCTTCGCCGGGTTCTTCACCTTCGCCGGGTTCTTCACCTTCGCCGGGTTCTTCGCCTTCGCCGGAGTCTTCACCTTCACCGGGTTCTTCGCCTTCGCCGGGTTCTTCACCTTCGCCGGGCTCTTCACCTTCGCCGGGTTCTTCGCCTTCGCCGGGCTCTTCACCTTCGCCGGGTTCTTCACCTTCGCCGGGTTCTTCGCCTTTGCCGGGTTCTTCACCTTCTTCGAGCTCATACGTTGTAGCAACGATTTCGCTTAACATTCCGTCGATTGCGTCCTGTGAAATCTCAACAGGTTCTGCAACAGGCTGTTCAATTGCTGCGTCTGCGGCTGCTTTAATTGTCATTGTGTCGCCGTAGAAAACACTTCCGAGATAGCAAATCGAAAAGCTGAATGTAAGTAATTTTCTGATTAATCTGCTCTTTTTCATTTTATTCTCCCTCTTACCTAAGGATGTACCTTAAAATAATACCTTCATCTAAGGAATTTTTCAATCAAATCGCATCTTTTTTATCTCACATCTATAAAGACTAACGGTTCTCAGAAAAAGGTTCAAAAACTTTTAATTAATTTTTCAATTTCTTCTGAACCCAGCAAAGTACACCTGTTATCACTTATGGAATATACCCTCGTGCATGCATGCAACACAGATGGTCTGTGCGTAGTAACAATACACGTACGCGGATAGTCATCGCTCATAATATTCTTAAGCACTTCTTTCTCCGTTGCGATGTCAAGCGCCGAAGTTGCTTCATCCAAAAGAAGAATCGGTGACTTGCGAATAAGTGCTCTTGCAATGGAAAGACGCTGCGACTGACCTTCCGAAAATCCTCCGCCTCGCTCCTGAATGGTACTGTTGATTCCCTCCGGAAGCTTTTCAACAAACTTCCAGGCACAGGCCATTTTCAAAGCTTCTATTATTTCCTCATCCGTTGCATCTTCTTTTACGTTACGAAGATTCTGTGCTATTGTACCCGAGAACATTGTGTTTCCTTGCGGAACATATGCAAAAAGCTGCCTTGCCGATGCAGTAAGCGAAACATTCTCATCACTTGTCTCGGGAGTTGAATCACCGGCGCATATATATCCTTTTCCTTCTTTAGCTCTGATAATAGAAAGAAGGTATCTAAGCATTGTTGTTTTTCCTTCACCCGAAGGACCGACAAAAGCAACTACTTCATGAGGATGTGCATCCGCATGGACGTTTTCAAATACGTTCTCGCCCTTGGGATAAGCATATGTAACATCTCTTACACTTACTCCAACACCTTCACTCCTATGCTTCTCAAAAAATTCAGCAACCTCATTTTTTTGAGAGTAATCCTCCTTTGGAAGCTTCGTTAAATCCATGAGTCTCTTTGAGGAGTTTGCAACTCCGAGCGCCTGCGGAATAAGACTTACAAGTCCGTTAACCGTTCCCGAAAGGCTACTCGAAAGTGAAATAAACATTGTCATAGTTCCGTAGGTAATCGCTCCGCTCCATACCTTGTAAATTCCCCAGCCCTGTGCAGCAAACGAAAGAACCATCGATACAAGCGAAAGAATTATCGCATTTACTACTGCACTTTTCTGGTATTTAAGCTGTACCCTTGCATATTCTTTCTGAAGTTCTCTTAATCTTCTCGAATATAAAGGAACAAGATCGAATGCCTTAACCGTCTGAAGGTTCGAAAATGTCTCCTGATTAAAGCTCGACATTCCGGCAGATATTGCAAGTGTACTCATATTACTCTTCTGAAGCCTGTTCATGGCTTCCCTTGAAATAATGATACTTATCGGAATTCCGGCAAGGGCAAATATTGCAAAAGAAGCATCATATTTAACAACCAGTGTCAAAGAAGATGCAAATCTAAACAGTCCGATTATAAGGTTAGGAAACATTGTAAGAATTCCAGATGATATTCTCGAAGTATCCCCACTCCATCTTGAAACAAGATCGCCTGAATGGAATTTGTTGAGTTCTTCCCATTCGATAACCATTATCTCATCAAACAATTCTGCCTTTATTTCTGTATCAATTCTAATACTGATTTTTGTAGAAAGTAGCGCCGAAATCTGTCCTATGCCAATACTTCCCAGACTTGTTCCAAGCATTATACAAAACGTTGAAATCACAGCCCCTGTATTATGGCCTGTAATAATATCTACCAAATCCCTTGACACAAGGCTGCTTATAAGAGATACAACCGTGCCCGACAATCCAAGCAGCGTATACAAAACAACCGAAAACTTATGCGGAGCCGCATACCTGTATATCCATTTAATCTGAGCTACAAGTTCTTTTATACGGCCTTCTTTTATTCTGTTGGCATAGTACCTGACGTTTTTGCCCATTCTAATCCTTTAGCCTTACTGTTTGTCTTTAACCGGCCAGAAATATTAAATCCGATAAGCCATCGGTTTCTTTTTTCTGCGAAAAAAACGCACCACTAAGGATAGTGATGCGTAAATAGTATCCTATGTAATTATTGTCGGCTATTACATCCAAAATATCAAGTGCAGGAATTATAATGCTGTGTAAGAAATGCACTTAACATCACAAGGCTGGTATACACCAGATACGCCGGCAGCCCCTTTATGCTTGGTTTCGGGGTGAATCGGTCCGTTCTTAACAACAATCTGAATATTGAAATCTTTTGTCTCCGTAGAATTGTGATAAAACTCACCGGTAAGTCTGAAGCCACCTTCGTTGTAATCAACGACTCTGACATTATGAGAATTTCCTGTATCCTTAATATAATCAAGCTTAAGTCCGTTGAGCATGACAAACGACATACAGAGAACATCTGTGCCTGTTGTCCCTCCATTATAGGAAAGGAAAATATTAACCTCAGAATGAGAACCTGTATTATGGCCTCTATAGTCACAGGTTATTGTCCAACCGCCACCACCAAGAGGAACAATAGGTGTAGAAGGTACTGAACTTGCTGCTGCTACAATACCTGCCTGAGTATCTGCGATATCCATCTGAACTATAAACGGATCTGAAAACTGTTTTTTCATAAAAGTCTCCTACTAATATTCACACCATTACACTATCTTAAAAGATAACGGTAACATAACAAACTGTCAACTAATTGAACTAATTCTAACAAAACCGCAATATTTCACATATTATCAATGTAATCTCTGATTTTGTAAACTGCAGAATTATTGTTAACACAATAGTACTCGCACATTAACGAATTGTCAGCAATTCTCTTAGCAATCTCAACTCTTTTTTCAAGTTGTTCTTTTGTCCATACCGGCGAAAGAATTCTTCTCGAAAGTTTGGTAACCTTGGAATCCTCACTGATTTCTATTACCTGGTTTTCCTCACCCTGCTTAAGAAATACAACTGCTCCAAGCGGAACCGTTCTGTCGGTATATATTCCGGATGTTCCGCACCAGGGAGTTCCGTACACATATACAAGACTGTCCATAACACCCAAAAGGTTCACATCTCCGTTTAAGACATCAACTTTTTCTTTTTCACGCCAGAAATTTGAATGTGTCGATTTTCCTGTCTGAGCCTTTGCTGAGAAAAGCACAGCCTTTCCTTTATATAATATGGAAGCAGAATGAACGGCAACAATTCCCATCTCCTGCGCTAAGAAAAGGAAAGGATTTCTAAGCGCCTGGAAAATTTCAAAATCAACTGCCACACGACTTCCTTCTTTATGAAAAAGAATAACTTCTTTCCCTGAATCGCTAATATGCATACTCTTAACAAATATGTAATCCGCATACTCGAATCTGAATCCATAGTCTGTTTGTATAGCCGTTACTTCTGCGCTGTCTATAATAAGTGCTCCGGGCGTACTATCGTCTGTTAAAGCCAAATGGGATTTTCCTGCTCCAAAGAAAAGCGCGTCCTCTTCTTCTTCTGACGAAATGTAAATGGTCTGCCCGATTCCGGACATCGGAGCATTTACTTCAAAGGCTTCCATAAGTTTTAGTTCAATCGGACAGTCCGACTTTATGCATATATTGATACCTGCAATTGTATAGTATTTAGCATGGCTATATTTCCCGGGATTTCGAAGAAGTCCCGTAATCACATGCTCACACTCATTTCGCGAAATCTTCTTTTGCTCGATTCCGTAAGGCTTCTCACCCTCTAAAAGCTCCTGACCATAGATCAAGAGCTTATATTTATCAAGCATATCGATGTACTTTTTCACAACCGTATCGATTCTTGACACATCATCATCAGAGCATTCATACTCCTCAAGACACGCCTTCACAATATCCTCAGGCGTTACATCCTTCTCAAGGCATCTCCAAATAAAGGCTCCTACTTCATTTACTTCCATATCAAACTGAAGATATGCTGCTGCCTGTCCGAAAGGAAGAAGATAATAATGTCCTGCGATTTCTTTTAGCTCATAGCATGGATTTCTTTTCATGTTTCGTACCCCTAAACACACCTAATTCCACTATTTCCGCGATAATTGTAATATTGTAACAAGCTTTTGTCTACAGGCTGTATATTCTTTTCTTGCTTTACCGTCACCGGCCTTGTGACCTGCCTCACATGACGGTGCTCTGTCACAAATCACAGTTTTTGCATAATTGCAACATACGGCTTGTCTGTAATACATTGTGTATAATCTCTGACTGCGATATAGTAACGATCCTCTTTCTCTTAAGATTGACATTTCATCGCTACATATTCTATAATGGCATAGTTATAAATCATATACGGAGTCGTATCGAAGCGGTCATAACGGGGCGCACTCGAAATGCGTTTGCCCTTTTGGGCACGAGGGTTCGAATCCCTCCGACTCCGCTCAATCAAAGAGTTCCTTTTGGGAACTCTTTTTGTTTTGCAGTATCTTCATAAATGCCAAAAATCTTGTGCTCATGAAAACTTCCTACGGAATGATGATTTTCTCCGTAGCCTCAATCCATGAAAGCCCGCTTCCTCTCGTTGTATCTGCCATGTTTGTGAGAATAACCGTATTAACGTCAACAACATTTCCTTTGCCAAGTTCTGTTGTTGAAAAGTCGCCGACCGAGCTGATACAGTATGGAACTCCGTCAACTGTTCCCACGTACATCATTATGTGTCCCGGGAAATAAATCATCGTTCCGATTGGCGCGGTTTTAAGTATATCTGTTTTCTCTTCTATGGATTTTCTTTTGACGTCAATATTTTCAACTCCTGAAAGAAGCGACTGTGCCTTTGCGCTTCTGGGAAGTTCAAACCCGAAGCAGGCATATACCTCTCGAACGTATCCGGAGCAATCCTGAGAATAATTGTCTCCGGCCCAGCCGTATACGGAGCCGAGATGTTTGAAAGTAAGCTCTGCCACGTTCTCCTGTGTGTAAGGAAGATAGTCAAGACTTATATCTTCCGATGTCGGAATAAGCACATAAGTATACTCTGTATATCCGTCCTCTCCTCTTTTTGGAAGCTTTGCTATATAATTTCCGTAGCCGATTCTGTCATGAAGGCTTTCAGGAGCATCGGAAATACTTACAATAGGAAGTTTTGTTCCCATTGGAACCGACAAATCAGACAGGCTTTCTTGATAGGGATCTTTCGAAAGTCTCAATTCTTTTCCTGTGACTACAATAAAATCTTCGCACTCCTGAAGTTCTATCCATTCGTCTCTTGTCCTGCAAAGCGCGACATTTTCTTTTCTCGTCCAGCCGCCATAACCGTAAGTAATGACATAGTACCACTCTTCGTCCGCAGATTCGTGAAGAACTGCGACCGGCATAAAGGGTTGCAAATCAGACTGAGCCAGTTCGTCATAATACAGGCTCGATTCTTTTTCATATACCTTGCAATCCGTGGGATATCGCTTAAGAACATCTCTTGTCACCGAATACCCAAATCTTGTTGTTATTCTTTCCGTGAGCGCATCTTTGTTTGCGTTCTTTTTAATTGTATCCCAGAATTCTTTGGTAGTTTCTTTTTCCTCATATATATAATTCGAAGGATCGATGTCTTTTATTTCAACATCTTCAATGAGTTGTTTTGCAACTTTTACATAGAATTCCGTTCCAACATCATTAAGCGCAAATTCAGCGCCTTCTGTCGAAATCATCCTTCTGTTTGTATAGTTGATGGCAGCAATCTCCGAATATATTAAAAGCGCTTCTGAAGTATTCTCTCCACTATTTTTCTTTAGCTCAATCCAGTAATCCGATGACATCATATTTGATGTAACATAATTGTTCAGTCTCACATAATCATTGGCGTTTTGCTCTTTAAGAACAGGAAGATTCATCGATACACTGTCCGTCGCATTTCGACTAAGCTTAATTCCGGTAATAATGGCAATCGTTACGACAACAAAAACCAGCGGAATAATGAATACGTATTTATTTGTGCTTCTTTCTTTGCTTTCTGACATGTTGGCAAATATCACTCCGATTGCTGCAAAATAGAAAAATGTTATAGGGTAAATATTAAAATCCGGAAACAGAAATGCTTCCACCATGGCACTTATCATAGCAGCCGTAACTACTGCAAGAGGTATCTTTTTCTTTATATCAAGAGTCCTTGCAGACTCATGTCTGCCGGATATTTCTGCCCCCGACTTTTTTACGAATGTCGAATTGCCGAATGTCCCTACTCCCGATCTCTCTTCAAGTGCCTGCTTTGAAGTTTCTCTTTCATTCGGATCTTCCTCGAATTCCGGTTGTGATGTTTTTCTTTCGCCCAGCTCTTTCACAAATTCCGGTTGTGATGACCTTCTTTCATTCGGATCTCTCGTGAATTCCGACTGTGATGTTTTTCTTTCATTCGAATCTCTCGTGATTTCCGACTGTAATGTTTTTCTTTCATTCGGATATTTCACGAAAGCAAGTTTGACAGATTTCACCGTCCACCACAAAAATAGAATCAACAAAATAGATGTTCCGGCCGGTCCATGCAGATACAACTGTTGTATGTATCCGTTGTGCGCGGAAAATGTCATTATCTCCGGGCGTCCATCATACACATCATAGATTTTTACCTTGCTCGATTTATGATTGTAATTGCCCCATTCCCATGAAGTCGGATTTTCGTTCATCATTCTTATTGTTGATGGCCATATGCTTGTTCTGTCTGTAAGCGTATCAATTGCGTATGTTACTCCGTAAGCTTCAAGCTTATTTGCAACATCACTTTCTTTTGCTTTTCCTCCGATCGAATAAGCAATCTTAGGCGCAATTCTGTCAAAAGACAGCTTTGGTACAAACAGCAAAGGAATCGATATAACAAAAGTTAGAATCGCAACCACAAATGAAAGCGTTACATGCAGTTTTTCATTATATGAGCTGCTATTTCCTCTTCTCTGCTCTTTTCTCGTCTGTCTATCGACCCCGATGTATTTGATTGTTTCAGCACATAAAACGTTTCTTCCATCTTTCGTAGAATCCTCTGTTTCGGGCAATTTACCTTTTTCGACGTACGAATCATTCTTATCTTTTTTATCCGGGCTTTCCCCTATCTTAGTAGGTTGACTTTTTCCATCGGGTAAAGATTTTCTGCTATACACACATATAAATACCATTGTTGCAATTCCAAACGCCGTTGCGACAATCGATCCTCTCGAGCGGGAAAAACTTAGCGCTGTCACGCCCACAATCATTCCTCCAACCGAGATTATCTCAAGCAGAACCGTCAAAATTCGTTTTTCTTTATAATCTTCGTTTTCCGAAAGTCTTTTCTTCCCGATAGCTATTCTATCACTCTTAAACGCTTCGACATCTTCCAAAAGGCTTTGCTTCCTGCTGTTTGACTTTCCGACAGTTTTTATGACTATCGTTTCACTTCGGCTTAACGTAACTTTATTCCACAAAGAAACAAGTACAAGAGTCGCAGCCACAATTCCTACTGAATTGGGATTTCCAAAAACCGACAAACGTCCTCCCGTAAAATGTCCAAGAGCATTCTTCCCAACAAAACCGTCTACGAAAAGTTCCGCGCACGCACTTGCAAGAGACAACAAAAGGTAGCCTACTGTACATATCGTCCAAACAGATAGAACTGATGTTATATAGTTTCGTTTTCTTTCTTTTGCCGATATATAAAAAACAATAAATGCAAGCGTGCAAATATACCAGTTTCTCTGAATCGTCGAAAATACGCACAGAAATGTTTTCGCTTCGGCTACAATTCCCTGCACAATCATCCATACAAAGAAGCCTGCCCAGAGATATGTCATCAGCTTCTTATAAAGTCCATATCTAAATACTAAAATCACACACAACAAGAACGCTGCTACTCCAATGACACTTCCGACTGTTGAAG
Source organism: Lachnospiraceae bacterium (assembly GCA_045627845.1). GTDB lineage: Bacteria > Bacillota > Clostridia > Lachnospirales > Lachnospiraceae > UBA1258. The sequence continues at coordinate 73,838 of JAZQOL010000034.1, read as the reverse complement.
GTAGTCTTCCCATCATCAATATCAGGCAGCCGGGACACATCATTATGACCAGTATTAAAGCTGCTTTTATCCATAATTCAGTTGTCCTAAACCAATGAAACAACTTGTTCAAAATACTTTTCCCTTCGTCATTGTTTTCTGTTATTGAAACAACTATCCGACAAGATCTCTTTTCATTTTTCTTTCACATAATCCATTATACAACATGATTATTCTTTCTCATCCTTTTCCTACAACCTTTTCTCACAATTTCTTGTTTTCCTGCCTTTTTGCGAGAATTCCTGCCCTACTTTTCTCGCAAATTCCACTTTCCCTGCCTTTTTGCGAGAAAAAGCCTCTCGTTTCTTCATACAAGCCTTTCTTTTGCATCAATAATCATATTTGTCTTAATCTTTTTGTAGACGTCCTCTAAAACGAGGCTTATAATGTTCATATCTCGGAATTCCGTAATCGGAAATCCGTTTTCCCATTATTTATGAACAACCATAGTTACAAAAGTTTGTGCAGTACAATATGAATTTTTCTCGCTTAATCAATTTTTACTGCGAATTTATCTTACAAAGGAGGCTGTATTGCTGGACAATTTTGATGAAAGACTTCACAAATTAATGAAAGAAAAAGAAGATTACCAAAAACTTCTTAGCAATTTCCCTGATGGTCGGTTAGAAATTTATGAAAGCAGAGGATATGCAAGATGGTATTTAATTGATAACAACACCAGAACATATCTTCCAAAAGCGAAAAAAGAAATTGCAAACGTTTTTGCTCAAAAACATCAGTATGAGTCAAGGTTAAAAAGAACAGAAGAGGAAATTCTTTTTTTGAGTGAAATTAAAAAAAGAAAAGAGAAAATAGATGATAAGTGTAGACTCATTTACGACAACAAATACATAAAGTTGTTAAAGGATGCTCCATCTCCTGGTGATGTACACGAATATACCAAGGCTGCCTTATGGCTAAGTGAACCATTTGTCTCAAACCCTGCTCACCCTGAAAAACTGATTCATGAGAGTCCTTCCGGACACCTTCTTAGGTCAAAAGCAGAAGCAATGATAGACAGAGAACTCTTCCTTAGAAATATTCCTTTCAGATATGAGGCAAAACTTGTTCTGAATGGTGATTTTGTTTTCGAAGAATATCCGGATTTCACAATCTACAAAGAAACTACCGGTGAGGTCAAATATTGGGAACATTATGGAATGATGGATGACCCCGGATATCAAAAAAAGTATATCAAGAAAACCGAGAGATATATTGCAAACAATATCTTGCCCGACATTAATCTGATTTGTACATACGAAACACAGTCATATCCTTTAACATATTCAAAGATATCCGATGTGATTGAAGCGATTGAAATATGGTTATACTCATAAACTGCCTTTATTAATGACTCTGTGTTACAAATGCCCGTAAAAAGCCAAAGAAATCGAACAAAATTTAACGTAATTGTACTTTTACTTTTCAAAAAAAGATGATATGTTAGTGTTTAGTAAATTAGCGAGGTGAAAACTCATGAAGTACACAGAAATGTCTAAAGATGAATTACTCACCGTAAAGGCAGCCCTTGAGGAAGAGTATAAAACCGAAGAAGCAAAGGGTCTCTCTCTTAACATGGCAAGAGGAAAGCCCGGAAAAGCACAGCTTGAACTTGCAATGCCGATGCTTGATGCTCTCACAAGCGGGTCCGATATGAACACCATCCTTGGAAATGACACGAGAAACTATGGTGACCTTGATGGTATAGGCGAATGCAGACGACTTATCGCAAGCATGATGGAAGTTGAGAAGGATAATGTTATTATTTGTGGTAACTCAAGCCTTAACATTATGTACGATATGGTTGCACGTTCAATGACCTTTGGCGTAAACGGAGCAACTCCTTGGTGCAAGCTTGATAAGGTTAAATTCCTTTGCCCTGTTCCCGGTTATGACAGACATTTCAAGATTACTGAGTTGTTCGGAATCGAAATGATAAATATCCCTCTTTATGAGGATGGTCCTGATATGGATCTTGTTGAAAAGTACGTTAACTCCGATCCTGCAGTTAAGGGAATTTGGTGCGTTCCAAAATATTCTAACCCTACAGGTATCAGCTACTCAGACGAGACCGTAAGAAGATTTGCAAACTTAAAGCCTGCAGCAGAGGATTTCAGAATTTACTGGGACAATGCTTATTGTATTCATCATCTTTATGACGATAAGCAGGATGTCATTCTTAACATTCTTACCGAGTGCGAAAAGGCCGGAAATCCTGATATGGTTTACATCTTTGCTTCCACATCAAAGATTAGCTTCCCCGGCTCCGGTGTTGCTGCAATTGCTTCATCCGTTAATAACATTCAAAACATCCTTAAGCTTATGACCGTTCAAACAATCGGACATGACAAGATTAACCAGCTTCGCCATGTAAGATTCTTTAAGGATATGGATGGACTTAAAGCACACATGAAGAAGCACAGTGATATTCTTCGTCCTAAGTTTGAAGCTGTTCTTAATACTCTTGAATCTGAAATCGGTGATCTTGGAATCGGAACTTGGATTGCACCCAGAGGAGGATATTTTATCTCATTCAATTCAATGCCCGGTTGCGCAAAGAAGATTGTTGCAATGTGTAAAGAACTTGGAGTAGTTCTTACCGGTGCAGGTGCTACATATCCTTACGGAAAAGACCCTGAGGATTCAAATATTCGTATCGCGCCTTCTTTCCCCAGTCCTGAGGAAATGGAACAAGCATCAAAAGTATTTGTTCTTTGTGTAAAGCTTGCAAGCGTAAAGAAACTTCTTGGTGAGTTTTAATATTACACGGACATTTATGTTGAAGGCCTTTGACTTCGCCAATGATTGTTTAAAGATCGTAGTCCTAACGGACTACGATCTTTTTTATACCATATTACTATTCAGCAGTATTCTCGCAAACTCCACTTCTCCTGCCCTTTTGCGAGAATCTCTCCCCTCTTTTTCTCGCAAATTCCACTTTCTCTGCGTTTTTGCGAGAATCTCTGCCCTCTTTTTCTCGCAAACTCCCTTTTTCCTGCACTTTTGCGAGAATCTCTGACTTCTTTTTCTCGCAAACTCCACTTCTCCTGCACTTTTGCGAGAATTCCTTACCTCTTTTTCTCGCAAACTCCCTTTTTCCTGCACTTTTGCGAGAATTCCCCCTCCCTTTTTCTCGCAAACTCCCTTTTTCCTGCACTTTTGCGAGAATCTCTGCCCTCTTTTTTCTCGCAAATTCCACTTTCTCTGCACTTTTGCGAGAATTCCCCCATTTAAAAAGGTCCGGCATAAACACCGGACCCAGTCTTAACAAATACGTACATATCAAAAAATCATATAACAACAATAACTACTTTATAAACACCGTATACAAAATGAATCCAAGCATCAAAAACATACCAAGGCAGGCAAGAATCAGTCCATAAGAAAGTGAGCGTCTTAGAATAGATGAATTCTCCTCTCCTTCCATGTGCTTTATGGCAAGTTTATGCTCAACATCATACTCGACCGGTCTATGTTCAACTATTGCTTTAAATACATCAGCCAAGTGTCCGACGATATGTGTAAATATCGTTCCCTCCCTGTATTCCGGTTCAATCTTTGCGTCACTGTAAATCGTGCGTCTCAAAAATGCAACAATACCATCTGTCATTTCATCAATTAGTCTCATCGCAAATCCTATCGCGTTAGGAAGAATCTTTATAATGACGGGTTTATAGACCTTTTCTTCAAGATCAAGTCCCTTCGGCCAAAGATTCTGGTAATCGCCCCTAAGAATCACCTTACGGACAAATAACGTATAAAGAAGAATTCCTATCGTAATAGAAATAAATCCTCCGAGCATTACATGGAATACAAAGAATCTGTAATCATCTTTTATTGCAACGGTTATTCCAAGCAAAAGCACCAAAAGAGCAGGAATCACAATTGAAACCTTCTGGATAAAGTCCATATAGCCTCGATTCTTCCTGTCCAAAGAATGGACATCCAAAGAATCAAAATTCGATATCGCTACAGCATCCGTTCCCTTCCCGGAACTCACGCTGCCGGACTCATAAAGCTCAGCCCTTTTCTCATCACGATTTCTCTCAACAAACACACAGACAAACAGCTTTGTCATATAGCAAAGCGTACATCCACCTGAAAAAAGAAATACCCACTCAAGACCCTTCGCCAATATATGATTTCCAAAAGTCTCGCCGGCTTCAACCAACGCCTCATGAATAGCTGTCTTTGAAAGGTATCCCAAAAATCCGGGTACTCCTGCCAAAGATAACCCTCCAAGTGCAAAACAAAATCCAAGGAACGGCTTATTGCGTCCAAATCCTCGTATATCATTTAAATCAAGTGAATGAACATTCTGATATATCGTACCGGCAACAAGGAAAACACATATTTTCACCAACGTATGGTTTACCATATGAAGTAAAGTTCCATACTTAGCCATGCCGGATTCTTCACCAAGAAACACAGCGCATGCTATTCCTGTAATAATGAAACCAATCTGAGAAACAGACGAACATGCCAGTGTTCTTTTAATATCGTTACTGAAGATTGCTAAAATCGCACCTAAAACCATTGTAATCATACCGATTACAAGAACGAACGCTCCCCAAAATCTGTCTTCGGGAAACATTGTGCTGCTTACAATCAGAATTCCGAATATTCCTGCCTTTGTCAGCACGCCCGAAAGAAGCGCAGAAGCCGGAGCCGGAGCAACCGGATGTGCTTTAGGAAGCCATATGTGAATCGGGAATGCACCTGCTTTTGCTGCAAATCCAAAGAACATACAGAACGCAGCTGCGTATAATCTTCCTTCCCCGAATTTGCCACCTGCTTCACAGGCTACTGCAATTTCTGTTAATCTCACTGTCCCTATATTTGTATAAAGCAGCAATATTCCCATTAAAAGAACAAGTCCGCCTATCACCGCAACCGCCATATATGTGTCGGCAGCCTTTAATGCTTTAGGCTTTTCTTCCTGTGCAACCCAAACATATGACGCTAATGACATAATCTCAAAGAAGGTAAACAACGTAAATAAATCATCCGCTGCAAACACACCTATCGTTGCCACCAAAGTAATAATGCTAAATACGTAAAACCTTGTTTTATGCTTGTCATGGCTTAAATATCTTGGTGCAAAAAGAAGGCTCATTGTCCACGCAAGAAGACAGATTGTAATATAGAGTATTTTAAAAGCATTCAATGAAAAGGAAATTCCTAATCCACAAATATTATTAAACATCATCAGATTAGCCCTCCTGCAACACTTTCAAAAAATCCGATTACCGGAGCATTGAATATTCCCAAAAGAATCACGCCTAATGTAAATACAAACAGAGGAACAAGCATCCTCCATGTCGGATCGCATTTTTTCGTTTCAGCAGAATCCTCAACAGGATAATATGCTCTCAAAACAATCTGAAGCATATAAATTGCCGTTAACAATGCGGATATAAGTATTGCTCCAAGCCCGATAAGGCCGGCAACTGTTCCGCCCTCGACTGCTGCTTTTGCAAGCTGCCACTTGCTGAAAAATCCGCAAAGCCCCGGAACACCCATAAGTGAAAGCGAAGATATTGTAAATATAAAGAAAGTTTTGGGCATCCGCTTTCCGATTCCCTCAAGTTCATAAACATACGTCTTGTGCGCTTTTGTAATTACAGCGCCTGCGCAGAAGAATGCACCTATTTTCATCACTCCATGGAATACCATATGGGACAATGCCCCTGTCATTCCAAGAGGAGTCATGAGAGTAGCTCCAAAAAGAATATATGAAAGATTTGATATTGTCGAATATGCCAGTCTTCTCTTTATATGTCTTTCTTTTACTGCCATAGAACAACCGTATACGATTGTAAAAATTGCAAATCCCATTGTTACATACTGTGCCCAGGTTCCACGAAGAAAATCTGTTCCATAGCAGAAATATATTAATCTGATAATTGCAAATGCACCTGCCTTAACAACGGCAACTGCATGAAGAAGCGCCGTTACGGGAGTTGGTGCAACACCTGCTTTCGGAAGCCATGAGTTTACAGGGAAAATTGCCGCTTTTACCCCAAATCCAAAGAACGCAAATACATATATAAGTCTTAAAACCTCATCACGTCCGTTCAGATTATTGGGATTGATTACGCCTCCGAGAGTAAACTGAACAGATTCGCCATACGCCATCAGGAATATAATTCCAATAAATGCGAAAGCAGCTCCACCGAGTGAATAAACTATATATTTCCTTGTCGCGGAAATAGCTTCATCACTCATGTTGAAAAGAATGAGCGGAACAGTGACAAGGGTAAGCATCTCGTAGAAAACATACATTGCAAGCATATTGTCCGCTAAAGCAATCGCTAAAGTCACACCATATGTGATGATGTAAGTGCCAAAGAAAGTCTTTTCCTTTAACGTTTTCTCGGATGCCTCATGCTCCATATACTCTGCAGAATATAAAACAGCAAACGGCCACAAAGATGATATAAGACCTGCAAATACCCTCGAAAGCCCGTCAACTTTGAATGAAATCGTATATTTGCCTACGAATCGGAATAATACAACTGCTGTTTCGGGTGGATTCAGTATGAGTATCCATGCCAATATTGCCGTAACCACAGTTGCTGCTTCAGCTATTGCAATAATGACTTTTCGATCCTTTAAAGGAGAAAGAATCAATCCGAATCCAACCAGCATCGGAAGAAAGATTGCTACAAAAATGAAGTATTGATTCATCACATTCCACCTCCTACATTAGTAAAAGGTAAGATTCCCACTATTACACACAAGAGTGTAAGAATAATTATGGGAATATAAACCGTCAAAGGAAGCTTAACCTTCTCAGGAAGTGTATCAACAAAATCTTCTCCGGGAAGAAAGCCTTTCATTGAAATAGGGAAAAGATATCCGGCTGTAAGAAGTGCCGATATCAAAAGAAAAATCGGTCCTACCCAACCAAAATTCAAAAAGTTTCCGCCAAGAGCGCCTTCAATTAAATACCATTTTGCAAGGAATCCTCCAGTAGGCGGAATACCTACCATAGAAAGCGAGCAGATTGTGAAACACCATAATAGAACCGGGTATTTCTTTCCTACACCCTTCATATCATCTACATTCTTTGATTCGCAAACTATAATGAGAATTCCGGCAATAAGAAATAATGCACATTTTGCGAACGCATGCGCTTCAAACTGAAGCAACGCACCTTCATAAGCACTATCATTAAGCACGGCAAGTCCAAATAAAATATATGAAACCTGGCTTATTGTCGAATATGCAAGTCTCTTCTTAAGGATTTTCTCAAAGTATGCCATTGTTGAACCCATAAGAACGGTTAATAACGTAAGAATAATCCACGCAGCCTGAACCCAGGTACGTCTGATTGTATCTGCTCCCACAAGATAGTAAATGCTTCTGATGATTCCTACTGCTCCGGCTTTAACAATTACACCTGACAAAACTGCACTTGCAGGTGAAACGGCAATTGGATGCGCAGTCGTAAGCCATGCATGAAGTGGCCACATTCCTGCCTTAACACCAAAACCGATTATCATAAAGAAGGCAGCGAGTAAAACAACGCCTTCATGTCCCGACACAAGTGTCATGTCAAGGGTTCCTCCATAAGTGAAGGTAAGCGTCGAACAATATTTGTTCAATACAAAGAAACCAAACAGAACAAAATATGCACCAAAGAAAGAATAGATCAGATACTTAAAGCCCGCCATTCTGGCTTCTTTTGTCTGTTCATGAATTACCAACGGTGCTGACAAAAGTGTCATAAGTTCGTAATTAAAATAATAAGTAAACAAGTTGGCAGACAGCGCCATACTTACCATTACAAAGAAAAGAACTATATAAAATGTGAAGTATCTTTTTAGGTTGTGCTCGTGATTCATATAGTACAAAGAATACACACCTGCACATATCCAAAGAATAACTATCGCTGCCAGAAATACCAAGCTGATTCTGTCGACTCTGTACGAAAGTGACAGACGCTCATTGAAGTTATACAAGGTAAATATTTTATCCAAGCGTAATCACTTCCTTTCTACGAAAATGTATCAAGTCCATTACCGATAAGATTAAGTATCGGCTCGGAGCAAAGACCAAGAATAATATTAAGTGCGACAAAAAGAACCACTGTAGCCGTATAGACAATCTGCTCACGTGTGTGAATTACTTTATAGCCCTCACGCCCAACGTAAAGATTTCTTTCGGGTGAATAAATTCTTACAACTGTCTTCATAAAATAAATAGCGTTAAGAATCGTACTGATTGCAAGGACTATCATTGTCGGCAGCATCTTTCCCTGATTTTCAACGGCCGCCGACATAAACAGCAGTTTGCTTATAAATCCCGAAAACAACGGAATACCTACCATTGAAAGCGATCCGGCTGCAAATCCCAATCCCGCAATCTTATTTCTGTGAGCAGATCCCGTAAGGTCGGGAAATTTTCTGCTAAAGTTCGAGGTATCCGTCAAACCTACTGCCGAAATAAACAAAAGTGATTTTGTAGCTGCATGCGCAAGAATCTGAAATACTGCTGCCACCATTCCTTCTTTTGTACCGAGGCTGATTCCAAGATAAATGTAACCAATCTGTGCAACCGAAGAGTATGATACCATTCTTCGGATGTCATCTTCCTTCATCGCATTTATGCTTCCCACAATTATTCCGAGTGCAGCAAACACAAATGTTACATTCAAGAGAAGGGAATTTCTTACAACGTCGAATCCGATTACTCGGTATATGATCTTTATAAGAAGGAAAATATATCCCTTCGAAACAAGGCTTGATAATATGGCAGCACTTGAAATTGTCGAATATCCGTATGCATCAGGTAACCAGGCGTGAAAAGGAAACAGTGCACTCTTAATCGCAAGACCCATTATCATGAATGAAATCGTGATAAGAAGAGGCTCTCTGTACTGTCCCGTAGCTACAAGCATCTCAACCGATTCCTTGATATTGCTCATAAGAAGATGCCCTGTCAAGTCGTAGAGCATACATACACCCACGAGGAAAAGACCGGAACCGAGAAGACTCATAATCATATATCTTACGGCAGCCTCAATTGTACGCCCGTTCTGTCTTATCATAATAAGTCCGCATGCGGATATGGTGTTAATCTCGACAAATACATATGCCGTGAATAAGTCGTTTGTGTAAACAAGAGCAAGGAGGGAACACAGCATAAGATTTACAAGAATGTAGTAAAGGTTCTGCTTTGTATCCTCAACTTCCTCGAGGAGCTTCTTTTTACCTCCCCATACCGAAAGCAACATAATTACGCAAAAGAAAAATCCCATTCCACCTTCGAGGACACCACCTCTTACTTCGTTACCCCAAGGAGCGGGAACATGACCCATGATATATGTAAATGCTCCATGAGACATGCAGTAAATCATAACGGAAAGAGACATAGCTCCGCAAAGTGTAATAACAACGGTATTAACCCATTTTGCAGCCCTTCCCTTTAAGAGCGAGCTTGTCGACGACGAGAGAAGGCAGATAATAATTGAAAACAGGGGGAAGTTTTGCACAAAATCTCGCATTATAATCCCTCCTTTTTAAGTCTCAACGATATTTCATCAAGGTCTAATGTATGATATCTCTTATACAAACGAACGGTAAGTGCAAGCATAAGCGCTGTTACCGATACCGACACAACAATTCCCGTAAGAACAAGTCCACTCGGAATCGGGTTGATGTACTTATCCGCTTCAACAACGCCGTCGATAATGATAGGCGCCTTGTGTCCTTTGATATATCCTTTTAACGCAAGGAAAAGATATACGGCTGTATCCATAATGTTTAGACCGATAATCTTCTTTATGAGGTTTTTATGCAAAAGAAGATTTGTGAATCCTATTGCAAAAATAATCATTGAAACGGCTTCTGCATAGTTATTTAAGAGGTTTTCCATTTTAGAGACCTCCTTTTCTAAACATCGCATAAAACGAATACATCGTGCAGGCAACAACACAGCCAACAGCGATATCCAAAGGAAGAATCAGTCCGGCACTGATAATGTGACCAACAATTCCTTTTGAAATATGTGAATCAAGGTGGTTGGCGCCACAGAAAAATGCATAGCATTTTGCGAGCGCGTAAAAAGCAAGACCGGCAAAAATGATTACCTTATATGTCTTCTCATTAAAGAACTTCTCTGTCTTCTCAAATCCAAAAGCATTAAGGTACATAATTAGAGCAGCACCTATAATTGCACCGCCGGAGAATCCTCCGCCGGGAGACAAATGTCCGTTCAAAATAACATATATACCAAAGATGATAATAACAGGTACTAAGATGAGCGCTACCTTTTGTAAAATAGCATCATGCTTAGGCTCGAAAATTCTATCTTCCTTTTCGGCTTCCTTAATGGTTTCAACAATCTTAGTGTCTTTTGGATCACGCTTTGTCTTATCAAGTCTTAATAAAATGGTAACAGTAATTGCTGCAACAAAAAGAACATGAGACTCCCCCAATGTGTCGAATGCTCTGTAATCAAGAATCATTCCTGCGACAACATTTGTGGCTCCTGTTTCTTCGAGTCCCTTTTCTTTGTATCTTTGCGCTACTTCATTGTTTGCAGGATTGTTTATATCTCCTGTTGTAGGCATATGTGCAACAGTAAGAACCAGTACAAAACTGAAAAACAGTGCAAAGCAAAGGGCAAATACTCTGTATACCCTCTCCATTCTTTTAAGACGGCGATTATGTGCTGTGTCGTACACAGTATCCTTTACTCTTGCTAAGTCTTCCTTATGTGTTTCCTTTGTTACGGTAACAACATTCGTGTCTTCGTTCTTATCACGAATACTCATATTACCGTAAAAGTCATCGTGTCCCTGCTGTACCCAGTTAAGAAGATTACTGAACAGATTCTGTTTCATCTGTCTTTACCTCCTTTTCCGTGTTCTTTTTATCACTCGCGTTTTTAAACATTGAATGAATTCTGTTTAATGTCACAAAAAACAAAACGCTTGTAATTCCGGCTCCGACTGCCGCCTCTGTGATAGCAAGGTCCGGAGATTCAAGAAGCATCCAGATTACTGACATTATTAAACTGTAAGACATAAAAATCAGAACCGAATTTAGGAGGTTCTTTGAAAAGCTCACTGCCACTGCACAAATGACTAAAAATGTCAGCAGCACAATCGTAAATATCGTCATTTCTTTTACCTACTGTTCTATAAGAGATTTGGATTTTTCTTCATCGCATACTTCAACATATTCCTGCAAGTTCTCATCTGTAGAAGTAATAAGTCTTGAAATAAGATGACTCGATACAGGAGAAGCAAACCAGAAAAATACCAGCACAAGAAAAAGCTTTGCAGACGTGAAATCCAATCCGTTTATTATTATTGCTCCGATTATCACACAGGCCAAAGCAAATGTGTCTCCGCTTCCGGCAAAATGCATTCTGTCAAGAACATATTTAAGTCTGTTAACACCAAGTATCTCGACTGCAAAAAGCAAAACTCCTAGAGATATAAAGGAAAAGCCTGCTATTATTCGTATAAGATTAAGCGTTTCCATTTTTCTTTTCCTCCTTTTGCTTTGCCTTTTTCTTTGCAAAATAAGCTCCCTGATAAACTTTACAAAGAACAATAACCGCCAGGAACGATATCATCGCATAAATGAGACAGATATCGGCAAGATATCCTTCGCGAAGTTTTACAAGTAGCACTGCTATCATCGCCATTGTAATGGTTCCTAACATATTGATTGCCACAACTCTGTCTGCAGAAGACGGACCAATGATTGCTCGCAGTAAACAAAGAATTGCAATAACGCCAAGAACAATAAGTATTACTGTTGCGAAGTCGGAATATGTACTCAAAAACAATTCATTACTCATTTACAAATCCATCCTCCAGTTTTAATAGTCTTCTCTCAAAAATCGTATCATTAAGGCCTGCTGCCAAAGACTTGTCATAGCAGTGAATTATAAGCTTTGTTCCTTCAAGGGATGTTGTTATTGTACCCGGTGTAAGTGTAATTGCATTTGCCAGAAACACTCGCGCCGTTCTTGTCTTAAGTCTGCTTTCAAACGTAACCAGAACAGGTTCTCTTTTCTTTCTTTTGAAAAAGAAAAGCTTATATAAAGTTACATTGGCTTTAAGAATTTCCCAAACAAGGGTAAGTATATATAGTAAGATAAGTGGGATTTTTCTCATCATGAGAAGATCCTTCTTTACCGAATAATCCATAAACTTGCAGATAAACAAATATACTGCAGCAGAAATCACAATACCAAATATTGCAATTTCCAATGTAAATGCCTGGTTGAAAATCACCCAGCATAAAAAGAATAAAATAAACATATTATTTAGCCTTTCGTGTCTTTATTTATTCCATGTAAACCATTATCCGTTATAGCACTGAGGAATTAATAAATCAAACTCTTTCTTCTTATTTATTATACATCTGGAAATTAACACAATTGGATTGTCATTTAGCCGTATTATTAAGGAAAATAATAGCCTGCTTTAAGCATATTTCATATGTTTTGCGCGACCCTCCTCATAGTACAAAAAAAGAGAGTCTAAACAGACCCTCTTCTTTAAAAGTTAAAATATAAAAATGTACTTACTTCAGAAAGCGATATCAGACACCATGCGAACAGTAGTGAAAGAAAAATCGTAAATCCCACAGTGTATCCCTTTTTTCGTTGTTCAGCCTCAATCTCATGTGCATTCTTTCCTATGAGAATAATTGTACCTATCGCAAAAAGCACACACATATTGGCAAAGCATATCCAGTAATATGCAGCCCAGGAAACATGGGCTTTTACAAGGAGCATAATTGGTTTTACCAATACATCCTGATTTAAAGCCTCTCCGACTTCTCTCATAAAGCCGGTATACCTTGGTATCACCATCCCTTTCAAAATTCTGAACATATTGTCCATGGTTTCACTTCGGAATATTGCCATCGTAAAAATAGTAAAAACAAAGGTACCTAACCACCCCAGCCACCTATAATTCTTCTTTATCTTAAGGAACTTTCTCTGACCCCACAAAGTTGCAAGTCCATATAAAATGCCCCATATGATAAAGGTCCAGCTTGCACCGTGCCAAAAACCGCTTATAAAAAATACAACCATGGGCGCAATTATGGCATAAAGATTCTTTTTCTTTTTCCTCATCCCCTTTATCGTTAACGGAGTGTATATATAAGTAGTAAAAAATCTGGTTAGTGTCGCATGCCACCTGCTCCAATAATTAGATATTGAATAGGCCTTGTATGGGGACTTAAAATTAACCGGAAGTTCATAGTTAAACATCCTTCCAATACCACATGCCATGTCACAATAACCGCTGAAATCAAAATATAATTCAAATGTATATCCTAATGCAACAAACCAAGAGGAAGGCATATCCACATAAAATATATGCTCAAATCCAAAATTTGCAAAATAAGCAAAAGTGTCAGCTATTATCACCTTTTTCGCCAACCCAAGAATAAACAGAACCAGTCCGCTTCTAAATTTTTCTTTATCAAATTTTCTCAAAGAAATGTCTTGAAATTGAGGAATTATTTCGCCATGAAGTACTATAGGGCCTGCAATCAGCTGCGGAAAAAAAGTAACATATGCAAGATAATCAAGAATCCTATAGTGCTCTGCCAATCCTATGTATCTGTCAATAATGAACGATATTTGTTGAAGTGTAAAAAAGCTGATGCCTAATGGCAAAAGAATATTCTTTAAAGCAAATGAGCTCTTAAAAACAGCATTTATATTTTCTATAAAGAAATCATAATATTTGTAATATCCAAGTAAACAAATATTAAATATAAGCCCTACGAAAAAAAGAAGTTTCTGCCTTTTTTCAAAGCTCTTCATAAGAGCACTGATTGTATAGTTCACTAAAACACTGCCTATAAGAATCAATAAATACCGCGGATTAAAATAACCATAAAACCATAGCGACATTCCTACAAGGAAAAGCAGGGCAAGATCATATTTCTTTATTTCATTTATCAGATACCAGCCAAGTAAACAAATGGGAAAGAATATTAATATAAAGATTTGTGAATTAAATAGCATTTCTATCCTGTATACTACATCCGATTATATTAGTCATCTCATCAAAAAATGAAAAGTCTACGAATGCAACTCGATATATCACTCAGAAAATCTGTAAATCTCCGAATAATATATTATATCACATCTGTTAGAGCTTCGAATATTGCTTTTAAAACTCAAAAAATCTATAATCTATGTGTACGGAGGCTTATATGCAAGAGCTCGATTATCCATTTGATTCAGAATTATTACGAAGAAAAAAGCGTAAACTCAAGAAGATTTTACTTGAAGATTCTTCCCGTTCTTTTATTTCCAAGCGAATTGCTATTTTGGGTGGAAGTACTACCGATGAGGTTAAGGACATTCTTGAGTTGTTTCTTTTAAACTCCGGTATTTGTCCACAGTTCTATCAGTCAGAGTATAACAAGTATTATGAAGATGGAATGTTTGGAAATGATGTCCTCTCCGCATTTCATCCCGATATCATCTACATACATACTTCATACAAAAACATAGATTATCTTCCTTTACCATCAGATACTCCTGACGAAGCTAATAAAAAACTTGACTTAGTGCTTTCCAAATTTAAGGGTCTTTGGGCAAAACTGTTTTCCACATACAATTGTGTTATAATTCAAAACAATTTTGAACTCCCTTATTATAGAATTTTAGGCAATCAGGATACTGCTTTGTGCCAAGGGCACGTAAATTTCGTCAACCGATTGAATCTTGAATTTGCAAATTATGCTCAGGATAACAGCAATTTCTTTATACATGACATCTGTTACGAACAGGCTGTTTATGGACTGGATGAATGGTCCAACCCTTTATACTGGGATATGTACAAATATGCTCTCGCAGTACCGGCTATTCCTGATAGCGCATATAATATATTCAAAATAATCAAATCAATATATGGCAAAAACAAAAAGGCTCTTTCACTTGACCTTGATAATACCCTTTGGGGTGGTATTGTCGGGGATGATGGTCCGGAAAATATTGAAATAGGAGAAGAAACGCCTTTAGCACAAAGTTACAGTAACTTTCAGCGATATATTAAAAAGCTCAAAGAAGTGGGGGTAATTCTTACCGTTAATTCAAAAAATGAGCAATCTGCTGCAGAATCCGGTCTTAATCGTCCTGATTCTATTCTTAAAAGAACTGACTTTGTATCTTTCAAAGCAAATTGGAATCCTAAAAGTCAAAATTTGATTGAAAGCGCTAAAGAGATAAATATTCTTCCTGAAAGTTTTGTGTTCGCAGATGATAATCCTGCAGAAAGAGAAATAGTTCGTCAAAATATTCCCGGGGTTGCAATTCCCGACTTCACCTCTGTTGAGAACTACATTAAAGCTATAGACAGGGCAGGTTATTTTGAAATTACAAAACTGTCAAAAGACGATTTGGACCGTTCATCAATGTATGAAGCTAATGCCAAGCGTCTTGAAAGTATGAACAGTTTTCTTGATTACGGTGAATACCTTAAATCTCTTGAAATGAAAGCAGAGATTAAACCATTTGCTGCTGAGTATATGGCTAGAATTGCTCAGCTTACAAATAAAAGTAATCAGTTCAATCTTACAACAAAGCGTATGACTCAGATTGAAGTGGAATCAGTTGCTTCAGATAACAACTACATTACTCTTTACGGAAAACTTGAAGATAAGTTTGGAGACAATGGTGTTGTTAGTGTTGTTATCGGAAAAATACATAATTCAGAGCTTCATATCGAATTGTGGCTTATGAGCTGTCGTGTCCTTAGAAGAGATATGGAATATGCCATGATGGATCAATTGGTAAAGATATGTCTCTCACGTGGCATTAATACAATATACGGATATTATTTTCCTACTCCCAAGAATTCCATGGTTAAGGATTTTTACAGTCTCCAGGGGTTTGATTTAGTCTCTGATGATTCCAGTTCTAATACAACTTGGAAAAAATCAATAAATACAAACACTCCTCTTAAAAACAAATATATTATGGTAAATAAAAAGGCCGATCTGTGAAAAAAAGTACTTCATTTTTAATTTTTATTATTATATTAATAGTTCCGATAACATTCATTTTCATATTTGTTTTTATTATTGACCCCTTTTTTCACTTTCACAAACCACTTCCGGGACTTAGCTATTCTCTTTATGATGACAGATATCAAAATGATGGTATCTTAAAACATTTTGATTATGATGTCATTTTGTCAGGAAGTAGCGAAACCCAAAACATTAGAACATCTGAAATAGACACTCTTTTTGGAGTACACTCTGTTAAGGCCAGTTATGCCGGTGGCTCTTTTTATGAAATAAACAATCTTATAAATACCGGCATAGAATATAATGCTAATATCAAAGCAGTCATAAGAAGCTTTGACCCAAGCATGCTTATACAAGATAAAGATGATTATTTTGATGGAAATCCCGACTATTTATATGACAGGAATCCTTTTAACGATTATAAATATGTTTTTAATAAAGAAGTTATCATAAGAGCTTCCTACTCACTATTTCAAACACTTCGAGGAACTCCTCCGACTTCCTTTGATGAATATACAAGCTTTTATAATCTGTACTCATTCGGGAAAGAATCCGTCCTTTCATCTTATGAAAGAGTTCCTCTTTCTGATGATGTTTATCCATTATCTGATGCAGATCGCATTACGATATACGATAATATCAATCAAAATATCGTTTCTTTGGCTCTTGCTCATCCTGAGATTGATTTTTATTACTTTATACCTCCCTACAGTGTTTGCGTATGGGATGCAGCAAAAAGATTGGGACAGTTGGATCAATGCATTGATTCGATTATTTATGCCTACGAACTTGTAATGGATTGTCCTAACATAAAAGTTTTTTCTTTTGATGATTTGACTGATATTGCAACTAATCTTGACTTATATATGGATACCCTTCATTATAATGAGGATGTGTGTTCATTTATTCTTAAATCCATGTCCGAGAACAATTATCTTCTGACCAAAGATAATTATCTTAAACGATATGAATATGTAAGAAATTTCTATAGTAATTACGATTATGATTCTATTTTTTCTGAATAATATTATTACAGGAGATTTGCTATGAGAGAAAATGTTATTAAACGATTAACTGATATTTTTGCAGATGTGTTTGATGAATCCATTGTTCTTACAGATGAGCTCACAGCTCAGGATGTTGACGGTTGGGACAGCCTTACTCACATTACACTTATTGGTACAATAGAAGATGAATTCAAGATTAAGTTTGCCATGAAAGATATTCTCGGCATGAAAAACGTTGGCGCATTAATTGACCGAATTGTCGAGCTAAGTAAATAATTTCTTCTTTTTTGACAAGAATAAGGCAGAGCATTATAAAATGCCCTGCCTTATATAATGTGTAAATTTTTATTGTTACAAAATCTGTGGATACTTTTCTTCAATCAGGTTAATCATATGCTCCTGAACCGTATCGAAAATATACTCCTTTTTGCCCGGAATATTTTCTTTTAATACGAATCCTCCGGCCATGGAAGCATGTCCGCCACCATCGCCCCAGTCCTTCAAAGACTCATTGGCAAGTTCTCCCGCGTTCACATCACTTCTTTCAGATCTGAAGCTGAATTTATATCCGCCTTTTCTTTTTGCAAATATAATAACAACTTCTGCTTCTGCAAGAGCAAGGAAGAAATCGCTCAATGCAGCAACAAGCGCATCCGGACACACAAAATCAAGAAAAGAAATACACACTTTTCCAAAGCATCTTGCATTCTCAATAGCAGCTCCGTATGCACGAAGATCGGTAAACTCCATATTGTTTGTTTCAAGTTTTCGCAAAAGCTTCTTGTCAGAGTAGTTAAAAAGAAAGCTCAACATGGCAATATCAAATTCCGTTACACCTCTGCTAAGTTGAAGTGTATCCATTCGAAGACCGTACATCATGGCGGTTGCTGTTTTCTTGTCTGGAACGATATCCAGTATTTTGAAATATTCAGCAATAATTGAAGCACATGAACCGGTTATTCTAAGGTCTGAATAGTCATAAGTCGCTTCTGCAAAAGTAGGATGATGGTCGATTGCAGCTGCCTCATCGCCCTTGAAATCGGTTGTATTACCATTGTTCTTTTGACAGTCAACCAAAATAATCAGGTCATCATCAGACATCTCGTCAACAATGTCATCGTACGAGAACATTTCGATACCACATAATTTCAGCATCTTAACGCTGGATAATTTATCAATCTGACCCTCATGACAAATTGTTGCTTCAACACCTTTTTTTGAAAGTATTTTTTGAAGACCAAAAGCCGATGCTATTGCATCGGGATCTGGAAAATTATGTGTCTGTATCCAGACTTTTCTGTTTTTGCACAAATCTATCAGTTTCTCAGGATTCATATTGATACAGCCTCTTTCCTTCTAATCGGATTTCGTACAAAAAGCCGCCCATCAGCAGCTTTTTATAAATGAGTTTTACATTTTTAGTTTTTCACAGATTTCCTTCTGATCCTCTGCCTTAGGCTCATGAGGAGTCCAAAGGATTCTCTGATTATCATTTTTAAGTCTGGGAATGACATGGAGATGATAGTGAAGAACGCTCTGTCCTGCAGCTTCTCCATTGTTTTGAACTATATTCACTCCATCACACTTCAAAGCTTCCATCTGCTTTGTTGCAACCTTTTTGGCAAGAATCATAGCTTTTCCAAGGGTTTCTTCATTAATCTCAAAAATATCCTGATAGTGTTCCTTTGGAAGAATTAACGCATGACCAAGATTTGCAGGTGATGCATCAAGAATTACCTTAAAAGTGTCATCCTCATAAATTCCGTTTGTCGGAAATACCCCATTTGCAAGTTTGCAAAATATACAATCGTCTTTTTTCATTATGCTATCCCGTTTTCGTTCCGCTTATTTTGACTATAACTTAGTCTCGGACACGATTCCCTTTTTATATTAAGAATACTTTTGTACTCCAAATACCATTAAGTAAACACAAACAATGCATCGAGCAGTCTCAATGCTTTAAAGTCACCTTTCATGCGCATTTCTCCTGCCATAAAAGCTCTCTGGAAAGTCATATTTCCCTTTGTAATTGCCGAAAGCTTCTCTGCTGAAATACCTATCTCAACATCCGCCTTTGGCGCCTCTTTATAAATGCACTTACACTCAGGACCTTCTACCACGATGTAAAGAGGAAGTTTTTTGCCTTCAATCTGGAAAAGATATGATACATCTTCTCCGGAAGCATGAAATGCCTGCTCAAATTCAGAAATATACTCTTCGGTATTGTCGCTTACTCCCATCATATCTCTGAACATACTTGCAAGTTCTGAAATATCTTCCTTCTGTTTCTGAACATAAGCCTCATCTGCAGCATATCTTGAAAGCTGTTCTGACTCCTGAGGTGTCAAGTCAGCATTCTTTGTCATGTTGACTTTCTGCTTTACTGCCTGGTTTGATGCAGGAAGACTGGGAACTTTTTGATTAATGGTACGATACATATTCTCAGCCTTCTTCTCGATAAGTCTTATATAATCATCATTATTAAGAAGTTCAACATCCTCAATATATCCGCAAATACCGCTACAGGGAAGTCCGCCAAGAATTTCCCAGGCATTTGCAAGATTAAGCTTACCCTCTCGTTCTCCGTACGTAGTAGCCATGACGATAGGGCACATATATATTTTAGATAATTTCTCTTTATCAGCATACAACCAGCATGCATCAAGAAAAGACTGCATGTATCCGCCGATTCCATACCACTCGACTGTTGTGGCAAGAATCACTCCATCTGCAGCCTTTAAAGTCTGCGGAAGCGTTGTAATTGTGTTTTTCATTTCATGGAGATTATATCTTTCAACAGTGACATGCAATTCTTCCAAAACAGACTGCATCTTATTGATTACAAATAATGTAGGATCGTCTATTAAGCCTCTTCCGCCGTAATAAATATTAATTTTCACTGATTCTCTCCCCTTTTGGACGCTTACACACAGTAAGGCAATACACAACCCCCACCAGAAAGCCGGCAAGCAAACCTCCGACATGTGCCCAGTTGGCTGTATCGGCCTGTGTAAAACCGTTATATACGCAAAGAACTATTACAAGGAGCACTCTTCCAAGTGGCATTGTCCTTGAAGTAATTCTTTTAAACAAAACTAATGAAAACAAACCTCCAAGCAATCCGAAGATTGCTCCGCTTGCTCCCACTACCATAACATTTTCCTCAGTTATAAGTTCACTTATAAACATCGCAAAGCAGCCCCAAATTCCTGAAAAGAAATACATTATTGAGAAATTAAGCTTTCCGATTTCTTTTTCAATCACCTGCCCAAGGAAAAACAATAATACCATATTACTGAAAATATGATTAATGTCCGCGTGCAGAAACATTGATGTAATGACTCTGTATAGCTGAATCGGACTATACATAAAAAGTAAGCCTGCACCGCCTATATTATATAACAGTTTACCGGTGAAAGTACATATTACAAAGACCAAAACATTAATCGCAACAAGACTTGATGTTATCACCGGTATATCCTTTACCGCAGATGTTTTGTCCTTAGAAGATTTACTCTCTTCTTGCTTAATCTTATCCTCAGAATAGCCCACTGCACTCTCAAGTACTTTCTTAAGACCGTAAAAGTCCTCTGTTTGATTCTCTGTAATGATTAATTTCCGATTAGTATCGTCATAAATCCACGCAAACGAATTATCCGCACATACCTGCTTTGCAATAGTCATCTCTTCAAGATATTTATCTATGGAAGCATCTACGCATATGACCGTCATATAGTGAACGTTTAACCCCGCTGCCATAAGCTGTCCCGTCATGGAATTTTTAAACGCTGTCATAAATGATTCGTTATATTTTGAAGCATCTACAAATAAGACCGCATTCACAAGAGAATTTACATTCTCATAGTAGATACGATAACCGACATTTTCACCGGTTGATTCCATCTCACGATATCCGTTTTCAATTAATGCCTTATGAACACTTATTCTCATTCATCTTTCCATTTCATCATTAATTCATATATTTCTCATATAAAGCTTCCCATTCATTCTCGGTTAGAATATCGGAAAGTCCTACGCCTGTCTCTTCTTCCAGTTTTTCAAGAAACAGAGCAAATTTTGACTCATCACTATTATCGGAAAGTGTTTCATTTCTACACTCTCGTATTGCTCGTTTTACATGTGAAAAAGCCTTCCCGTCAAATTGATTGAGTTTTGTAATAAGTGTATATACAAGTCCGTCGCTACTGTATACCCCATTCTTTAGCGTGTTGTTTTTTTTGAAATATTCAACGGTTTCTTCTCCCAATGGCGCGCCTGCTTCCATAGGAATATTCATTTCCGCAAATGCATATACCGTCTTAAAAGTTGCAAAAAATTCACTATCAAAATTCCAGTTTCCGTTTATTTTTTCACTGTCGATTCCATCAAATGTATGTGACATTTCATGAACATATTCCCAAAGAAAAGTGCATTCCGAAGGCTCTTCACTTATAGAAATACGAGCAAGATCTTCAGCAACAAAACTTCTGTTAATGTATATCGGATCGCCGGCAAGAGCATAATATCCAAATTCTTCTGTCGCTATATAATCGGTTGTATCGCTTGGTTCAATTCCGCCAACATAATCACAAAGATTGGTTCTAAACTCAGACAACTTATCAACCCATTGTTGAAGCAGCGTCGATGAAATCTCCGATTCATTCACATCTTCTCTCAAGAAAACAATTCGAATTTTTCCATCGGAACTCTCAAGCAATTTATATTTTTCGGAATATTCAACGGGAATTGCGCTTACATTGCCAAAGCGGATTTCCACAAGCTGTTCCGCCTCATCCTCATTTTCGTTATACCCATGGTTATCACTATTATCAATTACTTCCTTTATATGAAACAGCAACCTGCCTTCACTATCTGCTTTTATTACTCTTTCAAAGCGCACTGTACCATCATTCAATATGTCTGACCCGGATAATGTTGTTACCACTTCCGATCCATTATAATCTTCAGATGCAACATACACTGTCAGGTTCTCTGTTATCCCTGTAACGTCTGCCGTTACAATGTAAAGCATGCCCGGAACAACAGACTCTTCCTCCTTCTCTACTTCCGGATTTACCAAAGAAACAAATTCACCCAAAAGAGAATCTTTTGTAACATCACCTTTGCAACCGGCAAATATCGTCATAACAAATAACATCAAAGAAAAGATAATACTTGCCTTAATGCTCTTCACAACGCTCACGTTTTAATACCTTTCGAAGTATTTAGTGTCATTATCAATATCTAATTTTACAACAAATTCCTCTTAATAACATAGAATATATCATAATAAAACGGCCGAAGATCCAAGAGACCTTCGGCCACATATATCCACCTGTTATTACATAATAATTAAGCTACCTTGGCATCTGACTCGGGGGCATCAGATATGTCTTCGTCTGATTCGCTTCCATTATCTAAATCAGAATCATCGGAAACTTCTTCGGAACCGCCACTGTCTCCACCTATTTCCTCATTTTCATCGACAATTACTTCTTCAGAACCAGAAGGTATCTCTTCAAAATCTTCGTTATCTTCCTCGGATTCGTCAGAGGCCTCATCCTCTTCTTCCATGTCGGTTCCAAAATCGGATGATTGATCTTCTTCATCTATTACAGCTTCGTCTGATGATTCATCATCCTCATCAGAAATAACCTCTTCACCTTCTTCAAGAAAGTCTTCCGAATCCTCTTTCATTTCATCATCAAAGTCATCAACGATTTCTTCATACTTTCCGGTCAGTGAATAACCGCCCATAAGACCAAAATCATCCAAAGACATCAATGATACTCCCGTTCCGGCTCCGTTTAGTGTTGCTGAGTTAGAAGAGTAAGACATCACATTTACAGGAATTATTGTATCTGTTACAGCATCGTAATCAAATACCTTCCAAACAGTTCCCTCCGCTCCGTAAGGAACAGCAAATGTAGCAATCTTAACGTTTCCGCTGTACACCTCAACTTTGGCATTTGAATATCCAAGTCCGGTAGAACTGCTCTTATCTTTATTTGTATAATCATGAACGCAATAACTGTAGTAATCCGAAGAAGCCATATTGTAAATCGTAGTTGTCTCCGGACCTCTTCCATCGGTATCATCCAAGTCAAGGCTTGCATATGATCCGTAAGTCTTCTTTGAGTAATATACGTGGAATATATTGCTTCCGTTTCTATATCCAAACAGATGTGAATCTAAGTCTCTGGGTGTATCTCCCCACGAAAGGACTACTCTGATAGAATCTCCTCCTGCTGATACTGTTTCAGGATTGAGTGATACATCTTTTCGTACTGAATTATTGGCCTGAACAGCTACATTCACATGGTTGGTAACATAGCCTTCCTTCTCGAATGTAATAGTATAGTTTCCGGCAGGAAGTGTAATACTATATGATCCACCGGTAGCAGTTCCTTCAAGAACAACAGCACCTGTCGTATTGTTCCAATTATCTCTAACCGTATACTTTATACTGTTAATCTTATATCCGGTATATGCGTCCTTAATATCACCGGTAATTTCGCCATCAGCATTGTTGGAACGAGATACCATAAGAAAAGCTTCTATTGTTTCTGTACTGTTTAATCCCGCAAGATCAACAGATGTTGTATATGCACGGTATCCGGTTGCCTTAATCTTTACTATATAATGTCCTGCTGTAAGGTTGTCTATCTTAAAGCTTCCGTCTGCCTTTGATGAAGCAGATCGAACAAGATTGTTCTTTGAAACACTATTCTGATATATTTCAATCTTTGCGCCCTTATAAGCGGCCTTTGTATCGTTGTCAAGAACAGTTCCCTTAAGTGTACTTACACCAAATGTACACTCATCGACCCTGTTCATATTTTCAACATGAAGTTTAAACTTAAAAGGATTATCCGCGTCATTTGCAAGATGATCAAATTCCATCGTGTAATGACATACACTTTCAAGGAACTTTCCAACCACTGTATCTGTATCAAGCCCGGACTTTGCATATGCATAAAATGTTGCATCTGCGCAGTACAATGTATCTGTTGCAAGAACATGAGGCGTGAATGAAGCATCAAATGCAGGACCGAACTGAATCTGGTATCCAACAAGATCCATCAGTTTCAATGCATTGAGTACTCCTGAAATACCAAGACCTCCCTTTGCACTTCCCATTAGCTTAAGAACTTCCAGCTCATCAGCGTATTTAAACACAGGCTTAAGCTTATTCTTACTGTAATGAACACCCTCTGTTACGGTAAATGTATAGGTAATACTTGCTGTACCCTTAACTTCAAAATCATAGAACAAAACAAGGTCAAACGAGAATGTAGGATTAATCTGAATCGGAATTCTTCCTATCTCAATTTTTCCTTTTTCAAATCTTCTGTCACCCTGTGAAGGAAGTTCATAACCGGCTTCTGTAACTGTATACTCTAATTCACCTATTATTTTTACCTTCTCCGTACAGGTAAGCAAAAACTCGTCAAAGCTTGTATCAAAAAGGCCTACATGAGCCTTAACCTTACACCTAACCTCAGGTACTTCAACTTCAAAGCCTCCTGATACTTTGAGTTTGTCACTAATTTTCTTCTCGGCTATTGTAAATTTAAATGTTCCGGGAACTCCAAACGAGCCATCACTATCTATGTTAAGTGGATGAAGATTTTCTCCTTCACCGATTTTGTTGGGTGAATATTCACAAGACACGCCCTCAGCTGTAACTATCTGACTGATTATAGGCGTACCATATCCTGCAAAATCTATCTCAGAAAATACTTCGTAAAGTTCAGGAGTTTCTCCGTTAACAATAAGCGTACCGTTTTCTTCCGTAACAGAAGTAACCTTTAAAGCAGAAGCAACCGACAATTCATCGGTAGCAGGAAGAACAATAACCTCTCCGGGAACAAAGCTTTCTTTTTTATCGGTCGTACCAATCACAACCTTGCATGTTCCGTCTTCCTTCTTCGTAAATTCATAATCGGTAAGGTCTCTGAATTCTTCTTCCTTAACGCCTTCTGCATAAACAGAATTATCATGAATTTCTTCAGGAAGAATTTCTTCAGAAGCCTCAACTCTCTCAATCCCCTTAATAATTCCAAACCCGTCAGCGGCTTTAAGAGTCGCATCTGGATTAAATCTGTTGGAATCATCAAGTTTTAACATATTCAAATCTACAGCTACAGAATCCTCAAAGGGATACTCTATTGATGATGAATCAGCCCATGAACCGGCTTCACTTATTCCGTTATCAATATACCCAAGTGCTCTGATGGAAGTGTATGCAGCAAACTCTCTTGTGGCAGGAGCATCAGGGTTAAAGAGCGGAACATCCTGTTCAATATCTTCAACATCAGGTGCAGGAAGAATATCGTACAACTGCGCTATTTCAATTGCTGCTCCGTAAATGCTTTCTTCAGTATCACCGTAATAATAGTCCAAAGACTCTGCATCAACTCCGAGATTCATGCCAAGCTTATCAGCAAGAGCAAGTACCCACTGACCTCTCGTATAATCAAAATCGGGGCCATCATAAACTACTTCCTTTTCTTCTTCAGAAGGGGTAACAGGTGTTTCCGGTTCCTTCGAAGGTTCCGAAGCGGTATTGTTGTTTCCGCTGTTTCCTGATGAATTACCGTTTCCCGGTAAAGAAGATCCTCCCGACAAAGGAGTCTCCTCTGAAGGGATTTCAACGATTGTATTAGGTGTCTTAGTCTCTGTTGTCTTCGGAGTTGTTACCTTAACAACCTCTACAACATCGACTGTTATATCTGTATTGATGTTTTCAGTTTCGCTATCTGAACCTGCATCGGCAACTTCTACAGACGCCGGCTCATTTCCCGCAACATCCTTATTATTCTCCGGAACATCTGACTTAGGAACAGATGAATCATCGATTATTGCCTCGACAACCTGTTTCTCGTCATCCGGAACATTATTCTTATTTGAAAAAACTCCGAGTTCAAAGAGTAACACCATTGCAACCCCGGCTGTAAGTAAAAAAGGAACCACCCTTATTACTCTGGATAAAACTTTGTTAAAATTCTCCATACCAATTCCCACCTCTCATATGCATATATATGACACATATTGCTCCGTAATGTCACATTAGCGAATAACAGAACGTTTTCATCTTACATATACGAATTTACACACGCTTTACATACCATATTTAGTGGGTTTTTTCAATAATTTACAGCAAAATGTAACAATTTTAATGACTTTTTTCGCTTCTTGCAAACTTTGTAAATACAGATCGGCGGACCTATTGAAATGTCCTTCGGTCCGCCGTTTTTCATACGGGCAGACAGTTTGTTTTTACCGATGCCCGATCAGACCCATCGTCAGATTAGCGACAGGTATATATTTGCTCCTATCAGCAAAATGCCCGTTACACACATTATTGCTGCAGAAGCTTCTTTGAAGGTTGGTACATATCTTGTTCCTCCCTTTTTCAGCTCTTCTTGTATCTGTGGTTCCGCTTCTTCAACAATAATCTCATTACAGCGATTTTGTTCCAGAAAATATTCATAGGAAAGTGCAAAATTAGGATTTGTCATAGAATACATGTCGCATATCGTATACACCGATGTAACCATTTTTTCATCTTCCGTATCCATATTCATGGCTATAAATTGAAGCAAACTTCTCATCCCTTCATTGATTGCACCTGCATCCTCATCACCGGGAACACATATAAACTCGTATTTCCCTGACATCGGATTGAAATATATATCTTCAGGATTCAGCCACAAATCCGTCTCACATATAAGATGTCTAGACAATTCTTCACTTACCTGATAAACCGCCTCAAACAAAGAGCAGATATCCTCTTTTCCAAGAGTTCGACCACTATACTTATCACGAAGAGTTTCCTTACCTGATATATCAATATATATTCTTCTTTCCCCGTTAACATATCTGAACTTCGGCACTATTATGCCGTTGAAATCATTTGATGAAAGCATTTTATATCGGAACCCTTCAACGTCTGCTTCTTCATTTTGAAATATCTCAAGGTACGTTTTATTAAGTTCAAATACTCTTCTTTTTTCCACTATTTGGTCTCCTTCATCAAATATAGAATTGCTTCCGTCTGATACACTACATCTATCGGATTAAGTTGCCTTGTTTTCTGTTCATAACTTATTGTCTTATCTTTATTAGCGAAAATCGGCATTTTCCAATCTCCGCTTATTTTTACTGTTATCGTATCTGAATCTTCTTTGAAATCTACTTTAAGATTCTCTATTGAAAGGTAAGGATGCTCTGCTATCTCCTCTGATGCAAGTCTGCATATCTCACCTTTTGACTGCCCATTAGAGAATCCTGAATCTCTTAAAACCGTCACCAGGCTGTTTACATCCTGAATCATAAGTATTCTGTCATAGTTATATATCCCAAGATATATCATTGTTGCGCTGAGTATTATAAGTAACGGTACAAGTATTGATGCCTCTACGGTAAATGACCCCTTTATATTCATCACAACAAACCTCCGAGAACGATACCGATTGAGAGAAACGGGACGAACGGAATCTCTGACTTTTTTGTTACTTTTTTTATTGTCAAAAGAATCAGTGACATTACTCCGGAAATCACAAATGATAAAAACATCGTGAGCAACGTCAGCCGATATCCTAAAACACTCCCCAAAAACAGAATGATCAGCCCATCTCCTATTCCTATCATCTCCCCTGACAGATATGCAATGCTCAGCGTTAAGATTCCAGGCAGCATATCCAGCATTAGCACAATGTTCTCTTCGTTCATAATCTGTTTTCTTACTGTTATTGAAAAAAGAATAGCTATGATAGTTATATTTGCATTTATCCTTTTTGTTCTTATGTCCTTTATTGTCATTGGAATAAGTAAAATTGCCGTCAGTAACCATTGCCATATTTCACATTTTCCAATCATCGTCCGCAATAATAACATTTTCTTCTTTCTCCAATCTCCGTCACCGGCATTTTATATGCCCTACAAATCAGATTTTTGCAATTTCTGTCTGTATGATATCTTGTACCGTATGGTGTTATATAAAGAAGCTCCGCTTCTATATTTCCACATGTCTCGCAACTGTAATATTTTTTCCTGTCATTGTTTCTTTTACTCATTATTTCTTCTTTTGTTACAACCTCTATTGTTGTTTTCAGCGATATGCAACTGTTTGATGTGTGATAAACCTCTGATTCTCTTGTTACGTATACAAAGTCTGACTCTTTAAATGTCCTTTTGTTGCCAATATACTTTCTTGAATAGAATCTGTTCGAAAGGTACAGTTTCTTTTTCAAAGGCAAATCAATCATGGGCTTAACTTCATAGAAAACTTTTATATCCAATATATCCTCATCAGCTGTATCCGCTACTATGATTAGTTTCTCAATTCTCTCTGCTGCGACTGATTTGTTTATTCTTTCTCGAAGCAGTTCTTCGGAAAGAACATACTCCCCGACTTTCACCATAGTCGATAATTTTTCTTCATCAGAAAGAAGATACTGTGACGTATGAGCCAGCAATACATATTCTGAACCGGTTTCATTTACAATCGCTCCTATTATCGAATGAACTGCGATTGCTTCCATAATAAATACGAAGAACATAAAAAACGAAAATCCAAGAGGCATTATCAGAAGTGCTTCAACAGTAGCCGACGCTTTTTCTATTGCAGAGAATAACAGCGACATTCTTCCCGGAGTTTTTTTGTAGTGTACCGGGAGAGAAGAGCTCCTTTCTTTTCTTTTATTAATCGGGAAGAACATCGCTGCCATCCTCTACATATCCTCCAAGTCATATGTTCGGTTTACTGTGTAATAATATCCGTACCGGCTGTATATATAAGTTGTCTGATCCCATGCGTCAAAACAAAAATCCAAGCGAAAGTCCGAATCAGGCGATAGTTCATTCATATTCAATTCCATAAGATTCATAAATCGCCTCATCACTGTATCAGTATCCTCAAGATGCAAAAAGATACGCAGATAATCGTTATATGTAAGACCCCTATCATACCCTGCCTCTCCCTTATCAAAGGTTAATATTGCCTCAAAGGTTGTCTTCCATTCGTCGCTACCCTTAATCAACGGAACTTTGTTCCCATTAAGGAGCGCTCTTACATCCTTAAGACTTTCCGAATAGCTCCATATAGCCATTATCAAAAGTTGTAACGGATATGATAACTCAGGAGATGCTATTGCTGTACATGCAATATCTGCAAACGTCTCTATTTCCTTCATCTTTTCTTTATCCGAATACAAAGTCAGCAAATTTGATGTCTCTCTAGACAAAAGAAGCCTATTCACTACGCTTTCCAGATTCTGTGAATCTGAAAATTTCCCGGCTATCAGATACTCTGTCTCATAGTTTAAAACGGTTCCTGAGATTTCCTTCAGATAATTTGAATTGCATGACAATAAATATTCCGTAAAAATCATATCTTCTACACTGTCCGATACATGATTGCTCTGAAGATTTCCCTTGTTAAGTTCTCTGTTTTCTAACAGCATCTCTTCTCTGACTTTTGTGTTTGATAAATCGGAAACATCGTCAATAACCGCTCTCAATGTACTTAGCAATGAAATGTCTGTTTCTTCAAAAATAGCTTCTGACTCGGCTTCTACCCATTTCACTATATCGGGACTGTCTCCCTCCCTTGCGGATGCTGCAACTTCAGTTATCCTTTCCGTCTTCTCAGCCTTCGATAAAACTGCCTCATAACTGTCAACGGCTTTATAAAGTGATTCAATCTGCCTGATTCCATATTTATACTTCATCCATCGTACTGCCTGATTCTTTATTGCCTCTCCGTTATTGTCCGTAGCAAATCGCACTCTATTGGTTTCAACGCCTGATACTGACATTTTCAAAAGATCCTGTGAGCCTAATAGCGTAAACCCTTCTTCATCTAAATTTTCATCAATGCATAAAGCCAAGTATTCTTCAGGAAGAATCATGGAATCAATCTTATATCCGTAAGAAGCATCCACAAACAGAAGTTTATATCTGTCCAGGATTCCCCTGTGATACTCGGAGAATCCTGACCTCATTGATATCTCGACAGCCTCCTTTGCTCTTAACCGAATCGCATTCTCTCTTACGCCATAAACCAGTCCCACCATTAAAGAAAAGCATAAAGAGATGACTATCGAGAATAAAACGGTTATATAACCCTTTCTCATAAACGATTTGTCTGAGTTGTAATCTTATCAAACAAAGAATCAACAATTTTTAATATTTGCGCTTTAAAAACAACTACAAGAGCAACCAATACCACGATAATAAGAATCACTTCAACGGTTCCCATCCCCCTGTTATTGAATAATTTTTTCTTTGGTCTCATCTTTTCCTCCTCTTTTTTAAATGCTCCAGAATGCAGGCACCACTATAACTATCATCACATCAATCAGAAGTATCATCATAGGTGCTAGCAGCTTAGTACCTGCCTGCTCTCCTTTTTTTATTGCCGCCTGTCGTTTTTCCATGTATGCTTTCCTCAATTCTTCGTCAAGAAGATCCTTTAATCTGCTACTACCCTTTTTTAGATTTTGTGAAAGAAGCACGACGAATCTCATAAGCTCAGGAATCTCTGTTCGCTCGCCAAAACTGCTGTATACGGCTATTTCCGATTCCCCGTTTATAAGTTCATTGATACTTACCCCCATTTCTTCATATATAGGGTTTATCTTCTTGTTTTTGCTTGTCTCTTCTTCATAAATAGTCATCCATATTGTTCGTATATTCATACCTGCGGATAAATATAATGACATTTTTCGCAAAAGAACCGGATACTCTCTGATAATAGCTTCTCTCCTCTTTCGCTTAAGATTTCTTTGTTCTTCTTTCTCTCCAATAATGACTGCTGCCACAAGAACCGCTCCCAAAATGAGAATTGCAAAATTCTTTCCTTCTCTTGGAAAGTAATAACTGACTTTTTCGCCGTTTATTTCCGTAGGAAGATAAACAGCCTTTTCATCCGATTTGTTCGCATCTTCCAGCTTAGCCAAAAGTTCCGAACGCATTACTCTTTCTTTTATGTTCAAGTCAGGCTTTATTTCAAATGTCATTCCCTCTGACTTCACATACTCTTTATAGCTTATTATCATCTCAATACTGATCGAGAACGGATCTGGCGAAAGAATCCTCCCGGAATCATCCATTTTATCCGGTTTGTCGGTGTAATATGATATTTGAAAAGGATAACCCGTTATTCTGTCAACAAAGCATAAGTCGTCGTGTATATTTTCAGAATCTGCATTATTTCCAAGAATCAATCGCTTTGCATCTTCCTTAAACGATTCATAAAGTTCTTCGCATTCTTCATAGCTATAATCTCTTCCGTCAATCGAAATATTGATATCACGTACTTTTAAATCTCCGATTTCGGCCTCTATTTCATAGGTTATGTCTCCGTCTCCGGGGTTACCTCTTGCCAGACTGTTTCCTTCAATTCTTCTCTCTTCTACTCCTGATTGAAGAAACAGGATAACACTTATCAAAACAATCAAAAGTATCAACCATCGTTTCTTCATCATCCTCTGAACGACCTCACCAATCGATTACCGATAATAACTGCTGCTATGTACATAGCAAGCGCCACACTCATAAACAATCGTCCTCTTATTCCTTTATACAAAACATCAAAATATCCAACAGAGGTGACTTGCATATACGCAAGAATCAGGAATGGCATTACCTGCATAATACGAAGCTCCAGCTTTTTCTCTGATAATATGGTCTCAATTTCCGCGTCAACACAAATCGATTCTCGTATTCTGTCCGCTGTATCTGTAAGCACCTCTGTGATATTTCCTCCGTTACGTTTTGCATTTTTGCATACCGCTCCAAACAGTCGTATCTCTTCCTCATTACTCCTTATCGCGAAGTCTTCAAGAAGTTCCTCTAAGGATTTATTCATTGCAAGCCCTTTTTTAATTCTTAATATTTCATCTGCCATAAGACTTTTTTCTTTGTAAAACATACTCATATCTTTATATGCTTCACCAAACGCATTCTCTAAAGAATATCCGGCTTTAACATTTATGCTTATGCTGTATAGCGCCTCCGAAAATTCCTCAAGAAGTCTCTTCTTTCTTTTACTAATCAGAAATTGGCGATAATAGCTTCTGAATGCGAAGAATCCCGGGAGTAAAATAAGAAAGAACGTAAACGACCGATAAAAGAAATAGGAAATTGTCCCGTCAATTAACACGTATATTCCCAGCGCGATACTATTTTCAGCAAAAGAAAGTGTATAGTTCTCGTAGTTCAATGAACTGTTTCCTTTCTCAACTTCGATACATTTTTAAGGTTCCCAACTTTTGCAAGCACATTACCTTCCAATTCAAACAATGTGTTCATAATTATTTCTCCGTTCTCATATCCTTCAATTTCTGTAATCTTCGAGATTACTCTTCTTCGATTCTTCAACCTTTCAAGATGAACCATCACGTCTATACCTCCGGCAATCTGCTGCCTGACAGCATATATAGGAATATCCATTCCCATCAGTACCATCATCTCAAGTCGGGATATCATGTCTTTGGGCGAATTCCCGTGTCCTGTGGATAAGGATCCGTCATGACCTTCGTAGGGATGTTCTCCACACTTGATATAGAAATAGAAGAAGGCTGCTCTTGGGGAACAGCCACTCTACGTGTTTTATTGAAGTGAAACATTATATCTAAAATGCCGTCTTCATTTACGATGATTCTATCAATGTAACGCTGAACTACATCCCTTGTTATCTCTGTTACATTTTTCATTTCATCCAGTTTTTCTTTAACAGCTTCTATTTCCTGCTTCTTTTCAACACATTTATTCATTTTCTTTTTCTCCTCAGAAAGAAGCCCTTCATAGTGTTCTATCTCTTTCAATTTCTGCACATATTTACTCTCTATAGAACTTCTTAATGCTGGTATAGATGCCTCAACAAATGCAGTCTCTAACGCATCCTTTTCTTTAGTTAAGAGTCTAATTGTCTCTTTCAGTCCAGACGCATTTCGATTCATTGCTGGCTTAGTTTCTATTATTGCTTCAGATATTAGCTTGTATAGATTATCAAAAATAGCTTCTACATCTCCGCTATAAATATCCATTGAATCCTTCACAACCTGCTGTAATGTCGTTTCTCTTATTTTCTTGTATTCACTACGACATTTTAAATCAATCGGTGAATCGTCATTACTTTTGCGAACCACTCTCTTACGCTCACTACATCGATAAGAACCAATCTCCTTTTTCCTATCGCTATACTTAAACAAGAATGGACTGCCACAGCTTCCACATATAATTTTAGATGCAAATATATGCTTTCCCTTAAATCCAGTTCCTGCATCAGACGCATTATGAGTATCTTTAAAGCGTTTACTACTTTCTTCAAGTTTCTTTTGCGCCAAGTCGAATAAGTCTTCTGAAATGATTGGAGGAACATCCACATATACCCACTCCGATTTATCTCTGTTATAGCGTCTAGAATGTTTTCCAGAACCATGCCTAAATTCCGTACCTTTATGGTTAAATGACATCTGTCCTATGTATGCTGTTGTATGTAGCCATTTCAAAATAGCAGCCTCTGAAACATATTTATTAGTTCCTCTTCCCGTAACTCCTTTTTCTGCAAAATATTTAGCGATAGAAGTTGAACCCATATCCGTGAAAACATATAGCCTAAACATTTCCCGAACCAAAACAGCCTCTGGCTCATAAACCTCCATTTGATTAGTAACTTTGTTATATCGATATCCAAAAATCTCATTATTACGATTTAGTTTCTTGTTCTCACATTTCCTCTTATGTGCAACAACTCCTTTCTCGTGCTGCATAAGAGAATATCTTTCATCGAAAATCGCATTTATATTTGACCTAAGTACATCATTGTAATTATTCGGGTCAATTATTTCGGAGCTCATAGTGTTATAAATTTTTGTATTTGTCTCACTACATATACTTAATAACTGGCTATTTAATTCCACAGACCTGTTAATTCTATCTTGGCACTTAGCTATAAGATAACTCGGATGAAATGTTACCAATGCTTCCTTTAGAATCGGATAACCTTTTCTAGACATATCATCTTTAGCGGTTTCTTGTTCCATAAATCGCCCGATTACCACATATCCATTTCGCTCACAAACCCTTTGGTTCTCCTCGTCTTGCGCCTCTAACGATGTTTCTTGTTCTGTATGTTTAGTTGAAACTCGGCTATAAAGCAATGCAGTCTCAACATTACCTAAGGCTTTCACTTCTTCTGTCGAATCAAAATATAATTCAATCAGGTATCCATTACCCTCTACTCTTTTACCCATAGCTAACACCACCCTTCATTTAAACTGTAAATTGCTTTTTTCTTTTCAAACATCGCATTTCGAAATTTCACATATTCATTCGTTTTTCTACTAATGTAATAACAATACTTCAGCAAAATAATGTCATACTTATCTATATCTTCCATCATGCGCTTAAACTCGCTTTTCTTTGTAACTGCATTCGTTAAGTCCAGATATTCGTCTACAACTTCCCAGCCCTTTTCGTCTGCAAAGGCTCTTAAAATTTGCAAGTTTGTGTCAATGCAACTAGTTCTAACAGGGTCTAAACTCATATGATATATAGCAACTCGATTGCCCTCTTGTAGAAGATCATTCGTGTGGAAATATGAATCCCACTGTGCTTCCAAAACCTTATTCATTGCATCTTTATTTAGAAACGAGTTATCAATGAAATACAGTGTTTTCACATCAAGCACCGCTTTTATGCGTGTCTGAAAAAGTCTCGATACCACATTCATATAAATATCTGGCTTCTCGCAGAAGAAAACATAATCAATACCAGCTTCTTCAATTAATTTTTCTACTGCAAACAGCTCACTATATTTAATTTCATGTACTATTTCTCCATTAATCATATCAAGACCTCTGTTAACTAAATCATATAGTGGAGCTGAGGTTTTATCTTCAGCCCCATAAAAAACAGCTACTCTTGTTGAAATATTTACTACCATAATCTTTACTACCTCCTAATATGTTATGCTGCGGATTCAGCCTGAAAAGCTGAATCCGACTTATTCTTTTGTTCTTTTAATTTATCTAGAACGGCATCCATAATGTGTGCTTCAATAACACCAGCAGAGACGAGTTCCAATAAAATGTTTTGTTCGAATGTGTTTTCATACATCTAAACCATCCCTTCCGTTTTTTTATTTTGCAAAACATGATATTGACCTCCTCTCCTAGTTATTTGGCACTTCATCCATGCCAGCTTATTTCAATAAAATGGTTTGCAATTTCTCTAGTTTTTTCCGCTACACCTCCTCTCTACAGGTTTGCCAATTAGTTTACGCATCGCTTTTGTTTAAAAAATAAAAGGCATCCATCTATCTAATAACAGGATTCCTTTTTTGTGTCCCTCAAAGTGATGTGTAGCCTTATTGGGATAGCCCTAATATATCACGACTTATTAAACCTGTCAATAATTTTTCCAAGCGATGTGTAATCTTATTGGTTGACATCTAATCCTCTTACCCTTATAATCTTCCTATAATATTAAGGAAAGGGGAAATGCATAATGAAACAGATAATCTATCTGTCGGTGCTCCGTGGAAAATCTAAAGAGGCTCTTGACGGAAAATATTATGAGTGGATAACAAATACTGCTCAGTATAAGTATATGCAGTCCTCTGGATTAGTTAATAAGTCCGTACAATTAAAAAAAGACTATTCACCTGATACAATCCAACAGGTAGAACTTAATAATGGTTCTACGGAACTTGTTGTAGATGTTTCAGTCGGAAAAGGAAAAACTTACCTTAATCTTGAAAACTTGATTTCCACTGCAAACAAATATTCAGGAGCGGATATTCCCTTTTATATCACAATTCCTGATTTAAGCTCTCTTGGTTATAATGCAAATATCATAAAAGCAAACTACAGAAATATCCTCTCAGCAGGTATTCCATTGCACATACCTACAACAGTCGATAACTTTACAGCTAATATCTATAGTACAGCAAAAGCGGATGGCAATTTATTAGCATCATTTTCATTAGATACTTTCTTAGAGAAAATAGAGCACCTTAAAGATACTGATATAAAAAAATGGCGAGGCTATGCAACCGATACTGGTTTTTCTCAGGCATTTCTTGATGCATATTACCTACATCAGAATTTCCTTATCGGAGATAAAGAAGCACTCCTATTATCTGGGTTATCAAGAAAAACATTTAGCGTAAAATGGAAACAATTAGAGAACCAGCCTTATAAACCTAATCTTCTATATGCGTTATCGCAAGAAGAATTGTCTACTTCAGGCGACCTATATATGTTATATGATTTGGATTTGATATGGCATGAACGATATGAAAAGATAACAGGATATAAAGTCGATGGCTATTATAAGCTACCTCGCAGATGCGGAAAGCTTCCATCTTATATCCGCACCTATGAATATGCTTTTTTACTCGATAATCCACTCAGCCTCAAAACATCTACTAAAGAACTGAAACCATTATCCAACGAAGAGTTAAACAGCATTCTTCTTAAACCTATTTCTGCAAAAGAGATGTTGGATTTGCGTGATAATCATGATATTCCTCTTCTCGCACCTGAGACATTTAAGTGTTATGTTTGCAGAGAACTTGAAGCCAACGACAAATGTTATCAGAAGCATCTTACTGAAGGTTACGATTCAAAATTATGCTCGGCTATACAGCAGGCTTTAGGGAATCCCGATACAACCGATGAGGACAGGAATAGCTTTCTAATGAATTACATAGAGACAATATAAAAAATTAAGGATCTGAACTTCGTTCAGACCCTTAATTTTTTATTGTGCTTTCTTCTCTTTTTCTAATTCGTATTCATCCAGATATTGCTTAAGGATACGTTCTACCGCCATCGTGTTTGTCTGACCCACCTCTTCACAATATTTATCAAGCTGTTCCTTTATATCCTTTTGAATATAGTAGTTTATATATATACCATCTTTTTTCGCTCTAGCCATATATACCTCCTACTCCTTAAATCCTACTTGTCCGTTCATTAACAATGGTAAAAGAAAATCTCGTAACTTCCTTAGTTCCTGATTTTCATATTTTATATTTCTCATTTTTTCAAAAATATTCTCTGTCTTCTCATAATACTGCATGATAATGTTCTCATTATATGCTATAGGCATTTCCCTAAGTGTACCTAATCCCATAAACTTCTGAATACTTCCTGCCATGGCTTTTTCCGTATATGAAGTCATAATGTCAGATTTTAATGTCATATACAAATACCTTCCAAACTTAATGTCCTGTGAAGTTTTATATAATGCAACATTCTTTATGGCAAAGTCTATATTATCTTCATCTATCCAATACAATAAGCCTATAGCACCTATCATCGAATATAAAATATCGTTTTTATCAACTGCACTTCTCTTATTTATTGCTTCAAAGTCCGCATCCGTAATGTGGTTAGCATCTTCAAATTTAATGCCTTCAGGCGAAAGATGCTTAGATGTTATCAGATACTTTCCACTAGATATATACTTAGGAGAATCATGCGTACCATCTTTTACATCAATAATATCCTGTACACTCTTGCACTCAAATATTTCTGGAATAACTCTTTCCAAATCCTTATTCCACACCATTTTTCCACCAGACGATTTATACGGTTTCCCTTCTTCATTTGGAAAATCGAACTGTAAGAACCAATAATCGAAAAGCGTTTTTGCCATAGCCTCTAATTCTAGGCTAATAGCTGTGTTATTTTTTATTTTATCATCCAACACCCTAAGCACTTGACCTACCTTCTTCTGAACATCTAGTTCTGGTAGTTCAATTACGTGCTCTCTAATTGCATTTAGCCCTGGCAAATGTTTCAATACAGAATTATTCCCCTGAGTAATCAACTGCCGTTTAATAATAGCTTTAAATAGATAATAAAAATAATTATCGTCAACTATATCATTATTAAGTGTAATCCTTAATAACGAAGAACTTATTATCCCTTCTTCCGATAGATTTTTTAACTGAAATATCTCACCCAATGTGCCATCGCATGTAACTATAAAATCCCCTTCTTTGACAGCATATCTTGACATCTTTTCTTTATAATATTCTTCGGAGATATAATGATTACCTACATCATTAGTTTCTTTCAAAATATTCTCTTGAAGATAGACCTTATAAGTATGATTACCTTTAGGAACATATAACTCTTTTTTTAAATCACTACCAAAAGGACCTTTTAGTAACCCCTCTTCACCTATGACTATATCTTTAAACGCATAACTATTCATACTTCAGTTCTCCCATCCTTTGAACTATGGATTCTTCTAAAGCTTTTCCTTCGTTAAAATATTTTGTCAATTTCTCTGCATAGCTTTTCATTTTACTGTTAAACTCATCTTCGGACATCTCGATATAATCAATTCTTACCTCAAAATACTGACCTGCTGAGAATGAACAATTCTTCTCTGATACTTGGTCATAGGTAACCTTTACTGAAAAGTCTTCTACCACCTCCTGATTAATGAAGGTATTCTGAATCTTCTCAACCTCTTCCTGACTAAGAACTGTCTTCTGATTCTTGCCATCTTTAACCTTTGTTCCAAGTTTAGAAGCATCAACAAGCATTATCTCGCCATCTTTGTTTGCTTTATCTATGAAAAGAACTGATACATTTGTACCTGTATTGGCAAAAATATTTGAAGGCATAGAAATAACACCTTTAAGCCATCTCTTATCAACTATAGTCTGACGAATAGTCTTTTCGATACCACTCTGAGCTGTTATAAATCCTGTCGGAACTACGATTGCAGCCTTTCCGTTATCTTTAAGAGACCATAAAATATGCTGAATAAAACAAAGGTATATTGCCATAGATTCCTTCTTTGCATTTGGAATTTTCGGTACACCTGCAAAAAATCTCTTTATACCATCTCTTTCTTCACTTTCAGCCCATTTCTGCTCAATGCCATCTCGGGTAGATGAAAAGTCCATCTTAAACGGAGGATTTGATGTAATATAGTCAAACTTCTTAACTCCCGAACTAGGGTCATGTGGTGTATCATAATGAGCAGGTGTATCAAGGGTATCACCCTCGATAATGTTATCCAGCGAACCCGTTAAGCCATTAAGAAGCATATTGATTCTAAGGAATCTTGAAGATTTACCAGAGATATCCTGTGTAAACACATGTGCCTTATCTCCAAATGAACCTTCTCCAAGTTCATTTGCAAGGTGCAATACAAGAGAGCCAGAACCAGCAGAAGGGTCATATACCTCATAAACCTTATCTTCTACAGGAGACATATTTACAAGAATCTTCGCTATAATCGAAGAGATCGCCTGCGGTGTAAAGTATTCAGCATAAACACCACTCGCAACGTTATAATCCTTTATCAAGTATTCAAAAATTGTAGAATAGAAATCAAAGTTGTTATCAAATGCTGCTCCGAAATCAAACTTCTCCTGAGAAATGATACCGAAAATATTCTTTGCAAAATTGTTTCTCTTAGAAGCCTCTACATTTTCAGTTATTCTGGTAAAGAGTGGTTTCCTTCCACCATCTGCTGTATCTACAGAAAATGCTTCATTCTTTGTATCGTTGGATATCTTCTCTAAAGCATCGTCGAAAAGTTCATAAAATCTGTCATTTGATGTCTTGTTAATAAGGTATTCGATGGTTTCATCGTATGTAAAAGCTACATCCTGAGGGTATGAATCATAAAAAGCATCCATTTCAAGGTTCTCATTCTTAAGAACCTCCTCATAGTCCATTCCTATCTCACCTGCAAACTTCTTAAGGTTTGCCATAAATTTATCGTTCAAAAACTTATACAGGAATACAGAAGTTATAACTACTTCCTCACTTGCCTGATTGGAAAGTCCATGTGTAGCACATAGTCCTTTCAAATCATCTATTATCTGTTTAATTTTATTCTCTAATTCAAAAATATCTGCCATGGTTACCCTCTCCTTTAATTGAATAACTGGATATTTGTATATAATTCACCCAGCCAGAACTCATATGTAGGCTTTACTATTGCATACAGTTTTTCTTTTAACAGAACCTTTGTGATATCTTGCTTGATTGTATCAATAAAGTTCTTTCTACCCTGAACAACCAATGTATCAAATTCCAGCCTATCCTTGATATCCTCATATACAAGAACAAAGAACTTTTCTATGTCCTTATTGTTGATATCAGGAAATGCCTCTATAGCATCCTTATAGGATTTTACAAAAGCAAACTGTCCGCCGTAGATTTCTCCTAATCGGTCATTTTCTCTATTGATATCCCTTGCCTGCTTAAGAGCTTCCAACAGTTCATCTGTAACCGAATCAAGTTCTGACAAATCAGAAATAGATAGCTTTTCAAATATCTTCTGCAACAACTGGTCGAGCTTAACTATCTTGATATCGCCCTTGTTTTTATTATTCTGAATCTCTCTATGAATCTCTCTTACAGTATCTTCAAATCTCTTAAACTCAGGGCTATCCTTTGCCAACTCTCCAAGGTTAAGGACGATTATTCTAGTCTTTATAAATTCATAAAGAATCTCTACAACCTCGTCATTAGAAATGACATCCATCATTCCAGATGGGTTATTAGAAAGATTTATGAAATTTATACGCTCCTGAACTGTTCTAAGAAGCTTTTTATTCTTCTCTGAATCAATCTGCTCTGCGTAATCCATAGCTCTCGAAAGAACAAATTCCGTCTCGCATTCCTTAATACCATTAAGAAGTCGTCTAACCTTTAAAAGAGTATCCTTATTGAAATACGAAACAAGCTTTGAAAATCTCTCCAGATTGTCAGTTGGAACTATATCTTCTAGCTGGTCTGCGTACGCATGGTATTTTCTATTGATATCTTCTTTATCAATTACAAGACCTGTAAGAGAACCTTCTTCCTCACCATTCTCATTAAGCTCTTCTTCAAGCTCTTTAATATAGTTCTGGATTGTAGAATTATACTCATCTTCTATATCTACAAAGTCCACGATATATCCGTAGTTATAAACCTTGCCATTTGGCGACTTATAAGGACGGTTTACTCGTGATATCGTCTGAAGAAGTGACTGTGCATGTGGACCTCTAAGCAGATACATCTTCTTTAAACGCTTTACATCATAACCTGTAGTAAGCATAAAGTTTACAACCAAAATATCAGGCTGCAGTGTATCCCTGAAATCAAGCTGATTATTCTTATTAATCTTGCTTTGTGTAGGGTCATTTACATCTGTGATTACAAGTCCTGTCTTGAACTTAGAGTGGTCTTCAAACCACTGGTGTACCTTTCTTGCCTGTGGATTAGTTCTACATACAATCATTCCACCAATGGTATTATCAGAGTTTGTTAATCTGAAATTAGCGAAATCATTTTCTATAAACTTGCTCAAGCAATCTACATAAGCATCGGATTCATATACATCCTTATCTTCAAGCTGACTATCCTCTACATCAAGATTTTTCTTGATATCAGACTTTGCTACAGTATCTATGCTCTCTTTTTTAATCCTAAGTGTATAGCCATCCGCAATCGACTTGTCATAAAAATACTTGTGGATATAATCTCCGAATTTGAGGTTAGACCTTTCCTTCTTTGAAAGAAGTGGTGTTCCTGTAAGAGCAATGTAAACACCATCCACATCGCAGGTCATAAGATTCTTAAAGAACTCACCCTTTAAGGAATAACTTCTATGCGCTTCGTCTATAAAAAATATTCTCTGGATATTTGCATTGTAATCATTCTTAACTTCAGGCATCTTACCCTCGAACTTCTGAATATTTACAACACAAATCTCACCTATAGACTTCGCTCCAATGCTTGTCGATAAAGCTTTATTAAGTTCTGTGGTAAACTCTGCTTTGTTATTACAATTAACAACATTCAGACCACGATTCTTAAACTCGGTACTTGCCTGAGTTAATAGGTCTAATCTATCTACTACAAAGAAAAATCGAGTGCTAATATTCTTTTTTGCATAGTAATCTCTAATAACTCGGTTTGAAAAAGCTGCAAGTCCTGTCTTACCAGAACCCTGTGTATGCCAAATAATACCTCCCTTACCGCCAGCTTCCAGTCTTTCAATAATCTTTCTGGTCGCAAAGAACTGAGGGTATCTCATAATGTGCTTCTGAGGTACTTTTCCATCAATAAACATCATTCCATATTGAAGGAAATACAAAAATCTCTCCTTATCGAAGACACTTGTAACAAAGCTATTACAAGGTGTTGTTGTCTTAAGATTTTCTTCAAACTCTGGTGTATCTGTAACGTTCGGATTATAACCACAGTCCTTTGTTACAAATTTGATCTTCTCAACTGAAATCTCCTCATATGGATAATTTATAAAATATCTATCATCGTCTTCTCGGAAAAATGAAAAGCTTGTATTCTGTCCGTTAGGCGTTGTGTAGAAAGAACCTGCCTTAACATCATCGGCATCATCCGCTTCCTCATATTCCATATTATTAGAAAATGATACGAACTGAATAAAATTGAAGAACTTCCTATAATCAGGATTCTGCAATCTCTTATTAATCATTCGTTCAAATTCAACCTGAATACCACCATCATTGTTAGGCTTCTTAACTTCAAGAAACGCTAAAGGCATACCATTGATAAGAATATTTACATCTGGACGGAATGAACCTTCCTCTGTTCCTTCAATAATAGAAAATGGAAGCTCATCTACTACAGCAAAATCATTATTGCCTATATTTTCAAAATCAATGAGCTTTACCTTATCAAGAGGATTAATGAGCCAGTTATAAAACTCTTTTCCCAAATCATTATTCTTAATGGTCGCATTGATATCACTGATAATCATTTTAATTTCGTCATATGTGAAATCTCTGCCATTAATCTTTTCAAGTGCTGGCTTGAACCTATTAATAAATATTTTTGTATTAAAATCGATATCAGCATCCCTTAATGACTGATAATCATATCCCAACCTTAACAACTGGATTGTTGCAGGTATTTTTACTCTGGTATCTTCGTTAAAAACTGGCATTGAATATTCCCCCAACTGATTTATTTTTGGTGTCAATATTACCAATTCTATTCTATTACTTGGTTATAATTTCTTCAATAAAAATATTGAATTATCAACATAATTCAACCACTAAAAAAAGCCCTCT
This sequence comes from Lachnospiraceae bacterium, assembly GCA_045627845.1. Classification (GTDB taxonomy): domain Bacteria; phylum Bacillota; class Clostridia; order Lachnospirales; family Lachnospiraceae; genus UBA1258. Next base: position 30,669 of record JAZQOL010000034.1, on the reverse strand, counting down.
GCATTAGCAAAGGACTTCTTAAAACCATATTGTACTTCTCAGGATTGAGAAAAAAGGTGATAGAATACTGTGGTCGATAACTTCCCGTTATCATTACTCGATTCTTGTAGCCTCCCTCGTTACACGTTACTTACAGTATTGTTTCATATTCACAGTTTATTTATATAGTTTATTTCGTACAGTTATTTTCGTTGCGTAGCATAAAGCAGCCTAAATCCCTTATCTCTTCCTCTTATTAGATGGTAGCATTTTTAAAATGGCAAAGTCAAGTTTCCGCTATGTTTTTTGAATATAAAAATAACTGCTTACAGAACTTCTATTGTGAGCCAGATTACAGGTCGCAAAAAGACATCCGATACGTGAATATTCCGTATCTAATCCCTGCTCTATTAAGTGTTGTTTATGCTTTCCTCTAACCATAATAGGTCTATCATAGTCCTCTTTCTGCTCCTTGCCATCCCTTTCATATATACGCTCAATCTCTTTTATATACCATTCCTTACGAGATGGATTATTTTCTATTTCATCCACACATCTATTATATAGTTCACGGGCTCTTATGCTTCTAGCACTATGAAAGTCGATATCTGCAAACTTTGATTTATCAAATATTTTTTCTTCTGGTCTCTTTCCCTCTTTTAATGCCAAAACAAACTCTACTTCTTCTGGATATTCAGGGTAAAAATTAGATATATTAATACGACCGCCCTTACCCTTAACTTGAACTTCTACTCTGACTAGCTCATCTTTTTCATTTCTTATCTCTTTAATATCCCCTGCTTTTAATATAGCCAGAGAACTTCTTCTTAGCCCTAATATTGTATTAGCAATGTATATGGGATTCCTTTCATTGCTTTTGTCATGAACTGCACCTTTTTCACTACTACTCCTAACTATTTTAGTGTCTCTTCTTGGGTGTGAAAAACTTGAAATTGGCTGACTGGTGGCTTTACACATAGCACTCGTAGCCAAATTTATAGTCCATGGAGAATAATTCTTCTCTGTTAAATAATTGATATATGGTTGTATATACTGAACGGATTCCTCAATCGATATTCGACTGACACCGTAATTTGCTTTTATATATTTACAAAAGTTCTTAGCCCATTTTTTATACTCTCGAAAAGTTGTCTCGCTAAAGATCAGTTCTCTGGCAGTGTCAATTTTTTTGTAATCTTCATGCTCTAAGCCCTTTTTTTCTTTCTGTTTTTCTATTTCTCTTAATCTCAATGTCTCCTGTTTATATTTTGCTTTTGATTGTCCCTTGCCATTTGCATATTGCTCTGCAAGTTTTTGTACTAAAAGATATGACAACTGTTCCTTTCTTGCCATTACTTTGACCTCCCTTAAATAAAAAAGGGCAGTTATACCAAAATTAATTAGTACAACCGCCCAAGGTTAATGATGCTTAATTAAGCTTTTTTCCCTCCCTTTTTCTCATCTGCATCTTCTGTTTTCTGAGCTCTAGGGACGAAATTTACTTCACTTGCAACCACTTCCATGCTGTAACGCTTCTCCCCTTCTGGTGTTTCCCATGTGGACGACTTAAGAGTTCCTGATATCATAAGTGGTGTACCCTTCTTGATATATCCAGCACTTACGAGATTCGCCTGATTGCCAAACAAAACCACGTTTATGTAATCTGTTTCAAAGTTTCCTTCAGAGTTACGCTTCTTGCTGTAATCTGGTACACAAAGTACGAGCGATGCAACAGCTCGACCATCCTTTGAGTATCTAAGTTTTGGCTCATTTGAGTATCCGAAAATATTAGTATTATTCATGGCTATAAATTCCTTTCGTATTAAAATAATGTGTAGGTTTCTAATAAAGAATCAAAAAGACATGCTCTCTCAGAGAGAATCTCTTCTGGTTTAAGTGACGTTTGGTTTACATCATGTACCATTCTTGAATAGTAAGATTCACCCATATCCAAATCGTCACAAGGTACAATTATCGTTTCATGGATACTGCTTGGTAATACAATAGCTTTTGTACTTCCAACACTTTCCAAGAACGCTTTTAATCTCTCAGGGTAAAGATATGCAAGACATGCTCCTGCAATATTATTCTTACCTGACAAGACATACATCTTTGGACGACTTGCGTCATCTTCCATCTGAAATAACATGTTTTCAATAATATCCTCATCGTCAATGTTCATATCACGAGCCAACTCGTCTCTGAGCGATGAACGAAGGATATCTAACATGTCTCGCATCTCATAAGAGAGCAGATTCGGTGTATTACTAATTGCAAGAGCATTTATTTCCTCTAGGCTCTTATGCCAAAGTTCAATATGCTCATTTCTTATAGTAATTGTCGCATTTCCTTCAAATGTGGAATCCAGCAAAACATAATATGTTACAGCCAATTCTCCATCTAAAATAGTTGTGTGAGCTACACCGCTTTCCAGATATTCCTTATTCAGTTTTGCATTAATCACCTTGGCGGCGATTCTGGAACTAACCATTTCAAAATCAGTAAAGCAACTTACGTCAAAATCCTGATTTAAAATGTTATCCTGATATATTCTGATAATCGAATCAGCTATATCTTCAATGTCTACACCCTCTTGATACTGGTTAAAAAAGCCATTCAAATAAACCACAGGGCTGATGTTGGTTGCTGACTGAAATGACATACCATAGAGAACAGGAACATTAGGCTTATACACCTCGTTGACTGAAATCTTGATGTCACTCAGTTTCTGAGAAATAATTTTCTCAATTTCTTTGTTGAAAAATGCTTGGGCTTCGTTCATGTCTTTTTTCCTCCTGACATAAATTTGTGCAACAAAAAAAGACAATATCCACCTTAACTGCAAGCGAAATAATCCACTTACAATTCAGCAAACATCATCCTTTTTATATACACTGATTATTGAGTTGTTTTGATAGTAATGCGTAACAGTTTTGTTGAATTTTTATTATTACATCTTAACTGTTCCTAGTTGATTTTCTGGAAAATACCAGAACTAGAGAATAAATACTATCTAATTAATATTTTATAATAAAAAGTTCTATTTTCCAAAAATTCTATCCTTTTCCGCTTTTGGGATTGTAAATAAAGAAGATAGAAAGTAAAGGTTAAAATGAACTGGCGACCTTGACTTTCTATCTTCTTTATCAATTTTATAATCAAGCGAAAAAGGAATAAAAATGTTTAGCATAAAAAAAGCCCGACCGATTTTTCTATCGCCCAGGCTGTGACTGTTACGTCAAATTACTTTACAAAGGAACTCCTTTTAATAAAACACTCAATTTCTGTGTATATAAAAAGTTGAATATCTGCTGTCTGCAATATCAACTTAAATCTATTATATCATGGAATTTTCAAAAACAAAAAAAATAACCTTTAGTAAAAAGAAGCTGACCGCTCTAGCGATCAGCCTCTCCTTTTTAATTGAAGTTTGCAGTCAAGCTTTCCTCGAAAGCTGGCACATATGAATCGACAAAGTTTCTAAATATTGTTTGTTCCTCCTCTGTCGAACCTACCTTGATTTTAATTTCAAGATTAATGTTCATGTTATTATCGCCATTTTTTACAGCATATGTAGCCTTATATGACGATACACTATCGTACTTTATAGTTCTTGTAACAGTAGCATTTCCATTGTCTAAAAGAACATCACGAAGAGGTTTTGCATCAGCTACAGGAGAAAGACTGATATCGATATATTCAACTACAATACCTTCTGCCTTTAAATAGCCTGCTCCTTCGCTTGTAACATAAGCTGCGTTTGGAAATAAAAAGCTATAATCAAAGGTTGCTTCTACACCATCTAAAGCTCGATTCTTTACGTCAAGCCCCAATTTCCAGAGCGAACAATTCTCTGCTGATAACTCTCCTGTATCTACATCTCCAATAACCTCTTCAACCTCTGTATTTACTTCTGGCTGAACCTCTGGTTCTGGAGCAGGTGTATTCTCTACCTGCTTTTCTGTAGCTACTTCAACCTTTGTATCTGGTGTGCTAACAGTCTTAGGCTCTTCTTTTCCACAGCCTGCAACTACAACAGTCATAACGACTGACATTAATAATACTGCCAAAAATCTTCTCTTCATATCTTTCAACATCCTTTCCACTTAAAATATGTGGCTTTTCAATTTGAAAAACAATAGCACATCTAATTATAAAAATAAATAAAAATATGCTTTGTTTCCCAAATTATGCCAGCAACTAATCTTCGTCATACAATGGAGCATCTTCCATGTCTTCTTTTAAGAGCATCTGATACATCCACCAGTCGTCTTCTCTCTGTCTACGCTTTCTCTCTTCTTCTTCAAGTCTGCGTTCTCTTTCGAGTCTTTCATCGTCTGCTCGACAATCATCCCATAGGCTCATAACAGCCACCTCCTCTCTGTGATATTGTTTATTTTTCAAGGGTTATATGCATTAAGCTTCTCTTTACTGATTATTCCAGCTAAAACGCATTATGAATTAATGCGTATAAAGGACGTATAAATGAGATAAGCCGCATAATTGCCTTTTATGTGGTTACCCTTGCCTTTAGTTAAGATTGGATGCCGTCTTTGTTTTTAAGGCAGGCACAACGACTAAAGCCAAATAGAATGCTTATCCATACACCCTACTGCCATCTCTTGTCAGGTTACCCCTTACTTCTTGCGGGGTAACCGACAAGATTTGCTCCGTTATTACCTCTTTTCCATTGAGGTCTTATCCTCAATAGATAATCCGTAATAATTACGCTTGCTGGACTTTTTGAATACCTTCTATCCAGTCCAGCAAAGAATTTACTATCTCGGCGATTAAATCTAACGTCTCCTTGAGCTCTTTCGTCTCCTTATCAGTAGACCAGCCCACAATATATCCCAAGGAATATTGCGAACTATCGAGCTCTTCGATTCCGTATGTTGTTGCCATCGCTCTTAGTACCGTATAGGCACATGCCTCCGCAACAACCTCTTTCGCCTCTCTTGTAAATCCTTTGACGATTGCTTCATATTTTGTTTCCTGTATGGAATGTGACAGCTCATGAACAATCGTCTTTAACATGTGCAGGTCTGACAGGTCACCCCTCACATGTATTTCTTTTGCTACCAAACTGTAATATCCGTTTGAGCTTCCAAAGCTGACCTCCGATGCATCTTCTATGAAAATCGGTGTCTCACTTTTTGCTACTATCTTCCTGATAATGTCTTTCAGAAAGTCGGAATTATAATCTAGCTGCTTAGTTAGCGAAGGTAGCTCTACATCCACTTGTGAGACATCGAATACATATCCGATTTTAAAGAACATCCTCTTCTGTTCTATAGTCTCAACAGCTTCAACATCGCCATCCTCATTTAAGATTTCTCTCTCCTGTTTTATTTTTTTAGGAGTTGGCACAAGAATTTTCATTCCCTTTTCGCCAGCTCTAACCTTTCCACCTAACTTTTTCCAGTCCAAAAATGATGCAACACGTGTCGATTCTGGTCTTTGCATAAGAATCAAAATCGTGTTATTGACCGAATAATTGTGGAATGAAGAATATACCTTTAGGTACTCCTTCAGGTAAAATTCAGAGCTAAAAATCTCTTTGACCTTTTCCTGCAGGTCTGCCAGAACCTCTTTGATATCTGGTCTTGTACTTGCTTTCATCTCCTTGTTACGCATTTTTCCCTCCTTAATAAAAGGCATAAAAAAATAGACAGTACACCTACTGTCTATGCCTACGCCTCAATTTACTTGCGTAGTTTCTAGTTTCCCAGAACCTACATATAATTAAATAACTCTACATAATTATTATAATCGAAAAGTTTAAAATAAAAAAACGGACACCTATCAAGAATGATAGATGCCCTGCTTGTTTACGATATCGTGTTAAAAGAAATACCCTCAGCGAGATTAGATATAAAATCAGGCCCAATAGTCACATAGAAATTACAGATATGAGCAAGAAAATCGTCACAAACATCTGAATTAATTTCATCGCAGTAAGCATAATACTCATCCCAATATTGCTCTATATCCACTATAGATTCATGAATATCTAACATGATATTTGGATATTTGGAATTAAGATACTGAAAAAATGTCACTTTAACTTCTTCCATATGTAATACTGCTCCTGGGTGCCGTCTTATCTCATAACTAACCTTTGAATTATTCGGGTCATCTATTGTTATCTCTATAGCCACAATTTGACCATCATACACTTTTACAGACGAAGATGAACCCCTATATTTACCATCCAGCGTCTGATGTATCTGTGCTGTATTAATTGGTTCTACATTCTCGTCGTCCGCAAAACTCATTCCATAGTTCTCGTTAAGATATCTAAGAATATCTTCTATAAGGTCGTCTACTGGCAAACCAAATTGTGTCCCATATAACTCAAAAGGGTCTTTTTCTGTTGCAGGAGTATCAAAAAATTCTAAATATTTATTCCAATATTTATTGAAATCAATATCATGTAAATAATAAATAATATCATCTTCTGATAGTTTTTCTATACAAGTAATATATTGCATAAAAGTCACATAACCATCGCCGACCTCTGAAAGTGGAGTTTGATTTCTCCATATAAGAGTCTCTCTACCAGATGCTAAATCCTTTGAAATTAAAATGTTTGGAAGTTTGCTGTTCTGTTTTAATTCACGAACTTCTTCCCTAATAAATATTAATTCTCTTTCCATAATAACGTCCTTTCCGCTGTTATTTAATCAGCATTTTAACCAGAGTTACTATTTCCTTGAGGCATGAACAATTGATCTGTAAGATCAATTGTTCAATATTTAATCAACAAAAGTTTTTACAATTATATTTTATCCGTGTGCTGGTACATTACATCCAACAAGTCATCGAAACACTCGATATTATGACTTCTACAGTATTCATTGTATTCATCCCAATACTTTTTCAAATCAATTCTATCCAGCTTTGAAAATATGCTATCTATTGGCATGTTATTTTCTAAAAGATATTCCGTAAATGTATAGTCCTCAGCTTTGATTTCCTTATCGGTCTTAGTCTCCCAAAACACATATGTATCATAAAAAAATGCTTCTTCACTATTCATATGTGAAATCTTTCCATATTCAATTTTGTTTTTACACTTATTACCTTCAGTCAAATGGAAGGTTATCAGCATCATCTGCTGTGGTTGGTATGCCTGTTTCATAACCATCTACCTCCTTTACCTTGTTTTTCTTTAGGACTTTTTCCAGCTTTTTTTGAGCCGCTCTTTCACGGGCTTCTTGAGTACTCTTTCTGGACTTAGCCCTTTTTTCATTAATCGTTTCAAAATTCTGAACAGATTCTTTTGACAGAAGCACTATTCTGTCTCCATTTCCAAGCGTAAGTCTTTGAATCCATCCTGCGTTTACTAATGACTGCATATACTGTCGTAGCTTCTCATCCGTTAAGTTCAACATGTATTTCATATTCTTAAACAGAATCTTATCCTTGGGTGGAGTAATATCAATAAAATACCCATCCTGTGTTGATGCCATTTTCACCCTTAGAAATAGTAATACGCTAACTATTCCAGCATCAGAAGTCATTATCAGCTCTTGAAAGTCTTCATTAAAAAAATCGCTCATTATTGAGATATATGATAGTGACCTATCATACTCATGCGGATATTTTTCTTCTAACTCTTCAAAATCTGATTCGGTTATTCGTTCCCTGAATGGAACTCGGTTGTAATCATCTGAATTATTAATACCCATGCTCAATCTCCTTTCCAGTATCTTTTCCCCAGAAAGATAGCTTAATAAATACTTTTGCAGCATAAGACTTTAATATCATTTCTTATAATAGAGAGCACTATAACTTCATAGGTTATTAAATAATAGATAATCTTATAGTTATTCTCTCAATAGAAAACAAGACAATATAAAGTAATTTAATATAAGAGTAAGCATTTTGTGATTGCCACGTGACAATCACAAAGTTCTTACTGCTTTTTTGCCTTATAACTTAATCTTGAAATGATTCAAGATATTCAAAAGCTATCGCTGCTAATGGCTTTGATAAATATTCTATTGTCTTTTCAGCATCAAACACTTGCCTTCCTGCTGGTGTTATATAGTCTAAGACAACAGGGCATTTGCATTTCGAAAGAATATTCTTTTCAAGTTCAATTTCTATCCCTTCAAAGAACTGCGCCATTGTTTCTTCCATGTTTTCGTTTGATAAAAATCCTGCGGTCTGAAATAACAGTGCTCCACTCATATCCAATATCTGAATAGCATAAGCGTTTTTCTTTATCCAACCGCATGCAAGATTTTTTTCGCTAATCAGGTATTCCTGACCCGCTGAAAGAGCTGTCTTCCTAAATACATCTATGTATTCTAAAAGCGTTTCTACGTCATAATGGATTTTCTCTGAATCAAAATTCAGAGTCCGATTTGTATTGACTGAGTAAACATCAAATATCATATGCTTTGCCTCCTTTCTAATTCTTTTACGTTCCCAAACCGTAACGAATTATCTAGTTGTTAAAGCATCTACGCTGTCTCCCCAGACAGTCAATTTGTTTCCTCAATAGACATTTGCTTTTCAGCAAACTTAAGAATTTATTTTTTCAACATTTGTATTAATATAATACTCAGGATATATTCGAAAGTACAACAGATTTATAGAACTTTTTCATTTTTTTTAACAATGGGGAGAGCCAGTTCCCCCAGCCCTCTCAATCCAAACATTTACAGTTTTTTCCATTGTTATACATTTTCAATGATAGGCATATTCCAGCACATACCTATCATGGCTTTTTATACTTTGTACTGCTTTATTCACAGTATATGTCTTCCAATGTTGGTGATAATATGGAGTCTTGATACTATGCTTATGATAAATATAAATCTTCCTGCTATCGTCAAATAAGTGCTTCTGAATTATCCAACAATGCTTTGTATTCTTACTTTTGAACTCAATATAGTTGTCTGTTTCTCTTATAATTTCAAAATATCCATTATGAATTAGCTTCTCTTCTTCTCTCGTAAACATGCTCATCCCTCCTATAATTTCAGATAAACCCTTACTTTTATTTTTACTTCTCCCAGCTGTGTAAAGGGACTAATCTCTCTGTGAGAAAACTCATTGAATGTTGTACATGTGAATTCAAATAATAGATATGCTCCATTCTCTGATACCGTGAGCTTGTGGGGAACATCCATATCCGTCATGCCCTGTATTCATTGCCTGAAGCATATCAACTGCTTCAGCACCTCTGATTTCCCCTACGATAATTCTGTCAGGTCTCATTCGAAGAGCAGACTTTATAAGGTCACGAATATCAATTGTCCTTGCACCTTCGGTGTTTTTATTTCTTGTTTCAAGCCTTACAATGTTTTCGGAATTTAATAACCTTAACTCTGCACTGTCTTCTATTGTGATTATCCTTTCATCAGTGGGGATAAATTGCGACAGAACATTCAAAAATGTCGTTTTTCCGGTCCCTGTCCCGCCCGAAATAAAGATGTTATATTTCGCTTTAACCAAGGCTTCCAAAAAGTCTGCAGCTTCTTTACTGATAGCTTCATATTCTATTAGTTTGTCCATAGTTATGGGATTATGTGAAAATTTTCGGATCGTTACAATCGGTCCGTTTAGTGCAACAGGTGGAAGAACCACATTGACTCTTTCTCCGGTTGAAAGTCTTGCATCAGCAATCGGGTATGCTTCATTTACCGCTCTGTTACAGGCTCCAACCATTTGCTGTATAATATCCTCAAGTTTCTCTTTTGAGCTGAAAGCCTTTTCGGTTTTTATCAGATTTCCTTCCTTTTCTATGAAGATGGCATCCGGCCCGTTTATCATTATTTCGGTAATATCATCATCCTCAAGATATTCCTGGATGATGTCATATTTTCTGAGCGAATAAAAAATCTCCGTACGAAGCTTTAATACGTTATCCACAGACATTGCCTTTCTTCCGGGATAAGCTATCATCTCATTATCGATGATTTTTAATATTTCTTCTTCATCGGTATCTTTTGAGTAATCTATCCTTTCCTTAACTCTTTCACATATATTCTCTTTTATACTTTCAAAAGCTTCCGATTGCTTATTCTCCATATCCTTCAACCAACTTCTTTATATAATCTGCCAGTTCGCTGTGGGTAAGCATTTCAAAATTGGAAGGAATATCCTTAAATTTTGGTATTGTTATATTCTGTGTCTTTTCAACAATCTCTTCATAGAAGCTTTCTCTCAGAAGATTTTCATATTGTGTGACTTTTGCACTCGCCATTTTATCAGAATCTACTATTGTATAAACTCGGCTGCATTTTTTTAATATATCCAAAAGACCGTTAACCTGTTCGGATAAATCCAAAATAATTACTTCATAATCCGTTTTTGAAAGAAGATTATCTATCAACCTCTCCCATTTTGATTTGCTTACTTCGGAATATTTCGCATATGCCTTTACAGGGGATATATAATCCAAGCTACCTATTTTCTCTTTTAATGATTCGACCCTGCACGAAAAATCTCCTTGATTGCATTCACTGAAATATACAAGGTCTAAAAGATCCGTCTTTGCTTCTTTAGACATCATTGTCTCAAAACCTGAAAAACTTTCAAAATTTAAGTACAGTGTTTTCCTTTTCTTTGCTATTATCTGCCCAAGAGTTAATGAAAACGTTGTCTGGAAACATCTCTTTATAGGTGTATATACCCCTATAAGTTCCTTGTGCTTTATTTGCCGTTCAAGCACCTTGGCTTGGGTTCCCGCTGCACATATTGCCATTATTTCCTTATATATCCTGTCACAGGCCATATACTTATAAATTGTATTCTCCTTTCCGATCTCTTCAGAAAGAACAATCCTCTTTGTTACATTCTCCTCAACACTGGAAAATCCCTCTTCCTCAAGAAGAAGATCAACAACATTCTCTTCACAAAAGTGTTCAAAGGCTTCTTTTTTCGTAAATAGAACAGCTTCATACTCATTGCTGACCATGACAGAAATATAGTCATAAATCCCGGTAATATAATCCATATCTTTACCACATATCGCCATATATCCTTTTCCCATATGTACCTCCGGTTTGTGCATATAGGAACAATACAAATATTCAAACTGTGCCTGTACACACATCTAAAATATTCAGTTATCAATTAGTGGATTTCAAATGATGCACCGATTAAAACGGGCAACAAATTCAAATCTGATCGGACCTTTTATCGATCCGTTGTTGTAATCTGGATTCTAAAACTGTTTTTATTATTTGTAAACCCGTATCGACTATTTTACTTATTTTTGTAAAATTTGCCGACAAACTAAAAATCAAGCGTCTTGAAGACACCTTCAAGCGCTTGATTTTACTGGGTTTCTGATTGTCAAAAATACTTTGTACTAAGATTTTTATTTCTTAATAATATGCACTACGCTAAAATTCCTCTGTTTAAGGTATCACCTACAAAGCTTTCATTCTTAGAATACCTGTTGTATGTAAGTCCGCTGTAAACTTCCTGAACATGTTCCATCACCGCCCCGGACTTATCTTTCTTACCCGCCTCAGAAAATGCTTCCTTTAACGTTGAAAGCATTTTAATTGCCTCGTCAATAGTCTCCGCGTCATAAGAAACATATGCTTTTGTAAGCTCTTTACTGCAAAAAACCAATATTTTTAAAAGAATAACGCCAAGCTCAAGCGATGTATCTGTCGAAGCCTGTAATTCTTTAATCACATTCTTTGCTCTTACTATTTCTTCACGAAACGACTGATTATTACCGTTTTCAAGACTTTCTTTGGCGCTTTCAAGATAAATAACCGCCATCTCGTACAGTATTGCTACCATCTCGGTTTTATTTGCTGAGGTAATTCTTAATGTAAAATCATTAATCTTTTCTTTAGTCATGAATCACCCTGTTACTGTAAAAGTTGCAAAACTGAAGAAGGTCTTTCATTTGCCTGTGCAACCATACTCGTTCCTGCCTGAACAAGTACCTGGTTCTTTGAATATTCAGTCATTTCTTCAGCCATATCAACATCCATTAATCTGGAATAAGCAGCTGTCATATTCACTTCTGATATATCAAGAGTGCTTACTGCATGCTCAAGTCTGTTCTGGAATGCACCAAGTCGGCTTCTAGCCTGGTTAAGATACTTAAGAGACTCCGGCATCTGAGCGAGGAATTCATCAGCATTTTCTTTTGTAGTACAATCAATTTTCTCAAGGCCAAGTGTTCTGAGATTGATTGTTGAAATTCTTACATCAAGTTCCTGCCCTTCGTTTGTACCAATCTGAAGTCCCATAGAGCCAAGCCCTGTTATATCGACACCGATTCCCGTTTCGCCCATACTTTTTCTTACCTGAAACTCCATTTCAAAGCCGTTAGGTCCGTAAACGAATATACTGTCACCCTTGCAAACCGGAGGCTCACAACCTTCAAAGCCTGCTCCAAGAGTCATGGAAAATGTTGTAGGATCGATATTTCCGTTTGCATCAAGATTTACATTCAAAGCGGTTATGCTATATTCTCCGCTTCTTACGTCATCACTGTATGTAACAACCTTTAAGTCAGGTGCTGTCGTGTATCCTTTAACGTCAAAGTTTCCGTTCAAAAGGACTTCTCCGTTATACATTGTAGAATCTGCAACTCTGTTGATTTCACTTTTAAGCTGCTTTATTTCCTCATTAATCATTCCACGGTCGGCATCACTCATTGTTCCGTTTGCTGCCTTAACAGCCAGTTCATTCATTCTCTGAAGCATTTCCTGAATCTCACTGAGCGCACCTTCAGCAATTTCAATAACTGATATTCCGTCATTGCTGTTCTGATTTGCTACATCAATGCTCTTAATCTGTGCATTCATACGTTTTGCCATGGCTAGACCCGATGCATTGTCTTTTGCATGATTTATCTTTAAACCGGATGAAAGTCTTTCAATAGAACTTGAAAGTGCATTATCACTGTTTCTGAGATTGTTGTTTGCAATCATTGCGGAAATATTGTAATTAATTCTCATTCACTAAACCTCTTAAACTCTGTAAAAAACGTTTTGCAGTATTATATAATTCCTTCGGAGAAGCAACTTCGTTATCTTTCATCGGTATTTTCGAAAGAGTAAGATTGCTGTCTGTGTTCTTACTGAATACAACACTTATCTTCTCACTTATATTATCGGCAACCATCTTCATTTTTGTAACAGCTTCGTTTAAATTGCATGCGATGTATCCTGAGATATCATTTTCATTTCCATACAATCTGGCACTGATTCTTCCAAGAGACTCTGTTTCCAAAGAAACAACAACGTTGGGCTCTTCCGATTTGTTATGCACAAGACGTACATTAACCGCGGTAACTTGTCCACCGATTTCAATCGGAACCTCGTAATTTTCGTTGAAAGCATACGTTCCTGCAATACTAAGCTGTCGATGAACAAGTTGAAGTTCCCTTACATCCACATACCTTTCTTTACTGAGGCACTCCTCATATACGGCATCTTTGCATTCAGAAACCATGTCACTGTAGGCATCCTGCGCCTCCTCTTTTCCAAGAAGTGCGTCGGTAATACCAAGCTCTTTTTCGATAACTTTCTGTTTTCCGTACGCAGCTGCTTTTCTGAACGCATCTCCACGTTTTTCTCGCAAAAGAAGGGCTGCCTCAAGGTTCTCCGCCGTAACGGGAAGAGAATTCATAACAAGCTCGGTCACCGTCTCTTCCGGCGCCTTCATCGCCTCACGCACTTCTTCAAACCTGTGTCTTATCCATTCTTTTTCAAGAACATCCTCCGAAGAATCACTTACCAAAGTATTGAAAACATCTTTAACGGTAACATCCATACCACGATATTTAACCGTTTTCATTGCTGCTTTCATATTCGCAAAAGTAAGATCCCGTCCTGCATTTATAACGCTTCCAAGCGCTGCATATCCTGTTTTTTCGAGTCTGGTAATAAACCGATAAACGTCTATATAATCGGCTCTTTCCTCCGGTGTTATTTCCTTATCTCGCTCAAGCTTATATAAAAATTTTGAATACTTCTCAATATCTTCTTCTTTTGAATCTGTTTTTAAGTCGAGATATTCGTTTAACTCATCAACGCTCATCTTTATCGGAGATCGATTTTCTCTGATAAGTGCCAGTGTATCGGCCGGAGTAAGTCTGGAAAGAACGCTTCTAAGACGTGTGTCGGCTTCCTTTACGGTATTGAATGACTCTTTGTTAATCGGCATACCGTTATATCCAAGAATTCGTACAGTCCGTTCATTTTCTTCCGTTTGTTCAAAACCAAGTGACTCAAGTATATCAGGAATATTTCTGAATGCTTTCTTTATTGAATCACCAAGATCTCTTCTTACTTGAGTTCCCACCTGCTCGTACGCTATGCCTGCAATCTCAAGTTTTCTTTTTATTTTTGTTCCTTCTTCAGCAATATCTTCCAAAGAAACCATACCAATCTCTCTTGCGACATTATAGATAACCTGAACAGGCGATTCCTTTACCGCCTCTATAATCTCAGTCGCCTCAACTGTCTTAGCTGCTTCTTTGAACTCCTCAGTGCCTTCTATTTTTTTAAGAGCACTGACATAGGCCTCCATATCGGAAGTATCAATATGAAAATCACTCTTTAGAAGCATCAGATTTGCTTCATACGTCATCTTCAATCTTGTTTCTTCCAACATTCTTGATTCTTTTATAAAAGGCGTGTCTATCACCTTTTGAATTCTTTCTGTAATCTCGATTGCCTTATCGTATATATTCTGCTTTTCTGTTATCACAGCATCTTTCGGATTCTTTCCCTCAGATATTGCAACGGCAATTGCTCTTGCTATATCCATATCCTCCATCGGAAACGAAACCTTTTTTATCTCTTTTAATTTTTCGAGATTCTCATCGTTGACAAACAGACTGTTTTTAACAAGCCATATTCCGTTTTCCACGGTTTCAACATCCGGCTTTATATTGAGACTGATAAGAAGATCTGTTACTTCTTTTCTAAGTGACTCCGAATCACTTTCAACTCCCTTTTTTGCAAGATAGCCGGGTGTTTCGATTGAAAAAAACTGTGAACCCTGCTCTTTTGTCTCTACACAGTTTGTATGCTTAGAAAGGTAAAGATTATCAATTGTCAGTTCCTTTCCGGTTAAAACAAAATCCTTTGTCATTCCTTCAGTCACTTCTGATATATCTGAAAGCATCTCAACTGCCTCAGAAATTTCTTTACACGTATATTCATCAAGAGTAATGTCATACCCTTCAGCGACATCTGACATTCCCACTATTCCTGTCATTGCTTCAATCGCTTCTTTGTCAAGAGTATCCGTAAATCCCTTTATTTCTGTTCCGGACTTTGCTACTGCCAATTTAATTCGATCAATAATCGTAACAAAATCTTTTACTTCCGTAGACTGAGGTTTTCCACCACCCTGAACAAATTTTGCGAAGTCTTCATCAGACATTGATGCTGACATCACTGTCATATAGTCTTGCGTTACCTTTACATCCTTTGCCTTAAGCGTTTCTTTGAAATCACTTACACTCATTCCCTGTCCGCTGTATGTATTGTTATCAGATACAAAAGAAGAATCATTTTTAACTATTTCTTTGCCCAAAATAATTCCTGAGGCATCCGAATTATTATTTTTATTCACGTTCTGAAGCTGTACGATATTTGAATTATCAAAATTAATCTTCATATCTTCCTCCGAAATGAAAAAAGGTGAGCATTTATCTGCTCACCTTTTATTTCGGCTTTTTTTATTCCAATCTTTACTTAAAACTCAAACACCAAAGCACTATATGCCGGAATGTCCAGCGTTATCGCAAAATCCTTATAATCGCAGTAATCCTTTACCGCCATATATCTCTTTGCCTTAAGTGTTCCGTTTCCTCCGAAACGTTCTTCATCACTGTTTAAAATCAGTTTATACTCACCTTCGGTAGGAACTCCAAGTTTATAATTCTCCCACTTCATTGGAGTCATATTCATAATAAACAGCAGTTTCTTGCTGTCTTCGGACGTCTTTCTGATAAAGGAATAAGTACTCCTGTCCTTATCATCCGCATTCATCCACTCAAAGCCGTTCCAACTGTTATCGTCTGTATACATGCAGGGATACTTTCTGTATATCTTCAGCAACTCACCAACATAGTCCTTAAGTCCTCTGTTTAAATGATTCTCCAGCATATACCAGTCAAGCTCACGCTCTTCACTCCATTCACGTTCCTGTCCAAAATCCTGCCCCATAAACAGAAGCTTCTTTCCACTGTGACCAAACATGAATGTATATCCGGTTCTAAGATTTGCATATTTATCAACCTTATATCCCGGCATTTTCTCAACCATTGCACATTTTAAATGAACGACCTCATCATGAGATAACGGAAGAATATAATTCTCGTACTCGTTATAACTCATTGCAAAAGTCATGCTGTAATGATTATCTTTCCTAAAGAAAGGATCGAGTTTCATATACTCGCAGAAATCATGCATCCAGCCCATATTCCATTTGAACGAAAATCCAAGACCATCATCTTCAACCGCTCCTGTAACCTTCGGCCATGCAGTTGACTCTTCTGCAATTGTCATAAATCCCGGATAGTTCTTATGAACAATCGAATTAAGATGCTTAAAAAATTCAATCGCTTCTAGATTTTTGTTTCCGCCGTATTTATTAGGAACCCACTCTCCGTCCTTTTTACCGTAATCAAGATAAAGCATTGACGCAACGGCATCGACTCTTATTCCGTCTATGTGGAACATATTTATCCAGTAAAAAACATTGGCAATAAGAAAATTCGTTACTTCTGTCTTTCCGTAATTAAATATTTTGGTCCCCCACTCCGGATGCTCTCCAAGCCTCGGATCGGGATGCTCGTAAACAGCTGCACCGTCAAAATCAGCCAAGCCGTATGCATCTTTTGCAAAGTGAGCAGGTACCCAATCAAGAATAACTCCGATTCCGTTATTATGAAGCGTATTAACAAGATACATAAAGTCCTTAGGCTCTCCGTATCTTGATGTAGGTGCATAATATCCTGTAACCTGATAACCCCATGATCCGTCGAACGGGTGCTCAGCAATACCCATAAGTTCGATATGGGTATATTTCATCTCTTTACAATACTCAACAATACGGTCGGCAAATTCCCTGTAGGAATAATAACCGCCATCCTCTTTCCCGGGATGCTTCATAAAGGATCCGATTTGACATTCATATATAGCCAACGGTTCTTTAAATACATTCTTTTTCTCTGAAGCATGAATCCATTTCGAATCTGTCCACTCAAAACCTTCAAGATTATATATTCTTGAAGCTGTTCCGGGACGTTTCTCGGCATAATTTGCGTACGGATCGGCCTTATACAAAGTCTGCCCGTCCAAAGATTTAATAAAATACTTATAATACTGATATTCTTTTGCTCCCTCAACAAAAGCAGCCCATATTCCTCCCGGACCCAACTTTGTAAGAGGCGTTTCCCATTCCTTCCATCCGTTGAAATCACCTACTACAAAAACAGCTTCTGCGTTGGGTGCATATACTGCGAAGTACACGCCTTCTTTTCCATCAAACTCACACGGATGTGCGCCAAGTTTTTTATAAATTTCGTAATGTGTTCCTTGAGCAAATAAATACTCGTCTGTACTAGTAACAGCAATCGGATTCATCCTTCAACCCCCGATTATTCGGCAAAATCTTTTTCTTTCAAAACGACCATGTCATTTTCATCATAACGCTTTCCTAACAGCACGTCGAAGAAATGCTTGGCATTTTTCTTTTTCGCCTTTGATATTGCTTCATTTATCATTGCCTTGACTTCGGTAACTGTAACCGAGTGCTCAATGGTCTGCTTTCCTTCAATTCTTGTATGAAGAGCCAGCGTACCCATATCATCAATTGTATATTCTTTTCTGTAAGCATATGCTCTTGCATACTCTACCAACTCTCGGTTTGTAAGAGCTTCTATATCAAAGCTTACAGTAAAGCTTTCAAGCATATCCCTGTTATCCATCACAAACTTCTGTCTTGCTCTTTTTGCAACGGTAAGAATAATCAGCATTCTCTTTTCAGCAGAAGAAGTTGCGCGTCTTATCGCATCAAGAGTTTCTCTTCTCAATTCATGCGCATCCTGAATAATAAGTGCTCCTTCATAAAGTTTTGAAAGAGTTTCATCTGCTTCTTTTGCATTCAAAGTGCTTGCTTTAATCTTTGCAACCTTACCGGTGATTTCTTCACCTGAGGTGATTTCCATTATGAAAGCTTTTGCAAGATCAATTGCACTATCGACATCTTCGCTTCCGATTATGATATTTCCCATCGATGAGCGCATCGACAGACCTTCAATTGCCTCCTTGAGTTGTTCTCTTGAATATTCGGTCTGAATATATGATTCAAATCTTTCTTCCTGCTCTTTTGTAAAACCGGATTCTCTTACTTCGGGCTCCGCCTCTTTCTCAAAAGGTTCTTCAGCCTCGTCTTCCGCCTCGTCGAGTTCGGGTTCTTTCGTCTGCTCGGATTCTTCTTCGTTAGCTTCACCTTCTGCTAACTCATCATCTTCATTATTCTTTTCTTCTTCAACTTCCTCTGTTTCAGAGTCAGTCTCTGGTTCATTTATCTCTTCTGTATTGTCACTTTCAACCACATCTGCCTCGGTAACAGCCGGCTCCGGTTCAGATATTGTCTCCTCTATAGCCTCTTCATCGACTGTTTCCTCTTCATCTGATACTGATTCGTCGGCTTCTGCCTTGTTTTCTTCAGCTTCAGCATACTCAGCCTCTGCTTTCAGCACAGCAGCCACAGTATCAGGATCTTCATCTATAACAGTAACAATCCCTTCTTCCGAAGCAGGATTCTCTTCAGGCATAAACTGCATATCAGTTTTTTCTTCAGGAATAAACTCAGAATCGGGTAATATATTATCACTGCAAATAACATTATCTGTTGTTTCTGTAACGACCTCCTGAATCAGACCGTCTGCAATATCCCTTGCCTCGCTGGCTTCAGCAAACGCCATAAGATATGCATCAAGTTCATCTTCAAGTACTATCTCTCTAATGTCTTTGGCGTCGTTGTTTTCTTCAGTTTTTTCTTCTTCTACAGTATCTGCTTCTGATAATGAATCATCGTTCTCAGAGACTTGCTCAGGTTGAGCATCAACTTCAGATACAGTAATCTCAAGTTCGGGAACTAGAACTGTTTCAAAGCCTTCCTCATTCAACCGTTCAGATTCTTCCATTGTAAGCTCAACAAACGAACCGCCTTCAACTTCAGACTCGAGCTGTTCAAGTAAACCATTTTTAGATGATTCCTCGAAGTCCTTCAGTAACTCGCTCGTCTGCTGTTTAACCTTACGCTCCATATTCTCACGCCAGGTCTTCTCACTTGCACTTCTGAGTCGTTCCCACTCGAGTAATACATCTTCTATACTTATCTGTCCCGTAATCTGCTTTTCAACAATTTCCTGATCCGGAATGTTGAAACTGATTTGTCCGTCTCCTTCAAGGGAAACCATATCGTCATAACTCGGAAAATTAATCGCAGATCCCTTTGATCCCTGAGGAAGAATCTCCCTCATTCCGTCAAATCTACCACCACTTGGCAAAACAGTTCTGGACACGGCCGGTTCCGATTCAAGCGCAGTTTCAACCTCCGCAGAATTAATCACACGGGTATCGTAAGAAATTCCTTCCTCTTCTTTTTCCGAAATATACTCTTTAACATTTTCGTAAAGATTGGGAATGACGGTCGTATCACCGGAGTATTCATCCAAATCTTCCTGTTGCGTTTCTTCGTTTTCGTTTATCTGCTCAGTCGATTCATTTACAACCGATTCTGCCTTAATGCTATCAACGTATTCTGCTTCTTTTGCAACATTATCACTGTAAAAAACTTCTGCCATACTGCTGGCAAGTTCTTTTTCCAAATCTATCGTATTAAACTTGCTGACATCCATATCTTTTACAAGCACTTCGTTATACTTCGGTGTTGTAAGTCTGGTAAGTAATGCATCCTGCTCTGCACTGAGAGGACAGTAAGTAGCCTTTAGTTCAAGTGCCTTCAGTACATACTTTCCTTCTCCAAAATAAATAACTATCTGATCGCATTCATCAATACACTTGTCGCTGAAGCCCTGCATATGATACAAGTATGCAAGTTCATACATCCATCTTTCACGGCATTCATACAGCTGTAATTCTTCGAGTACCTGTATTCTTTCATCAATTCCTACACCTGATGCTGTGTAGAATTTATACCTCAATACATATTTGCCGGGATCTTTCGGTGCAACCTGAGAATACTCCTTCAAAAATTCATGAGCACTGACAATATCCCCTAATTTGATGGAAAGTTCGCAAAGCGAGTACAGAATCATCCTTCCTCCGGGGTTTCTTTGGTACGCAACCAAAAGAACGTCACGACTGTCTTCGTAACGTTTGCTCTTTTTATATAAATCGCTGACCATGCATAAAGTCTTACTGCTCTTTACATTACGCCAGTCAATCATATCTGCTATATCAACAGCTTCTTTATATTTATTATCTTTTATAAGAAGCTCCATTTCATCAATCATTATCTTATATTCGTGCTTATCCAACTTTTTACACCCTTTTTCTTTGTTAAGAATAAAGTATCCCTATGCTAAAAATTCTATCACACCATATGGTCAAAGGCAATAAAATAGACCACAAAATATTGTGGTCTGATGTTTGTTTTAATATCTTTCAATTACCCTGTTTTCTTCATAATCGATAACTATAAAACTGCTTCAAACAGCTATACTAAAACCAAATCGCTTTAACTATTAACCAGATTACAATTATCCATACTACAACAAACGGAATTGCATAATACCATTTCTTTGGTTTGCCATCCTTCCACATATCTTCTGCAAGAACCTTATTCTTCTCCCAAACTTCTTTAGGGATAAGCTTTATGGCAAGTGCAATGAATGCAGGCAAAAGAATAATATCGTCAAGATATCCCAATACCGGAATGAAATCCGGTATTAAATCAATCGGCGACAGGGCATATACTATCGTTATTCCGGCCATTATCTTTGCAAATACAGGAGTATGCGAATCCTTTAAGGACAAAAAAACAACCGGTAAATCCTTTTTAAGTCGTTTTGCTCGCTCTTTCATAACATTATTATTATATAATCTTTGTTTTTCTACAAGCACTGCCATTCGCAGAATCCTTCGGATTCTCGCTCATGTAGCGCTGGCGCGCTATAAAACAGTAAATACCCAACGAACGCGCCTCAAGCAAGCTTGGCCCGTTTGTTGGGTATTTACTGTTTTGCAGTGCTTGTAGAAAAACAAAAAAGTCGCAAACCTGCACAAAGCTAAGCTTACGACTAATGCTGCGCGATCAGGGGCTCGAACCCTGGACACCCTGATTAAGAGTCAGGTGCTCTACCAACTGAGCTAATCGCGCGTCCGTTATTTTCAACGCAAGTAAGAATATATCACAGCAATTTGGATTTTGCAACCCTTTTTTTAAAAATTTTTAAGATATTTTTAATCCGGGGTTTTATGAACCCCGGATCGTTTATTTTTCAAGCAAAATACGGTCATTATCAAGAATATGTCCTGCTTCTTTTTTGAAAGCGTTAAGCAAATCCTCAATTGTCAGTCCCTTTCTTTCTTCTCCCGACACATCAAGAATTATCTTTCCGCTGTCCATCATTAACGTTCTGTTTCCAAGCGTCAACGCAGACTCCATATTATGAGTAATCATCATACATGTAAGATTATTCTCTTCCACTATTTTTTTTGTAAGATTAAGAACCTTTTCCGCAGTTGCAGGATCAAGTGCAGCCGTATGCTCATCAAGCAAAAGCAGCTTCGGTGGATTAATAGTGGCCATAAGAAGTGTCAGTGCCTGTCTCTGTCCTCCCGACAAAAGACCTACCGGCTGCTTCATACGGTTCTCAAGTCCCATATTAAGAAGCGCGAGCCTCTCTCTAAAAGAATCCTTTTCCTTCTTAGTAACCTTACTTAACCAGCCACCGTTTCCTGCTGCCAAAGCAAGATTTTCCTCAATAGTCATACCTGGAGCACTTCCAAGCATAGGATCTTGAAATAATCGTCCGATTTCTCTTGCTCTTACATACTCTTTTGTAAGAGTTATATCTTTTCCATCAAGCGTTATCGTTCCTTCATCCGTGAGAAAATAACCTGATATTGCATTAAAAAGCGTTGATTTTCCTGCTCCGTTTGACCCTATTATTGTTACAAAATCACCTTTTTTAACATGAAGAGAAACATCATTTAATGCCACTCTTGCATTTACGGTTCCCGGATTAAATGTCTTTTTAACATTGGATAATACAAGCATTTAACGAACCTCCTTTGACTTACGAAGTTTATATTTCCTTGCAAGTAAAGGAAACTGCTTTTTAAGATAAGGTCCGGATATTGCAATAATAACAATAACAGAAGATACCAATTTAAGCATAAACGCAGGCATATTAAATCTAAGTGCTATCGTATAAACAAGTCTGAAAACGAAAGCGCCCAAAACTGCTCCTATTGCGCGAAGTGTGATGTTACCTTTGCCCATAAATGCATTTCCTATAAGAAGTGATGCAAGTGCAACCGTAACCATACCTGATCCGATATCAATATTCACTGACTTTTGAGACTGTGCGAGAAGGCATCCAGACAAACCTGTAAATGCATTTGCTATACACAAACCGATAATCGTTGTCATCACCGGATTTATAGAAGACGAACGAACCATATCCGGATTGTTTCCCGTTGCACGTATTGCAAGTCCGAGTCTTGTATGAAGAAACAGCGAAAGAAAAACAACGACGATCACAACAAAAATAGTAATCACAACTAATCTGTATTGTTTTCCCAAGAAAGAGTCTTTCAAAAATGCCTGCATCTTTGTGAACACGGTTTCCGTCTTGTTCATATTCAACAATGAGCTTTTTCCCATAACAGCTATATTAATTGAATACAAGCCAGTATTAACGATAATGCCGGCTAACAGACTGTCAATGCCCATCTTTGTCTGAAGAATTGCTGTTATAAATCCGGACAAAATGCCTGCTCCCATTGCTGCAAAAATCGCAAGGTAGGGATGCCCGGCTATAGCAACAACCGCCCCGACGGCTGCTCCTAAAGTGAAGCAGCCGTCGGTAGACAAGTCACAAACATTCAACATTGAATAACTTAGAAACAGTGCAAGCACTGTCAAAGAGCTTATCAAACCGAGTTCCAACGCGGTTTGAAGCAACCCCATTATAGACCCAAAATCCATTTTGTAACCTCAAATACACTAAAATACTATTTATTCAAAGCTTTCAGCAGTAGTAATGGAATTAACCTTTGTACAGTAGGGAGCAAAAATCTTTTCAAGATCTTCGAACCTAAGTCCGATTGCTTCTGCTGTTTCTGTATTAATTGTAGCAGTTCCGTTATCAAATGTCTTTACTGCTGTCTTTGAAACATCATTTCCATCTACAAGAATACTACAAATCATACGAGCTGTCTCTACCCCAAGATTAGCATAGTCAACACCATATCCCAAGAAAGCTCCGTTAAGTGCAAAAGAATCAGCTCCTGCATAGTGAGGAATACCTGCTTTTGCCAAGTCTTCATAAATGGAAAGTTCTGCCTGCATTATTGTATTATCGGAAGGTGTGAATATTGCATCAACTTTATCTGCAATTAATTCCTTTACAGCAAGCTGCACTTCCGAAACATTGGTACCTGTTCTTTCAACATAGGCAATTCCCTTTGCATCAAGATATGCTTTTGCATCTGCAATTGCAGTTGTTGAAGAATCCTGTCCGACATCATATAAAAGTCCGATTTTTGCTGCATCGGGATTAGCTGCAAAAATAAGATTCATAATTGCATTTGTATCAAGGTAGTCTGATGTACCGGTTACATTGTGTCCTGGATTCTCAAGTGAATCAACTACACCACATGCCAAAGGATCCGAAACTGCTGCAAATACAACAGGAATCTGGTTTTCTTCTGTTGCAGACTGCATTGCCATTGCAACGGGCGTAGCAACACCAACCATTAAATCAACCTTTTCAGCGACAAAGTTTGAAATAATCTGTGACATAACATTTGCATCTGCGTTACAGTTATCATACTTAATCTCGAACTTAATATTCTGTGCTTTTCCCTGAGCATCAAGTTCATTTTTGATATTATCAACAATCTGATTGAGCGAAGCATCATCTACATAATTGCAGATACCAATCTTGTAAGTCTTTGCTCCGTCGTTACTCTTTTTGCCTTCTCCACAGGCTGCCATTGAAAGTGTCATTGCTGCAGCAAGTACAACTGCTGCGATTTTTTTCATTCTCTTCATTTTTCTTTCCTCCGTTTTCTTTTGCATGAGTTCTTGCAAAGAGTGTGGAATAATTCTGACGGTTGTAAAAATTGCCATTAAAAAATCCCAGCATTTTTGCAAATGCTGGGACAGAATCAACTTCTGCGGTGCCACCCGGCTTGATGAACAATCATCCACTCAATGCATACTGTCATATGCTTAACTTTGTTTACGAAGGTTAATACTCCGTCTCGCATACTTGGTCTCCCGTTCCGCTCGCCCTCGGAAGCCCATTCAATCTTACGCTTTACACTGCAATCCCACCACCTGCAGCTCTCTGTGCCAAAGTCAGTAAAACCTACTCACTCTTCCTCATCGGTTTATTAGTTTATATCATGCTAAAGCGCTAAAGTCAACACCTATTTCAATGTTGAAAGATTGTTCATGTTATTATTGCCTTCCCCTTCGCAATTCTTGAATCGTTTGCTCTGATAGATTATTATATGAACTGTATAATAACTATAAGGAAGTTATGAGGCGCCAAAGATGATTCTTGACTCACATTCCCATTATGACGATAAAGCTTTTGATGAAGACCGCGATGAAATTCTTACTGGACTGAAATCAAGAGGCGTAGGTGATGTTATTACAGCCTCCTCAAGCTGGGATTCTCTCGAAAAAATACGCTCAATGTGTGAAAAATATTCTTTTCTTCATCCCGTATATGGTATTCATCCCGAAAATGCATTGGATCTCACTGAAGAAAGAAAACCTCTACTTGAAAGATTGATTGAAACAGGGCATCCGGTTGCTATCGGTGAAATTGGTCTTGACTACTACTGGCCCGAGCCCTCTAAAGATATTCAACGCGAAGCCTTTGTTTACCAGCTCGAACTCGCAAAGAAATATAATCTTCCAATCGTTGTTCATGCAAGGGAGGCAGCCGAAGAAACCTTTGAACTGATTAAAGCTCATAATCTCGATAAAAAGGGCGTAATACATTGCTTTTCTTCTTCTTATGAAATGGCACTTCGCTATATCAACATGGGATATCGAATCGGAATCGGAGGAGTTGTAACCTTCAAAAATGGAACAAAGTTAAAGGAGGTTGCGGCAAAAATACCTCTTTCTTCCATATTAATTGAAACTGATTGTCCGTATCTTGCACCTGTACCTCATCGTGGCAAAAGAAATGATTCGGGTCTTTTGACGCATGTTGCACAAGAAATAGCCTCTCTTCGCAACATTGAACCTGAGAAGGTCATTGAAGAAACAGAACTTAATGCAAAAACTCTTTTTAATATATAAATGATAGTATCGGTATTGAAACAGCCGAACTAATATCTTTTTAACATCGAAACGGAGTGTATAATGGCAAATCTTGGAGTACCCCAAAATACCTTTCAGATTTTGGAGAAATATAATTTCAGTTTTCAAAAAAAGTACGGTCAGAACTTCCTGATTGACACCCACATTCTGGAAGGAATAATCAATGGCGCTGAAATCACAAAGGACGATTGCGTTCTTGAAATAGGACCGGGCATCGGAACAATGACACAGTACCTTTGTGAACATGCAGGTTTTGTTATTGCTGTTGAAATAGATAAAAATCTTATTCCGATTCTAAATGAAACTTTGGCTGATTATGATAATAAAATAATCATCAATGAAGATGTTCTCAAACTTGATATAAACGGACTTTGTGATAAGTATAACAACGGGAAGCCTGTTAAAGTCGTTGCAAATCTTCCATACTATATTACAACTCCTATTATTATGGGTCTTTTCGAAAGTCATGTTCCTCTCGACAGTATTACTGTAATGGTTCAAAAGGAAGTAGCAGACAGAATGCAGGTAGGACCTGGCACCAAAGATTACGGCGCACTTTCTTTGGCCGTTCAATACTACAGTGTCCCGAAAGTTCTTATGGTTGTTTCGGCAAACTGCTTTGTTCCTCGTCCTAATGTAGACAGTTCCGTTATTAGGCTTACTGTTCACCAAAACAATCCTGTTTCTGTCAAAGATGAATCTTTCATGTTTTCATTAATCCGAGCTTCTTTTAACCAGCGCCGAAAAACTATGGTAAACGGGCTGACAAATGCAGGAATCCCCGGTGTGACAAAAGAAAACGTACTCTCCGCTCTTGAGAAGATGAATCTATCACCGACTATTCGCGGAGAAGCACTTACTCTTGAGCAGTTTGCTCTTCTCTCCGATTTACTGAAATAAATTAAAAAGTGCATTATCCGAATTAGGATAGTGCACTTTCTTTTTACATTGCATTCTGTATATACTTTATTACATCTGTAAGCTTGCTGTCCTTCCAGTCTTCATTGGAAGCTTCCAATGAAAGCGGATAAATGATTTGAAAATCCAGACATTCTCCCGGAACCCGTCCGCTTCTTAATGGTTCATAGAAATTATTTTTCCAATCCTCTTCCGTTGCATTATCGTACTGACCCGGCTTTAAATACTTAACCTGCCTTTTCGTTGCTTCTATAAACATTTTTGCCGACAATGCCTTTAAAAGATTATATTCTTTTTCGTCAACATTAACGAATATCTTAGGAATATCTCCCTTTCTGATCTTACCTACTTCTCTGTCAATTCTTATCCCGAAGCTTTCAAAAGAAACCTCGTTCTCAGTAAATATAAGTTTCACAAACAAACCTTTTTCCGTATTATGCTGTGATCTTTGGTAATCAGTGTCAAAAACAAAATTTCCAAGGGAATAAAATATGTATTTATCCCCTACCTGCTCATAATTCATAGGCACATGCGGATGATGCGCAACGACAACATCAGCACCCATCTCTAAATATTTCAGAAAGCGATCTCTTGTATATGGAGACGGAAGTGCTGTAAATTCTTCTCCGTCATGAGCAACGATAACGCACCATTTGCACTTTGACTTTATTTCTTTTATCCTTGCCTCAACGATTGGCATATCACTCCAGTTAAGGCATCCCGGTGTATTATCTCCTGCTTTCCTGCAAGCTCTTTCGTATCCAACAGCAAGAAGTCCTATTCCTCCGGCTTCATCAATAATAATCGGAGTAGATGCTTCATTCATATTCATCCCTGCCCCAAGAGTCTTCACACCATGTTCTTTTGCAATTGAGATTGTGTCATAAATTCCTATAGAACCTGCATCCATGATATGGTTATTACAAATATTCCATATGTCAGCACCGATTCTTTCAAGAAAAACCGCCGCCTCCGGATTCATGCTGTGAATTAAAGAAGCAGCACCTTTAGTTTCTGATTCTTCTCTTGGTAAAGCCATGGCCCCTTCAACATTGACCACAAGGTGATTTCCCGAGCGAAGAAAATCAAGAACTTCTCCATCAAGAAATTTCTCTTCGTTCCATTTACCGTCCATATATTTGTCAAAACCGATATCACCCGTAAAAACAAAAGAAGTCGTATTCATCGTTTCCTCACAATCATCATTGACTTCATTTTAAGTCAGATATATTAATAATACAACAATGCTAACTTAGTATTCTTTCATTGACTTTTTAATTGAAAGGGATAATAATATACTTTAAGAATTTAATGACGTAAATCGTTAAAGGATTTCCGAATCCTAAGAAAGGAGCTATTAATGGAAAAAGCAAATATCGATTGGGCAAATATAGGCTTTGGCTATATTCCCACAGATAAAAGATTTGTATCGAATTTTAAAGACGGAGCATGGGATGAAGGCGTCCTTACTTCTGATGATAAAGTAGTTATTAGTGAATGTGCAGGAGTTTTACAGTATGCACAGACATGTTTCGAAGGTTTAAAGGCTTATACAACCGAGGATGGTCACATTGTTTGTTTCCGTCCTGACCTTAACGCACAGAGAATGTTCGACAGCTGTACACGCCTTGAGATGCCTACTTATCCTGTTGATAAATTTGTCGATGCTGTTACACAGGTTGTTACTGCAAACGAAAAATTTGTTCCCCCTTACGGTTCAGGAGCAACATTATACATCAGACCTTATATGTTCGGTTCTTCTCCTGTTATAGGTGTTAAGCCTGCAGCTGAATATCAGTTCAGAATGTTCTGTACTCCTGTAGGACCTTACTTTAAGGGTGGCGTAAAGCCGCTTACTATCAGAGTTTCCGATTTCGACCGTGCAGCTCCGAACGGAACAGGTCACATCAAGGCCGGACTTAACTATGCAATGAGTCTTTATGCTATTTCAGATGCTCACAGACAGGGCTTTGATGAGAATATGTATCTCGATGCTGCTACCCGTACAAAAGTTGAGGAAACCGGTGGTGCAAACTTCATCTTCGTTACAAAAGACGGAAAGGTTGTTACTCCTAAATCAAGCAGTATTCTTCCTTCAATCACACGCCGTTCACTTATGTACGTTGCCAAAGAATATCTTGGTCTTGAAGCAGAAGAAAGAGAAATCACTCTTGAAGAAGTTAAAGATATGGCTGAATGCGGACTTTGTGGAACTGCTGCCGTTATTTCTCCTGTTGGTAAAGTTGTTGATCATGGCAAAGAAATCTGCTTCCCTGCAGGTATGACTGAAATGGGTCCTGTTACCAAAAAGCTCTATGATACACTTACAGGAATTCAGATGGGTCGTATCGAAGCACCTAAAGGTTGGATTCACGTCATTAAATAATTAATTTATTGAATTATTATCCCGAGTTGTTTATACCATTAAAACAACTCGGGATTTTTTTGTTGACAGACTACTTGATTCCGATATATATTCTTTCTATCAAAATATTTGCTAGGGGAGCATTTGCTGAGATTGAAGCGTTCCGCTTCTTGACCCTCATCACTTGAACCGGACAATACCGGCGTAAGGAAGCATTTTGAAAGCATATTTTTATGCTTTTAATCTTTCTGTCTCCCTCCTGGCTTAACCAAGGAGGTTTTTTTATGTCATTATTTTTTGAACAGGTAACAAACGACTGGGGCGAATTAACCTACGTCCCCAACTCTCTCGGACAGGGGCTCATTGCCGTACTTGTCCTTGTATTTCTTGCTCTTGCAGTTTTCATTATCCGAAAGTCTGGCAAGAAAGCTGCCAAAGAATCAAAAATTGAACTTACCACAACTCAGCTTGCTTTTTGTTCAATGGCTCTTGCTCTTGGTACAGTTCTTTCAAACATCAAACTTTTCAGATTTCCCACGGGTGGCTCAATAACTCTTCTTTCTATGCTTGTTATCGCACTTCCCGGCTTATTCTTCGGACTTGTTCCAGGTATTCTTACAGGTATCGCTTACGGCTTTCTTCAAATGCTTATCGATCCCTATATTTTGTACCCCATGCAGCTTGTTGTTGATTACATTCTTGCTTTCGGCGCACTTGGTTTATCAGGTCTTTTCGTTAACTGCAAAAAGAATGCTCTTATCAAAGGATATATTGCAGCAATTGTCGGACGATTCATATTTGCTGTAATATCAGGTTGGATTTTCTTTGGTGAATATGCATGGGAAGGCTGGGGTGCATTCTCATATTCTCTTGCTTACAATGCAATATATATCTTCTCAGAGGCAGTTCTTACTGTTATAGTATTAATGATTCCCGGCGTTTCAAAAGCAATAAAGCAAATTAAAAATTCCGTTAATACAGCCGAAAGATAATCTTTGATTTCGCTTAACGGAATGGAGTAAAAGGTGAAAACAGCGCTCATTATTACGGGAGGGGATTTCAGTCCCCTCCCTAATTCAATTAAATATGATATTATTATCGCCTGTGACAAAGGAGTCTTGTATTGTCAGAAAATGGATCTGATTCCCGACATCATCGTAGGAGATTTTGATTCTCTTGATGTCGCTCCTTCATGCATCTTCCCTCAGGCTCAGATTTTGCGATTTCCTGTTGAAAAAGATGATACCGACACAATGCTTGCCATCAAATATGCTTTAGAAAACGGATATATGCATATAATAATCGGCTGCGCACTTGGAAACAGAATGGACCACCTTATTTCAAATGTCCAATCGCTTCATTATGTTTCCAATCGCAAAGGTATTGCTGAGATATATTCTGAAACGGAACACCTTCGCACCTTTTCTTCATTTGAAAGAAGTCTGTCCGTTAAAAAGAAAACCGGATACTCTCTTTCTGTTTTTTCCTTTTCAGATACAAGCAATGGAGTATCTATATCAGGAACAAAATATACAGCAGACAATATTGCTCTATCATCGGACTTCCCTTTGGGACATGGTAACCATATAGAATCTAATGAAGCAATCATCACAGTCACAGAAGGTACATTAATCTTAATCGAGTCAAAGCTTGATTAGATTTTTCATTTTTCTAAAACAACAAAAGAACCCCTATACCGAGTTTTTTTGAGGTGACCCCAAAAAGTTAGACTTTTTAAGCGTAGCAGTTTTGGCTGCTACGCTATTTTTATGCAGCCAAGAGGTTGAGACGATATTGCACCGGGCTCATCCATCCTAGTTTCTCTTTAATTCTTTGTTCGTTATAAT
>JAZQOL010000033.1:0-38296 GCA_045627845.1 Lachnospiraceae bacterium | reverse complement strand
ATGTACGACGGGCAGTATGGTTCTCTTATTGCAGGTGAATCCGGAAATCAATACATAGATGTTGACCTTTTGAATAACTGGATATCTCGTTCACAGGAGAGATATAGGCAGAGAGTGAATCTGGCCTATAATGCATATTATGAAATCGATTCAAGACTGGAAAAAATGAAAGTCGAGACCGATGATAATTTCCCATACGAGAGAAGAGTAATCGGTATCACAAAAAAACCTGTTCTTTATCGTTGTGAGGATGGCGGAATCAGTTCAATGGTTCTTATGAAAACTTTTTTCACCCATGAGCAGGCTAAAAACATTTGTGGCTGGTCGGAATTGTATACAGTTCAGACAAAAGAAGTAACGGGACCTAAATCTGGAGATTTCTTTGATCTGGGTTCGAGTAAGGTAGTCAGCTCCACAACACAGGCTGAACATCATGGCGGAATACGCCAGGACGATGAATATTTCTATATAAAGGTTAAGTCTGAGGAACAGCGTAATCTTGTATTATCCAAGTACGGTCCCGAATTTGGTATATATATGGATCCTGTGTCACGCGTTCATGAAGGCTATAAGAAAGATGAATCGTTTGTTGAAAAGTCCCTGCTTTATACCATGAATAATAAGTCAATCATGCCTGTTGGCAAGGATTATCCGCTTTCGATTACACCTAAGCGTATTAAAACATTATTGTCGAATCGTGGTATGCAAAAGCTTCAGGAGTACAGTCGGGCCTCAAAGATAGGTATGCTTGAACTTATTGTGGCTGCATTTATGATGTTCCCGATTACTTTACTGATTAAGACAGTTGATTTGGCAGGCATTTTATCTGACAAGTTTACATGGATACTAAAATATCTTCTCGGTATTTTCCCGGGATTGTTTAATTTGAAACTGTGGCCGATTTCCTCACTCTTCTCATACGGGGGCACGTTGCTTAGCGATACCTCTCAAGATGGTCAGTGGTTGGCAGCATTCTGGCTAGCGGTACCTGTCAGCATAGCCTTTGGTATGTCTTTTCTTCTTTGGAGAGACAGGGCAAACGGCGTAAGTGATGTTTTTACAAAGATATTGCTTCAGATTGTTATGATTCCTGCAGTGTTACTTGTATATCCGGTTGCGTTTTTAATATACGTTCCAATGACCTGCTATATGGTATCACATCAGATTGTTTTGCTGGCAATGGCAAAATATGATATCTACAGGCGTAAAAAGCAGATACTTAGAATAAAAAGAGCAGATGAGGAGCAAAAAGCAGGAGGTGCTAAGTAATGGGAAAAGCTATGGCGTACTGTCTTATCGGAGCGGCGGTTATCTTACTTATTTTTTTATATTTTCTCATTGGAATGTGGCTTAATGCGCTTCGCAAGCGCCTTGGCATGGATAAGGAGGCTCCTTTTGCGTGGATTAAGCTTGTAATACTTATTGATGGAACTTTGGAGCTACTGGGTCACGGGTTGTATACCGGATTATATCTGAAAATCTTTGCCGGTGAAGAAGCAGCCGTCTATCGTGCGGCTATAGCTTCTAACTGGATAATTAAAGGTATCATTATCGGTCTTATAGTCGTTACATTGATTGTTCACATTGTGAGAAACATTCATTCGCTCGGACTTGCGACAGGATTTTTGTTCTTACATCTTATTGTGGATCCCATTGCACTCATTACCCCTAAGGATGAGGTCAAGGAATTGGATCAACAGTATGTTGATGCAATTGCAAGGCAGGAGTTAAGTGTCGGTAAGTAGTTTATTCTTCTGGTTAATTTAATGAAATATTTATTGACGATGTTGTTAGTGTAGCAAAAGAAAACGGCTATAATCTTAAGAAGGCATCGGTATTCTGCACTCCGTCTGTTGCGGCAAAAAGTATCAGCTATTTGAGCAAACAATAATGTTTCTTGACATGCCTCAGTTTGAGGAGTAGTATAAACACAATATTTTTTGAGAGGAATTCGTAAGATGATTAGACTTGTAGCCGAATCTTCATATATTAATGTGGAACCTATGTATATTGATTATATGTATGAGCTTATTAGTGTACGTAAGAATACAGGGTGCAGGAAAGGATAGAATCTCAGGATATATATTACATGTATATGATGACCGCTTATCTTTCTTGGGTAAGTGGTCTTTTTTTATCAAGGAGGACTGTTATGAGAGGTACAATTGAAACAAAGAGACTGATTTTAAGAAATGTAGTTCCGGAGGATTATCTTGCATGTTTTAAGTGGTGTGGGGATCCTGAGGTAAATAAATATTTGATATATCCATGCTATAAGTGTGCGGAGGATGTAAAGACATGGATAGAAGGACGTAATGCCGAAGACGACCCTGATAACTATGATTTGGGATTTGTGCTAAAAGAAACAGGTGAACTCATTGGAATGGGAGGTCTCGTATATCATAAAGAAGATGATGTTTGGGAGATTGGATATAATCTTAGGAAAGACCGGTGGGGAAATGGATACGTACCCGAAGCAATGCAGGGAATAATAGATTATATTAGATCGATTCGAGAATTAAATATTTTAGAAGGTGAGTTTGCAAAAGAAAATAATAAGAGTCGTAGGGTAATGGAAAAACTGGGAATGACATTTTATAAAGAGTCTCATTATGAAAAAACGGACGGAAGTGCAGCGTTTGATTCTTTAGTTTTCAGGAAGGATTTTAGAGAGGACGGGAAAAATGAATCTGATAATACTGATAGGAAGTGGCGCAGTTGGTAAGATGACTGCTTTGATTCCTTTATAAAAACTGATTACAGTGGATTGATTTTTACATATATGTGGGCATTTGATATGCAGGGAGACTGGGTGATGAGGGTTCACCGGCTATTGAGTCTTTAGAAAGAGTAAAAGGCAGAGCCTCTCAGGAGAACAGAAAATATTATTTTATCGTTAAGGATGGAGCAAGGGTTGGCGCCATAAATATAGGCAGAAAATCATCGGATCCGGAAGACTTTGATAGATTGCGAAGCGGTAATGGAAAACGACTTTAAGGATTTTTCAGGTAATGAGATGAAAACAAAAGAGTTATATAAATGGGCTTTGAAATTGGCAGTACCCATTATGGTTCAAAACTTAATAAGCACGTTAGTTGGTACAGCGGATACTATAATGCTGGGATTTGTGGGACAGGCGGAAATGGCTGCTTCATCTTTGGCAAATCAGTATATATTTGTGCTCTTTTGTGCCTTTTACGGTATGGCTACAGCAACGTCGGTTATGTGTGCCCAGTATTGTGGAAAAGGTGATAAGAATGCTGTAGAGCAGATTATAGGTATTGCTTTACGTGTTGGGATATGCTTTTCGATAGTGTTTTCCGTGATGTCATTTATTTTTCCTCAAATAATTATGCGTTTGTTTACGGATAATTATGACACAATTGAAATCGGAAGTGATTATTTACGTATTATCGCTGTTTCATTCGTATTTTTAGCAATATCTCAGGTTTATCTTAGTGCCCTAAAAAGCATAGGAAAGGTAGTTTTTCCGCCTGTTGTTTCCGTGGCTTCGCTGGTCATAAATGTTGCCATAAATGCTACCTTAATTTTTGGATTGTTCGGTATGCCCAAGATGGGTGTTGCCGGAGTGGCGCTTGGAACCGTAATTGCAAGAGCTTCTGAGGCAATAATGTGCATAGTGTACTCAGCGAGAAGTGCTATACGAATAAGGGTTAAATACTTATTCGCAAAGGCCGGGCTTTTGACAAAGGACTTTTTCAGAATCAGTATGCCTGCCATTGGTAATGATTTAATATGGAGTCTTGCAACTTCTGTTTTTACTGCAATCCTCGGCCATATGGGGGATGATATCGTAGCTGCTAATGCAGTAGCTATTATGGTAGTTAACGTTGGGGCAATCGCCATGAGGGGATTTGCAAATTCTACAACAATTGTAATCGGACAGACGCTTGGCGGGGGATTTGTCGAGGATGCTAAAAGTTATGCGGGAAAGCTTGTAAGACTCACTGCCTATGTCGGAGGTGTGGGTTGCATCATTATTATCGCACTTCGACCTTTCATTATGAACTTTTATACCGGAAAGCTTACTACGACTGCAATTTCATATCTTGGAAGTATGATGCTTATGACTACTTATCGTATGGTAGGTGAAGGCGTGAATACGTGCCTGATTTGCGGATGTTTCCGTGGTGGCGGTGACACCAAATACGGGTTGTTTATGGATATAATAATGATGTGGTTTGTTTCCATTCCAATGATGCTTGTGTCCGCATATGTTCTGCATCTTTCTCCTATATGGGTATATTTTGTAATGACGTTGGATGAGGTAGTTAAGATGCCTTTTATTTTCATACATTTCTTCAGATATAAATGGCTTATCAACATTACGCGGGATATTTAGAATTGGGGAGGCCATTGCGTATTAAAATAGTCTTGACAAAATAGTTAGAATAGACTAACTTATAAGTAGTTAGTAAAGTCTAACTAAATCGACTAAGATGATACTTACTACCCAAGCCTAATCGGGGCAAATTTATATAGTTTCAAGTTTGCTTCCGATACGGAGCGGGCAGAAAATTTTCCGATATGCTTGTTGGCGCATAAAAGGAGGATTACATGGATGCTTCTTTAAATAAGATTATCAAAAAACTGAAAGGAATTTCATTTGTAGTGATTATTTGTATGATCTTAATATTGCTTGAACTGGTAATGTGATTAAAACCGCGAACCGGGAACCCGGTTATAAAACAATTGCAAGCCAAGCTGTTTGTAAAAAGCCTTCGAATGCCAAAAGGTATTCGAAGGCTTTTTAATATTAATCAGCAGTTATGTAAGAAGTATTTCTCTGCAGGTAAATGAAGGCTAAAGGTAAGGCTTATTGCAGCACTTTTGTGCATTGCGCTTTTTCTTCCCACTATGTTGATTATCAAGACATTCATTTTGTTGATAAACTTTATTAGATGGATTAGAATGCTTGTGTTTATGATTAAGGGATAATGATTCATAATATCAAAAACAGGTGTAAAACTACCTAATCGGATAGTGAAATATTCTCTCAAAGATATATGATGGAATAGTGTAATTTTACTATCATGTGAGTGGGAGGGTAATCGAATGTCTATTTTTGATGATCTTATTAATAAAGCGGGCAACCAGCTGGCTTCATCTTTGAAAGGAGCTGCACGTTCTGCTGAGCGTGTGGCAAAGGAGAAAGGCAAAGAGGTGCTTAATACAGCAAAAGCCAATCTTCAGAGAAAAAAGGTTACTTTTTCTTTTGACAAGATACCGGATACGTTAGAAGAGTTCAAGGCACTTCCCGAAGCTTCAAAGCTTACAGATCCTTTTGCGACCGCCGCGCTAACCGTTGTCGCATATGCTGCATTTGCCAAGAACAAGGATGCAGGGCTTGCAATGTTTAATGTGTTAAGGGGACCGGTTCCTTTTTCGAACCTTGATATTTCAAGGACTAAAGACAGCCTGATGGATGGAAAGACATATATTCCGATGTCATATTTCGAGGGTGCGACTGTAGATAATAACTACACGCCTTCGGTTCCGTACAAGGTTGAAATCATACAGACTCCTCATACCGATGATACTCTTTCGGAAGGATACAAGAAAATGTTTGTTCAGTCATCAGGAGCCGATTCCGAGAGATATATTACGCTTCGCACCAAGGCTTCCACAAAGGAATGGTTCCTGACAGAGCATGCCGGCCTGCTTCTTGATATACGCACACCGAAAGCCGCAGACCCTTGGGCATAGTAGTTCTTTGAAATTTCATATTGAATCGAAAAGTTGCAGAGTTTTCTGCGGCTTTTAGAACAAAAACAAAGTCGTGGTCCTTTTTGGGCTGCGACTTCTTTTTGTGGCAATCTTTGTTCTTGGGTACAAAGCATATTCTCGCAAAAGCCGGAATGAACCAAGTTTGCGAGAAAAAAGGAGGAGAAATTCTCGCAAAGGGCTGAAAAAGTTCCCATTTGCGAGAAATGGTTAACATAACTCGAAACGCATTCGACAGATCACATGATCATCACCACACTCAAAGCAACATATGCAAAATCAGACTGCTGATCAGCCTCTAAAAGTTACGCTCTAAAAGTAAGATAGTTACAGTTCTCATAAACAACCACTGGTTGAAAAAACAGATATTTTCTATTTGAAATTAAGTTATGGTTGATAACAACTATGGCGCTCAACTAAACAGCGTGGTATTATACAGTTAATTCAACTGAAACTTGAATATAAAAGAAAGGATTCAACCATGGCATCTTCGACAAATACAGTATTCTCAACGACATTGCAACAACTTCGTAAGCAGAAAGGTGTTACGCAGGAACAACTTGCAAATCATCTTGGGGTCAGTGCACAGGCGGTTTCAAAATGGGAAAACGGAAGCTATCCGGAAGGAGATCTTCTTCCTAAAATATCTGAATTCTTTGGGGTTTCAATTTCATATCTTTACGGGCAGGAAAAAGAGACAGTCTCTTTGGAACAGGAAGTGTTAAATGAACTTTCCGAGATAATAAAGAAACATGAAGAATCTAATCTTGGAGTAAGCAGTCATCCTGAGTATTTTGATAAGATGTTTGATATTGCATGGGCATTTCAGGTAGGAGCATGGAAGAACAACAAGGACTATTGGAAAAGAAATATTGCGGATAATGATATGAGAACCGGATCGGCAATCACCAATGATGAAGGATTTACCTTCATGAATCTGAACCGCGGAAATGAGTTTTTCGTGATGGCACGA
The DNA here is from genome assembly GCA_045627845.1 of Lachnospiraceae bacterium. Taxonomy (GTDB): domain Bacteria; phylum Bacillota; class Clostridia; order Lachnospirales; family Lachnospiraceae; genus UBA1258. The sequence continues at coordinate 31,578 of JAZQOL010000033.1, read as the reverse complement.
GAAGCTGAGGAAGGATTTGCCAAACAGATTAATATTACAAACAGGACACGTTTGTTTTACGCACTTCTTGGTAAACCCGGAGCATTAGAGGTAATTCTTTATGTGTTAACTTTAAAACCGAGTGAATATGTTACCGCGGAGACTATATCTCAAAATACCGGTGTGAAAAAGGAAAACGTGGTGAATCTACTTAATGAAATAGGAGAAATCGTTTGCGACAAATGCAGTAATCCCCCGTTTCGAAAAATAGAAGTGCTTGGAATTGACAAATCTCAGCAGGCTTACAGTATTGATATGACCGGTGTAAGCAGCTATGTAATGTTGTTTCTTGTCACGGACATTGCGATAAACTCAGTTAATGGATACCAGATGCAGATTGGAAGCAGAATGAAGAGCTATCTTGAGCGGGAGACGGCTATAAAAATAATAAAGGAATTAAAAGAGAATGGGAAAACAGTTTAAAGAAAGTAAAGAGAATCCTTTTCACAAGGATTACGGGATATGGAGCAATACGGCGTTTGTTTTGAAGAAATGCAGAAAGTATTCTCCGTCGGTACTTATTATTGCGGGAATCGGAATTATATGTACATCAGTGTTGAATTACTACCTTGGCTTTTTCGGGAAGTTTGTGATTGATGTTGTGGGAAGCGGACTGTCTTATGAAGAAAAGGTGAGAAATCTTCTTATTATTGTGCTTGTGGGAGGAACAATTGCAGGAATTCTGCAGTTTGGGGTTACCTTTTCAAGCAACAAGGTATGGTATCGCTATATTCACGTTCGCATGTGTGTAATAGAGGAACGTGTAGCAAAGGTGCTTGGAATTAATTATGAATATTTGGAAAAGCCTGAGACTTTGGATATTCATGAAAGAGCCTCCCAGGCAGTCGGTAACAATAACGAAGGCTTTGAAGGAATGCTTCATCAGCTTGAGTATATACTGACCAATATTGCAACACTAATTGTAACTTTTATTTCGGTTATGGTGCTTGATATGAGGCTTGTGGGAGTGTTGGTGCTTCTTGCACTTTTGCAGTATGCATATCATGTCTTCTGCATAAAAATTGACAAAAAGAATGTGTGGGACAAGCTTGGAAACAGTTGGAGAAGCATTAATTATATGGAGCGTGTGACACAGGACTTTGAATTTGCAAAGGATATAAGACTCTTTTCTCTTCAGAACTTTCTGCTTAATAAGGAAGAAAAAATATATAAAGGAAGATGGAAAAAGTTTGACCTTCACCAGAATATATGGTTTTCGCACAGTGTTGTGGTAAATATCACAAATCTTATTGGCCGTGTTGCAATCTACGGAACTTTATTTTATGCGGTAATTAAAAAGGATTTAACGGTAGGTAACTTTACGCTTTTCCTTTCGCTTGCTGCATCTTTTTCATCGAATCTTGTAAGTGCTCTTATGAATATAGGAAATTACGGACGTGCATCTTTACAGGTAGATGACCTAAGGTCATTTCTTGATCTTGAGTGCGAAGAGGAGGAGAACGCCACGGATATTCCGAAGGCAGCGGATTATACAATAGAGTTTAAAAATGTCAGTTACAAGTATGAAGAGGCGGAAGGTTATGCCCTTAAAAATCTTAACCTTACGATAAAAGCGGGAGAAAGACTTGCCGTTGTTGGGCTTAACGGAGCAGGAAAGACGACGATGATAAAACTTCTTTTGAAACTTTATGAGCCGACTTCGGGAGAAATCCTTTTGAACGGAAAAAACATCAGAAATTACAGACGTGAAGACTACTACAAACTGTTTTCGCCTGTATTCCAGGATGTTGAAGTGATGGCATTCCCGATTGCCGAGAACGTTTCCATGAAGGCTGTAAAGGATACCGAGGTCGAACGTGCTTATAATTGTATATCGGAAGCGGGTCTTAAGGAAAGAGTTGATTCTCTTGATAAGGGAATGCTTACGGAAGTACTTAAGGTTGTTGACGACGAAGGCACGGACTTCTCCGGAGGCGAAAAGCAGAAGCTGGCGCTTGCGAGAGCTCTTTATAAAAATGCACCGATAGTTGTTCTTGATGAGCCTACATCTGCGCTTGATGCCATTGCGGAACAGCACCTGTATGAGAGCTTTGACAGAATGATAGGGGATAAGTCGGCAGTTTATATTTCTCACAGACTTGCTTCGACAAGATTTTGCGACAATGTCGCGATGTTTAAGTCGGGTGAAATGATTGAATACGGTTCTCATGAAAAACTTATGGAGTTAAACGGTGAGTATGCTCACATGTTTGAACTCCAGGCTCAGTATTATCAAAAGGAGGAAGGCAAGGATGAATAAGATTATCACTGTATGTAAAACTTTGTTTGGAACTGCTGCAAAAAAATATCCTTTCTTCTTTGTGTTTGAAGGGCTAAAGACAATATTGGATGCTTTAATTCCGTTCGTGGGTCTTTATTTTACTCCTCTTATTATTGATGAAATCTGTGGAGAAAGAAGGGTTACAACACTTATAACCCATGCCGGGATACTTATTGGGGCGGAGTTCGTTCTTTATATTTTAAAGGAAGCTATAATCACCAAGATTAATAAGTACCAGGAACGGCTTAACAATTTCTTTTCAATGCAGATTGGAATGCACTCCATGAACCTTGATTTCGAACTTACTGAGGACAAGGCTGCTCTTGATCAGATAGACAGGGCAAAAACAGGCATGACATGGTATTCGGGAGGTGTTTTCGGAGTTGCCGAGCAGGTATATATGTTCTTTGGGAATATCATAAAGATTTCAGGCTTTGTTGTAATAATCATAAAGAGTGCACCATGGATGATACTTGCGATTGTGGCCTTCGTAATCGTAAATACCATAGTGAATTCGCTTGTTAATGTCGTTGAGTTTAATTCGTTTAAAGCACTTTCGAAGGTAAACAGGCTGTTTGGATATTTCGGCTGGGAGATAGTTGACTTTCGCTACGGAAAGGATATACGACTTTATGAAGCAAGGGATATGATAGTTAATCGCTGGCATGAATATTCCATTGAAAATGACAAGGCCTGGTCATGGCAGGGCGATGAAAGCTTTAGATATCGCAAATGGGCTTCTTTGGGCCGAATTGTCGCAAATATGGTGCTTTATCTTTACACCGGACTTCTTGTTGTTGCGTCGAAAATAACGATTGGAACATTTTCACAGGTTATAAGTGCAAGCGGAGCTCTGGATGCAACACTAAACGGGCTTATATGGAATGTTCAGGAGTTAATCAAACGTTGCAACTATGCCTATGAATACGTTCTATTTATGAATTATCCCGAAGCAATAGAGAAAAATCACGACAAGGTCGAGGCGGGAGCGCATACAATCGAGTTTAGGCATGTAAGCTTTGCATATCCAAAGACTGATAAGCTTATCCTTGATGATATCAATATCACGATAAAGCCCGGCGAAAAGCTTTCGATTGTGGGACTTAACGGCGCGGGAAAGACAACATTCATAAAACTTCTGTGCAGATTATACGATCCTACCTCAGGAGAGATTCTTTTGGATGGAAGGAATATAAAAGAATACGATTACAAAGAATATATGAAACTGTTTGCTCCCGTATTTCAGGATTTTAAACTGTTCGGATTCCCTATAAGTGAGAATCTTCTTATGAAGGAAAAGGAAGATATGTCAAAAGAAGAGCGTGCCGAAGCAACTTCATTAATGGAACAGGTTGGCTTAAAGGAACTTATTGATAAGAACAAATACGGAATCGATACTACAATTTACACTATGTTTGATGAGGAAGGAATTGAACCTTCGGGCGGAGAACAGCAGAAGATAGCAATTGCCAGAGCCATATACAAAAATGCTCCGGTAATTATTCTCGACGAGCCGACAGCTGCACTTGACCCGGTGGCAGAGTACGAGATATACAGACAGTTCGATGAACTGGTGGGTGGTAAAACTGCTTTTTACATCTCGCATCGCTTATCAAGCTGTAGATTCTGCGATAAAATTGCTGTTTTCTCGGGTGGCAAGATTGCTGAGTACGGAAATCACGATACACTTATCCTGATTCCAGATGGAATTTATGCGGGAATGTTTGAAGCCCAGGCACAATATTACAGATAGCAATCAAAAAACAGGCTGTTAAGATGCGGCCTGTTTTTTTATATTAAACTTTTGAGCCTTAATTTGTTTAAGAATACGTCAATTGTGGTATGATAATATGGTATCAGGCATAGCCTGATTAAGTGAAGGAGAACTCAGATTATGGGCATGGAACAGTATGAAGCATGGGAAGCAAAACACATGCACGACGACCCGGTTCGAAAGAAAATTGTCAAACTCGGTCGCAAGATTACAGACGTTGCCGGACATATTTTCGGCGGAGTTAAGGTAGAGGACCCTGAGTATTGGGGACTTGCAGAGATAGTAAGTGAGGAGATGGCGGATGTTGCCCTTACAATGGACAAAAGAAAGCCTTATACATTCTCTGAACTTTGCAAAATGAATTCGATTACAAAGGATAAAGAAGAGGAATTTCAGAAGCTTCTTGATGACATGAGTTATCTTGGACTTCTTGAATATGATTACGGATATCATTATGACCATAACGGACGTACGGCTCCACAGAGCGAAAGAAGATATGTTCTTCCTATGTTCGTTCCCGGTTCTGCGGAGCTTTTCAACATGGAAGAACTTCCCGATCGCTCGAATCCCAGACTTAAGGACCATCCTGATGTGGCAGCTTTCTTTGAAAGAATGACATATATCCCGCTTGCGGGAATTACACAGATGGTACCTCCCGGAGGCGCCGGCGTCGGAATGCATGTTATTCCCGTTGAAAAGGCTATTTCAATGGAGAATGAAGCAATTGACATTGAAAAACTTTCTTACTGGCTTTCTAAGTATGAGGGCAAAATCGGTGTAGGAAGATGCTCCTGTCGAGCATCAAGAAAGGCAATCGGTGACGGATGCGCAGACGATGATTTCGGCTGGTGTATCGGTGTGGGTGATTTTGCGGATTACTGCCGTGAGACCGGAAAGGGTCATGATATTACAAAAGAAGAAGCTCTTGCTATTTTAAAGAGAGCTGAAGATAACGGTTTCGTTCACCAGATTACAAACATTGACGGTGAAAATAAAATATTCGGTATCTGTAACTGTAATGTTGAGATATGTAACGCGTTAAGAACCTCGCAGTTATTTAATACTCCCAACATGTCAAGATCTGCATATGTCGCACATGTTGATGAGTCTAAATGTGTAGCGTGCGGACGCTGCGTTGAGTATTGCCCTGCCGGTGCAACACGTCTTGGACAGAAACTTCCTAAGGCTGACGGCTCAAAGGTTACATATCCTAAGCAGGAACTCCCTGATGCGGTTAAATGGGGACCTGAAAAGTATGATTTTGAGTACAGAGATAACAACCGAATCAATGTACATAAGACAGGTACTTCACCCTGTAAGACAGCATGTCCTGCACATATCGCAGTTCAGGGATATATTAAAAAAGCATCTCAGGGCAAATATCAGGAGGCGCTTGCTCTTATTAAAAAGCAGAATCCTTTCCCGGCCGTTTGCGGAGCTGTTTGTAACAGACGCTGTGAGGATGCATGTACAAGATGCAAGATTGATCAGTCGGTTTCAATCGATGCAATTAAGAGATTTGTGGCTGAACAGGATCTTAAGGCTGAGACAAGATACATTCCACCGGTTGTAATTCCTGCAAGCATTCATATGGATCATTTTGAAGAGAAGATTGCGATTGTAGGTGGTGGTCCTGCCGGACTTACAGCAGCTTTCTATCTCGCTGAAAAGGGTTATCGTCCTACTGTATTTGAGAAGAACGATGAACCCGGAGGTATGTTAAGATACGGCATCCCTTCCTATAAGCTTGAAAAGAACGTTCTTGCTGCCGAAATTGATGTTATGAAGGCTATGGGCGTTGAGATTAAGACAGGTGTAGAAGTTGGAAAAGACATCACTCTTGATGAATTAAGAAATCAGGGCTACAAGGCCTTCTATATTGCAATAGGATGTTCTGCGGGAAGACGTCCCGGCGTGCCCGGCGATGATGCAGAGGGCACAATGACGGCGCTTGAATATCTTCACGAAGCTAACTGCGGAGGCAAGGAATATACAGGACGTGTAGTAGTTGTCGGAGGCGGAAACGTTGCAATCGATGCCGCAAGAGTATCGGCAAGAAACGGTGCTTCAAAGGTTCATCAGCTTTGCCTTGAATCCGAAAAGGAAATGCCTGCATCAAAGGACGAGGTTTTCGAAGCAGGAGAAGATGGCGTAGAAATCAAGTGCGGATGGGGGCCTAAGGAGGTTCTTGTTTCAGACGGCCACGTTACGGGAATCGTATTTAAGAAATGCCTTTCCGTTAAAAATGCCGAAGGAAGATTCGCACCTACCTATGATGAAAATGACACAATCACAATTGACTGTGACCGCGTAATCTTTGCCGTTGGTCAGGCTTCCGTATGGGGTGACCTTGTGAAGAATGAAAAGGTTGAGTTTAAGGGACCTGCAATTGTTGCAGACAAGCTTACATTCCAAACAACACAGCCTGACATCTTCGTAGGTGGTGACGTTTATACCGGACCTAAGTTTGCAATTGATGCTATTGCACAGGGTAAGATTGCAGCAGAATCACTTCATCGTTATGTTCATAACGGCCATATGGTTACAGGACGTAACAGATGGGAATTCAAGGAACTTGATAAGGACGATATTCTTGTTGAAAGCTATGACCGTGGACCTAAGCAGGTCGAGGGCATTGATGAAGCAAACAAGAAGTCCTTTAAGAATTATACAATTACTCTTACGGAGGAGCAGGTAAAGGCCGAAACAGCAAGATGTCTTGGCTGCGGAACGACGGTTGTCGATTCAAATAAGTGTATCGGTTGTGGCGTATGTACCACAAAATGTGCTTTTGACGCAATTACCTTAAAGCGCGATCATCCGGAATGCTCCAACATGGTTGTTGCAGAGGATAAGTTTAAGGCAATTATTCCTTATCAGATGCAGAGAGTGAAGAATATCATTACTCACAAGAAGATTGAGCACTAAAGACGGTTTAGACGAAACGGAGATAACATGCACGAACTGGGAGTTACTTTTTACGTAGTACGAGATGTTAAAAAGGCTGCCCTCGAAAATGAAGTAGATAAGATTGATTTTGTGACGCTGGAGATCGGAGAGGTCTCCGGCGTTATCAATGAACAGCTTATCGACTGTTGGAACTGGGCAAAGAAAAAAGAATCAGTCACTGCTGATGCTACGCTTAACATTGAGACAATTGAGGCGGTTACTTTTTGCGAGGATTGCAAAAAAGAATATAAGACTGTTGAATTCGGCAAAATCTGTCCGCACTGTAACAGCGAAAGAACGTATCTTATACGGGGAAACGAATTCAACATAAAGGAGATTGGCATATATGACAATACTTGAGCTAAAGCAGGGCATATTTGCCGAAAACGAGATAACCGCAGACGGTATAAGGGAAGAATTTAGAGAAGCCGGCAAACTCATGGTCAATGTTATGTCTTCACCTGGCTCAGGCAAGACAACAACACTACTTCGTACCATTGAGGGGTTACGAGGGATTGCAAGAGTAGGCGTTATGGAATGCGATATAGATGCCTCAGTTGATGCCGAGACGATTGCCAAAAGCGGAGCGAAAGCAGTTCAGCTTCACACCGGTGGGATGTGCCACATGGACGCTGAGATGACCAAGCAGGGACTTATGGCACTTGGTACCGATGATGTTGATCTTGTTTTTATAGAGAACGTCGGGAATCTTGTGTGTCCTGCCGAGTTTGACACCGGCGCAGGACTTAATATAACTATTCTTTCGATTCCCGAAGGCGATGATAAGCCGGCAAAATATCCTCTTGTATATCAGGTGTCGGATGTTGTTCTTATCAACAAAATCGATGCGCTTGAGGTGTTTGACTTTAACATGGAACTGGCAAAAGAAAGAATACTTAAACTTAATCCCAATGCAAAAATCTTTTGCGTATCTTCCAAAAACAATACAGGGTTTGAACCATGGATAAACTACCTTTCGGAGAAAATCGGACATGAAAAAAGTCAGAGTCATTGAGATTCACGAGAATGTTTTTAATACGAATAATTTGGCGGCGCAAGAACTAAGAGAAAGTCTTCGCAAAAGCAAAACTTTCATGCTAAATGTCATGTCATCACCTGGTTCGGGAAAGACGACAGCGCTTTCATCTGTCATCAATATGCTAAAAAGCGACTATAAAATCGGTGTTATGGATGTAGATATAGAAACTTCGCTTGATGCTTCAAAAGTTGTTGATTTGACGGGCGTTGATGCTCTTCAGATCCATAATGGTGGCTTATGCCACATTGATGCCGAAATGACAGGTAAAGCTGTCGTGGAATTTGACGGTGGAAAGTATGATATTCTATTCCTTGAGAATATCGGGAATCTTGTATGTCCTGCGGAGTTTGATACGGGAGCGCATAAGAGCATGATGCTTTTGTCGGTTCCGGAAGGAGACGACAAGCCCCTTAAATATCCGCTTATGTTCAGCGTCTGCGACCTTGTGCTCATTTCCAAGATTGATACAATGGACTTCTTTGATTTCGATATTGAAAAAGCAAAGGAACACATACACAAACTTAATCCAAACGCAACAATCATTCCTGTGAGTGCAAAAACCGGTGAGGGAATGGATGAGTTTGCAAAGTGGATAAGGAAAGAAGTGGGGAAATTATTGTGATGATTGCTTCAGGAACTATCCGATGTATCAGAGGTATTAGGTACATGTCGCTTGTTTTTGGGGATTCAGACATTTTTCTTCTGCTGAATATCTTGTCCGTATGTTTTTGACGAAGACTACGGACTATATTTTGTTTTTGATGAGATAGTCCGTTAGCATTACGGACATTATTAAAAAAATTGATTAAAAGTCTGTATGATTTGTAAAAATCATACAGACTTTTTTGCCAGAATGCATTAAGTATCCGTATTTAATAAAAGAAGGATGCTCATTTGATGGTGTGCCAAAGACTGTAACATTTTGTAAGTATTACACACTTATTATTCATTAATTCCGATATGCTACGATATCCGTATCTATACTAAAGTGAGGTTATTATGTACTTAGGACAGATTCTTTCGATAGTAATGTACGCATTTGGCGGTGTAACTACATATCTTGGAATAAGATCGATATTTCGTGCTCAGAGGGATTTCGATAACGATAAATATGTGCCGATAATGTTCTTTTCAAGTTCTGTATGGAGTTTTGGATTCAGTACGGTTCATATGACACTCGATCCGGAGATTGCTTATTATGCAAGAGCGTTAGGAATGGCAGGAGTTTTTCTTTTGCTTATTGTGTGTCAGTTTTATATGGCAATTATTTCCAATATGCCGCTTGCTGTCAAAAGGCTATTTTGCGCTTTTGTACTTTTCGGGATACCAATCTTCTTTCTTACGGTGAACCCGAATGCCACAAATTTTTATATCGACAAATGGGGAATGACATATACTTTTGAAAGCGGTCTTGCCAACAATATATATTCCGCTTATTCCGTAATTGTCGGAATCAATATGATGTTTAACTCGATATGGCTTGCCACAAAATCAGATACGAAAAGAGACAGAAGCTGCGGAAGGACAATGGTGGGAGCTCTATGCGTTATCATAGTCGGAATGGTAATGGACACCCTGCTTCCTTTATTTAACATGCCGGCGCTTCCGGGAAGTACGATTACCCAGTTTATGGGAGCTATGATTCTTTTTAGTTCGTATGACAGCAGAAGAAAGTGCAGAATAACGGTCGAGAACATGGCAAAATATGCCTACTCGGCTGTTTCACAGCCGGTTCTTGTTTTTTCGCCGGATAAGACAATGAAACTCATGAATATGGCAGCGGAGGAATTCTTTTCGGAGTCAAGCAACAGTTTCATTAAAAGTAAAACAAGAATTGATGAACTGTTTTCTGTCAGCGAGAATTTCTTTGACTATGAAGGTGCCTTCTATAACACAGAGTGTATGTGCTATAACAATAAGACTGTTTATCTTGAAGCCAGCAGAATTGAGGACCGTTTCGCCGATACAATCGGATTTATAGTTACAGTGAAAGATATGACTTCCATTAAGCAGTACATGAAAGCGATGGAAGATGCAACAAAGATTGCAGAGAGCAACAGCCTTGCAAAGAGCGTATTTCTTTCGAATATGTCTCATGAGATAAGAACGCCTTTGAATGCTATAGTAGGACTTTCGGAACTGCTTTTGAAGGATGGAGCAATAGAGAATAAAACCGAAGCCATTGAGGAAATCAGAAATTCATCTAACAACCTTCTTGCCATTATTAACGATGTTCTTGATATCTCCAAGATTGAGTCGGGTAAGATGGAACTTGTTGAAAAGCCGTATGAGCTTCACGAAGTAATTAGGGACGCTTTTTTTATTACCGAAACGCTTGCAAGCAAAAAGGGACTTAAGTTTAGTGTAAATGTTGACGAGGAGATACCGATTTCAATGTACGGTGATCCGGTGCGAATCAGAGGAGTACTCGTAAACATACTTAACAATGCAGTTAAATATACAAAAGAAGGAAGTGTTAACCTTACAGTTAAACTTGAAAGAATTCACTTTGAAACAGCACATCTTCTTTTTAAAATATCCGATACAGGTATTGGTATAAAGAAAAATGATATAAAGAATCTGTTTTCATCATTTACAAGATTTGATGCAAAGAAAAATGCAAATATAGAAGGAACGGGACTTGGCCTTGCGATTGTAAAGGGCTATGTGGAACTTATGAAGGGCACCATTAACGTGCAAAGTATCTATGGTGAGGGAACAACGTTTATAATCAGCATTCCTCAAAGAATTGTTGACGGAACAAGTTCCGGTGAATTCAAGGTTGATCTTCGAAAGGCTTCGGGTGAGTCGAACATAGGAGATATTAAGTACGATGGTGTAAAGATTCTTGCGGTTGATGATAATCGTGTTAACCTCAAGGTTGTATCAAAGATTCTTGAGGTGTACAAGATGGACGTGCATCTTGCTTCAGACGGTCCTACTGCAATAAAGATGTGTAAAGAAGATGAGTATGATGTAATACTTATGGACCAGATGATGCCTGATATGAACGGCATTGAGGCAATGAAAATCATTCGTGAAATCTCCGACCACTACAAGGTTGGTGGAGGCTGCCTCATGATTGCTCTTACGGCAAACGCTGTTACGGGTGCAAGAGAGCACCTTATCGAGAAAGGCTTCGATGATTATATTTCAAAGCCTATCAACTTTGCTGCTATGGAGGGTGTATTTAATAAGCATCTGAAAAGATAAGTAAAATCCCGGCTCGTAAAGAGTCGGGATTTTTAAGTTGTTAAGGAATTATTCATAAGAGTTTCCTTTTATTATTAAGCATATGACGATATTATATCAGTATAAATTTATAAACGGTTTGGAAAAATCGTTTGATACGAAAACTAATAATCACAAAGAATAGGTAAATGGTAAAAGATATTTGGAAAAGAGGAAAAACGAAGAATTAAAAATATACAGATTCATACCGATGATTTTTGTGATGGCAGGCATATTTATGTTTTCAATGATGCCGGGCGATGAGTCGTCACAGACAAGCGGAGTTATTCTTAGGACATTGATGGTGTTAGTGGAAGGCGTGTCGCACAATGAGATTTCGACTGAGATGCTCGGAGTAATTCATATTATCATCAGAAAATGCGCGCATTTTACGGAGTATGCTCTTTTGGGAGCGTCTGTAATGTATGCAATGTGGAGCAAGATTAAAAGATTTTCTTTTGGCTTGTTTATGGCATGGAGCGTAGCAATACTGTATGCTACAACCGATGAAATTCATCAGTATTTTGTACCAGGAAGATACGGTACATGGACTGATGTGCTTATTGATTCGTGTGGCGCAATAACCGGAATTTTGATTTATCGTGCAATTGTAAAAAACAGTTTTTTAAAAAAATCTACGAGTTTAGGGCCGGATTATGAAAACAGTAAGACAGGATTATGAAAAAATTTTTAAATGTATAGCGGATAAGTGCCCTTGCACCTGTTGCAGCGGATGGCAGATTGTGGCGGATGAGGCTTCTTTACAAAAATATGAAGATTATCGTGGAAATATACCTGAAAAGGTTGCGTCTTCGATTGATTTTGATGAAGGAACCATTTGCCAAAAGAAAGACGGGAGCTGTGCCTTTTTAAATGAAAAAGGACTATGCGACTGGATACTTGCAGACGGAGAAGATATTTTATGCGATACATGCAGACTGTATCCGAGGCATGTTGAAGAATATGAAGATTTAAGAGAGTGGTCGCTGTCGCTTTCGTGTCCCGAGGCTGCAAGAATGTTTATAGAGCGTGAGAGTCGGGCGAAACTTGAGGAGATTGTTGACGATGAACAAGATCCTTTGGAAGATGAATACGATGATTTTGACATTTTTCTTTTTGAACAGCTTATCTGCGCAAGAGAAGTGATGTTTAAATTGACAGAGAAAGAGAATCTAAGCACGGGTTATAAAGCAACCTTTCTTGTTGAATTTTCAAAAGAACTTCAGGACTGCCTTGATAACGACGAAGTATTTATGATGGCAGAGGTGTCAAAAAAATATACCGATATTTTGGATAATATCAAATATTACAAGGAAGCAAAGACCGGCGTAATGGATATTACCGATACGGCAATCGGCAATCTTGAATTGTTTGACAATCTTGAAAGACTTGATGAAGGCTTTGACGAATATGTAAATCTTTGCATAAATTACAAGGCGGAAAACGGTAGGGAAAATAAAAAAGATACATCGTTAAATGCTGATGTGGAAAACTTGATAGAAGGCTACACAGATAATCGCTTTGACATGATAAATGACAATTTGTTTTTTTATTTTATATATACATATTTCCTTGGAGCTGTTTATAACGGAATGATATATGCCTACACTATGATGTGTGTATTTGGTGTTTCGGCCATTAATGCAATAGCAAGAGGGATGGCAAAAGGGGAAAAGATTACTGCTGAAGAGTTTGAACGTATAGTATATTCCTATTCCAGGGAGACGGAACATTCTGACATAAATATTAATACGATTCTTGAGTATTTTGACGAAAAGTATCCAAAGAAGGTATGAGTAAAAATGAAAGGCGATGACATGTCATCGCCTTTAACTTTATCTGTTTATTCCATCCTTTTCATGAGAGACTTTTTTGCTTTCGTACATGATGTCATCAGCCTGCTGAACATAAGCATCCAATGATGTGGAAGAGGATGGGTCTGTCATTATGTAGCCAATGCTTGCGGTAAGCGGGAAAGGAAGTTCTAATTTTGCAACATGTTCTTTTATGCTGCAAGACAGTGTTTTTACCAAATCTTTTGCAATATCTTCAGATTCGCATTCACCTATAATAACATATTCATCGCCACCGTAACGAATACTTATCCAGGACTTTGGAGCATGCATTGTGATGATGCTTGCAACCGTACGGATTGCCAGATCTCCATGGAGATGCCCAAAGTTATCATTAATGTATTTCATACGATTGATATCTATAAATACGATGGCACAGGCGTGACCATTTTCTTTGGCCTTTTCGTACATAGGAATAGCAAAACGGTCATAAGCAAAACGATTGTAAAGACCTGTGAGTGAGTCTCTCGTATAGAGCTCGGAGAGCTTTTTGTTAAGAAACTCAAGTTTGATATTTTGTCTGTATTTGTCCAAAGCATTTCTTGTAGCCCGTCTGTAAACTTCCAATGAAAAATCGGTAAGCTTCTCAAGAAGATTCTCGACAACGAGGTATGCGTAAAGTACATCGCCGGTATGAATCGGAATCAGCATATAGTGATGACAGCTGATGCGTTGCGAGGCTCCGGGAACAATTTCCTTCTTGCTAAATGACTGGTATGTCTTGGAAACACCCTTTTCAAGGGCGACCATAACGGAGAGGTCATCGCTGAAGAAACGCCTTCTTAATGGAATTTCGTCGTTGTATATGGAAGTAGCGTAACTTTTCTCGCCTACAATCCAAAAGTTTTCGCCTTCAAAGGAATGGTCTTTAACATAGAATGAAGACATAACCTGACTGATGTCTGATGTGTGTGTACAGGAATACAAAGCACTTTCCATTGCATTTAAATGGTCGTTTAAGAATACTTTTTCGGTACGCTCTGCATAGTAATTACGGCAGGCGTTATCTCGATCGCTTCGGCTGTCTCTTGCAGAAAAATCACCTGAACTCTCTCCTGGAAGGAATTTTGAATCAATAAGGTGTGAGACAGGAGACAAATCACCTGAATTTATTTGCTCAAGAATAATCGTTGCAGCGGCTTTTCCCTGATTGTAATAATCCTGACTTACTGTAGCCAAGGAAGGGAAGAATGTCATACCGTCTCTTATACCGTCGAAACCGGTTACAAGAACATCATCGGGAACATTGATACCGTGCTTGTTAAGCTCGAAACAGGCTGCAAGAGCAATATAATCGTTGGCGCATACAAATGCGTCGGGAAGTTTTTCTTTACTGTTGAAATGACGGTCTATAAACTGAATTGTTTCTTCAGTTCCCCAGTTGGTATAAAAGACTGTTTTGAATTTTTCACCGACTTCAGCGAGAGCATCAGACATACATTGCATGCGTTCATCGGATTCGGGATTTCCTTCGTTGCCGGCAAAAAATACAACCTTGCGAACGCTACAATCTTTAACAAGATGATCAGCTAACGCAGACATACCGGTTCTGTTGTTTGTGGAAACGTAACTTGCTCCGTCAAACATAATGCCAAGACTTACAACCGGCTTGCCGGCTGCAATAGCCTTTTTGACAAGCTTTTCGGCATATAGTGGATTGTTCAGCCCGTTTGAATAGACGATTACCCCGTCGAAATCATTCATGTCGGGAAGTTCATATATGCTTATTTCGCCGGCCTCGTCAGCTCTTGGCATGGAAAAATACATAAACGATAAGAATGTATAGATATCTGCGTTTTCTGAGAATGCTTTGTCCTCAATACCACGCAGAAACAGGCATAAATTTTCGGCCCCCCAGCCGTTTGCATATACCGCAATTTTCTTTTTCAACACAGTACCTCCATTGATACTCCTTCTTATAAAATAATATCATCTTTTGTACAAAGATACATCCCATATTTACTAATTATTTTGTTAATATATATTTGATAATATTTTTGAAGATGAATGTATAAGGGAGTCCCGTATGCTTGAAATGAAGAAAAAAAACGAATATGACAAACTTCATACCGTTTATATACTTGCTTCCGTCATATTTTTGGGATTTGTATGCGGATATATTTCTCTAAGAATAGAGAAGATGGCGGCAAATCCGCTTATAAAATACATACCTTTGTTTGTGTTTGTGGCAATCATTACAGGACAGGTATTTCATTTCAGATACAAGTCATATAAAAGTACTGCCACTGCGGTATCGTATTATGAACTCCTTGAGGGTTTAAGTGATGACTATGACACAATTCTTCTTTTTGACCTTGACAATGATTCGGTGGAAATACTTAAGGCTAATGAAGGAATAATGCACAGATATATGGAAGAGCAGAAGAAAGGCGGAAAATCTTTCAGAAACTTCTTCCTCGATTATATTATCTCAGATGAAAGCAGAGAGCACATTGCTCCTATGTTTGAAGAGGATTATATCAAAGACAAACTGACTGAAAGTCCATCAATATATTTTGTATACAATATAAGATATAAAGACAGAAGCCGTCATCACTACGAAAATAAACTGATGCGTCTGAGGAACTTTGACAAAAAGAAAAAGTTTATTTTTGCGACGCGCTGTATCGATCGTCAGGAGGCTGACGAAAATTCAATAAGAAAGTACCTTGAGGATACGGTTCTTGAAAGAACAGAAGAACTCAGGGAGAAGAACGAACGATTAAACAGACTTAATGAAGATATTATTGCTTTTCTCGGAAACATAGTCGAAGCACGAGACACCGAAAGCGGAGAACATGTAAGACGAGTAAAGGGTTTTACTTATATACTTGCAAAGCAGGTTATGAACGATTATCCGGAATATGGACTTACAGAAGAAAGAATTGAGCTTATTACATCTGCCAGCGCACTTCATGATCTTGGCAAAATAACGATTCCCGATGCTATTTTGTTAAAGCCGGGAAGACTTACTTCAGATGAGTTTGAAACAATGAAACTTCACAGCACGAAAGGTTGTGAAATTTTAAAACTTGCGCCTATGGACTGGAGCGAAGAGTATCTTCAGACCAGCTTGGAGATTTGTAAATATCACCATGAAAAGTATGACGGAAACGGTTATCCGGAGGGACTTAAGGGTGATGCAATACCGATTTCGGCGCAGATAGTTTCAATTGTTGATTGTTTTGACGCACTTATAAATAAGCGTTGCTACAAAGATGCATACCCGGTGGATAAAGCGGTTGAGATGATTGCAAACGGAGAGTGCGGAGTGTTTTCGCCCAAGCTTATGAACTGCTTTTTAAAGTGCAAGGAAAGATTTATTGAACACTTTAACAGCAAGAGAAGTGACTTCTCTATGCCGGTTGCTGAAAAAACTGCTGATTTTACATTGGCAGGAATCAAATTTTTGCTTGTCGAGGATGATTCACTTTCAAGAGACATTACTGCGTCTATACTCAGAGGAAGCGGAGCAAATGTTGTGGAGACATCTTCGGGAGATGAAGCAATCGCAATAATTTCGGAGTCCGAGAAGGATTCCTTTGATGCAATACTGTTAGATCTTTATATGCCCGGAATGAATGGGTTTGATACGGCAAAGAAAATAAGAGAGTCGAGGGTATACGGCTGTGACATCATACCTATTATCGCAATATCCGTAAGCCATGACGATAAGGATGTCGAGAAGGCAACCGAGATGGGTATGAATGCTTACCTGTTTAAACCTATCAACATAAGACAGGTATCAAAAGCTCTTATGTACTGTATGAAAGACCAGACTAACAAGCTTCAAAAGAAGCTTACAAAGACTAGCAGAGTTGCGAGCCGTGATACTCTTACGGGCGTTCGTAATATGGCAGCTTACATGGATAAGGTTGAACAGTTAAAAGAAAAAGTGCGACATAAATTTGATGGTGCTTTTGCTTTGGTTGAGTGTGATTTAAACGGCCTCAAAGGTGTAAATGATACATATGGGCATGATATAGGCGATGTATATATAGTTAATTGTTGTCATGCAATATGCGATATCTTTAAACATAGTCCTGTATTTCGAGTCGGCGGAGATGAGTTTGTGGTCGTACTTGAAGGAGAAGACCTTGCCAACAGGAATCAGCTTATGGAAGATTTGAAGAATCTTATTGAAGAGAAGCTTAACCTTGAGGATCCTGTACATGGGAGAATATCCATTGCTTCCGGTATGGCGGTTTATGATTCCAATATAGATAAGACCGTCGGTGACGTGTTGAAACGTGCTGATATCTCAATGTATAATAATAAGCGTGTTATGCACATGACGGTAAGCGATTAAACAGAAAAACGCGCCGTAAATGGCGCGTTTTTTGCTGATTGAATATATTAACGGAGGGCATGATGGCAGTTTTGAAGGAACAGATTAAGACTTTGCTCGATACTAAGTTTATAAAGGTTTTTGATTTACAGTATGCTGAGGGAAAGCATTATTATGATGCATCAAGAAATTCTATCGAGAAGCTTGCTGCAATCAAGAGCGATGATGCGTTTAAGAAAATGACGGCCGATGCTGTGACCTGCTATGTTGTTCTGAAAATTAAAAATGAGGAACCGAAACTTCTTTTGCATTACGAATATAGGTATCCGGTGGGAAGATATATGCTAAGTATTCCGGCGGGACTCATTGATGAAGTAGACCACGAGTGTGATAATCCGTTGATTATTGCAACAAAGCGTGAGCTAGAAGAAGAGACCGGACTTGTTTTGCAACCATCCGATAAGGTGTTTGTTATAAACCCATGTGTTTTTTCGACGCCGGGAATGACGGATGAGTCAAATGCTCTTGTAGGCGTAATCGCTGAGATTGAAAGCGAAGAATGTCTTAAGGAAGACGGAGCGGTCGGAACTGAAGATTTTGCCGGTTTTTGTCTTGTAACAAAGGCCGAGGCGCAAGAAATTTTGAAAAGAGGAACCGATGAGCACGGAAACTTTTATCCGATGTATACGTGGGGCGCACTTGTCTGGTTTGCAACCGGATTATGGGAGGATGACTATTTATGATTAAGACTGTTCACATCAACACAATTGAAGACGTTCTGCCCCTTATAACAGAACAGGAATACAGACCTGACTTAAAGAGAAACAGAAGTTTATATTTGTACCGTGGAATGACTGATGCGGATTTTAAGATAACCACAAGTCTTTCGAGAAACTGTAAAGGCGAGAAGAAAGCGCTTGAGCCCTGCATACTTGAAAATTTTACGAAATACGGAGCACTTGAGGATCCTCAGATTGAGAAATCTGTTTGGCGACAGATGATTTTGGGCCAGCATCACGGACTTCCTACAAGACTTCTCGATTGGTCACAATCGCCACTTATAGCGCTTCATTTTGCAATGACAGAGCATAATCTCGATGATATGGAAAATCATGATTGCGTTATATGGCGTATAGATATTAAGGAACTTCATGCGATGCTTCCGGGAAGGTATAAGAAGGTGCTGTCGGATCATCAGACTTCTGTATTTACGGTTAATATGTTAAATGAGGTCACAACAAACCTTGACCAGTATGACGAGGATATGCAGGATAAGGCAATGGTAATTGTTGAGCCTCCATCAATTGATCCAAGAATTGTAAATCAGTATTCTTTCTTTGCAATTGTTCCGGATGAAATAAATAATATCGAAGATTTTTTTGATAAATATACAGAGAATACGGTAAGGTACGTAATAAGTAAGGATTTGCGCTGGAGAATAAGAGATATGCTCGATCAGCAGAACATATCCGAGCGAATCATTTATTCCGGCCTTGATGGCCTCAGTAAATGGCTTGGAAGACACTATTTTGTAAAATAATGTTACTATTCGCGACTAATGGAAACAACACACTTGCAATGTGCTTGCACAAATTGTAAGTGTGTTGCTTTTTATTAGGCGGCGAAGCAGTAACTTCTCCCCAATAAGCAATCTTAGCTGCGAAGCAGCGGGAAAGAAGGCGATAGCCTTCGATTGCGCATTGGAGAGAAGTTAGGCGAATAGTAACTTTATTTTACAAAGGAGACTGAGAATCTCCAAGGCGGGAAAGAAGGCGATAGCCTTCGATTGCGCATTGGAGAGAAGATAGGCGAATAGTAACTTTATTTTACATTATTTAACATTTGTTCATCGTACAAAGCTTTTGTGACTGGTAAATATTACATTATTCTGTTTTTGTAAGTCAAAATTATTAGATAAGTGATTGCGTTTACTGGTAAATATTATCGATTTTCATTTTTTACCAGTCACGATAGTAGCGATATGACTGGTAAAAAAATGCATTATTACTATTTAGTAAGTTAAGGTTAGTTGAAAAATGGCAAAATCGGCTGGTAAAAATCTTTGATTTGTGATTTTACTAGTCAAAGGGCAAATAAAATGACTGGTAAAAACTTAGTTTTTTCATTTTAGTAAGCAATATGCTTTTGAGATAATTAAAAATGGACTGGCTAAAAAATGAATATGTTTTTTTTACCGGTCAAATTAAAAAAATCATAGCTAAGTGCTTCTTGGCGCAGAGAAGAATGCTCTTTTATCGTGAAAAGAAACAAAAAAGCCAAGGCAAAATGCCTTGGCTTTAATTGCGGGTTGGGCTGTATTACTTTACAGTAATTTTTGTGATGTGAGGGTTAGGTCCTTCATACCAGTAAAGGTAACCTTCAACATCTACGGTTGTACCTACCTCGAGGTTACCAACCATGTTATAGAACTCTTCGTCGCTACCGTTCAAGTAGTATTCTAAGCAGAAATAGTACTCGTTGCCGTCTTTTGTGAAGTTAACATAGATATCGTCTCCGGGCTCGTTGTTCTTGTAAGATACTGCGGAAACAGTCATATCCTTGAAGGAAACAAGCTGGTTCTGAAGACTAACAAGTTCGTCTGTTCCAAGTAACTTAGTAGCATCCTTTGCAGGAGCAACATAAGACTTGCCATCTAAAATAGTAAATGTTGCATCAACGATTTCAACTTCGCCTGACCATGCGCTCTTGTGACCCTTAACTAAAATCTTTGTACCGGGTGTAAGCTTCTTGGAATCTTCTTCAGAGCAAGCCATGTTGTACATGAAATAAGCTCCGTCCTTGTCAGCTGCATAAACAGTAATCTGATCGTTCCACCATGACTGGTGATCCTGTACGTAGCATTCAACTGTAACTTCTGAATCAAGTTCTGCTGCATCGTACTCTGCATATGTCATAGCGCCTTCACTCTTTTTCTCAACGCTACATCCTGCAAAGCAGAATAACATTGTTGCAACTAATAAAAGTGCTGCAAATTTTTTCATCGATTTATCCTCCTCAACGAAAAGAATGTATTTTGACAATATGAATTATAGTAAATTGGACATAGAAATCAATACTTATATGACTAAAGATTAAGCCAAAAAAACGTTTTTATAGTCATTTTTCACTATGTTTTGCAATAATTGTCCTGCAAATGAATGTTACGGCAATCGAAATCCATGCAAGCAAAAGAAGACAAATTAATAAAACCGATGTTCCGGGAAGAGGGCCGAGGTCTTCTTTGGACGCACCGTTGGAGTTTGCCTTCTTTGTCTGATCCAAATGATACAGGCTGAAAGTATTGTCATAAAGAGCATTCATGTATGCATCATCAACGGTTTCATTACGCCTTACGGATTTGGTTACATTTTCTATAAGTTGTCCGGAAGCATCGCGCAAAGAGGCGGAACCGTTAAATACCGGAGCAGTGAATGTGTTCTCAATATTATCAATAAGCAGTTTTGCTGCCTGAATTTTGGGAGCGTAGTGTTCGGGATCGTCTTCACTTTCAATGGAAAGATATTCTTTATAAACAGGGCTCTCAAGTGCTTTCTTTGTTACCGGTATGTAGCCTTCGGTTTCACTGTAGGCAATCTGAACATCGCAAGTAATCAGATACTGTGCGAAAAGCCATGAGGCAAGTACTTCATCGGAATCTTCCTTGTTAAAGACACAAACGGAAGGCCCTTGTGAAATCATCTGCGGATTTTCAGAATCTGCCTGAGGGATTGTTGTTACAACCATTTCGAAATCTACAAGCTTGTCTTCGGAAATATCAAGATTGGGAGCTTTTGAACCCATCCATGTCGCGCCGGCTGTTGAGTCGATTGCGAAAATGCATTGTCCGGCATTTAAGAAATTACCGGGATAACTCGATATCTTAAAGGTTGAGAATGCTCCGACAGAGGTTAAATCTCTGATGTCATATAAAAATGAAGTGGTAGTATCGTTAAAAAGATAATTGTTTCCATCGGTGTCTGAGTAAGGAGCATCAAGTTGCTTTAGCATTTGAATCATGAAATTGTCTGTAGACTTGTATATAAACGGAATCATGACCTTTTGACCGTTTATCAAAAAGTTTCCGTCAGAATCTTTTTCAACAGCTTTTTTTGATACTTCGTATATAAAATCCCATGTAAGTTCTTTTGGTATATCGTAGCCTAAAGCGTTAACCAACGTTTTGTTTATATAGCATGCCTCTGTCGATCGCATATAAGGAATGGCATAAATATTTTCACCGAGCTTACATTCGTAAAGAAAATTGGAAACAATTTCACCGGGAGCATCGTACTTTAATTCTCTTCCGTTAAGACCATATTTTTCGTTCGAAATAAGTTCATCAAGAGGCACAACAACGTTGTTGCCGGTTAAATAGGTGGCTATATGGTCGGGATATGTTATGCAGACATTAGGGGTTGTACGAGTAGATATGTTAGTGATTACATCGTTATAAATACGCCCGTAATCGGTATAAATACGCATGTTAACCTTAATGTTGGGATATAAGCTTTCGAAATCGGCAATGGCCTTCTTATAAATATCTACCTGAGTAAGATTTGTATCATTTTTAGCCCAGAATGTAATTTCGTAGTTTTTTGAGGTGTCAAAAGTTTCCGGGAGGGCAAACGAATCTATGCCTTTTGAACCATGACAGGCAGAAACAAAAAGCGAAAACGATAATATAGTCAAAAGAAGCAGAAACTTTTTTCTCATCCTTTTGTACCTCCTCTTGAAACTCCGGCCATAATTTTTTTGTGGAATGCAAGGAAAAGAACGATTAACGGGAGCGAAATGACAACAACCGCAGCCATCATGGCGGGAATGTTTTCACGTCCGAAGCCGTGCTCACGAATTTCCTGAATGCCGTTTGAAACCAAATAATATGAAGGATTGTCTGTAACAAGTCTGGGCCATACATACGAGTTCCAGCATTCTATAACTTTGAGAATGAGAATGGTGACTATTGTAGGCTTGCATATGGGAACCAAAACCTTAAGAAGGTACTTCAAATCAGAAGTTCCGTCGACTTTTGCTGCCTTATAAAGTTCCTCCGGAATCTGCTCAAAATTTTCTTTTAACAGATATATATAGAAAACCGAAGCAACGGAAGGGAGTATAAGACCGGCGAAGGTGTTTCGCATGTTCCAGTTTGTGATTGTCACGTAGTTTGTGATGACAACGAGCTCGGTCGGAATCATCATCAGCGAAAGAAAGAGCGCGAACACGATATTCTTTCCTTTAAATTTAAGACGTGCAAAAGCAAATGCCGAAAGTACGGTAATAACCATCATGAGTGCTGTCGTAAACACCGTGAAAATAATGGTATTTAAAAAGTATTTCCCAAGTGATACAGCCGTAAAAGCAGATACGTAGTTCACTAAAGTCGGATGAGTTGCTATAAAGGAAGGAATGTACTCGGAATTGTAGGAACTGTAGCTTTTAATGGAAGTAAGCACCATCCAGTAAAAAGGGAAAAGCACAATAATTGCCCATACTCCAAGCAGAATATAGGTGAGAGTTTTGCCGGTTACGTAGCGAATACCGGCAGCTTTTTCGATTTTCTTCAAATCGTTTGAATCTGTTTTGGCCATTTTTTCCTCCTTCCGAGTTTAATAAGATACATTTTTATTGCTGATCATCAGATTAATGACGGTAATAGTAAACACAATTGCAAAAAGAATAAGTGAAGCAGCGGAAGCGTAGGAAGGATATCCTCCGGAGTTTCCGTAAAGCATATCGTAAACGTAACCCACAATAGTGTTCATTCCGGCTGCATTGAGGTTTGTTCCAAAGATGGCAACTTCATCGGAATAAGCCTTAAACGCACCGATAAAGCCTGTGATAATAAGGTAAAAAATCATTGGACTAATCATCGGAAGCGTTATTTTGTAAAATATTCGAAATTTTGAAGTCCCGTCAACTCTTGCAGCACTGTAATAATCCTTTTTGACAGATGCCAGTGCGCTTGTAAGAATAAGTATTTTAAACGGCATTACAATCCATATTGTGTAAATGCACATGACAAGTATTTTGGCCCAATAAGGACCTTCGATAAAGTCAACGGAAGAGCCTCCGAAACGATTTATCAAAAGGTTAATCAGACCGTCGGAATAAGCTGTCTTTTTGAAAAGAATCATAAAAACAAGACCTACGGCAAGTGTATTTGTGACATATGGTAAAAAGAACACGGTCTGAAACAAATCCTTCAGAGGCTTTATTGAATTAAGCCCAAGAGAAATCAAAAGTGCTATTCCCGTCGAAAGTGGCACCGTGATTATTACAATAATGAAGGTGTTTTTGATGGCCTGTAAAAAGTAAGGGTCATGAAGAACATATTTGAAATTGTAAAGACCGTAGCCAAAGTGTGTCTGGGATGCGAAATTGTAGCCTTCTTCCACGGAATATACCACTACATCGATGAGCGGATATACCATGAAGAATCCAAGAAACAATATGGCGGGCAACAGATAAAGCCAGCCTTTAAGGCTTTGAAGCTTTTCTTTTTTCATGACAACTCCTTTCAGAAGATGATGCGTTCTTCCGTTTCTTTATTAAATATATGAACCTTTCCGGGCTTTAACGAGAAGCGAACAGTTTTTGCGTCTTCGGATGGTCTTAACTCAGAAGCAATGATTGAACGAATTTGAGTGCCGGTCATGGCAGGGTGGGAGGATACGATGCTTGTATCGCGCCCCATTACTTCAACTGCTGAAAGAGCACATTCCATAGGCCCGTTTTCGTCGATTACAAATCCTTCGGGTCTTATTCCGACGTAAACTTCACAGTCCGAAATACTTGAAACCTCAAGTACTTTGTTCTCACCAAGGAAAAGGAAACCGCCTTTTACGATACCCTCGAATGTATTGATGGCAGGAGTTCCCAAAAACTTTGCAACAAAGAAATTGACAGGGTTATCGTAAACGTTCTGAGGTTTATCCATCTGTTGAAGCATACCGTCTTTCATTACAACAATCATGTCGGATATGCTCATGGCTTCTTCCTGATCATGTGTAACAAAAACGGTTGTTACACCGGTCTTTCTTTGAATTCTTTTGATTTCTTCACGGGTTTGAAGACGAAGTCTTGCATCGAGGTTGGAGAGAGGCTCATCAAGAAGCAAAACTCTCGGAGTTTTGACTAAGGCTCTTGCAATTGCCACACGCTGCTGCTGACCGCCGGAGAGTTCCGAAGGCTTCCTGTCCATGTAAGGCTCAATCTGAACAAGCTTTGCAACTTCATCCGCTTTGGCATTCATGGCTTCTCTGGTCATTTTTGCATCTCCCTTTAAATTCTCAAGCGGGAATACTATATTTTGTCTGACGGTGAGATGAGGATAGAGGGCATAGTTTTGGAAAACAAGACCAACCCCTCGGTTTTCGGGCGGAAGTTTTGTAACATCATCATCACCAAAGAAAATCTGACCGTCGGTGGGAGTCTCGAGCCCGCTTATCATGTTAAGAGTCGTGCTTTTTCCGCAACCGGAAGGCCCTAGAAGTCCAATCAAAGTTCCGTCGGGAATTTCAAAATCAAAATTGTTGACGGCAATGACGTCTTCCTTAATCTTTTTGTTCCGATTGGGGAATTTTTTCGTGAGATTTTTAAGAACAACTTTCATATAATTAACTCCGTCAGGCAGAACGTTTGGATTTAGCGCTTTATTCGCTACGCCCTGTCTTGGCAACATTTTTCTTCACATATTGATTCTTTTAGATTATATTAGAAGGGAATGAAAAATTAAAGATATATTGGAGATTTGATTTATGAGAGATCCTATGGACGAGGCACTTAATTCTATACTCGGCAAAAGAAACAACTATACAGAAGAAGAGATTAACAGAGCTCAGGCAAGAAAGAAACGCTATGGTGGAACACTTCTTGAAAATCTTGAGACTGTAACGGGAAGATCTCTGGCTCCGACTTTTGACATGGATGCGATTGAACTTGGCAATGAACTTGATTTATTTTCAAAGGAACTTTCGGGATATACAGAGACAAGCACAAAGACGATTGAGACTACAACTCATGAGACACTTGAAACAGAGGATGCGCTTTCGGCTTTTTCAGGGGTCAATGAGGAAGTATCAAAGATTGTATTCGGACAGGAAGAATTTGTTAAAAAGCTTCTCATTGCATTTAAACGTCCTTTTATACTGATGCCTGAGGGCGAAGTTCCGAGAAACTGTATATTTATTACAGGCGGAAAGTGTACCGGTAAGCATTTAAGCCTTAACACTGTTGTTAAGGTACTCAGTGACAAGAGAATTCTTAAAACAGATCAGATAAAGACTATCGATCTTTCTTTGTACCCCGGTGCTTCTGAAGAAAAGATTTTCTTACAGGATTTATATTCTGCACTTAATTCAAAGTCGGAAGTTATTGTATTTGAGAACTTCCAGGATTGCCACACCTCACTTGCAACAAGAGTGTCTGACCTTGTTACAATAGGAAAGTGTGCATTAAATGAAAGATACGTAAGCCAGAACGGGCAGCTTGTGAATGTTCCCAATTCCCTTGCAAGTGAGACCGTGGGTGCGCTATATGCCAGAGACAAATACATTGTTATTGTCAGCGATAAGTCTGTTGAAAAACTTGCCGATAAGTTTGGAGCTCCTTTTATCAATGCTCTCGGAGATGTTTGCAAGACAGAAGAACTTTCACAGGAGGCCCTTAAAAAGGTTTCTGAGCGTGAGATGGATGAGTTAAAGTCCGTTTCCTTAAAACAGTTCAAGTTTAATGTAACTGCAAAAGAAGAGATTATCGACTATTCTGTTTCTTTGGCCGGTAAAAATAACGGGCTTAAAGGTATACTCGGCTTCTATGATGATTGCTTAAAGGCACTTGCACAGCTTAAGCTTGAGGGCGACTATGTGAAGGAAACGTGCATTTCTTTGGGCCTTAAGGATTCTTCTGTTACAGCAGTTATATGCGGAGAGGAAAAGGAACTCTTTGCTGCTTTACCCGGAAAATACACCGGAGAACTTGAAAGTGTTAAAAAGGAAATGGAGAACATCATTGGTTTGTCCTCCATCAAGGATTATATTTACAGTCTCGAGGAATACTATGGTGTACAAAGAAAGAGAAGAGAGGCCGGGCTTAAGGCTTCTGAAGTAAGTAAGCACATGATCTTTACCGGTAACCCCGGTACAGGTAAGACTACAATTGCCCGCGTTATTTCAAGATATCTTAAGGCAATCGGAGTTCTTTCGGGTGGACAGCTTGTAGAAGTATCAAGAGCCGATCTTGTAGGTAAGTTTGTAGGACATACGGCTCCTCTTACCAATCAGGTTATTCAGTCAGCAATCGGTGGTGTTTTATTCATAGACGAAGCATATTCTTTGTACCGTGGAAAGGACGATTCCTTCGGACTTGAAGCAATAGATACTTTAGTTAAGGGAATTGAGGATAACAGAGACAATCTTATAGTTATTCTTGCCGGTTACTCGGACGAGATGGAGGAATTCCTTACATCTAACTCCGGACTTAAGTCAAGGTTTCCCAATGTCGTTAACTTCCCTGATTATACAGGCAAGGAACTTCTTGATATTGCGGGAATTACTGCCAAATCAAAAGGATATGTTATTGACGAAGGTGCAAAGACGGCAATGCTTGCATACTTTAATGCAGTTCAGGCTGTTCGTGCAAAAGATGCGGGTAATGGTCGTTTGGTACGTAATAAGATTGAGGAAGCAATTCTTAATCAGTCGAAGAGACTTGCCAAAGAGCCCGAAAGCGATCTTTCAACACTGCTTAGTGAAGACTTCAATCTTGCGGATGTAAACGGTGATGAGGCTTAAAGAGAGACTGAATGATATTTGTGTAGATTCGGAGGCGTCAGATGGGAATCGTTGTTATTGGTTCTGTTTTTGTTGATATTAAAGGATATCCTTTCAATAAATACATTCCTACGGGAAGAAATGCGGGAAGAGTCGAGCAGGTTCACGGCGGTGTTGCAAGAAATGTAGTTGAGAACATTGCAAATGTTGAGTTAAGACCGGTTTTTCTTGGACTTGTTGATGAAACAGGACTTGGTACCGAGGTAATCGATAAGCTTAAAAAGCATAAGGTTAATACCGATTATATTAAAAGAACTCCTGACGGAATGGGAACCTGGCTTGTTATTTTTGATAATACGGGTGATGTTGCAGGCTCCATTTCAAAGCGTCCGGATCTTCTTCCGATTCTTGATATTCTTCAAGAGAGCGGAGATGAGATTTTCTCGCAGGCTGACAGTATTGTACTTGAAATCGATGAAGAAAAAGAGCTGGTTAAAAAGATTTTTTCTTTGGCAAAAAAATACGACAAGCCGGTTTACGCAGTTGTTTCCAATATGAGCATCGCTGCCGACAGAAGAGACTTTTTAAAGGAAGTTTCATGTTTTGTGTGTAATTCACTTGAGGCGGGCATCCTTTTTATGGATGAATATGAGAATATGACGCCTGAGGAACTTGCACCTATACTTCTTACCAAAATAAAGCAGGCAGGAATTCCAAGAATGGTTGTCACTATGGGTGATAAGGGTGCTGTTTATGCGGATGCGAACGGCGAATACGGTGTTTGTCCTGCAAAAAGAGTCGAGGTAAGAGATACTTCGGGTGCCGGAGATGCTTTCTTTTCGGGAGTTACAATAGGACTTACGTACGGAAAAAATCTGCATGAGTCCTGTGAAATAGGTTCAAAGCTCGCAGCAGCGGTTATTACCTCGACAGAGAATGTTTGTCCGAGATATCTTCCTACAGAGTTTGGCCTTGATGTTAAAGTGGTGGACTGATGATTATTTCAAATTATTTTGACAGTGCTCTTATTTGCGACAGCGGACAATGTTTTCGGTGGAGAAAATTTGACGATAACAGGGTAAGAGTTGTTGCATTCGGAAGAGTGCTTGATATTTTAAAAACAGAAATCGGTTATGAAGTAGATTGTGAGGAGTCTGAATGGAATGACATTTGGGCTCCCTATTTTGATATGGACACGGATTATGCACATGTTGAATCACTGATAAGAAATTTTAAAGACAATCATCTTGTCGAAGCTTTTGAAAAAGGCTTCGGTATCAGAATACTTAAGCAGGATCTTTGGGAGGTTATTGTAAGCTTTCTTATTTCCCAGAACAATAACATATCAAGAATCAAAAACAGCATAGAAGCTTTATGCAAAACCGCAGGAAAGAAAATAGACGGGTATGATGCTGAGTACGCGTTTCCCGGACCATGTGATATTTCAAAGGATTTCTTTTGCGAGAACAACTTAGGACTTGGCTATAGAGTGCCTTATCTTGAAGAAATGTTTGAGTATGCAAGAAACAATCCCGAATGGCTGTCATATCTTGAAAATCTTTCATATGAGCAGGCACGGGCGGAACTTTTAAAAAGAAAAGGCATCGGTCCCAAGGTTGCGGACTGCATATGTCTGTTTGGCCTTCATCATATTGAAGCATTCCCGATTGATACCCATGTTAAGCAGCTTCTTTTGAAGTATTACCCGGACGGATTTGACCATGAATACTTCAAGGGTGTCGCCGGAATCGTTCAACAGTATCTTTTTTATTATGAAATAGCTTAAAATCCGTGAGTTTTTGGACATTTTTACAATTGTAGGTTAACAGGTACGGTTTTATAATCAAAGCGTTTTGATTAGTATATTATCGGAGGCCTTATGAGCAGTTTAAAACCGAAGTTGTTTTCTGTAATGAAAACTTACACAAAAGAACAGTTAATCAAAGATATTATAGCCGGAATAATTGTTGCGATTATAGCACTTCCCCTTTCCGTGGCTTTGGCCATTGCATCGGGTGTTGCTCCCGAACAGGGTATTTATACAGCAATTGTTGCCGGTTTTGTTATTGCTTTCTTGGGCGGCAGCAGAGTTCAGGTATCAGGACCTACGGCCGCTTTTGCAACTATTGTTGCAGGCATTGTTGCTTCAAAAGGAATGGAAGGGCTTGTTATTGCTACGATAATGGCCGGAATCATTCTTATTTTAATGGGTGTTTTCAGACTCGGAACACTTATTAAGTTTATTCCTTATACCATCACAACCGGATTTACGGCAGGTATAGCAATTACACTTTTCATTGGTCAGTTAAAGGATTTTCTCGGACTTTCGGTTACTTCCGATCATCCGCTTATTGAGACCGTTGAGAAGCTTGAGTACGATATTAAATTTATCAGTACCTTCAACTGGCAGGCTTTTATGGTCGGAATGATCAGCCTTGCGATTCTCATTGTATGGCCTATGATTAAAAGACCTAAGTTCATTGCAAAGATTCCTCCGTCACTTATCGCGGTTATTGCAGGAATCTTTATAGTTATGGGCTTTGACTTAAAGGTAAATACAATCGGAGACCTTTATACAATAAAGAGCGGTCTTCCTGAGTTCTCGGTTCCTAAGTTTTCTTTTGAATCGATAATGGATTTACTTCCGAACGCATTTACTATTGCAATTCTTGCAGCGATTGAATCGCTTCTTTCATGCGTAGTATCAGATTCAATGGTTAACTCGCGTCACAACTCCAATATGGAACTTGTCGCACAGGGAACAGGTAACATTGCAAGCGCACTTTTCGGCGGAATTCCCGCAACGGGCGCAATCGCAAGAACAGCAGCAAACGTAAAGAACGGTGGACGTACACCTATCGCTGCAATGGTTCACGCAGTTACACTTTTACTTGTGCTTTTGGTACTTATGCCTTATGCAGCGCTTATCCCCATGCCTACAATCGCAGCAATCCTTTTCATGGTTGCTTACAATATGAGCGGATGGCGTTCGTTCGTAAATCTTTGTAAGACGGCTCCTAAGTCAGATATCGTTGTTTTGGTGGCAACTTTTGTTCTTACAGTTGTGTTTGACCTCGTTGTTGCAATCGAAATCGGAATGCTTGTCACCTGCGTTCTTTTCATTAAGAGAATGAGTGAAGAGACCCTTGTTAAGGGCTGGAAGCTTGTTGATGATGAAAACGATCCTGATTCAATTTCTTTAAGACAGGTTCCTGCTCACACAATGGTATATGAGATTTCCGGTCCCATGTTCTTTGGAGCTGCAGATAAGATTTTAGGTATTTCTGTCAAGGAAGATATGGAGAATCTTGTTCTTCGTATGCGTAGTGTTAACGCAATAGATTCAACTGCAATTAATGCACTTACAACACTTAGCGAAAACTGCAAAAAGAACGGTGTTCGTCTCATTCTTTCTCATGTTAACGAGCAGCCTATGAATGCTTTTAAGAAGAGCGGATTGTACGAGAAAATCGGCGAGGCTAACTTCTGCGAGCATATCGATGCAGCATTAAAGAGAGCCGAAGAAGCTTAATGTTAAAATTGAAGAGGGCACAACCGGTATTGGTTGTGCCCTCTTTTTTATTTTTACTTTATGCAATTGAAATGTACTTTGTTTCAGGAACCTTGGGAAGTGCTTCCTTCTTGGGAATATAAATGTTAAGAATTCCGTTTTCGAACTTAGCCTTGATATCTTCCTCGGTAAGCTCTTCACCAACGTAGAAGCGTCTTGAACTTGTTCCGATATAGCGTTCTCTTCTTAAGTAGTGACCTTCAGAATCTTTTTCGCTTTCTTCCTTATTGGAAGTAGCTGTGATTGTAAGGTAACCTTCCTTTAACTCAAGCTTCAAATCGTCTTTGCTGTATCCGGGAACCTCAACATCAAGTGAGTAGCCGCTTTCTGTTTCCTTAACATCTGTTTTCATTATCTGTGCCATGGGAGCGGGAGCTCTTCTTGTAACAACTGGTCTTGCAAAATCCTCAAAAAAATCATCAAATAATCCGGGTATAAACATCTCTTTATCCTCCTTTAATATGTGCGCGGTCAACGACCGTTTGTGTTAGTTTTCTTTTGCCAAAGGAGTTATTTCCTTTGAACAATTTCGTTATAACTCTATAATTAGCACTCGTCAAGTGAGAGTGCTAACAATTAATAAACTGTTTATACATTTTATAAACACGAAAGAATTATTTCCCTCCACGCTTTGCCTGTGAAGAGAACTGTCTTTTTTGAGTTCTTTGAAGCGGTTTGACTATTTTCTTACATGTTGCAAACGAGGCATCAAGCCTTGTCCGGAGCAACTGTTTGAGAAAAAGTTGTCTTTATAACTTTTTCGAGTTTTCGAAGGACAAG
>JAZQOL010000032.1:0-89609 GCA_045627845.1 Lachnospiraceae bacterium | reverse complement strand
CTTGTCCTTCGAAAACTCGAAAAAGTTATAAAGACAACTTTTTCTCAAACAGTTGCTCCGGACAAGGCTTGATGCCTCGTTTGCAACATGTAAGAAAATAGTCAAACCGCTTCAAAGAACTCAAAAAAGACAGTTCTCTTCGAGGGCAAAGCGAGTTTCTTTTTGCGCGCGCCAATCAAAGAAGCCGGAGCAAGTTATCTAGAAAATCTTGCTTTGCCGGAACCGAAGACACCAAGAATATGCATTTCTGCTTTGAAAAGAAAGAAGCTAATCTTTGCGGGCATCGGAAGGGCGCGGACAGAAAGCACCTTCAATCTTGGCGCATTTCTTGCCCGTTAAAGCCCGAAAGGTATATAATATTCAGGATTGGAGTGTGGATGATAAATGACTGTTGCAGATGAACTATATGAATTCAGTAAAAAGAAAGCCAAGGCCTGTGTCTGGGTTTTATCGGATTTGCAGCAAAGCAAATTCGATTTTATGAAGGAATGCCTTGAACTTTGTATGGATGACTACGAATCGCTTAATAATCCTGCAGAGGCAATCTGGTATCTTGGAGATGCAATTGAAGGCATTGACCCTAAGAATATAGAGAAGATGGTTCGTACACAGGAGGGAGCCTTTGAAAGGCTGAATATTCCCGTCACGTATGTTATGGGCAATCACGACTTCGATTTTGCGTTGAAATCAATTCAAAACAAAACCTACGGGAAATTATATCTTCCGTTCTACGAAATGGTAAAAAGCCACGAAAGCTGGCATGCTTCAAAAAGTCCTTCCGATCCGTTTTTTTCTTATGACTTTCACAATTTTAAAATGTACTGTTTTCAGGACCACATAAGTGAGGACTTAAAATGGCTTTCAACTCATAACATGATCCGTTTAGGCCATGAGTTTTATCCTTATAACCAGACTTATTTTGACAATTTACGAAGCGAAATTGCTTCCTGTCAAAAGCCTGTCATTACCATTGGTCATACATGTTTTCCCGGTGGCAACAGGGATTATGAAGCGCAGGTTACAAGTATGCTTATGCCACTTCCTTATAATGTAAGGCTTCATCTTTACGGTCACTCTCACATAGGCGAATACATGTGGCCAAAAGAAAAAGCATACTCACAGATTTCCTGGGTCAACTGGCAGGATATCCCTCAAATTGATGTTGCAAGTTTTGAAAATATACGTGGTTGTTACTGCCATTCGGTTTTACTTCATATATATGAAGACAATTCCTTCGGGCTTTTCTTCAGGAATCACGATAAGCACCGGTTCGAATCCGCTTATTTCCCTTCTTTGGAAAAAGCAGAAAAGCCCGGCGATTACGAGACACATGTCCCGGCCGTTATGAAACGTTGGGAAGAAATGCGAAAGAAAGAATCTTAAACATGAATCTTATTACCATTAAAAATTTGACAAAAGCATATACAGACAAAATCCTATTTGACGGAATCGATTTTTCTTTGGACGAAGGAGAAAAAGTCGGTGTTATAGGTATCAACGGAACCGGCAAATCAACACTTTTACGAATAATTGCAGGTATTGAAGAAGGCGATGCCGGTGACTATACAAAAGGCTCAAATGTAGTCATAAACTATCTTCCTCAAAACCCCGACTTTCAGAGTGGAACTACAATATACGATTACGTTGTAAGCGTAAACGGTAAAAAGAACAGTGACTGGACAATCGAGGGCGAAGCCAAGACAATTCTTAATAAGCTTGGCTTTGATGACTACTCGGTATGCCTTGATCACCTGTCAGGCGGTCAAAAGAAAAAAGTCGCCCTTGCCGGGGCACTTCTTTCCGACAGCGAAGTATTGATTCTTGACGAGCCCACAAACCATCTTGATAACCAGATGACAGAATGGCTTGAAGAAAAGCTTCGTTCCTACAAAGGCGCGCTTGTTATGGTCACCCATGACCGCTATTTTCTTGACCTTGTCTGCAACAGAATTGTCGAGCTTGATAAAACTAAACTTTATTCATACAAAGAAAACTACGAGGGTTTTCTTAAACTAAAGGCCGAGCGTGAAGCCATGGCTTTCTCTACTCAAAAGAAACATGAAAACATATTGCGAAAAGAAATCGCCTGGATTCAGCGTGGTGCGAGAGCCCGTTCCACAAAGCAAAAAGCTCATATTCAAAGGTACGAAGCCCTACGCGACGAAGAAAAGATTAAAATCGACAAAACGGTAGAACTTGAAGCTTTATCCTCAAGGCTTGGCAAAAAGACGATTGAGCTTTATAACATTACAAAATCATATGGCGATAAACTTCTTATCAACGATTTTACCTACACATTTTTAAAAACCGACAGGGTCGGAATTCTTGGACCAAACGGTTGCGGAAAATCGACACTTCTCAAAATGATAATGGGCGAAGTGACTCCGGACAAAGGTTCAATTGAAATTGGAGATACCGTTAATATCGGCTACTACTCTCAGGAGTCTGAATCCATGAATCCCGAGCAAAAGGTTATTGATTACATAAAAGATACTGCTGAAATCATAAAAACCGAAGACGGATATCTTACGGCCTCCGCCATGCTTGAAAGATTTCTTTTTGAAGGTTCCCTGCAGTATCAGAAAATCGGAAAACTTTCAGGTGGTGAAAAGAGACGCCTTTATCTTGCAAAAATACTGATGCAGGCACCAAACGTTTTGATTCTTGACGAGCCTACAAACGACTTGGATATTTCCACTCTCTGTGTACTTGAGGATTTTCTTGATACATTTGCGGGAATACTGATTACAGTCTCGCATGACCGATATTTTCTCGATCGCGTGGTCGGAAGAATGCTCACCTTTGAAGATAACGGAAATATAGAACTGTATAACGGCTCATATACCGATTATTTCAAAGAAAAACTTATCTCAAAAGATTCCGAAAAGTTGGACAGCAAAACTTCCTCGACCGGCGCCGAAGCTTACAAACAGCAAAAGGCATCAAATCAAAAATTGAAGTTCACCTTCAATGAACAGAAAGAATATGCCACAATCGAGGATGACATAGCAAAGTTAGAAAACACGATAAAGGAACTTGAGAAGTCTCTTTCCGATCCTAAAATTTCTTCTGATTTCGTTAAACTTAACGAGCTTTCAAAGAAAAAGGAAGAAACAGAAGCTCTCCTGGAGGAAAAGATGGAACGGTATATTTTTCTTGAAGACTTAAACGATAAAATAAAGGCGCAGAAGGTGCAAATGTAGGGATAATGCATCGGGCGGAATGGAGATTCATATGGGAAACTGGGGCGACGAGAAAGACCCTGAAGTTCAGGCTCTTAAAGAATACAAGGCAAGATTTACACTTAATTTCAAAAAAATATATATGGACGTTGATACTCTCGTAGAGACAAATATGGAGATTACAAAAAAGCATCCCAAGGATTCACTTATCAGTTTGTGGCTTGGGTCCATGACCGGTATGACGATCCTCTTTCTTTTGTCATATCAGGTCTTTGCCTTTGTAACTGTTTTATTCATGGCGTTCTACATGGTAGGAATTTTCAGAATCGGTAAAGCGTGGAAAGCTTTCCGTTATAAAACCTCCGGATATGTCTTTATGACTATTGGAGGAATTGTCTTAAGTGCAGCAATCGGATTGTCACTTCAATGGCTTCTTGTTACACTTCTTTTATGATTTTAAATTATTAATCGATTCGGGCAGCAAAAAAGTCGTAACCATGGGTTACGACTTTTTCTTTTCATTATTAGATACAACGCTTATATTACATATTAAAGTTTAACTTCTGTCTTCTTGTAGAGTAAAACGTTAACACCAGCTACTATTAAGACTGCAACAACGGCAACTATAGCAAACTGAACCGTGTTCGTATCGATTGCTTCCTTAAAGAAGAAACCGATTTTTGCTGCCGTCGAATCGGGGTGCTTTGACATTGCGGTTCCGATTCTGGGAGCGCCAAGTGCAACAACCATATAAATTCCCCAAAGAACCCAGAAGAATTTTCTTTCGTATTTAGTGTATAACGCTGCAAAAAGAAGTAAGATTACCGGTAATCCCAAAACAGTCAATGCTATGATTACTCCGCTAATATTAAATAAATCAGTAAATTCGCCTCTTGCATTTCCTACCATTCTTTCAATTGCTTTTATGCCGTAACATAAGCCTAATGAAAGAGCAATCTCAAACGTAACAACAATATACTTTGCAACAAGGTACGGAAGTCTTGCCCTGTTCATCGATACGGAAAGTTGAAAATCAAGCTGTCCGCCAAGTGCTGTTCCAAAAAGGAGAAGAATCCCTGCAAAAACGGCTCCCATTAATGCTCCCAAAGTAGAATATCCGTCACCTTCACCGGTTGCAACAATTATTATTGAAATGACTGTTCCGAATAATCCTCCACCAAGTACTGCAAGTACATAGAATAATATTTCTTTTGTGCTGTTTAAAAACAGCTGCTTTATCATTTTTAAATAGTTTTTCATATATCACTCCATCATTTAGAACGAAAAATCTTTTTTAGCAACACTCCTGTAAAGAAGCCATACACCGAGAATGTCGAGCAAAATACCAACAACACAAAATACTGTAGCTATTGCAAAGGGGCTTATCATAGCCATCGTAATCAACTTATCAAGAAGTTCTGCATTTAAGAACATAATTGTGCCTATTGTAACGCCAAAAATGAATATTATATAGAAAATCATTCCTGCAACTCTTCCGAATCTGTTAGATAAGACTGCAACCATATTTCCAAGAAACATAAGTAAGCAGAACAAGCCTATTAATGCAGGCCAAAGTAATGCAACAGTCTGTTTCATATTAGGTCTTGTATAAAGAGCACTTGCCAATGCAAGTCCTGCAAGAACAACTGTGCAAATATGAGTTGAAAGAGCCATTCCGACAATGCTTGTGCTTCTTCTTGAGCCAAAAGAAATAGTAACAGGATATATTACAGTTATATTAGTAAAGCCGAATACCACAACAATCATCATGCACATCATAAGAAGATACATAGGAAGCTGTTCTGTAAATGTGATCATAAAGTCCGAACCGTCAAAAAATGCTGATACAGCTACAATGCCTATAATCATAGCCAGTACTGAAGCACTGGACTTAACAATATATGTCATCCAGTATTTTATATTACGCGATAAACCTGTCATTATTCTGCCTCCTTACCGCACATAGCAAGGAATACCTGCTGAAGGTTCATAGCCTGTACAGTCATGTCGGGAGTATTCTTTAATATCTCGCCGTCTTTAAGCATTATGGAAGCGGCCTTGCTTCTTCCAAGTTTTTCAACATGATATACTTTATGTCCTTCACAAACTCTGTCAACTTCTTCCTCAACACCTGAAACGTGTACGAAATTGGATACAAGCTCCTGTGTGTTTTCTTTTAAAAGAACCTTTCCCTTATCAAGGAAAATTACCTCTTCAAATACGTCTGCTGCTTCCTCAATGATATGAGTTGAAATGATAAATGTTCTTCCGCTCTCTGTAAACTCATCAAGTAAGAGCTTATAGAAGGATTCTCTTGCAACAACATCAAGTCCTGCCACCGGCTCATCAAGGAATGTATACTCAGCCTTACTTGCAAGTGCAACTATGATGGTAACCATTGACATCATACCCTTCGAAAGTTTGCCGAGACGCTTCTTTACATCAAGTTCAAACTCCTTAACAAGTTCCTTTTCAAACTCCTTATCATAGTTAGGGAAATAAATTGAAGCCGCCTTAAAGTAGTCCTTAACCTTTAAACCTGCGATTCCGTTTGAACCGCCTGTAGGATTGATTTCTCGTGAAAAGCAGATTTTATCAAGTGCTTCCTGATTATCCCAAACCTGTAAACCGTCAACCTCTATTTCCCCCTCTGTTGCAGGATTCTGACCTGCAATTATTGAAAGGAGTGTTGTCTTGCCGGCTCCGTTTCTTCCGATAAGACCGTAAATCTTGTTCTTTTCGATTTCAAGATCAACGCCATGTAACACCTCTGTATTACCAAACTTCTTTACAATATTCTTTGCTACCAAACTCATTTTTTCTCTCCTTATTTTTCAGTTTCCATTAGCATCTTAATTAATTCATCCCTGGATATTCCAAGGCTTATTGCTTCTTCTACGATAGCCTTAAGATAGTTATCGTAGAACTCCGCCTTTCGGCGTTTCATTATCATTTCTTTTGCACCCGTGGAAACAAACATTCCGATTCCACGTTTTTTATATAAAACACCTGAATCCACCAAAATGTTGACACCCTTTGCTGCAGTCGCAGGGTTAATCGTATACATCTTGGCAAGATCGTTGGTGCTTGGTACCTTTTCCTCTTCCATAATGATATCTCTCAAAATATCATTCTCAATCATTTCACTAATCTGAATATATATTGACTTGGTCTGGGAAAGAAACTCATTCAACTTCGGGCACCTCCTTCTCTGTTCCACTTACTGAACCAATACAGCCGATGTTTTGTCCTCTTCCTTTGTATCAAGCTTTGTAAACAGTACGAAGCCTGCTACCGAAGCTGCAATAGCAGCAATCACAACAATTATAAGCCTTAAAAATGTAATCTCACTTGTTCCGTAAACTGCCGTAACAAGATATGTTCCCGAGAAGTTAAACGCTGCATGAGCAAGTATTGAACCCCAAATTGAGTTGCATTTCTTTGCTACAAAGCCTAAGAACATACCAAGTAAGAAAGCGTATATTCCCTGAACAAGATTTAAATGATAAATACCGAACAAAAGAGCCTGAAGTGTATTCACTACCCAGAAGTTCCAACCCGTCTTCTCAAGTATCTTAACCGTAAGTCCTCTGAACACTGTTTCCTCGCATAACGGAGCAACAACAACAGTTGCAATCGTTGATATCAAAGAAAGATCAGCAAGTCCTGAAGCACTTATCATCTCTGCGTAGCTTTCAAGTGCTTCGGGAGCAAGTGTTCCTATAATAAGAAGCACACTTGAAAGTGTTAACTCGATGCCAAAGCCTGCAAGAATGATTCCGGGAACTCTGAATCTCTTAAGAGCCTTTATAGGATTACCAAAGGTTCCTCTCTTGAAGCTCTTTGCTCTAAGTACCAGAATTGCTATAACAAATGTAGTCAACTGAGCAATTGTCGTAATCATCAATGCATGATCATTTACCCAGGCAACCATGTAATTGTAAAGCCCCATCTGATCGTCTGCAAATTGATCAGCAACCTTTGCCACTTCAATAAGTTGTGCAACCTGGCTTGTCGCAATAATGATTCCAAGCATTACAACGCCCGGCAAAATCGCTCCTATAATAAAAAGTATGTAATCAAGTAATGTTTTTTTCTTCATCCTTATCTCCTTGCCAAACCACATTGTTAGTTCATTCGTTGTGTGGTTCATTACTTATGTAACTAACCATATCACCAAGTAACCAACCTGTCAACAGACTTTTTAAAAATTTTTCAATGTTAAGTTTTTGCCACAAAAAGAAAAATAACCCGCTTTATTTTATTGATTAAGCCGATTATTTTTTTTATACCGTTTGCTATACTTTTGCCAGAAGGGAGATCTACCGATTATGTACACAGTAAACAGAGTTATTAAAAGCAGATATTTATGGGCATCAATTCTTTTTGTCATCATTCTTTTTCTAAGTTTTTTTCTTGAAGGATGTTCCTTAAGAAGCGGAATAAGAATCGGGTATGTAGGAACCGAAACTTCAAAAAAATGGACAGGAAGTTACGCACGTCTTGACGGAATGATGAAAAAAACGATGAAAGTCGATAACGAAGCTCTTGTCGTTGACATTACAACAAACAGTGGAAGCATAGATATCGTAATAGAAGATACAGAAGGAAACAGACTATATAAAGGAACAGATCTTGAAACCTGTTCTTTTGAAGTAGGAGCATCCGGCTCCGTAAAAATTACCATAAACGCAGATAAGCATGTGGGAAGTTTTTCTTTCACGCAAAAGAAAGATCAATAGTATACCTTCCCTTGCTCAAGCATTGTTATAGTTCCTGATTCTATTTTGAAAACGGCAACGGAACAGTTTTTCTGGACTTTACCGTCCCAGAAATCTTTTCTTTCAAGATTTCTCAAATTTAACATAAGCGCCTTATTTAAGGCACCATGGCCTGACACAAGAATATTTGCGTCAGGTTTTTCTTTTTCAAGTGGCAAAATGACCTCATCAATGAAACTTTTGGTTCTTCCCAGAAGCTCATCCATTGATTCCGCACCTTTATCGGCAACATATCTTTCCGGGTGCTCAAAGAAAGCACTTACAGCAGCTTCTGAGCCTCGCTGAGACCAGGTTGTTCCTTCGTATTCTCCGAAAGCAACCTCCATTAAACGGGCATCCTTAACAATCTCAATTTTTCTTTTGCCTCTAATGATTGACGCAGTTTCGTACGCACGCTCAAGAGGACTTGAATAAATGTAATCAAGCCTCAATTTTTCCATTGCTTTTGCAGTAATACGGGCAATGTTTCTTCCATTTTCGTTGAGTGAAATGTCCGTCTGTCCCTGCAATTTGTATTCTTTATTCCAATCGGTCTCGCCGTGTCTTATGATGTATAAAATCATCCATTTATTCTCCGTCTGTCAAAAAGCATCAAAGACTCAATCCGTCAAAGAAAGCCTCTTCTTTTTTCTGAGAGTTTCCCGACTTAATTAAAAAAGCTTTTGCCTGAGCCATATCTTCACCCATCTGAGAAAGCATATGGTCAACATCTTCATCGGATGGTTTCACAATATCCAAAAACAATTTGAACATATCGAGATTGTCTTTATAGCATTCCTTCATAAGAAGCCATGCATAATCAGGCTTTTTCCCTACGCTTCTTTCAGTTATGTAAACCGAGAGTGCTTCCCTTGTTTCTTCCGAAAGATACTTGTCATGCAAAAGTCTTTGAATGCATATGTTGCATTTATTTTTGCCGGTTTCCTTTAAAAACGAAGCATTCTCACCCAAAAGTTCACCGTCAACCGAGCCTATGCCGTCATAGGAAATATCTTCTTCTCCGCATAAAACACGATTGGTAATTCCTTCAAGATCAGATGAATTAAGAAACGAAGTAATGGCAAGGTCAAGTTTTTCATACCATGAAGCGCTTCCCGGTGCACTGTCGCTTAAAAGGTAGTCGGCAGGAAGTTTCGATACGGAAAGTGACATTAAAACCGGAAGTGCATTGTCATCATCCGGCCCAATTTTTATATATTCAAGCCTTTCGTCGCCTGCAAACACACCCTTTTCAAGTGTAGGAACCTTTTCGCCCAAAACAGAAAACCTTGTAAGATGGATGCACTGTGAAAATGCCCAGTCGCCGATTTTCTCAATGGAACCGGGAAGTATTACTTCTCTTATGCCCCTTGATCCCATAAAAGCTTTTCTTTGTATTGAAGTTATGTAAACTTCTTTCCCGTTATCATTTATTTTTTCGGGAACAACAATTCTGCTGCCAAAGCCTTCGCATCCCTTAACGGAAAGCGTGTCATCCTTCTCATATTCAAGAAGTAGGGTCATTCCCTCTGATTCAAAATGTATCATCTTATATCCCGTCTTTCGTGACCGCTTTATTACAAAATCCCCAGAATTTCTTTTCTAAGATCATCCTTACGGTCGGTAACCATCAGCAATTCGTTATACTTATCGTAATCGTCTGAACCGAAGGTATTCATGAATCTTGCCGAAAACTCCGAAACGGTAAGCTCCGTTACCGCAACAAGCATTTCATTACTCTCTTTGCCAAAGGAAGACGATAACATTTCAAACATGTTATGAAGATGTGCTTTCTCCTTTTGAGTATCTTCCTTAAGTTTTGAAACCTCATCATTGTAAAAGTTCTTTATAACCTCGTAGGACCTTGCTTCACTCTCAGTAAGGTTCGAAAGCATATTTTCATATAGTTTTCTGATTCTTCTATGCTTACGCTTTTCGGAAGGAGAAAGCGAACCTGCCTTCTCTTTGTTGACTATAATAGTATCTCTTGCTTCTATCTGTTGTGACAGCGCCGTCTCAAGATCGTGCTTTTCGGCCATGGCACGCATGGCAGGCACAATTTCCTTTAATTCATCAGCTTTTTCCATTATTGCCCTTATCTCTTCCTTAACTCTGTCAAGCAGTATTCCGACAAGAGCAAGGCGTTCGTCAAGGGAAGCCTCGGATGCCTTTTTAACAACCGACTCATTGAAAGAGCCCGAAAGAATATCATTGACTCTATAAGTCATTCTGTATTTAATGTACAAATCATAGAATGCGCCAAATTCCCTGACAATCTTATCGTTTCTTAAATACTGTCCAATCAGGCTTTCGGAAACTTTAAGTCCTTCTTCTTCGTATAAAAA
The DNA here is from genome assembly GCA_045627845.1 of Lachnospiraceae bacterium. GTDB lineage: Bacteria > Bacillota > Clostridia > Lachnospirales > Lachnospiraceae > UBA1258. The sequence continues at coordinate 79,322 of JAZQOL010000032.1, read as the reverse complement.
GATGATGTCGCTTAAGTCCTCCCAACCCCTGGCTGTCACATATGAACGGCCGTCAACAGTAGTCTCAATGTGATAGAAATATTCTTTCTTATTCTCAAGGAAATTCAGTATTGCACCATGAATTCCTTTTGCTGTTGCGTATTGTTTCCACGCAGGATAGTCTGCCTCAACATTAAGCACCTTCATTCTGTCGAGTGTAACAACATCAAATTCTCTTACCGAACGGTTATATTCGGGAGGATTACCTGCTGTCACAATTACCCAGCCTTCCGGAACGCTGTGCTTTCCGAATACTTTATATTGTAAAAACTGAAGCATCGAAGGAAAGAGCGTTTCAGAGACGCAGTTTATTTCATCAAGAAAAAGAATTCCTTCTTTAACCCCGCTTTGTTCCATTGTTTCATATATTGAAGCTATAATTTCACTCATGGTATATTCTGAAACATCATATTCCTTCCCCGAATACTGCTTTTTTTCTATAAAGGGAAGTCCTAACGCCGACTGACGTGTGTGGTGAGTCATTGAATAGCTTACCAACGCGATACCTAGTTCGGAAGCAATTTGTTCCATGATAGCAGTTTTACCGATTCCCGGTGCCCCAAGCAAAAACAAAGGGCGCTGTCTCACAACCGGAATTCTGTAGTCTCCGAACTCATCCTTCTTAAGATATATGTTTACAGTGTTTTTAATATATTCTTTTGCCTCTTTTATATTCAAAGTGATTCCTCCTCAAGCACAACCTTTATTGACCAATTCGGTACCGGTGCAGGATATTTATCTTCTCCCATAAAAGCGAAGATAACATCGTATTCCGGGCTTTTTTCAGGATAAATACCGTAGCCGTCAGTAAGATATATCAAGCCTTTAAGGTTTGTAAATTCTTTATTTTTAATCAGCTCATCAACATGTGCAAAAGCCGGTCGGAAATCGGTTGCTCCGAATCCTGTAAGTTTAAAATCTTTTATCAGGTCGGAAAGCTGTGAAAGAGAAGTAATCTTAATATCTTCCCAAACCTTCGCGTCACATTCTATAATGTGGATATTTACCTCTGAGAAAAAGGAACTCGAGGTTGAAAGAACATCCACAGTCTTTTCCAAAAATTTTTTAACAAGTGTGCCGTTACACGAAGCCGAAGTATCAAGCACTATAACAAATTCTCTAACCTTTTTGTCCTCTGTATATTCAAGCGGCTCAATAAGCGGCATATTTTTGTACTTCTTAAGGCCGTAGGTATAATATATGTAATCAAACTCGTCGGGATTAACCTTAATCTCTTCGCCCTCGACGCTGAATCTTCTGAGAATAGCCTCATAATCAAATCTTGTACGGTTGGCCTCGGTAAGATTTTCCGTGATACTTTCTCCACCAGCCCCGTTATCGGAAAAAGATTCAAGCTCGGCCTTCATTCGTTCAGATATTTTTTCCCAGTCTTCCTTTGTAAGGAGCGTCTCCGGTTCATCCTTATACGAGTCTCTTCTTCTGTGCCTATCAAGCTCAAATAATCTCTTGTAACGTACCTTCGATTCATTTGAAAGACCGCCCACGGCAAACTCACGGTAAAGCTTGTCCGCAGTAATCTCCGGCACCCATTTTCGAAGTTTAGAGATGATGCTTCTTTGTTCGTCATCTCTCATCAGCTTTGCTCCTGGAATTTCCATTCCCAGAATTATATTTTCAACAGCAATATCACATGCCAGATTCCAGTATTCTTCATCAGCCTTGTCAAATCTGTACGGATGAAGAAACACGCTGTGTAACATAACATGCAGATATAGTCTTACGGCAATGTTCGGTTCCTCAATATATTCCTTCAAAAGAAAAGACGAATCGTAATAAAGAGTCTCTCCGTCAGCCATATATCCGTTTAGTCCCGGTGACTGCTTTAAACTATACTTTGCAATCGCATTGTCAAAAAACCGAAACCTTACGGTAATGGTATCTCTTGCAAGAAGCATAATCTTCTCCGCATACCGCTCTATTCTGTTGTCATTATCTGTTTCCAAAGGTTCAATCATTTTTCACCGGTTTATCGTGCACTACCTATATAATGAAATCCTAATATTAAGCTTCCCTTTTCTGCTGACACCTGCAGTCTCATTAACATCAAACTTTCCAAAGCCGCGAACGCTGACACGATCGCCTTCTTTAACCTTTGTGTCGTTTCCGGTTGTCATACGCCCGTTTATAAAAACCTTCTGTTCCCTGAAAAGTGAAAGAGAATCATCTCTTGATATATTGAAAACTCTTGCAACAACAGCATCACAGCGTTCTGAACTTACCTGAATCGTCAGAATTGCTCTTGAAGATTCAGGAAGGACAAAATCCCCTTCAAAGCGCCTTGCCATGACGCTTGTATGCTTTATCCTCGACAAGTTTTCTATTATATAGTCTGCCATTGAGTCGAGGCAGTATAAAACACATCCCTTATCAAGCCTAAATATGTCTCCGAGCATTTCACGTTCGATTCCAAGATTCATTAAAGCCCCAAGAAAATCCCTGTGAGTAAGGTCATCCGCAAATTTTGCGTTAAGAGGAGCAATTTCAAGTGCTGTCACCGGAAAGTCCTCCTCATAGCCAAATGCATCGGCATTTCCAAATCGAAGCAACTTTCTTTCACACCATTCGTTTCCACCAAAAAGCTTGCTGCCTGCATAGCTAAGTTCTTTCTCTATTTCAAAGAAATCAGACTGGTCGGCAAGACTTAAAAAGTTTGTGTATGTGTACCGGTTTTCCCTGTAGCTTCTTCCGGCAAGATCCTTGAATCTATTCTTAAGAATTGCTTCGTCAGCCATTTTCTTTCTCCTTAAGAGCCAATATAACGACGGATATAAATATCAAAACTATACCGATTATTTTTAATGCGTCAACAGATTCCCTATATGCAAAAATACCGAGAAGCGTACCTACAAGGGGCTCAACCGTTACAAGTACCGCTGCTCTTCCGGTTTCCATGCCGGCAAGACCTGCCGTATATGCCACATACGGAATCACGGTGCATATCAAAGCGACTCCTACCATATATATAAGTGTATCGTGCCTTACAAAGGATGCCATATCCATCGGTTTACATAACAGCAAGAGACTTATCCCCGAAAACAAAAGTGTGTAAAACGTAATGGTAAGCGATGAATATTTCTTTCTTGTGGCAAAACCCGCAAAAATAGAATACAAAGCATATCCAAAGCCGGATCCGAGTCCTGTGAGGAGTCCCATTACAGATATTGATGCTTCACTTCCCACAATACCTGCAGTAAGAAAGCATCCGGAAAGTGTAAGAACAAGAGCAAACAACTTTCTTTTAGTGAAACTTTCTTTAAAAAAAGCAGCGCCCATCAGCATTACAAAAACAGGTGATGTATAAAGAAGCACAACGGCAATTGCCGCTCCGCTTGAAATAATGGTCGTGAAATAACAATACGAGAAGAAAGATAGGCTCAATATCCCTGTTCCAATAAAAATCCAGATATCTTTGAGCTGTATTCTGAACAAACTCCGGTCTTTAATCAAAAACCAAACGGCCATTATAATCACTGAAACAATAGCCCTGATACAGCATATCTGAAGGGACGAAAACCCTTCAGATGTAAGTCGTCTTACAAATATGCTTATTATTCCCCAAAATATACCTGCAATGATTACAAGGAAAGTGCAATAATTCTTTTTCATAAATTCAGCCGATGCCAAATGCACCTTCTCCCAACATCTTTACTAATTGAGAATATTCTCAAGTTCAACGTCTTCTAAAGTGAGTGGTACCATAATATATCCCGCAGCATAGCTTCCCAAGTAGTATGGCTCAAAGTAATATATTAATCCCTCATGGCTCATCCAAAGACATGCATGTTCAAGACTTGCATGTTCATACGCACGTTCGTAAACTTCATCATAATCGGGATTAAAGAATGGCGTATCTTCCTCGTCAAAAGTCTGAGCATACTCTGCCGTCTTGGTAGCAATAAGTGTCTTAAACCCTTCCTCTGTACCTTCATAAATATCGCCAAAGGTCAAGAGATTACCCGTCTCTATATCAAATATATAAGTTGAAGTGGTCGGATAGCCATGAGCACCACCACCGTACCAGTAACCGTTCTTCTCTATATAAAGATACTTTATTCCAAGAAGATATATAGAAGAAACAGCACCGTCATATGTAGTGCAGCCCATAGCAGAACCGTGCCCATACCATTCGCATTCCTCTTCGCTGAACGAACTGTATACATCATTTGCCATGAAGCCATCACAGCCTGCAAAACACTTTTCTTTTAATACTTCATTTATCTTTTCATAGAATAAAGAAATTTCTTTGTATATAGTCGGATACTCATCATAATACTTTCCGATTGCAGCCCCACAGAGCTCGCAGTATGCAGTATCCGATACATAATCTATTGAAGCAAATTCTGCCCACTCAGGCTGTTCATCATGAAGGCCGAGTGCTTTTGCTTTTCCGTCTTCGCCTACGCAGAACCAATCCTTTGTAACACCGTCATCAGCCACATAATATATACGACCATTCACCATTTTGAAACCTTCGTAGCCGGCAGAATACTGCGAAACGCCCGGTTTGTTAGTTGCTTCCACCAAAACATTCCTTTCATAATTGAAAAGATTCATGGAAAACACTCTGTACTCATTAACCCCATATTCCTCAGATATGTTCTGGTGCACTATGACATTATCGCCTTTAAGGCCAAGAACTGAACCATAGCCTTCAGTCAGCTGTAAAATCTCGTCTGTATTAAAGTTGTAACTGAAAAGACCTATCGTCTCGTAGGAATCCGGATCGTATACGGTATAAAGAATATAGCCTTCATTGTAATCAACAATGTTCGCGTAATCAGACGAAACAGCATCAATCATCACAAGCCCGTTTCCTTCATATGTATAGAGCAATCCTGAAGAACCCACAATGACAAAACCATTTTCCTCAAGCAGTCTTTCATTACATTTTCTGTTGTAATACTGGCTGATGTATGGATTGTAAAAACGAAAGTCAATTGCATCATTTATAAAGTTGTTATCCTCATAGACCAAAGAAAGGGTTTCTTCATCATACCCATAAGTTACACAGTTTTGAGGCGAATAGCTGTGTGTGGTTATGTAAATCACTCCGTTGTAAATATCCGCATAATCAAAGTCTTCAACATTTGCAAATTCCGTAACCTTGTCTTCCTTGGCATCGTAAAGATAGCAGACTCTTGCGTTATACGAGCCTTCAACATAATCGGTAAGAAGAACATACCGATTGTCGGCTGTAACTACAGTTCCGGGAAGCGAATTCGTATTAACACAACGTATCGGAATACCCTCTTTGTCCATGTAAACAATTTCCTTTAATTCAGAGGAATATAAAATGTAATTTTCTACCTCCGGCTCGCCGGCAGGTTCAATCTCAGGCTCCGTCGATATGCCTGTTTTCTGATTGTCATCGGAAACAGAAACGGTAATTTCTTTATCTTCCTTTTTATCTTTCCTGTCTCTTGAAACGGAAGAATCATTGATGCCACATGCCGACAAGGCCATTGCCAGACATAAGGCAGGTATCACAAATTTTAAAAGACTCTTCATTATAATCTTCACCCTTCTGTCTTTAAAATACAGCCGGCAGAAGCTGCCGGCTGTACCATTTACTTCAATGCTTTTTTTACAATTACATCTTTAATAAATCCGACAAATTCAGATTCATCCTTTTTTGCAACAGCACCGTTACGGGTAAATTCCATTTCGTTTTTGTCAGTTCCGTAAGGCTTCCACTTTGGAAGTTCATTACCGTCAACGTCTTTACCGTTAGGATTTCCTGTCTTTACAAGGTTTGTCCAGTAGTTACACATCTGGCCTGCAACGTCCTGATGACGGCCGGTAAAAGGACGCCAGCATTTATCAAGATTATCAAAGAAGAACCAAAGATCAACTGAATGAAATGTTCCTGCATTATCACCGGGGATATCAGGATCAAAACGGTAATAATATATAAGGTCACCTGTTCCGTTTGCTATGTTCTGTTCAGCCGCACCCTTAACAGAAGCTTCGATTCCGCTAACTGTAGCATAGCCCATGGAGCCTTTCTTTAATGTCTCCTCAAAGTTTAAGAAAGTCTCTGCCTTGTCGCCGTACAGTTCTTTGACCATCTGCTTAAGTTCTTCCTCATCCTTTGCAGGAATAAACGACTTAAATTCGTCTGAGGTATTACCGCTTATAACAGGACATTTTGCCCATTCGCCCTTAAGCATTCTTCTGTAGGGTTCATCCACACAGAACTTATGATCAATACATGGGCCGAACATTCCGTTAGCATTTCTGAACTCTGCATATTTGTCTCTTATAAAAAAAGCATCAAGTGCTCTTGCTTCTTCAAGTGTCTTTACGCCAAGGAAATCAAAAAATTTAACGCCTCTCTCTTCCTGCTCGGAAATATCTCTGGGAACAATAAAAGCGTCCTCTGCATAAGGATTTCTGATAATACCGCTCAAAATGGCAGCGCTCTTTATCATTTTATAGTTTTCTTCACATGTAAGCTGTAAAAGTGTGCTTCCACCTCCTGCTGACTGACCTGCAATAGAAATATTCTCAGGATCACCACCGAAAGAAGCTATATTTCTGTATACCCACTTAAGTCCTGCCTGCTGGTCAAGATTACCAAAGTTTGTGGGAGCATCGGGATTTTCTTTTGTAAGTTCGGGATGTGCTAAAAATCCGATTGCACCAAGGCGATAGTTAACCGTTACTAAAATTACACCACGCTTAGCAATGTGTTCACCGTCAAACTCCATCTCACAAGGGTATCCCCACTGGAACCCGCCTCCAAAAAACCAAACAAGAACAGGTAACTTGTCCTCTGTTGAATGGGCCGGTGACCATATATTTAAGTAAAGGCAATCCTCTCCCATCGGAACCTGATTGTCTACATGCCATTCCTTATCATATAAGCCTTCCCCAACACCCGGTGTATCCTGAACCGAAATATTTCTAAACTGATAAGCTTCAAGTTCGCCCTCCCAGTTTTCGCAAGGCTGAGGCGCTCTCCATCTGTTCTTCCCTACAGGCGGTGCAGCAAACGGAATCCCCTTAAATACGGTAATCCTAGTGTTGCCCCCGGGAAGACCCTTAACGACACCATTTTCGGTCGTTACTTTTCTGAGCATAGTTTTCATTTTCATACCCCCTATTGTGCTTCTTCTCTTTTCTCTTTTTCTTTATCAAAACCGTTTTATCTACGGTATAAATTCAACCCTTATTCCTCGTTGCCTTCTTCATCTTCAGGCATATATGTTCCGCCAAGCTTCGCCTTATAGATGCGTACAAGCGAATCGTCAATTCTTTCTTTAGCAATGACGCCGGTATTGACTGCTTCCAAAACAGCCTCATAGGATTTCACAAAATCCCCGGGGGAAAGAATCATGTCAGCTCCTGCCTTAAGTGCTCTTATGCAGACATCCGGAGCATCATAATACTCCGTTATCGAATATTTCGTAAGCGCATCTGTTATGATAATCACATCATCAAGTCCAAGTTCAACCCTTAAAAGGTCTGTCATGATGCCCTTTGACATAGACGAAGGAAGAGACTCTCCTGAAAGTTCTTCGGCTGTGGTGTGGCTCACAACAACCATTGTTGCTCCTGCGTCAATTGTCTGAATAAATGCTGCAACCTCGTTTTCAAGCATGTCGTCGCGAGTTCTTGATGTGGATGATATTGCCTTTGCAGGATCTGCATTGGCAGCACTCTGTCCCGGGAAGAACTTTACACCCGAGAAAATGCCGTATTCATTAAGTGCCGAAACCGCCCGTGAAGCCATTTCACCGGAAACTGACGCATCTTCGCTGAAGGTTGTTTTCTTCATAAAGGAGGAATCCCCTCCTGTATTCGGTTCTGCAACAATTCCTAGATTTAAGTTAATGCCGTATTCAGACAGATACTTTGCGATTTTTTCTTCTTCCACGTAGGCAAAAGAAGCATCTTCTTTTGCTCCAATCTCCGAAATGGTCATGGTAGATGTTACCTTCATTGCCTTTGAAAAAGTCGAATTGCCGAGTTCTTCATCAACAGCAATAAATAACGGATATTTTGAAAGAGCCTTTGTACCCTCAACAAGTTCCTTAAACTGCTTTTGGTCTGTCATATTTTGAGAAGAATAAATAATACCTCCGACAGCATACTCTGAAAGCGCTTTCTTTGTGCCATCTCCGGCTTTTGTCGCCTTCTTAACGCCAGTAAGCTGCTCCGGTGTAACTATGAACAGGCCTGCAACCTTCTCCTCTAAAGTCATTGTCTCGATATATTCACGCACATGCATCTCGAACAGTTCTTCATCGGAAGGAACGCTGACAATCGGTTCCGGAGGAGTAATCTCAGGCTCACTGTTATGAATCAGTTCGCTGATGATATCATCAGGTTCAACATTATTTTCAGGAGTTGATACAACATCAACCGGCTTATTTGCTGATTTAAAATAAGAAGCTGCAAATTTAATTCCGATGAAAATGCCCACTCCCACGCACAAAATGAAAAGCACAAGGAATATCCAGGCAAGAACACGCCCCTGTTTATGCTTCTTTTTGCGTGTTTCCCTGTTAACATCTTCACTGCCGATTATCGGTCCGTCAATATCAAAATAATATTTATTCATCAATTCACCCTTAAACATCAAATTCTTGTGTCATCATATACCATATCATACACCATATTGATGAATTATTAAAGCCAAAGGTTAAAAAACGTTGCCATTTACACCCTCCCTGTGTCCGCAAAGTTAATAACATTCTCACAAATAACGGTGCTGCATATTGGCGGCGTCTTCTTTGTAGGCAAAGCTTAGTTTTTCTTGATGTTTTAACTCCGGCTTCAAGCGCGCGTTAAAAGACTGTTTGAGTTTTGCCCTAGAAGAGAACTGTCCTTTTCGATTTCGGATCACCGGTTTGCTATTTTCTAAATGTTGCACTCAGCATCTTCGATTGGCCTTGTTTGCAACATGTAAGAAAATAGTCAAACCGCTTCAAAGAACTCAAGAAAGACAGTTCTCTTCGAGGGCAAAGCGAGTTTCTTTTTGCGCGCGCCAATCAAAGAAACCGGAGCCTTTGCGGACACAGAGAGGGTGTAAATGGTAAAAAAAACCTCACGTATTACCGTGGGGCTGCCTTTATATAAAGAGGAGGTATACCTTCAAGTTAAAGACTTCTATTCTGTTTCTTCATCTGTTGTGACACTTTCAAGGAAGTATTCCGCAGCATACCCAAAGGGAAGTGTTTCGGAATGAGAGTAAACATATATGGTAGGATTGTCATCGAGCATCCCGAAAACAGAATAATCACTGATGCCTTCGATTCTTGACTGAGCTGCTATGTTACAGCTTGAATTAAGTGCATAAGTCACAAACGAAGTTTTTACAGTCCGTTCTTCTTAGTAAGATTACGTACCTCTATCATAATGTCCTCCTCTTTATTACGGGCAGAATACCCCTACCCGATTAATATCAGCATAATGATACGATCTAATTGTGTTTGAAGTTGGGTTAATCCGAGAAACTTCTGTGTCCACCGCACATCATCATCACGTGATTTTTCATAAGGACATAAAAGGCGGGAGCATCGTCGCTATCGATCAATGCTCCCGCCTAAATAACGTGTTCCAAGGGACTGTACCTCCTATGCTATTTTATATATTCAGTTGTAATAACTTCCTTTCTTAAGTTTTTGTTTGTAAATTCAATATATCACCGAAGATGCAATATGTCAATATATTTTATAAATATTGTACTGTTTTTTTACTTTATTCATATATGGCGCGTTTTGTGTACACAATTTATCGTTTGTATTATCTGAACAAAATGCATAGTGCTTTTGTAAATCCATACTATCGCCTTCTCTTAACCATCTGTTAATTGTTCTTACATATTATTACTTCATAAGTTTTATGGCAAAACACATGACCATTAGGAGGTTACATCAATGAAAGTAAGGAAGTTTCTGGCAGTTTGCCTTTGCGGCTCAATCGTATTCAGTTCTTCGATATACTCCAATGCCGCAACGGTTACCGTTCAAAAAGGCGACTCAATCTCAAAATTTGCAAAAGAATACGGCACAACCATTCAGAGGATTTGTGATGATAACAATATAAGTGATCCCAACAAGATTCAGATTGGCCAGCAGCTCTATATCAGTGGTGAGCAATACAGTAATCTCGGTTACGGCATGCCCATTTCCTCTGAAGTTCGGGATATGTTGTGGGATATGTTTGACGCAGATTATTATATGCAGAAAAATCCTGATGTTGTAAAGGCACTCGGAACCGATCCCGACGATCTTTTTAGACATTTCCTTCATAACGGTATATACGAAGGAAGACAGCCAAACACCGACTTTAATGTCAGTGCTTATGCCTCCGCATATAAGGATCTCACAACTGCTTTTGCAGACAAATCCGCTCCGGAACAGATTATTGAATTTTACGTTCACTACCAGACTTGCGGAAAATACGAAAACAGATCGGTGACAACAATAGAAGCCGCTACTGAAAGAGGTATCGAAGTTCATAACTATTCAAGCGTAACCTACGCTTCAAGAAAAGAAGTTCTCAACCCGCCTGCTTCGAGTCCTGCTCCTACCGAAACTTTTGATTCGATTGCCAATCCTTCTATCATTATTACCGTAAGACAGGCCATGGACTATATAGTACGTAATGTTAAGCCTATTATTCAGGCTCATCCTGAGTTAGTTGATTCAGGCTCAAGCCTTGATATAGTTCTTACGAATATTAATGCTCATCCAAATGATTATCATACAGATAAAGCCCATGCTCTATTTTGCAGCGGTAATAACCTTTCTACGTATTTAAATGATTCGCTGATTGATTCAAAGATATCAGACACGGAAGAAGCCGCAAAAGTAAAGGCCCAGTTATATAAGGCATATTCTCCTTACAGAGAACTTGCTACACTTGATTTCAACTCATTTACGGAAGTTGTTGCCTACAGAGCTGCCTTTGCAAGCTGTACTCTCCCTTCCAAGAGTCTGTACACTTATGTAGGCCTTACCGATAGCGGTGTAACCTACTACGTCAATCAGGCCGCCTGCGATGCCGCATATGCCGCCGTCGGAGGCGTCGGTACCGCTCCTGCAACATACGCTGTTGCAACCTATTCCGACTGGAATGCAGCCAAAGATGCTTATAGAACAGACTGTCTTGCAGCAGGGGCACCTGCCCTTGATTTTATATCATATGCAGATCCTGCCGGTGGAGTTTCGATATTGCTTCACGCATTCCCCCAGGTAAACGACGAAGATTCTTTGCTGAAGCATTTCTGGCCGTCACCTTACTAATCAATTTAAAACTCCCCCGTACCAAGGTGCGGGGGAGTTTTAAACTATAGGCAAAGTTGCATCATTTACGGCAATCGTTTTAACTGTCTGCACTCCGAGGTCCGTTTTAGTTGATGCGCACTAACTATCAGATCTAAGTGTCTACACTCTGGGGCTCATTTTCTTCTTTAGATGCATGCTAACTATCAGATCTAAGTGTCTACACTTTAAGAGCAATTTTAGTTTGATAGCCTCAGACATTTTTTCTTTTTTGATTTTTTAGTCCGTATTTTTTTAGCAAAAACTACGGACTAAATTTATGTTTTAGATAAAAAAGTCCGTTATCAAACAGACTTTTTCGAGAAATCTTTAAGAATAGTCCGTATGATTGTAAGAATTCATACGGACTATTTTGCGAAAAAGCAACAACTGTCCGAAGTAGGTTCAATCACGTATCGTACGCGGACTTTTTCCAAAGTTCTCTGTTGTTATGTAAACTGTTCAATCTGCAACTGCTGTCATTTAAAAAATTTACGTCCCACAGATACTGCTCCATGCTCTCTGTTCTCGCAGATTCATTCATTTAGGCCCTTTTGTGAGAAATGTCATCTTAAAATTCTCGCAGATTCAGCCTTTCCGGTTCCCTTTCGAGAAACTTCACCTTAAAATTCTAGCAAATTCATTACTTCGAGGTTTCCTTGCGAGAAACTTCATTTTGAAATTCTCGGCAGATCAGTGTCAAAGCAGATCTTTCAGGCATGCATATGCAAATGGTTATCCTTACATCCGCTTGATAACATAAAAACTGTCGGAATCAACTGTGTCAAGGCTGCCAAAGGCACCCAAAAGGCTTAGGCCTTGACACAGTTGATTCCGGCAGTCACAAAGCAAAACACGCAGAGTAAGGATAATTGGGATTTCCGCGTCAGCAGAAATTTCCTTCTTAACAAAAATGAAGTCGAAGCCCGAAAGGGCCACAACTTTGTTTACAATATAACCCCCCGTACGGGGGGGTATATCATTTATTCTTTATGATTAAAGTCTAGCTACAACAAATATGTCATAAATTGCCTTGATAGCTGCTTCAAAGTCTGCGTTCTCAACGCCGATGATAATATTTAACTCACTTGAACCCTGGTCAATCATCTTAACGTTAACATTTGCATGAGCAAGTGCTGAGAATATTCTTCCGGCAGTTCCCCTTGTTGACTTCATTCCACGTCCTACAACCGCTATAAGTGCAAGGTCAGCTTCAATGTCAATTGAATCAGGCTCTGCAAGTCTGTGAATCGATGACACTACCTGCTGTTCCTTATCCATAAATTCGTCCTGATGAACAAACACTGTCATTGTATCAATTCCTGAAGGCATATGTTCAAAAGAAATACCGCTATCTTCAAACGCCTGAAGGACACGTCTTCCGAAGCCTACTTCAGCATTCATCATATCTTTCTCGATGTTAATAGAACAAAAGCCTTTACGTCCGGCAACACCTGTTATAACATATTTAGCCTTCTGGCATGTACTTTCAACAATCCATGTACCGTTATCTGCAGGAGCATTTGTATTTCTTATATTAATCGGAATGCCTTCTCTTCTTACAGGGAAGATTGCATCTTCATGAAGCACATTAAAGCCCATGTAGCAAAGTTCTCGAAGTTCTCTGTATGTAATAATATCAATTACTTCAGGATTCTCAATGAGTCTCGGATCGGCAACAAGAACACCCGATACATCAGTCCAGTTTTCATAGACATCTGCCTTTACTGCTCTTGCAACGATTGATCCTGTGATATCCGAGCCACCTCTTGAGAATGTTTTTATTGATCCATCAGGCATTGCACCGTAAAATCCGGGAACAACTGCATTCTCAGAATTTTTAAGTCTTTCTTTTAATATCTCGTTGGTAACTTCCGAATCAAACTCTCCCTTTTCGGTAAACTTGATTACTTCAGCAGAATCAATAAATTCAAAGCCAAGGTAAGCTGCCATAATAATACCGTTTAAATACTCACCTCTTGAAGCAGCGTAGTCACGACCTACTCCCTTCAAAAAGTTCTCTCTGATAGCAGCAAACTGATCGTCCAAAGAAAGATTTAACGAAAGACCTTCAATTATCTCGTTATAACGCGCTTTAATATCGTTAAGTTCTGCATCAACCTTTGACTCTCCGTCCTTGCCTGTAGCACATTCATAGCAAGAATAAAGCATATCGGTAACCTTCTTGTCCTTTGAAAAACGCTTACCGGGTGCAGAAGGAACAACAAATCGTCTGTCTTTGTCTGAAGTAACAATATTACCTACTTTTTTAAACTGCTCGGCACTTGCCAAAGAGCTTCCACCAAATTTTACTACCTTAATCATTTCTAAACTTACTGCCTTTCAAGTAATTTATTTATAAGCATATATCCGTTGGCGATATCCTCACCTGACAATTCTGCATCTTTTTCACAATAATTCCAAGTCTTTTTTAAATTTTTTCTTGAATCATAGATAAGATACGGAATTCCGTTCGAGGTATGAGTACGAAGTCTTACCGGAGTCGGATGGTCCGGAAGTACCATCATTCGAAATTCAACGCCCTCTTTTTCAAGTTTTTCGGACAAGGGGCCGATAATACGCTTATCAAGATACTCGATAGCTTTTACCTTTCTTTCGTAACTGCCCTGGTGTCCCATTTCATCCGGAGCTTCAACGTGAATATATACAAAATCGCAGTCAGGTTGCATCAATGAATTAAACGCAGCCTCGCATTTTCCCTCATAGTTAGTGTTAAGACCGCCATCAGCACCTTCAACCTCGATAACCTTCATATCTGCGCCGACAGCAATTCCCTTTAAAAGATCTACCGCGGAAATCATCGCACCGTTGAGGCCGGTCTTTTCTTTAAATGAATCAAGCATTGGCTTTGTGCCTGCGCCCCAAAACCAGCAGGAGTTTGCAGGATTAAGACCATTCTTCTTCCTTTCGATATTAAGTGGATGATTTTTAAGTATCTCGTAGCTTTCTTCCATCATTCTCCTAAGTTCCGGTTCTGAAGGAAGGTAATCGCCAATTTTCTTTGTAAGAATATCGTGAGGCGGAGTAAGCGGAGTAACACTTCCCTCCTTGTCAATAAGGCAATGTCTGTAACTTGTGCCCACATAAAACTTGAATCTTTCACTACCAAGCTTCTCTTCAACAGCCTTAAGCAAAATTGCACTGTCTTCAGTGGATATCTCTCCTGAACTATGATCGATTATTGTCTGTTCTGAGTAAGGAACATCTTCCTCGCTTAAAGTAACGACATTACATCTTATAGCTATGTCACTGTCATCCATCGGAACCCCAATCGATAGTGCTTCAAGAGGTGATCTGCCCGAGTAGTATCTCTTTGGGTCATATCCCAAAACCGCAAGGTTTGCCGTATCAGATCCCGGGTTCATTCCTTCGGGAATTGTATGTGCTATTCCGATTTCGGATTTCTTGCTTAACTTATCAAGCGCCGGTGTATCGGCAAATTCTATAGGAGTCTTTCCTCCAAGGGCTTCGATCGGCTCATCTGCCATTCCGTCTCCCAAAACAACTACATATTTCATATCAATCTCCATTCCGCCTCCGGTGGAATCCGGAGGGCACTTGCAGTGGTGCTCCCTTATGGGGAGTGGCACAAAGTGCCATGTGAAAAACCGATGCTTTAACGATTTTTCACATCAATCTCCATTCCGCCTGCATCTTTGTTCCGATTACTTTTCCAGTCTGAGATAATTAAGCACCTTACCTGCTTTTTCTTTCTTTGCTTTGAAATCAGCCTCGCTTAATTCAACAGTCTTAAATGCATACTCATCAAAGAATCCAACGTTAACTTCTTCAACTTCACCATCAAATGCCTTAACAGCGTCTTCCTTAAGTTCAGCAGCAACTCGTACAAAGAAAACTTTCTTTGATGCCTTAAAGCCTGGAAGATTAACCTTCTCGTCTGCCCAGTTACATTCAAGATGTTTTCCTATATTACGTGCGCACTCAACAACGTCTCCGCATACAGCACTTGCAGTGGGAAGTTTTCCCGCACCACGTCCCATAAATACGGTGTCTTCAACCATGTTTCCACGTACCAAAATTGCATTATATACATCGTTTACGTGAGCAAGCAGATGATTCTCTTTTAACAGATACGGGGCTACAACAGCAAATGCCCCGGTAGGTCTGTCTTCAAACTTGGCAAGAAGCTTTATTGTCATGCCCATGCTCTTTGCATATTTAATATCACGAGCTGAGATATTGGTGATTCCTTCGGTAGGAATATCTTCGTAATTTACGGTTTTACCATAGGTTAAAGAAGAAAGAATGGCAAGTTTTCTTGCTGCATCAAAGCCTTCAACGTCTGCTTCGGGATGAAGTTCTGCATAGCCAAGTGCCTGTGCTTCTTTTAAAACTGTGTCAAACTCAGCATTTTCATTTGTCATCTTAGTAAGCATGTAGTTTGTAGTACCGTTTACGATACCGATAACAGCTTCAATCTTATCGGCGGAAAGTGCATCCTGCAAAGGTCTGATAATCGGTATTCCGCCGCCGACAGAAGCCTCGAATTTATAAGAGCAGTTATGTTCTTTTGCTATTCTTATAAGTTCAGGTCCATGAAGAGCAACAAGTTCTTTATTTGAAGAGCAAACGCTCTTTCCTGCCTCAAGTGCTGCCTTGGTGAATTTGTAAGCTGCTCCGACACCACCCATTGTCTCGCATACAATCTTTATATCCGGATCGTTAACAATGATGTCTACATCATGAACGATAAGTTTCTCAAATCTGTCTCCGGGGAACTCTCTCAAATCAAGAACCGACTTTACGACAAGTTCCTCCCCGACACGCTTCTTTATGACCTCTGCATTATCGGTAAGTACCTCAACAACTCCGCTTCCAACTGTACCATAACCAAACACACCAACCTGTATCATTTATCTGTCTCCGTTTCATCCTTCTATTTATTTATATCTATAAAATAATGCTATTCTTTTGCTATAATCTTTACGTAATGAATTCCGCGCTGTTCTTCCATCTCCTCAAGCATTTCGGAAACTGCCTGGGTCGTCTCAAGTATCTGAATACTCAGCGATAACGAAGCTGTTCCGTTTATCGGGATACTTTGGTGAATGGTAAGAATGTTAGCCCCGTGTCCTGCAATTATTTTAAGTACATCCGACAAAACTCCGGGCTCGTCGTCCATTTGAAATGTAATGGTGATGGTTGTACCCTGCGAGTTATCATGGAATTCCATAATATCATCTTTATATTTATAGAAAGAGGAACGGCTTATCCCAACCTGCTCGACAGCTTCCTGAATCGTAGCCGTCTTGTGAGTTTCCAAAAGTCTTTTAGCTTCAACTACGCTCAGCAAGACTTCCGGAACCGCCTTTTTCCTCAGCACATAAAACTCTGATTTATCTGCCATTTTGTGTTCTCCCTTTGCGCACACTTGTGCGTCACTGATGGATAGTCTATCACACCTCATCACTTTAATCAACTAAAATCTTGACTATATTTTACAAATTAATCAAAGGTTTTTGGTGAATATTAATAAAGTCAGAAAAGCGAAACAGCCCCGCCGTAATACGACGAGGCTGTCTCATAAAGAGAAGTTAGATTAAGGGATATGTCTTAGTAAGTTCAAGAACACGTGCTTTTGTGGATTCGATTGCTGCCTCACCGTTCTTTACGATGTTTGCTATGCAATCTGAAATAACATCCATGTCTGCTTCGTTCATGCCACGGCTTGTAACCGCAGGAGTTCCGAGTCTGATACCAGAAGTAACAAAAGGCTTCTGGGGATCATTGGGAATCGTATTCTTGTTAGCTGTGATGTGAGCCGCATCAAGCCACTTTTCAACTGCTTTTCCGGTAAGATTGTAATTTGTAAGATCAACCAGCATTAAATGGTTGTCGGTTCCACCGGAAACTATCTTTACGCCACGGCTCTGCAAGCCTTTACAAAGAGCCTGTGCATTTTTAACTATATTTGTCTGATATTCCTTGAACTCAGGCTGTAACGCTTCTTTGAAGCAAACTGCCTTACCGGCAATAACATGCATCAAAGGACCACCCTGTGTTCCGGGGAATATTGCCTTATTGAAGTTATACTTATCCTGAACATCCTGATTACAAAGAATAAGTCCTCCACGAGGTCCTCTTAAAGTCTTATGAGTTGTTGTGGTAACTACATCTGCAATTCCGATAGGTGATTCATGAAGACCTGCAGCAACAAGGCCTGCAATATGAGCCATATCTACCATAAGAACGGCTCCGCAGTCATCAGCTGCTTTTCTAAACTTTTTAAAGTCAATCTTGCGTGCATATGCAGAAGCGCCTGCAATGATAAGCTTAGGCTTATTAGCCATAGCAAGATCGTACATTTTGTCATAATCAAGAAATCCGTCATCATCAACGCCGTAAGGTACAACGTTGAAATATTTTCCGGAAAGGTTAACCGGGCTTCCGTGTGTAAGATGTCCGCCATGGTCAAGGTTCATTCCCATGATCGTATCACCGGGATTTAATATAGCAAACTGAACTGCCATATTAGCCTGCGCACCCGAATGAGGCTGAACATTTGCATACTCACAATGGAAAAGTTCTTTTGCCCTTTCGATTGCAAGATTTTCAACAACGTCTACGCAATCACATCCACCGTAATATCTCTTTCCGGGGTATCCTTCAGCGTACTTATTGGTAAGGGGGCTGCCCATAGCTGCCATAACTGCTTTGCTAACCCAGTTCTCGGATGCAATGAGCTCGATATGATCATTTTGTCTCTGCTGTTCGTCCACAATAGCCTGTGCTATTTCGGGATCGACATTTTTGATTTCGTCAAACGAATACATGTCTTTCTGTCTCCTCTTTATTGTATTAACTCTTTAGCACGTTAAATTGTAACCATTATAGCATAGAAAATCTGCTTTGCAAGTGTAAATTTTCAACGTAAAGAATTTACCTTAATAATATCGATTTACATACGCTCTGTAAATTGATAAAATCCAAATATATGTTTTAGGAGGTTTTATGTATTATTTTCTTGTAAACCCCGCTTCCAAATCCAATCATGGCATGGAAGTTTGGAATGAAATCGAAGAATACCTGTGTTCACAAAATGTACCTTTCGAAGTTTTCTTTTCAAAGAGAGCAGGACACATACATGAACTTATGTATGATATATGTACTTCATATGCCGATAAAGAAGAAATTCCCAATGTCGTAGTTCTTGGTGGCGACGGTTCCTTCAACGAGGCTCTTCAGGGTGTTATTAATTTTAATCGTGTCAACATCGGTTATATTCCTACCGGCTCAAGCAACGATTTTGCAAGAGCATGTATGTACAGTGAAGATCCTATTGAAAACGTAAAGCACGTTTTAGCATGTAGTGAACCGCTAAAATACGACATAGGCAGGTTGCGATACGAGCATGTAGCATCCGAACGATCTGTAATTGCAAAAGGCTCGGTTGCTGCAACACGTTATTTTAATGTATCCTGTGGAATCGGTTTTGATGCAGCCGTCTGCGAAGAAGCGCTTGATTCAAAACTCAAGAGTTTTCTTAATAAAATACATCTTGGCAAGCTTGCTTACGGAATGATTGCAGTTAAACAGATATTTTCAGCAAAACTGTGTGATGCAGAACTTACCTTGGACAATGACGAAACTGTTTTCATTAAAGATTGTCGCTTTGTAGTCGGAATGAACACCTGCTTTGAAGGCGGAGGTTATAAATTTGCCCCCGACGCAGTTCCCAATGACGGTTATCTTGATATTTGTACAGTCGGAAGTATCAGCCCTATTGGTGTAATCCTTACTCTTCCAAGTGCTGTAAAAGGTGAGCATATCAAAAAGAAGCAGATTCATACCTATCGTGTTAAGCAATTTGAGGTTAAAACAAAAGAGCCTCTGTGGGTTCATACCGACGGAGAGGTATACACAAAGGCTGATCATATTAAGGTAAGTCTTATTCCCGGAGGACTTAATTTCCTTTGGAAGTAAGATCGGTCATTCGTTCTTTTTCAAACACAAATCACAGTTCCCTGTGCATCCGGCACAGGGACTTTTTTTCTTAACGTAAAATATATAGCAGATAAAAGCAATTGCAAATAGAAGTGCAATGATAGCAACTATAAGCCAGGATATAAAATTCATATATTATGTAAACCTACATTTAGAAATTTTTGATGCAATACGTCTCAGAGAACGCTCTGTAATCTTTCTTTATTAGGTTAAAATAGTCCCACCAAAACATTGACCAAAAACGCACAAATCCATGCGATGACACACTGAAATACTACCATGAATAAAGCATACTTTCTTCCAAGTTCACGTTTTACCGAAGTTACTGCCGCTACACATGGCGTGTAAAGGAGGCAAAAAACAAGCAGTGCTGCTACAGATGCCGTCGAAAGCAATGAGAAAATAGCCAACTCACCACCACACAATACCGTGAGTGTTGAAACTACGCTTTCTTTTGCAAGAAATCCCGTAAGCAATGCAGTGGTGATTCTGAAATCATTCAGGCCAAGCGGAGCAAAAATAGGAGATATCAGGCCTGCAATAGCAGCGAGAATACTGTCATCGGGGCCTGCTGCAACCTTAAGTGAAAGGCTGAAGTTTTCTAAAAGCCATACAACTATTGTTGCCATAAAAATAATCGTAAATGCTCTTTGTAAAAAGTCGCGAGCCTTGTCCCAAAGAAGGTGCATTACGTTCTTTGCTCCCGGTATACGATAATTCGGAAGTTCCATAACAAAGGGAACCGGCTCGCCTTTAAACAATGAATGTTTAAAAATATGAGCGGTCAAAATACCAACAAGCATACCGAGAATATACAACCCTACCATAATAAGACCTGCGAATTTAGGGAAAAACAGTCTTGTAAAAAAACCATATATAGGAAGTTTTGCCGAACAACTCATAAACGGAGTCAGTAAAATTGTCATCTTACGGTCTCGTTCAGAAGGCAGTGTTCTGCTTGCCATAACACCCGGGACAGTACAACCGAATCCGATTAGCATTGGAACAATGCTTCTTCCGGAAAGACCCAGACGTCTTAACATTTTATCCATGACGAATGCTACTCTTGCCATATATCCTGAATCTTCAAGCATAGAAAGGAAAAAGAAAAGAGTAACAATGATCGGAACAAAGCTCACAACACTGCCAACCCCTCCGAATATTCCGTCAATAACAAGACCGTGTACCACAGGACTTACTCCCCACGAAGTAAATGCTTTGTCTGTCACATTTGCCAGTGCATCTATCCCCATTTGCAAAAGGTTTTGAAGTCCTGCCCCAATCACATTAAAAGTCAAAAAGAAAACCAAACCCATTATAAGAATAAAAATAGGAATTGCCGTATATTTACCTGTAAGAAGTTTGTCCATCTTACGGCTTCTTAAATGCTCCTTTGACTCCTGTGGTTTAACTACGGATTTTTTGCAAAGCTTAGTGATAAAAGAAAATCTCATATCCGCAATAGCTGCCTGTCTGTCCAGGCCTCGCTCTTCTTCCATCTGAAGAATGATATGCTCAACCATTTCGCTCTCATTTTTATCAAGATGAAGAGCCTTTGCAATCAGTTCATCACCCTCAACGAGCTTGCTTGCAGCAAATCTTACCGGAATACCTGCTGCCTGCGCATGGTCTTCAATAAGATGCATAATGCCATGAAGTGCCCTGTGAACAGCGCCTCCATGATCGTCCTTATCACAAAAGTCGGTTCGTCCGGGACATTCCTGATACTTTGCAATATGAAGAGCGTGGTTTACAAGTTCGTCGACACCTTCGTTCTTAGTAGCAGAAATAGGCACCACCGGGATTCCCAATGCTGCTTCAAGTTCATTAACTCTGATTGCTCCATTATTGTTCCTTACCTCATCCATCATATTAAGCGCCAATACAATCGGAATGTCCAATTCCATCAACTGCATTGTAAGATAAAGGTTTCTTTCAATATTAGTAGCATCAACTATATTAATAATGCCTTTCGGCTTTTCTTCCAAAATAAACTGTCTTGATACAATCTCTTCGCTTGTATAAGGAGACAGTGAATAAATACCCGGAAGGTCTGTAACCTCAGTATCCGCATGACCCTTGATTGAGCCACCTTTTCTGTCGACCGTAACACCGGGGAAATTACCCACATGCTGATTGGATCCGGTAAGCTGGTTAAACAATGTAGTCTTACCGCAGTTCTGATTACCTGCAAGTGCAAACGTTAAAAGCGTACCTTCAGGCAACGGGTTTTCGTCATCCTTACAGTGATAGCGGCCTTCCTCACCAAAGCCCGGGTGGTCTGCATGATTTTTAAGAGTAAGTTCTTTGGGATTCTGCCACTCGCATTCACCGTCGTGGACGTGAATCGACTCCTCAACTATTTCTATGTCCGCAGCATCATCGAGTCTGAGCGTAAGTTCATATCCGTGAAGCATAAGTTCCATCGGATCACCTAACGGAGCAAGTTTCATAAGAGTCACTTCAACTCCCGGTATAATTCCCATGTCAAGGAAATGCTGTCTTAAACTTCCCTCACCTCCGACTGTTTTAACAATCGCCGTTTTACCGATAGGCAGTTCTTTTAATGTCATCAGTCACTTCTTCCTTTTGTCTTGTATGGTACTCTCGCACTTGGCACTACCTCGGATGCCGGGGTTGTATGAATAGCCTGGTCATCAAAAAATATGTGTGCGCCAAAAGCTTCAAGTACATCCTTTTTGGATATTCCTCCAAGGAAAAAGGCTTCATCAATACGTACATTCCATGCCCGTAGCGTCCTTATAACACGTTCGTGAGCCGGTGCGCTTCTTGCGGTAACAAGCGCCGTACGAATCGGAACCTTTTCCGGCGGAAATTCTTTTTGTATATTTGAGATAGTCTTTAAAAACTTTGCAAACGGCCCCTGTGGAAGAGGTTTGTCCGCATTTTTTCTTTCGTTTTCTTCGAAGGCCTCTAAGCCTTCCTTTTGATATATCATTTCAGATTCATCAGTAAAAAGAACAGCGTCTCCGTCAAACGCAATGCGAATCTGCTTAATCAATTCCTCTGAATTGTAGTCTCCGGCAACATCATTACATATGATACCGGCAGCAATTCCCGAATTAATGGCAGCCTGAACATCATCCTCATAAGCAGAAAGAAACAGGTCCGTCTTAAAAGCAGCCAGGTAAGGTGCAAGACTTCCTCCGCTTGCAAGGACGGCTCTCGTTATATTAAGCCCGTAATGTTTGATGGAATTAAATACTCTAAGTGATGTATCCGCACTGTTACGGGACATAATAATCACTTCAACACGTCCGGGATCTTTACTGATTTCATTAAGTCCAAGAAGCGCTTTAATCAGTTTAAAACCGGGCCCCGGCTTTAGCACTTCGTTCTCGTGCTCCCTCTGATAATCACAGTAGGCAGCAACACCTTCTTTTTCGAAAATATCATTTTCAACAGTAAGGTCAAAAAGAGCACGGGATGAAACTCCCACAACCAACCTGTTTTCAAGATTATATGCCATGATAAACCTCCGTTCGGAGCCTATCTGAATCTTGTGTCCTCAAACTTGGCGAACGTCTCAAGACAGTTCATAAGCTCCCTGTATCTTGTCTCTATGTCTCCGTCTTTTATGCCAAGGTCCAAAGAAAATGCCATCGTATTAATCATCTGATCTGTAATACGGGGATGAAGATGAATAAGCACTTTAATTCTCTCCTCGTATGTCTCAGCATCCATGAACTCCATAAGTCCCGGATCAACAACCTGATCCATCTTTTCAAATCTGTATTCCTGAGTTGCATCGGGATATTTATCCTTATCAACTTCGCTCATAAACATTGAAAGAGGTCTTACATAATCACCGCCTTCTCCGTATAAAGCTCTGTAAACAACCATCTCCTCTCGAGTCTCGGAATGAGTTGCCACGGTAATAATCTGATAAAGATTTCCTTTAAAATGACGATAGATTTCGTTTTCTTTTGGATTGCTTCGCATTATTCCTCTTTTCCGGAAAAGCAAATCAATACGGATGAGTCTTCAATCCCAATGTCATGGGCCAGAAGTTTCTCGTATAACCCGGCCTTTCCTTCTGAATTAATATATTCCGGAAGATTGATGACAACCTCATAGTTAAGATGTGTCTTATCTTCGCAAGTCTTTGTCATAGTGATACCGGCGTTTTTGCATCCGGCCTCTTTTAAAATACTCTTAAGTTCTTTTCTGTATTCTATCTCTCGCTCATTAGTCGATTTTAAAAGGACTCTGTCCTTGGCTTCAGCTTTAATGGCCCACATACTAATCACAACACATATAATAGTAATCGTACCCGCTAAACCAAATAATAACCTCTTCTCTGCTGCCTTCATCTTATCGCCCTCCTGTCTGTTTATGATACAAATTTACAGGATAGCAAGTACCGATGTTTGGACTTGTACTATTCCGAGCAACCAATTATCAGCAGTTCAACGCTCATATTATCATTAAGATTCCCGTTTTTTATGTCTTCATCCGCCTTAGCACATGCAGCAAGATTTTTCTTGATATCTTCTATGTTCATGCGCCTTGTCTGGTCTATCATTTTCTTTACCAGCCAGTCCTGCGAACCAATCTTGGAAGAGATAACCGACGCAGGTTCGTTCTTCATTGCACCGTCTTTCACCGCAAGCATCTGCGTATATTGTCTGACCAAAAGAGTCAATATATGAAACGGCGATTCACGCAATGTAAGAAGGTCATAATACAGAGCGAGCGCTTCTTTTTGCCTATGCATGGCAATCGCAGTTATCATATCAAATATTTTCCCGTTAATCTGATGTGTACATACAGTATCAACGTCTGATACGGAAATTGCATCTTTATCCAGGCACCATGCCAGAAGTTTTTTCATTTCATTTTCCAAAAGAAACATGTCTTTTCCGCATTCCGAAACAAGATAATACGCAGTGTTTGGATCCATCCTTTTGCCTTCAGCCTTTGCCTGGTTTGAAAGCCATTTTGCAAGCATATCATCTGTCTGTTCCGGATATTCTTCAGTCACGCCTCTTTGGGCGATTGCTTTAAAAAGTTTCGATCTCTTATCAGCCTTTTCTTCCGAGAAAATGATGACAATGTTGTCAGGAGCATTTTTTATTGCTTCAATTACTGCAGAGAGTTTGCCCGATGAAGAAGACGACTCGCTTTCGGAATCACTCCCACCGACTTTAGCCATCCATCCGCTGTTTTCAACTACTATTACTCTGTAATCGGAAAGAAACGGCATTGTATCAAGTAGCTGTGCAACCTCAACCGGATTTGTGCCTGTTCCTTCGAAATACGAATAATTCAGATTGTCTCCGGGATTTACCATTGCGTTCTTCAAAGCACATTTGTAGTAATTGCGAAGATATCCTTCAACTCCGTAAAGAAGATATGCCGGTCTGAAATTGTGTTCCGAAATGTTGTTTGCGACAATTCCCATCTATATACCCAAACATTACACCTTTAAAAAGGAAGTGAATGCACTCCTTTTTGATATGTAATCAGCCTTCTAAAAATTTCTGAATTTAAGAACCGAAGAATCAATTTCTTCGACCGTTTTAAATCCCGTTCTAGCCATAACAGTCTTTAGCTCACGGTTTATCTCATCGATTCGTTTTGCAACACCCTCACCTTTGTTCTTTAAAGGCTCCATAAGATTTCGTCCTATGCAGACTCCGTTTGCACCAAGCGCCAGTGCCTTAAACACATCCATTCCCGATTCGAAGCCGCAGTCCACTATAATCTCGGCTCTTCCTTCAAGTACTTCTTTTATCTTTGGAAGCATGTAAAGAGGTGGAACCATTGAAGGCATAATACCGTGATGATGAGAAATGAGGACAGCCTTTGCACCGGCTTCCACGCACTTAATGGCATCCTCGGGGCTTAAAACTCCTTTTACAATAAAAGGAACATCTCCTGCCGCCTCAACATAACTTCTTAACTGCTCTGTCGTCTTAGGCTCCATCGGAAGTCCAAGAACATTATCATATTCCCCTCTGTGAGAAATAGAATGGTCAATATCCATACCGACAGCAAAAGCGCCTGCTTTTACCGCACGTTCAATCTTTGTAAAAATGACGCTTTCATCATAATGTGGTTTAACGATTTTTACCGTTGACGCACCGGTTGCTATAACCGCATCTGTCTCGTCGTCCTCACTCATTCCAAGAAAGTGAAGTGCTCCTGCCGCCTTAGCACCCTTTGCAAACTCGCAAAGCCCATCGTCGCATATATTATGGAGATGAGACAGTGCTGCCGTCATGACCGGTGTTGAAAAAGTTTTCCCCAAAACTTTTGTTTCAAGCGAAGGAATATCCGAGTCAAGGTATCTTGGCATAATCATTATTGAATTAAAATATTCTCTTGTAAGTTCGTCAGTATCCGAAGTATACATTTTCTCCCCCTAAACATTATTTAAATATATCATTAAGTTTAATAATATGATTGCTCGATGACGAAATAACCACAACTCTGTCATCCCTTTTAAGTACGGAATGACCATTAGGAATTATTACTTCATTATCACGAATGATTGCTGCGATTAGCGTGTCTTTTTTGAGTTTGAAATCCTTTGACATAAATTCCACGTTTATCTTCATGCAATCTTCTTTTACGGTAAATTCCATTATCTCTGCAAGGCCGTCACATATGCTGTAGAATCTAAGAATTTCATTCTCCCTGCCACCTACCTCATAGTTTTTAATGAAGCGTACAAGTTTGTTAGTGGCAATCTCCGAGGGAGATACCGTTATATCCATGTTGGTTTTATGCAAAAGTCTAACATGACCAGGTGAGTCAACCCGTGTAATAATAGACGGAATGCCCTTTGCCCATGCAAATATACTCACAACGAGATTGGTCTCATCTTTATCTGTCATGGATATAACAACATCCATCTTTTCAACATCATCTTCTTCAAGAACTTCAATTTCTTCTCCGTCCCCGTACATAACCTTTGCAGACGGGAATTTTTCCATAAGCCGATGGCAAGTTTCCAAATCTCCGTCGAGAATATTTACTTCTTTTTTGGCTTCAAGCAAAAGTTTCGTAACATATTCGCAGGTAAGGCCTCCACCGACAATCAGTACCTTTCTTGCCCTGTTTTTAACGATACCCATCTCTTCAAAGGCTTTATGCATGCTCCGTGCATCGGCAATAACATATATGTCGTCTCCCGGCTCACATACAAAGCCTCCGTCAGGGACTATAAGCTTTTCATTTCTTACAACAGCGACAACAAGCACGGGCGAACCCATGGAAGATTTAACATCCATCAGGCTTTTGCCCGCAAACGGTGATTCCTTAAGTACATTGACCGTAAGCATCTGTATTTCTTCGCCGAAAACACCCTCAAGTTTTACATTTCCCGGCAATCCGACATTTGCCGCAATCAAATTGGCAATGTCAACCTTGGGACTGATTATATAGTCAATCGAATACTCTTTCTTCAGTTCATCTCTTTCTTTTGCAAGATCCTTCAAAAGAAGTCTCGCTGCCGTTTTCTGTGTTCCAAGATTCTTTGCCTGCATGCAGCTTAGAAGATTAACTTCGTCAACTGCAGTAAGTGCAATCAATAAATCAGCCGTATTGGCTCCTGCTTTTAGCAAAGTTTCCCTTGAAGCCCCGCTTCCCACTACACCTACGACATTATATCTGTCCGTCACCGATTTAACTATTTTCTCTGACTTTTCAATAACAGTAATGTCATATCCGTCTTTAGAAAGCGTATCTATGAGAGACAAACCTGCGCGTCCGATTCCAACAACGATTATTTTCATTATCTGTTTCCTCCGATTCTGCTCATTCGCTCAGCCTTATGCTTTTCAAGTGCAAAATAAACACTTTTTACCGAAAGTCCCTGAACGAGCACTGTAAAGAATATCGTTACATAAGTAACGTTTATAAAAATGTTATATACCTCAGGCGAAAGAAATTCCTTTGTACTCATTGCAAGTGCCATGGAAAGTCCTCCCTTTAACGCAGACCAGGTCATCAAAGTAACATATTCAAAGAGACTGTAATTGCCCGGTATTTTCTTTCCCGTAAGAAGACTGCTTATAAGCACTCCGAATGCTCTTGATATAACAATTGCTATTATCGCAAACGGAATAATTATTACAGCAAATTCACTAAGCTTAATATCAAAAATCAGCAGACCAATCATTACGAACAATACTGCATTAAGCAACGATTCCAGTATTTCCCAAAAGTCTTCGTAATAATCTCTTGTATCAATTACCTTCACCTGTCGTTCTATTTTGCCCATCATACATGAGAAGAACATTCCGCATACTACCGATGCAATTACGCCCGAGAAGCCCAAATGTTCGCAGATTATGTAAACCAATGACACATCTAGTAGCGATATAAGAATGTACCTTATCGGATCTCTTGTTATTTTCATAAGCTGGAACAATGCAAAAGAAACCAGCAATGCAACAGCCACCGCTCCAAGTATTTCTTTGAGCATAAGCGTCACAAAATTACTGTTGCTGCTTCTGGTAATCAGGCTTCGTACAAAAATAAAAAGTGTGACGCCCGTTCCGTCATTAAAAAGGGATTCGTTCTCGATAACCGAGCAGACATTTTTTGACAATCCGATTTTATTAAGAATACCGGTCGCAGCGATAGGATCCGTAGGCGACACAACACACCCCAAAAGAACACACATCCAAAAATCCATTGGGATTCCAAACAGCAGCGATATAAGCCAAAATAAAACACCGTAAAAGAATGAAGAAACGACGGTCGTAAGAAGGGCAAGCAGTGAAATTGCCCTGAGATTCTGCTTAAACTTCCTCATATTTACCTTGCTTGCGCCTGCAAAAAGCATAAAGCAAAGAACTCCGTCCATTAAATATTCTTCAAAGCCAAAATCACCAAGTTTACCTGTAAATTCAATTAGTGCCGGGACATTGGAAACTTTTGTAACAACCAAAAGAACAATCGCGGCAACAAGTGAAAACATTATCAGCGCAATGTCTGCCTGCATGCGAAGTATACGTTCATTGAAAATACCTATTGCAACAATAAAAGCAAGAACTATTATCAGAAATAACAAAACATTCATATCAAAAAAACACCGTTTCCATATCTGTTTTATGTAAAAATATCATTCTCATTATACCTTATTTCTTTTCAAATGTTTATAAAAACCTCTCGTATTTTCATTATTCTTACTCATAAAGGCAAAAGAATAATATTATTTTACGGGGATTGTTATACACCCATCTTTATACGTTATGTAAACCTTTGCCCCATTTTTCTTAAGTCTATCAACAACCTCCCCGTGCGGATGTCCGTATCTGTTGTTTTTACCCGCAGAAATCAATGCATAACCGAATCCGAGATTATCAAACAATTCATCCGAAGTTGCTGTTTTCGAGCCATGATGAGACACTTTTAAAAGATCAATGCAGCAGTCTGTTATTTTGCCAAGCGACCTTGAAATATCGGGTTCAATGTCCGCTGTTACGTCTCCTGTGAACAAAATATCAAAAGTTCCCCTTGACGCAACAAAAACCAACGAATCAATGTTTGTATCACCTGAAAGAGTCTCTTCACCCGGAGAAAGGCATGTAAACAAAAATCCCGAAAGTTCAAAGTTATTCCCCTTCTTCAAATAAATGCAGGGTATGCCTTTTGTTTTTGCTAATATTGCTATATCCGTGATTGCTGATTTCTTGTCTTTTTTAGCGCATATAGGCAAGAACACATTCATCACACTTATCGATTCTTCCTCAGATTTTTCAATCAGGTCATTTATCCCTCCGCTGTGATCCGCGTCAGCGTGAGAAACAAAAATCCCTTCGATCCTGGTTATCCCCAAGTATTTAAGAAAAGGAAGTACTTTGTAATCAACAATATTTCTCTCCGACGATGAACCGCAATCCGAAATTAAAGCTGTGTGAAGTCCCGTTTTCATCACTATACATTCGCCCTGCCCCACATAAAGCATCGACACAGACGGGCAATATAACCTGAAACCTCCGACAAACATCAGCAATGAAAAAATGATACCAAACCTTAAATGTTTCCCGATTTTCTCCTTAATAAACAGAAAAAACAAAGCCAAAAGAACATAATATAAAATTGTCCTAATCGTTGAAGGACATCCCGCAAATGAGAAAACTCTGCTTTTGGATAGTTTACATAACTCATCCAATATTTTTAGTATAAAATGCAAAACAAAATCAAAGAGCTTCGTCGGAAGACCTAATCCCACTACTGCAAAAGCGAATGCAAGAAATGCCAGGGAAAGAATGACTCCGGATGCCGGAACAAGCAGCGAATTAACTATTATCGAAAAAACAGAGTATTCAAAAGAGTTCATTAATGTCACCGGAATTAATGTAAGACACAAAAAGAACGGAAGGCCTAAGATTTTAGTTGCTTTACCAAAAAAGTTTACTGCAACTATTTCCGTTTTGTGTGTTATGTAAACCGATATTGAAAATACCGTCACATAAGAATATGTGAAAGCCGAGTCAAGTATCGCAAACGGGTTAATAATCAGTGTGACAATCATTGCAAAAGAAACAGCACTCAGCATGTCATACGGTTTCTTAACTACGTCTGCGAAAAGCCTTACCGAAAACATTATCAAAGCACGTATCACCGATATTGTAAATCCAACCAGTATACCGTATAAAAGGATAATCAGTATTGAGAAATAGCATGAACATTTTACTCCAATACCAGCTCTTCGAAGCAGCTTATAAAAGAACGTTCCGAAAGCAGAAATATGCAGCCCCGAAATAACAAGGAAATGTCCCACTCCTGCATCCGAATATAAATTCTTCCGCTTTTGATCAACCGACGACTTATCTCCCAGAATGATTGCATTTACAGTACCCGATTCATATCGACAATGTTCATTGACTTTTTGAGTCAAAGTATTTCTTGCTTCACTGAAGTAATCTTTTATACACTTTCGATGAAGTTTAGTGATATATATTTCTTCCGCGTTACAGTACATGTATATTTTCTTTGCACCGTAATATTTTCTCCTGTCAAATTCGCCCGGATTCATCGGTTTCTCTATTATATGAAACTCTCCCGAAACAAACGCCTTGCTGCCCAAATATACTTCGTTAAAATCTGATACGCCGTTCAGCTTGTTGACATAACATACCATTTCTCCAATAACAAATGATTGAATATTTCCATCTGAATCAAGATTAATCTCCCTGATTTTGCCGCAATATTCGCTGTCAGTCGGCATCCAGTCGATTTCTTCGGATGTAGGCCACTTAAAAATTAAGTTGACATAAAGTACTGCACAGATCAAAACGGATACAGCAGTCGGAACAAGCGGCCTTAGTTTGAAAGGTTCAGTAAACCGTGAGATAATCTCTGATTTTTTCAAAGACACCTTCCTTTATTCCGTTTACCTTCATTATATCTTCTATGTCGGAAAACAAACCGTTACTATTTCTGTAGTCTACTATAGCCTCTGCTTTTTGCCTTCCAACTCCGGGCAACGTCATAAGCGTTGTTACCGAAGCTGTGTTAATGTTTATCTTTTGTGTATCAACCGACGACTCTCTTGCGGAATCAGCATCTGTTGATTCTGTTTCGTTCTCGGAAGGAATGTACAGATGGGCCGAGTCCTTTAAGACCGTTACAGGGTTAATCCCCGTCAAATCGGCGTCCTCCGTAAGTCCTCCGGCAGCATTGATGACTTCATATAATCTTGCTTCATGCTCGAAGACATATACTCCCGGATTCTTAACACATCCCAAAATATAAACGTAAATCGACCCCTCCGGTTCGTTTTCGTATACAGTTTCAGTTTCTTCAATTGTAATATTGGGATCTTCATAAACAGAAAACGTACCCGACATACCTCCACAAGCCGTTAACACGGCCAACGGGCACAAAAGAAATAAAAATGATTTTTTCATATCACCTCCGAAGCCGGAGGATTTGTGTTGACACTTAATATATAACAGACGGAGTAGCAAAATGCAACCTGCTACTCCGTTTTATTACCTATTTGCAAATCAATCTGATTACTAAATTTTTCAAGACGCTTCTCAGCATCCTCACCTGCCCAAATCTCAGTAAAAGCAATTTCAAGCTGTACCCAAAGATTAGATGTTTCTACAATTTTAGGAAGCGGAATCGAATGAGAATATTCTGACTGAAATACTCTGAAAGCCTCATCCGTGTAACCTGCATCCACCGACGCTGAAAGTCTTCCTGTCTTTGCATACAATTCAGGCGCACAGGCTGTCGAAAGAAATGCAGCAAACTTATTTGCTTCTTCTTTAACTTCAGAGTAGCCGTTAACTACAAGTGCATCGGTAACAGAAAGTGACTTTGATCCGAGCGTATCCGAAACATCAGGCATTCGCGCATAGCCATATTCAAAAGAAACAATCTTTTCCTCT
Organism: Lachnospiraceae bacterium; assembly: GCA_045627845.1. Taxonomy (GTDB): domain Bacteria; phylum Bacillota; class Clostridia; order Lachnospirales; family Lachnospiraceae; genus UBA1258. Next base: position 47,623 of record JAZQOL010000032.1, on the reverse strand, counting down.
ATTGTTCCAATCGAATACAAATTATCTCCACTGCTTTCTTCTTCCTCAGAAGAATTGGAAGCATCAAGAGCATCTGCATCTGCTTCTGCTTTCAAAAGTGCTTCTTTCAAAGCTACAGTCTCATTGATTTTGGCAATTGCATCACTTGTTGCAATTGTAAAAATAATTTTGCCATCGAGGAAATCATTTAGCATCTTCTCATAACTTGACGAAGCAGCATCAATTGAAAACACCTGATTGAGGTTCTGATAAACGTTAACACACTTGACCGTATCTTCATTTAAAATATCGTAATTTGTTGAATCATCGCCGGTTTCACCGCCGACAGACATATAATTTCCGACAAACATATAATTATAGAAAATATCAGATACATCCCATTTTAAAACGCCCTCAACGCCTTCCTCGGCCTCATAAGAGTCTGCGAAATCAATAAGGTCATCAAAGCTTTCAGGTATAAGATCGGATAAAGTCAACTGCTTTTTCGAAGAAGTATCCTCAACAGAAGATTCATCAATCGCGTCGAGCGAATCGTCATCCTCCATCTCCATGTCTTCCGCACTTACTTCTTCACCCGAATCAATCTTCTCACCGGAGTTAACTCTTTCAATCCAGTTTTCCAGATATGTCTTATTATAAAGAAGTACGCTCGTTTCAAAAGAAAGAGGATATCCTACATAGTTTCCTTTATAGGTTACCGCATTAAGAGCCGCTCTGGAAAAGTGAGTTATGGTAAGAACATTCTCGGAATCAATTACATTGGATGCCAAACCTGCCAAATATGCTTTTTCAAGAGAGTCGTTTGAGAGCAAAAACAAATCCGGAAAGCTCTCATCTGCCAGTGATGCTTCGTTAATCTTTTCAAGATACTCAGAATAACTTACATACACCGGAATAACGCGGATTCCCGGATTAAGGGCGTGGAAATCAACCGCTGCTTTTGTGAAGAAATCCGCGCATGCTTCGTCGGTGTACCAAAAGTACACGGTTTCGGTCTTAACAACCGAGTTCTTTTGGATTTCTTCAATTTCGCGGTTGGACTTATCGCCAACATATAATAACCCCAAAACCATAGAGGTAAGGAGTGCTATAACAATCAACCTTCTGGCAAATACTGACATTCTCTAACCCTTTATTCAGCCTTGCCAATACACTCCTCAAGAATAGTAATCATTTCATCAACATTTTCACGAGTGATGACAAGGGGAGGTACAAATCTGATAATATTTGTACCTGCATTTATAAGTACAAGACCTTTATTCAATGCTTCATTAATAATAGGTGCAACCGGAACCGAAAACTCAAGTCCCTGAATGAGTCCGATACCTCTGTGATCAACGACAACCTCATACTTTGAAGCAACCGTTTCAAGTTTTTCATAAAGATATGAACCTACTTCCTGCACATTACTAATTATATTTGATTCAGCGAATATTTCAAGCACTTTGTTGGCTGCAGCAGTGGCAAGAGGATTGCCTCCGTAAGTAGTTCCATGGTCTCCGGCAACAAGAGAATTCTGAGCAATTCTTTCGGTCAAAAGAAACGCGCCTACCGGAACTCCGCATCCCAAAGCCTTTGCAACAGTCATAATATCGGGCTTAACGCCATACTTTTGCCATGCAAACATATAGCCGGTTCTTCCCATTCCGCATTGTACTTCATCAAGAATAAAAAGAATGTCTTTTTCATCGCAAAGTTTACGAACACCTTTTAAAAATCCCTCTGTCCCAGGGCGAATCCCCCCCTCACCCTGAACGGTTTCAAAAATAATTGCGCAAGTCTTTTCGTTAACGAGAGCTTTCACGCTGTCAAGATCGTTCATAGTAGCAAATCTGATGTTTCCGATTCCCGGTCCAAAGGCTTCACGGTACTTGGGATTACCTGTAACCGACAAAGCTCCCATAGTACGTCCGTGAAAAGAATGTTCCATGGCAATTATCTCATAGTCATTCTTTTTATCCTTATTATATGCATACTTAAGCGCTGCTTTTATTGCACCTTCAACGGCTTCGGCTCCGCTGTTTGTAAAGAAAACTCTTTCCATTCCTGCTGCCTTTGTAAGTTTCTTTGCCGCTTCAATCGCAGGAACATTGTAGTAATAGTTAGACGTATGAATAATCTTATCAATCTGATTTTTCAAAGCATCGTTGTATTCTTTATTATTGTATCCAAGTGCAAAAACCGATATTCCTGCCACAAAATCAAGATATTCTTTTCCGTTAACATCGTAAAGATGTACTCCGTCACCATGATCGAATACAATCTGGTAACGATTATATGTATGTAGCAAAACGCTTTCTGCTTCTTCTATCAATTTGTTCATATAATTATTCCTCATCCTGTCTAAAGCAGGTTCCCACACCTTTGTTTGTAAATACTTCAAGCAAAAGACAATGCGGGTTTCTTCCATCGAGAATATGTACTCTGTTAACGCCCTCCCTGATAGCGTCGGTACAGTTATTAAGTTTAGGAAGCATACCTCCGCCTATAACTCCGCTGTTAATAAGTTCTTCGGCTTCCGAAGCAGTAAGGTGTGAAATAAAAGTTGACTTATCATTAAAGTCTTTATATACACCCTCAACATCTGTCAGGAATGCAAGTTTCTCGGCCTTTACCGCTTTTGCAATTGCGCAGGCAGCATCATCCGCATTTATATTGTAGGTTGTAAACTCATCATCAATTCCGATAGGTGACACAATGGGAAGAAAATCCTTCTCAAGAAGGTCAAGCAATATCTTTGTATCTACGCCGACAACATTGCCGACAAAACCTATATCCTGCCCGCCGGAAAGTTTCTTTTCACACTTTAAAAGTCCACCGTCCTTACCGGAAATTCCCACAGCTTTAACACCAAGTTCCTGAACCATGGTAACCAAAGATTTATTAACCTTGCCAAGCACCATCTCGGCAATTTCCATTGTTTCTTCGTCAGTAACCCTAAGACCATTTACAAATTCGGGCTTTTTACCTACCTTTTCAATCCATCTGCTTATTTCCTTGCCGCCGCCATGTACAATGATAGGCTTAAAACCAACGAGTTTAAGAAGTGTAACATCTTTTATAACACTTCTTTGAAGTTCGGGATTGCTCATCGCGGATCCGCCGTACTTAACGACAATTATTTTCCTGTTAAACTTCTGGATATAAGGAAGTGCTTCAACGAGAACTTCCGCTTTTTCCATAAGTGTATCCATTTCCTTTTGTTCCATAATCAATTAACTCCTGTAGTCTGCATTTATTGAAACATATTCGTGTGTAAGGTCACAGCCCCAGGCTGTGGCACTTTCCATACCCATATGAAAATCCGCAACAACAGTCACGGTTTTATTTGAAAGAATCTTTGTTGCCTTTTCCTCTGAGAAATCGGTTCCCACACCGTTTTCGAAAATAAGTATGGATTCATTTCCGCCTTCAAAAGAAAGTGTAACGTTTTCAGGATCAAATATTTCTCCCGAATATCCGAAAGCGCAAAGAATTCTGCCCCAGTTCGCATCGTGTCCGTAGATTGCAGCTTTTGTAAGGCTTGAACAAATAACCGACTTTGCAAGTTTTCTGGCCTGGCTCTTTGTCTTTGTATTCAAAACCTTAACTTCAAAAAGAGCTGTTGCGCCTTCACCATCTGCAGCCATCTTCTTTGCAAGTGTTTCCATTACATAGCACAGTGCTTCTTTAAAAGTTGCATAATCTGAAGATTTCTCGTCATCAATCTCAGGGTTTTGAGCAAGACCGTTTGCAAGAACAACGAGTGTATCGTTTGTTGATGTATCTCCGTCAACGGAAATCATATTAAATGTATCAATAACATTATCCGAAAGCGCAGCCTGAAGAAGGTTTTTGTCAATTGCGCAGTCTGTAGTAATAAAGCCAAGCATAGTGCACATATTGGGGTGAATCATACCCGCACCTTTGCACATTCCGCCAAGAGTAACAGTCTTTCCGCCGATTTCAAAAGAAACCGCAACTTCCTTATTGACCGTATCGGTCGTCATAATTGCTTTCGAAGCATTGGTGCCTGCCTCAAGTCCCGACTCAAGCGTTGCCGATAAAACACCGACACCGTTAACAATTTTTTCAATCGGAAGCTGTTTCCCGATAACACCGGTCGAAGCAACCAGTACTCCATCAACCGGAACCCCAAGTGCTTCGTTTACCGCTTTCGCCGTTTCTTCGCAATATGCAAGTCCCTGCTCACCGGTACAGGCATTTGCGATTCCCGCGTTTACAACAACCGCCGAAACAAGCGCATCCGAAGAAGTAATCTGCTTATCCCACTTAACGCAGGCTGCTTTGACCAGATTCGAAGTGTAAACACCTGCAGCTTTGCACGGTGCCGATGAATATACCATTGCCATGTCGGTACGACCTTCGTATTTAATACCCGCAGCAGCTGAGGAAGCTTTAAAGCCCATAGCAGCTGTAACTCCACCTTCTTTAATTGTAAACATTGGATTCCTCCTTGACATACTCAATAATATTCTTTGTATTTATGGTAAAGTCATAATAATTTAGATCATCGCGTTCGGTCCAAAGCATGCTCTTCCAAAAAGCATTCCCGATATCGTTCTTTGTAAAGGCAATCAGGCAAACTTTGTTGATTTCCTCTTTGTGTAAGGCTTCCATGCAAAATACAACCATCGCCTTTCCGATTCCCTGTCTTCTGTGAGATTGTGCAACACATACGTGATACAGGCAGCCTCTTCTTCCATCATGTCCACAAAGAATCGCTCCTACTACCTTTCCGTTATCAACAGCCACGCAGCTGATTCTCGGATTTCTTTTTAAAAAACGTTCAATGCCTTCTTTTGAATCATCGATACTTCTTATTGCAAATCCCACAATCGAATTCCACAGACTGTAAACCATATCATAATCATCTGCCGTCATGGGACGAATTGTTACATTATTCATATATCCTCCAAAGGGACTGTTAACACTTCATTTAACTTCATTATATATAATGTACAACAAAGCGCAATTAAAATCCACTATATGTGATTGCATAACTATACATTCATTTTGAATATTATGCAATAGTTTATGCATGATTTTGTTAATTTTATACACGTTTGCCCCAAATTTATGCATATTTTTGTACTTGCATTTGCATAAATATAGGTATATATTAGGGGAGACACGAAACAAACGCCCATAAGAGGGTTTGAAATTGCATAAAAATTCACATTATAAATAAGGAGAATTTCAAAATGGCAAAAGAAAAAGTTATTCTTGCATATTCAGGCGGTCTTGATACTACCGCAATCATTCCCTGGTTAAAAGAAAATTTCGATTATGAAGTAGTTTGCGTCTGCGTTGACTGCGGTCAGGGCAACGAGCTTGACGGTCTTGAAGAAAGAGCAAAGTATTGCGGCGCAGAAAAGCTTTACATCGAAAACGTTATCGATGAGTTCTGTGACGAATACATTGTTCCCTGCGTTCAGGCACATGCCGTATACGAAAACAAATACTTACTCGGAACTTCCATGGCTCGTCCCGTCATTGCAAAGCGTCTTGTAGAAATCGCACGTAAAGAAGGTGCCACAGCAATCTGTCACGGTGCAACAGGCAAAGGAAACGATCAGATTCGTTTCGAACTTGGTATCAAGGCACTTGCTCCCGACTTAAAGATTATTGCTGCATGGAGAAGCAACAAGTGGACACTTGACTCACGTGAATCGGAAATAGAATACTGCAAACAGCACGGTATCGAACTTCCTTTCTCAGCAGATAACTCCTACAGCCGTGACCGTAACATCTGGCACATCAGCCACGAAGGTCTTGAACTTGAAGATCCTGCCAATGAGCCTAACTTCGATCATCTTCTCGTTCTTGGAACTACTCCCGAGAAGGCTCCTAACGAAGGTGAGTACGTTACAATTTCTTTTGAAAAAGGTGTTCCTACAGCAGTTAACGGTAAGAAGATGAAAGTTTCCGACATCATTACCGAGTTAAACGCTCTCGGCGGAAAGCACGGTATCGGAATTGTTGATATCGTTGAGAATCGTGTTGTCGGCATGAAGTCACGTGGCGTTTACGAGACACCGGGCGGAACAATTCTTTACGAAGCTCACCAGCAGCTTGAAGAGTTAATTCTCGACAGAGAGACATATCGTGAAAAAGAAGAGATGGGTAACAAATTTGCTCAGATAGTATACGAAGGAAAGTGGTTCTCTCCTCTTCGTGAAGCAGCTCAGGCTTTCATTGAAAAGACACAGGAATATGTTACCGGTGAAGTTAAGTTCAAACTCTACAAAGGAAACATTATCAAAGCCGGCACAACTTCTCCTTATTCACTTTATAATGAAAAGATTGCTTCCTTCACAACAGGCGATCTTTACGACCATCACGATGCCGAAGGTTTCATCAACCTCTTCGGTCTTTCAACTAAGGTTCGTGCTATGAAGATGGCAAGTGTTGAAGAAAACAAATAATTTTATGAAAACCCACGTATTGATAATACTTTTATACTTCGTTGGGGCAAACCTTTTAGGGTTTGCCTCGATGGGTATAGACAAGAAAAAAGCAATAAGACATGAATGGAGAGTATCGGAAGCGATGCTTTTTTTGTTTGCTCTCATCGGTGGAAGTCTCGGTTCACTGCTTGGCATGAAAACTTTCCATCACAAAACAAAGAAAAAAAGATTTACAATACTCATTCCTTTCATTCTCATCGTTCAGGCCGCTTTGGTCGCAGCAGCGTTTTCACTCCATTATATTTAATTCATCACAAAACCCGGCACCTTTATGATGCCGGGTTTTGTATTTAATGACTTTTTACTGAACAAGTGCTGTTATTTCGATTTCGCAAAGAACATTTTTAGGAAGTGTTTTTACAGCAACGCAGCTTCTTGCGGGCTTTGATGTGAAGTAAGAAGCATATACTTCATTAAACGCCTGAAAATCAGCCATATCGGCAAGGAAGCAGGTTGTCTTGATCACATGCTCAAAATCTGTTCCCGCTGCTTTTAAAAGTTCACCGATGTTATTGCAAACGAGCGTTGTCTGTTCTTTGATATCTCCGGTATTTACCTCTCCTGTTGCAGGATTGATTGCAATCTGACCCGATGCAAAGAAAAATCCGTTTGCAACATATCCCTGTGAATAGGGGCCGATTGCCTGTGGTGCCTTATCTGTTGATATTACTTTCATAGTATCCTCCATATAATATAGTATGATTAATTGAAATTTCTCTGTTTTCAGATTACTCATCAAATTCTACGCATACATAGAACCCTCTAAGCGTTTCTTCAACGGATTTGACGACCCCATTCTTTGTCTTAAGTCGTTCCGGGAAGGGAACATTTCCGGACATTGCCAGTGACGGGTCTATTGTGTAGTAACAGTTACTGGGAAGCCAGCCTTCGGTGACCGTAACCTGATCGTTAACATTTATAAGGCCGGGCCGTTCCATTTTAAAAATCATCTCTCGCATTTGTAGAAGCAACTCTCCCAAACAGTTTTCTTTCAGATAATTTTATCACAGTTATTCGCAAGAAATAAACTGAAAATTGTGCTAATTTTCAAAACATTATTGTATATTTTAATATTATCATATAGAATAAAATAGAATATAAAAAAATATTTGGGGGTTAATGATTCATGTATAAGGTTATTGCAGTAGACGATGAGCAAAATGCATTGAACCGTTTCGAAAGACTTATCTCACAGGACAACAGGCTTGAACTTTTAAAAACCTTCACCAAGCCTTCCGACGCTATAGAATTCATCAAGTCCAATCCTATTGACATTGCTTTTCTCGATATTGAAATGCCAGAGATGACAGGTCTCGAACTTGCGGAATGTCTTATGGATGTAAATCCCTATCTTGAGATAGTATTTATTACCGCATACAATCAGTACGCATTGGAAGCATTCAGAGCACATGCAACCGGTTATCTTTTAAAACCGCTTTCTTTGGAAGACTTCACAGCACAGATTGACAGCATGGAAAAGAAATTGGAAAAATCCCATGTTGTTGAAGATGACAAACTTATTATCAACTGTTTTGGTGCTTTTTCAATCAAAAAAGCAAATGATTTTGAGCCTCTACGTTTCAGAACTTCAAAAGCCGAGGAACTTCTTGCATACCTCATTCAGAATGAAGGCCGTGCACGTTCAAAAGATATGATTCTCGATACCCTTTGGCCCGATGCCGATCTTGATAAGGCAGCCAACAACTTCCGTGTTACCTGTACTTATATAAGAAGTACACTTGCCGACTTTGGTTATACGGATGTACTTGTTCGTGACCATGATGATTACAGCGTTAATACCGCTCGTATAAAATGTGATTATCTTGATTTCAGAAATAAAATTGCAAATCCGGACACTCTTGCCCTTAGTGATGTTGAAACACTTGTTAACATCTATAAAGGACCTTATCTTGAGAACAGATTTTATGATTGGGCAGAAGAAACAAAAGGATGGCTGGAAGGCAGATACATTCAGTTATTGTATCGCGCAGGACGCCTTTACTCGGAAGCAGAACGAATCGATGCTGCAATCGACGCATTTGAGTCAGTATTGAGAGTAGATCTTTACGAGGAAGATGCTTTCAAAGAGATTATCCGTCTCAAGCAAAAGAAACTTCCCCCTGCTGCTATTCGTGAATACTATGAGAAATATCGTGATTCACTCTTTAAAGAGTACGGTCTTGAACCCTCTCACGAAATAAAAGAATTGATTAAATCCATCTAATCGGAAAGAGGACTGTCAATGTCAGACATTATACGCGCTTTTTGCGTTGTGGCATGCTTAATATCAGGAATATACGCAGGTATAATCTCATATTACTTTCGCAACGCAAAGCGTATGATTTGGTTTGCTGCATTATGCTTCGCATTTTGTGTCAACATCAACATGCGCATTGCCTATTATCCCCTTTCCATTTTTGATTCTGACTATATAAGCAGTAACTCAGACAACATCTATTTTACCGTATATTCAGTATTGGCGCTTTGCCTTTACAACTATGCAGGTCTTATAAATCGCGATAAAACACCCAAGATGCATAACCTTTTTAGTTATCTTTCGCTTTTCTTTGCATGCATCAGTCTTTTTATTCCACCGTCGCTTTCCGTTTTCATGTATATCGTTCTCACTGTATTTGTCATTATTTCATTGGTATATTCAATGCATTTTTCATTATGGCGTGCAAAGGGAGGCGAGAAAGAATACTATTATTCGGTCGCGGCCTACTCCCTGTTATTCGTAGCAGTTCTTGCAGATTTTTGCATTGCGATGTTTAAGCTTCGGGCAGTAAGTTTTAGAGTTTTGGCAACTCCTGTTTTTATAGGTTTGCATGCCGGAATGCTTTCCTCTCATTACGTTGTTTCTCTTAACAAAACAAAGATTCTTTCAGTATCCTTATCCGAAACAATTGAAAAGATAAATCACTCCGACAACGCACTTATGTGCACTCAGATGAAATCTGACTTTCTCTACAAATCTCTTGACCTAATAAGTCAACGTTGTGATGAAAATCCTTTTTCTGCTGAAGATTTAACTGTCTCCTTATCCAAATATCTAAGACACACTCTGAATTTTCAGCAACTTCAGGGTATAGTACCTCTCAATAACGAGATTGAACTAACAAAAGCTTTTATTGCAATCGAAAAAGAACGTAATCCCAAGCTTTCTTTTGAATACAAATTTCCTAATCCTCTGCCGGAGTTTCACATTCCTCCGCTCTCGATTCAGCCTTTGGTTGAGAATGCAATTGAGCATGCATTTTCTCCCACACAGGAAAATCCTAAAATCACAATAACCATTATTCCCTATAGGGACTATTACCATATTGACGTTTCTGACAACGGAGAAGGAATGGAAGAAGATGTTGCAAAATCACTGACAGATTCGCTTCACGACAGTGCCAGAGTCGGAGTCTACAGTATACACACACGCCTTATAAATCTTTTCGGGAAAGGGCTTGTAATCCAAAGTGCTCCGGGTGTCGGCACAAGTGTTTCCTTCGTTGTTCCACCTGACGCAACATCGTATATCAATGATTCAGAGGAGGAAAAGTCATGAAACGAATAGTCACTGCCGTAAATATTGTTATTCTTTTCCCCGTTATCGTTGTCACAGCATTATATATTATTTGCAAATCGGTTCAGCCTATTACGCTTGAGCTTGCCGGCACATCACAGACAGCTTCAACCTCTTATTTTGATGAAACAAAGTATTATGGATTGTCGGGTTCCTTTTTGTGTGTTCCTAAGGTTATCTCCACTCCCATAGCAGCGAGTGAAGTTTCTACGGGACCCGCTTCTTTTGCACAAAGAATCAGCGATGGGCATGAAGTAACCGTAATCAATGACTTTTCAGAGATAAAATCAACATCTTGTGTTTTGGAAGACAACTATGTTGCTACTTTCGGTTTTACATTAAGACTTCCCACAAACACCGATTATGCTCTTTGGTTTCCCGAAGAATTTTGTAATTACAGAATATTCATAAACGGAGAAACCGCTTCTGTTTCCGCTTCTTTTGGAAAACGCACACCCATATATCCCCGTTCGTTTTATGTCAAATTGCCGGCATCTGAAACAGGTTACTACGAGGTTGTCGCAAATATTATTTCTCCGACAAACTATTACAACACAGGCCTTCGCTCTATCCTTATAGGCTCTTACGAAAAAATCAGTCATTCCTTTGAGTCGGTAAAAAAAGTAAGTCTTTTCTTTGCATCCTATATCATCTTCACGATGATTTTTACGCTGGTTCAGCTGCTTGCAATTCGAAAAGACAAGCGAATGCTTCCTTTCATTTTCTTCTCCGGAATGACGGGAATTGTTATGTCATTTATGGACGGAAGAAGCATTCTTCAATTTATACCGATTCTTCCTTATAATGTCGGAGTCGTGATAGAAGCGCTTGCAACCCCTCTTTATTTGCTTACGTTACTCTTCTTTACCGAGAAAATGTTTAGCGAATACTTTCCAAAGAAAATATCGTCCGCGTTTATTTTTGCTCTTCTAATTCCTTTTGTAAACGCATTAACACTTAACAAAATTCCGTATCTTCCGAATGTAGCGTCATTTCTGATGGTAATTCCTTATGCTATCTGTCTCTATGTATTTGTTCTTGTTTTTGAAAAGCAGGAACCTCATGCTCTTGCATATGGAATTGCTGTTTTGTCAATAGAATCAAGCGTTCTTTTGTTCCAAGCCACAAGGGATATGCTCGTTCCTTCACGGTTTGCATATTCCATCGGCTATACAATTCTGTCTGTGACAGTAGTTTCAATATTGGCCTGTGAATACTCCAAGCAAAGCACAGATGAAGCATTCTATTCCGATGAACTTACAAGGCAACTTGAAGCAATGCAAGCTTCAGAAAATGCTTTTCTTAATGCACAGATGAAGCCTCACTTTCTGTACAACACGCTTAACACCATCGCCGATTGTTGTGTGACGGATTCTCCTAAGGCAAAGAAGTTGATTAACTCACTTTCCGAGTATCTTAAGTTGATTTTAAGTTTGGATAATATGGATAAGACAGTTCCGCTAAGACGAGAACTTGAACTTGTTGAAGCATATACAGATATCGAGAAAGAAAGATTTCCCAATATTAATTTTTATAACGATTTTCCCATTCGTATGCCGGGAATTATGATGCCCCCGATAACAATCCAACCCCTTATAGAAAATGCCATAAAACACGGGGTTAGAAAGTTGGATAAGCCCGGAGTTGTAACTCTTAGAATTGTTGAAAACTCCGATTCGGTTGATTTTTTCGTAAGTGATAACGGAATAGGAATGGAACAGGAAACAATCAATAATCTTTTCGCTGTTCCAAAAGAAAATAAAAGCATCGGAATATATAATATTGATAAGCGTCTTAAGAATCAGTATGGAAAAGGGCTTCACGTCGAGAGCACTCCCGGCCTTGGAACATGCATAAGTTTTACGATTCCAAAGACAATATAGCCATCTGTTAAACGTAGCCTACCATATCAGTTTAAATCAATAGTATTCTTGATTATCTCCTCGGTCAGATTACGACCCTGAGATGCAAAAGCCACGATAAATCTACCGTAGAGTTCGAGCATTTTGTCGGAGTACGTCGATATTTCACCTCTTAAATATGTCTCATTCGAAGTATTATATGCGGAATCTTCTTCCGTATATATACTTCTGACTTTTGGAAGCAATTCGGGATGGTCTTTATAAAATGCCTCAGTCATTGCCATCTGCATGGAAACAATCGCTTCAATTATCTGTTTTTTCTCATCAGATATCTTCGGAAAATTATGCTTTATTTCTTCATATCGCTCATGCGCTGTACTCTCCATCATGCGCCCGTATTTTTCAGTAATAAGGTTATGTCCCTTCTGAAGCTCCACCTCAAAATCATACAGATACTGAACAAGCATCTGCTTATCCCAGGTATTGTACTGACTCTTTCGCATGATGCTGAATGTAAGAAAGTCATCCTGACATGATGCTCTTCCGCCCTCGTTTCTAACTTTATCAAAGGCTTCAAATTCAAGCCTGACAACCTTGTCAACAAGTTCTTTCTTTTCTAATGACACTAACCCGGACTTAATCAATAGTTCCTGTGCATGATGATCAAGATAATCGTCAGTATCACTTATAAACCCAAGAATATACATCTTATGTGCAAAAAATGAGCCGAGGTCATCAGGATTGCATTCTCTCTTCATGACGCCCTCAAGAAGTGGAATAACTTCATCTGCGAAAGAAAGTTTGGAACAGCTTTTAAAAAGCCATTTATCATGAGGAGGATATTGACCATCAATGTAATGCGCAAGCTTCATAGCTTCCTTTATGCCGTCAGAAAGCATTATTGCTGCTGTCAGTTCATCCTTTCTTTCCGATACGCGCTTAAAGTTATACTGTGCACACTGAGCGTATCTTGAAGCACTTTGCGCTATTTTTTTGTAAAGAACAGATTCCGGAAATCCTTTCATAAGGTCATCTCTTATTTTTGTAACAATTCCGGCAGGATCGTCAAAAATCCACCCATTGACTGCTTCGCTCAACGAACTGTCTTCGACAAGATAATAATCTTTTTCCGTAATAGGCCAAACTCCCAAAAGATTGGCAAAAAAGTCTTCTATGATAAAAACGCCTCGTCTTTTGTGTGTGCTTACTGTTCTTGCAAGCTGATACCCCATATACTTCTTAGGAAGGCTGTTATACATTTCCTCAAGTTCATTACCGATGGCAGAATACAGTTCTCTGGTTATGTAAACCTGAAATCCCGGTCCCCAATCATGATCTCTTGATAATTCATCGTCAAAGCCGTAGCAATCCGATCCCCTTCCGAAAAGTCCGGCCGCAATACGGTCGACATATTCCGGGAATCTTCTTTCCATTTCGGGTCTGTAAACCTCTGTATAAAGCTTCTTTGCAAGTTCAAGTCCCGACATTCTTCCGTTTTCCTTTGTAAGATTTGCTGTATCAGCCATTGACATTTCTCTTTCTGTTTCTTATTAATCAGCCTTTATAAGCTTCTTTATGAGTTCATTCCGCCCGGTAAATTTTCCGTTATAATCAGATTTTTAATTTTTGGGCAAGTTCACGCATTCTCTTCGCATCAACTTTACATATTTTACGGTCATAAGTAAAAAATCCGTTTGTCTCATCCTCAACGTCGGTTGCCTGCGTGTATATAGTTCCGCAAAGCCCTTCCGCAATTGCAGGAATTATTTCCTTTTCGTACAATGACTCAATCATATCCGTCAGCTGTTTTGAATCAATCGCCTTGCCATATCCGTAGTTTTTCTCAAGATTATATGAATGCTCCGGTATTTTAAGTGAATACCCTCCAAACTCCGAAACGATGACCGGTCTGTCCGACCTCTTCATTTTGAATTTCTTAAAATACACGTGATAACTGTCGACATCCGAATAATTCTGCCAAAACCACCCGGACGTTGAATCGATTATCCTCGAATTATCCATGGCTTTAACTATGCTGTACATAACATCGGAATCGAACTGTCCCCAGCCCTCGTTGAAAATTGTATAATACACAATGGAAGGGAAATTATAAAGATGTGCCAGCGTATGTTCCATATGCTGTTCAAACGACATTTTCATCTCATCGGTTATATGGCGCTTAGTGTCCTTTAAATGTTTTATGCCGATAGTCGGAAGAACAGTATCCCTGAAGAAGCTGTACTCACCGTTATTTACCATATCCTGGAAAACAAGCATCCCAATTCTGTCACATGCTTCGTAAAAGCACTCGGGTTCAATCTTAATATGTTTTCTTATCGTGTTTATGCCTAGCGATTTCAGTCTCCTTATGTCATCTTCGTAAACATCTTCATTATTTGGAGTAAAAATGCCTTCAGGAAAATAACCCTGATCAAGAACTCCATGAAAGAAAAACGGTTCACCGTTGAGAAGTATTCTCGACACTCCGTTAACATTACCGAGTGATACGGTTCTTAAACCGAAATACGTCTTAACAGTATCGTTATCTGTCGATATTGTCATATCATATAAATGAGGATTATCGGGAGTCCAGTAAACAGGGTTCTTTATCGGAATCGAAAAATACGGGCCGTCGTAATCTCCCTCAAATACAAGCATATCCCCATCATATATCTCAACATGAAAGCAATCAGCCTCGGACTCAATATCAACAGTAACACGGTCGAGCGAGGGTGTTATTTCAAAGCCTTCAATATACTTTTTCGGAACACTTTCAATCCAAACCGTCTGCCATATTCCGGTCACCGGGGTATACCACATTCCGCCGCGATTTTTCTTTTGCTTTCCGTAAGGATAAAAATGATCAAGCGAATCATTGACTTCCACAGTCAACTCCTGCATTTTACCAACTTCCACGTAATCAGTAATATCAATTTCAAAAGGAAGATATCCGCCTTCATGCCTAAATACTGTCGCATTGTCAATTCTGACATCACACACGGCATCAACTGCTCCAAAATGAAGCAGTACCTTATCTTTAATAAACTCAGGCTCAACGCAAAACTTTCGGTGATAGATGTATGTTTTTGGAACCTCACCATCAAATCCCGACAATGACGATTCCAAAGGAAAAGGAACCACCACCCCGTCATCCCACTTTCCGTTTAAACACATATATGAATCTCTCACCATGGATGGCCTTGGATATTTGTTTAAAGGCTTTCTTCCCACCTCGGCATCCATTGTAAGCTTGTTATATTCACTCATCCTAATTATCTCCATTCCATCTCCGACAGAATTGCGCACATTCGTTGGCAAATCCCGGCATCTGATATGTACCTGATTCTATTCGAGGAGAAAAAAGATACATATCATATGCCGGGATCATTATCAAAGAAATATTGTCTGTTCAGTTATTAAATTAGAACATGGGCTTGGTGTTGTCTCTTCCGACAACAAGAAGTTTACCTATAAGAGGAAGTGCAACTGCCTTCTCCTTAATGGTGTAAACAATACCCATAACTACATAGATAACAACGATGAATGTAAGGAAGCCAAACAATCCTGCCAATACATCATTACCGTTTTCTCTGCACTTGTTAAGGGGAACAATAAACAATACCTCAAGAATAAAAATCAATGTTCCTTGTTTTGCATGGAATTTTGCATACTTTGATTCTGCAAAACCTACAAAAGCAATTATGAAGAACAAAGGAAGGTAACACATCGCAGCAATCGACTTCTGCTGTTTGATATCCTTTTCCTCAAAGTCCTCCGTAATATCAACGGGCTTGATAAACTCAAGTGCCTTCTTTGTAAAATCGTCCATTCTTCATACCTCCATATATAATCAGCGTTTATTATCGAACGTTTCATCCCTCGTATTCGAGTTTGAAATTTACGAAAAAACACTTCAAAAAACTTATGAAATACTCCAAACAACACCTTCCCTGGTGTCTTTAATAGTAATACCCTTTGTTGAAAGTTCGTCACGAATCGCATCAGCCGTAGCAAAGTCTTTGTTCTTCTTTGCTTCCTTACGTGCTTCTATTCTTTCAAGAATATAAGCTTCAAGTTCGGGATCAACCATCGACTCTGCCTTTTGCTCTTCTTTTGTAAGGTCAAGGCAAAGAACTTCATCAAAGCTCTTAATGAGTGCAGCCTTTGTAGCAGCGTTTGTATCTGCCTTAAGGACATCATATAAAATTGTAATAGCCTGTGAAGTATTTAAATCATTTCCCAAAGCATCAATGAACTTATTTCTGTACTCTTCAAATACAGTACCGTCAACAGTACCCTCTGCGGATTCTGCGACAATCTTGAGAACCTGTTTTTTAAGTTTCTCATAGGATGACTTTACATTATCCATTACGTCATAAGAAAACTCAAGAGGCTTGCGATAATGACTCTGTAAGCAGAACATTCTATATACAAGAGGATTGTAACCCTTCTTTTCAAGAAGATCGACGCATAAAAACTCGCCCGAGCTCTTGCTCATCTTCTTTCCACCCTTCTCGGTTAAATGATGAACATGGAACCAGTAGTTACACCATTTGTGGCCAAGATATGATTCACTCTGTGCTATTTCGTTTGTATGGTGAGGGAAAATATTGTCAATTCCTCCACAGTGAATGTCAAGGTTTTCGCCAAGATGTTTCATACTTATGCAAGAGCACTCAATATGCCATCCCGGATATCCTACGCCCCAGGGGCTGTCCCACTTTAAAGCCTGATCTTCAAACTTAGATTTTGTAAACCAAAGAACAAAGTCGTTTTTGTTGCGCTTATTTGTATCCTCGTCAACATCATCTCTTACGGCAACCATCAGATCATCTTCGGACTGATTGGAAAGAACGTAATATTCTTTAAGCTTAGATGTGTCAAAATAAACATTCTCACCCGAAACATATGCATATCCCTTTTCCAAGAGAACTTCTATCATATGTATAAACTCTGAAATACAGTTAGTTGCAGGTTCAATAACGTCAGGACGTCTGATATTAAGTTTATTGCAGTCGGAAAAGAAAGCATCCGAATAGAACTTGGCAATCTCAAGTACTGTCTTATGCTCGCGCTTTGCTCCTTCGACCATCTTATCATTGCCTGAATCCGAATCACCGGTAAGATGACCAACATCAGTAATGTTCATAACACGTTTAACATCATAACCTGCATAGCGAAGGGATCTGTCGAGAATATCTTCCATAATATAACATCGAAGGTTTCCGATATGTGCAAAATGGTATACGGTGGGTCCACAGGTATAAAGCGATACCTTGCCCTCAACATTGGGAATAAAGTCTTCAACCTTCTTTGTAAGAGTATTATAGAATCTGATACGGCTCATGTTTCAGCCCTCCTTTTCAAATACTTATAGTACCAACAATGCACCTTAACGTCAAGAAGCAGCTTCCTTATTTGGGCAAAGAAAAACCACTGTATTTGAGTCAACCCGTAGTGCATACGAATCATCTCAAATACAGTGGCAAATCGATAATACACAATTATAAACTAAGCATTTCTTCCAGCATTTTACGAGTGTCGGAACGCTCTTTTTTCAACACAAAAGAAACCTCACTGCAAAACTGCTCGGTTGCCGCTTTATAAAAACGGTCATCGGTTGCCGTATTGCGTTTTCCTTCATTAAATCTAATCGTTCTACGCTCATGAAGAACTTTCAAAAGGCTTGTAAGATTCTTTAAATCGCAGCTTTTAACAGCTTCTTTATATCTTGTTTCGCGAAGTTTTTCATTTTCGATTTCAAGTGCCCTAATGTTAGGAATCTCATCAAGAAGCTCAAGTATTTCTTCGCTTGTCATTACCTTGCGCATAGCAGAATCGTTATCTGTGGGAACAAACACCTTACTGCCTGCATCCGTTTCGGGTGACAGATAGTAATAAAGCCTGTTCTTATCGGCCGAAGCAATCTCCAACGGTGCAATTTTCTCAACCTTGCACACGCCCCCCGTCATATGTACCACGTAATCTCCGATTTCGTACATTATGTTTTCCTCCGAACTATTTGATTATATCAAAACAAAGGCAACGATTGGCTAATGTACCATTATTCTTTTAATCCGTGATAATTTTCTTTATAACCGTCTCAAGAAAAGGCGTCTCAATATCATAGATTTTTCCGGCATCAACTGCTTTTGCCATTTTAGGATCAATCGGAATGCGTGCAAACGTATCGATAGAAAACTCATCCGCAACCTTTTCAACCGTACTCTCTCCGAAAACCGATATCTTTGCAGAGCAATCGGGGCATTCAAGATAACTGAAGTTTTCAACAATGCCAAGAATCGGAACATTCATCATCTTGGCCATCTTAACTGCTTTAGCAACTATCATTGAAACAAGTTCCTGAGGAGATGTAACAATTATTATTCCGTCAAGGGGAAGTGATTGAAATACCGTAAGCGGAACATCGCCGGTTCCCGGAGGCATATCAACAAACATGTAGTCCACATCGCCCCAGATAACGTCACTCCAGAACTGTTTAACCGTTCCTGCAAGAATGGGTCCTCTCCATATTACAGGGTCTGTTTCGTCGTCATTGATAAGATTCAAAGACATAATCTGAACACCGGACGCGGAAACACACGGATAAATCCCGTTCTCGGTACCTACTGCCTTCGCCTTAACTCCGAATGCACGCGGAATTGAAGGTCCTGTTATATCGGCATCAAGTATTGCGCTACTGTATCCCAGTTTATTTGCCGAAGCCGCAAGCAAAGAAGTGACAAGCGATTTACCTACGCCACCTTTGCCACTTACTACGCCTATTACATGTCGAATATTCGACATCTCATTCATTTTTGCAAGAAACGGATTCTCACCGGCTCTTGAACTGCAGTTTGAAGAGCATCCTTCGCAATTATGGTTACAGTTTTCACTCATTATATTGCACCATTATCCTTGAGTTCTTTAATATATCTTTCAAGAGCATCCTCCCACTTAGGAAGACGCTCAAATCCTTCTTTTTCAAGTTTATCTTTTGACATGCGACTGTTGAAAGGACGCTTTGCCTTGGAAATACCGTACTCTGCTGTCGTAACAGGCTTTACTGTTACATTGTCCATTCCTGCTGCCTTAAAAATAGCAACGGCAAAATCATACCATGAAATGAAGCCTTCGTTTGTCGCATGATAAATGCCGTATTTCTCTGTCTGAATCATATCAACAAGAAGCTTAGACAAGTCATATGTATATGTAGGCGATCCCCACTGATCGTTTACTACCGTAAGAACATCGTGAGTTTTTCCGACATTTATCATTGTCTTAACAAAGTTCTTTCCGTTAATTCCGAACACCCATGCGATACGTACTATAAAGAACTTGTCCAAAAGTTCCATTACCGCATTTTCTCCGTCGCGCTTTGTCTCTCCGTATACAGAAACAGGTCCTGTCTTATCGTCGGGTTCCCAGGGGCGTTCACCCTCGCCGTCAAACACATAATCTGTGCTTATCTGAATCATCTTGATATCGAGTTTCTTGCAGACCTTAGCAATATTACGAGGACCCTCGACATTGACACGTCTTACAAGTTCAACCTTGTCCTCATCTTCAGCCGCATCAACAGCTGTCCATGCAGCACAATGAATAACCGCATCGGGATTTGCATCTGTAATAACCTTGTCTACACTCTCTGCATCGGTTATGTCCATCTCATCAATATCGACACCGATACCTTCCATACCACGCTTTGCAAGTTCGTTCATTACATCATGGCCAAGCTGGCCCTTAACTCCTGTTACAAGTACTCTCATCATTTCCTCCGTTCTGTATCATTGTAATCAGCTTGTTTTATATCAAATAAATCTAATTTCAAAAGAAAGTTCGCAGTCCTTTGATGAATCAATCCTATACTGCTCATGAACCGGTGCTCCCCAGGAATCATCTCCTCCGACACCCATCTGCGCAGCCATTATTCTTATCCACGAGTAGTTTCGGTTCGGAAGTTCATCCAAGTGAGTTGCATTTTCAAGTTCATAAGCACTGTAAGGAAGAAAACCAAAGTCAAAAGTACCACTCTTGGAAGCAAAAAGCAAACCGTGTCCATCCGAATCAGTTACTTTTGCATATCGAACCTTAGTACGATTACCGCACTCCTGCGGAATCAGGTAAGGAGTAAGATTGTCACCCACCTTTGCTTTATGCAATCCGGTATTCGCCCCATTGTTTCTGTCTATATAGTTTTCATGAGGGCCTTTTCCGAAATATTCAACAAAATCATACGCTTTATCAAGTTTTATCTCCCATCCAAAGAGAGGAAGAATCGGACGGTTTTCCGCGCCGATATACTTTATGTAAACTTCTATTCTTCCATCCGGGAAAGCCCTGTATGTGTTTACCGAATATACCGTTTTATCTGTCGGATCACAGTATTCGTATGTTCCCTCGATGTACTCGCCTTTATCTTCAAAAGAAACAAGCGTTGCAAGCTGATACATACTTAACATGTGCCAGAAATTTGCTTTTGTACCAAGTCCAAATCCCTTATCATTATCCGTGTATGCTCTGAAGTAAGTTGTGCAGGGTGATGAAGTGATAAATTCTTTAGCGCCATGCTTCATCGATACAATACCGCCTCTTGGAGTATTGTAAGCTTTGCCGAAGATAAACCTGAACATATCATTTTTTGCACCGGCATTTCCGAGTCCGTTTGAAACACCCGTGAATGAAGATGCTTCCGCCAAAGTAAGCACCGGATTTGCATCCGCATACTTCACCGACTCTCCAAAAGAAACAATGTATCCTGCTTCGGCCCACTTTGAACAATCCTTAAGGCACATTTTAACAAAGAAAACATAGTCTGAATTATCGTTAAAGCAGCACTCACTTTCAACCGGAAGAACCACCGTACTGCCGGGCAGGACTGCTATTTCATTCCATGTTTTGGTGTATATAACATTTCCGTTTTCGCTTACGGTATAAACAAAATAATAATCGGAAAGATCGACAAACAAATTCCTGTTTTCAATTTTAACTTCTTTATCATCGGCGTTCAATCGTACGTTTGAATACAGTATCTTAGCTTCTTTTATCTTTGGCGATTCCTGCCTGTTTGCAAATACGATTCCATCTGTTGAAAAGCAGTAGTCGCACGGACGGTCTCCAAAATCCCCACCATATGCAAGGCGCATTCCGTCTCCGTGCTTTTGCCACAATGCCTGATCGACAAAGTCCCAGATAAAACCGCCCTGATACATTTCAAACCGATCTTCAAGATCAGTATATTCTTTCATTCCTCCAAGTGAATTTCCCATCGCATGCATATACTCGCAGGAGATAAAAGGCTTTTTAGGGTTGTCCGAAAGGTATGCTGCAATATCCCACGGCTTATCGTACATCTTTGACTCTACATCGGATGCCTGTTCAAACTCACGGTTGTGAATGATTCCTTCATAATGAACAAGCCTTGTATCATCAAGCTCCTTAATATGATCATACATTTTAACAAAATTGGACCCGCCGTAAGCTTCGTTACCAAGCGACCACAAAAGAATCGCAGGATGGTTTTTGTCTCTTTGAACCATATTGGAACAACGTGACAAAACAGCCTTTGTCCATTCGGGCTTTGAACCCGGCACCTGATATCCCGCCTCTGTCATCTCTTTTGAGCACCAGGTTCCGTGAGTCTCAAGATTAGTTTCATCTATGACATAAATTCCGTACTCGTCACACAGCCTTAACCATGCGCTGCTGTTAGGATAATGCGATGTTCTTACGGCATTTATATTGTTTCGTTTGAATGTCTTTATATCCCAAATCATTTCCTCCTTGGAGACACATCTTCCGGCAAGCGCCGAAAATTCATGTCTGTCGACACCTTTAAAAATAATACGCTTTCCGTTGATGAGCATTAGTTTATCTCTAAGTTCGAATGTTCTGAATCCGATCTTGGTTACCGCGTATTCGATGGGTATTCCCGCTTCATCCTTAAGAATAAGTCTGCATTCGTAAAGGACAGGCTTTTCCGCACTCCACTTTTCTATCGAAAGTCCTTCCAAATGAAGAGAGATTTTATTGACTCCAATAGTCAGTGGTGCTTCGAACACCTTCATTTTCCTGTCGTTAAACAATTCAACCGATGCAAAAGAAGGTTGTCCTTCGATTACAGCATCAATATCAAGAATTCCCTTCTCATAATTGCCATCAAGAAGTGCTTTGACAAAGAAGTCTTTAACGTGAGCCTTCGGAACTGTATAAAGAAAAACATCCCTGAAAATTCCGAAAAATCTCCACATGTCCTGATCTTCAAGCCAGGAAGCAGATGTACGTTTATATACTTCAACAGCAATTCTGTTTTTGCCTTTTTTTATATACTTTGTAATATCAAAATCGGCCGGTGTGAACGAATCTTCGGAATATCCGACATATTCGCCGTTTACAAACAGTCTGAAACCCGTTTCAACACCCTGAAACGAAATAAAGACAGGTCTGTCGGTAAATATTTTAGATAATTTCACATCCAGGACATAGCTTCCGACAGGCGCGTATTCTTTTGATATATACGGAGGTTCCAAGGTTTCAGTTCCATCCCACGGATAAGCGACATTTATGTACTGAGGTTCTTCGTAACCCTGAAGTTCAATATGCCCCGGTACTGTAATATCATCAAATTTTGAAATGTTGAATTTGGGGTTGTAAAAATTCTCGGGACGTTCAAACAGATTCTTTGACCATTTAAACTTCCATGTACCGTTTAAATACTGCCTAAGGGGCATGTTTTCCCCAAGTTCAATATCCTTTTCATTTTCATAAAAGAAATGATCGGAGTGAGCGTCAACAAGGTTTTCCCCGACATTTTCGGGATTTTCAAGAAACAGATGAAGTTCGTTGGTTGTCATTATATTTTCCTTTCCCGCTTAGATAGGTAAAAATCACTTCAATGCAATATTGTAATCGGATTATATTATATTCCGGTTACTGACCCCTGAAGATTCTCGTAAAGTTTTCTTGCCTTCTCGGGGTCGCTTTTCAGCATTCTCGAAAACTCACGCGGAGTACATTCAAGATATCGCTTAAACATTCTGTTAAAATAGCTTGTATTATTGAAACCGGTTAACGAGCCCAAACGCGATATAGTGTTAACGCTTAAAGGATCTTTGTATAAAACCTTAGCCGCCTGGAACACCCTAAGTCGCACAAGAAACTCGACAGGCGTAATAAAAAGCACTCGTTTAAAACATCTGCAGCACTCGTTACGGCTTACATGAATCTTTTCCGCAATATCCTCAAGAGTAATCGGGTTTTGATAGTATTCTTCCATAAAGGCAATTGCGCTTTTTACTCTTAACTCATCCTGTGAAGGAACATTTCTTCCGTTAAAATGTATTTCTTTTGAAGTGGCAAAGTCGTACAAAATAGCCCAAAGCATACAAAGATGAGATTTTGTGACGATCTCGTACCCGGGTTTTTTAACCGTATTCGCTGCTACCACAGCGTTTATTTTATCAAGAGCCGTTCCGTCTCTTAAGTTGGCTTCGTCCATCACAAGGCACGTGTTTTTAAACGAACTGACAAGTGATTCATAAAGCGATTTGCGAAGCAGGTCATCACTCCTTCCCACTGCGAAGCCCGGATCAAAGACTATGCTGAAAAAGGCCGTATCCTCATCGGATGATGAAGTAATTCTGTGCCTGCACTCGTTTATAAGTACTGCTCCCTGACCTGCAAAAACTCTGTGTACCTTATCGTTACAGGCAATCTTCAGTTCTCCGTTATTTACGATAATAAGCTCTATGTCGTTATTACGAACCTCCCATTTTCCTCTTTGCGCATCTTCTTTTGTCAATTCGACAAAGTTAATCTGCACAGGATAAGCCGGATTCTCGTATTCGGTTATCAGTTCCCTGTCCATTTACTGTTCCTCAAAATATGCTTTAGCAAGAGTGCTCATGTACTCGCAGTCCTTCATACCCATTGTCTCGACAGCAGAGTGCATTGCAAGCTGCGGAAGACCTATGTCAACAGTCTTAACCGAAACATGTGCTGTCGAAATATTACCAAGAGTTGACCCGCCGGGCACATCGGAGTTATTCGAATACGCCTGAACCGGTATATTGTTATCAAGTGCGAGTTTTCTAAGATAAGCTGCACTTAAAGCGTCTGTTGCGTAGCGCTGATTACCGTTGAATTTAAGTACAATTCCTTTATTAAGATAAGGTCTTGCCGTAGGATCTGCTTTTCCCGGAAGTGCAGGATGAACAGCATGTGCATTATCTGCGGATATATTGAAGCTTTCCGAAAGAACAGAATAATACTGTTCTCTGTTTTCAAAAATCTGCTCTGACATTCTGAAAAGAACATCTTCAAGAAACGTTGAATCTGCTCCCTGTTTTGTACCGCTTCCGACTTCTTCGTTATCAAATACAGCCAGCACTTTTATATACTTACCGTCACCCGACTCAATAAGTCCCTTAAGACCGGCGTAGGCCGATGCCTGGTCGTCAAGTCTGGGTGATACAAACAGTTCTTCTTTTGCTCCGACTACGGACGCTTTCTGCCTTGCATAAAGGAAAAGATCCCTTCCTAAAACATTCTCTTTCGTTGTTCCTGCTTCTTTTGCAATAATTGAATCAAATTCACCTTTGGATTCAAAACATCCGATCACAGGAAGCAGGTCATTTTGAATGCTGTAGCTGTATCCGGTATTAACATCCGATTTCATATGAATTGCAACGTTGGGAATTATGCAAAAATCGCGGTCGACGTTGATAAGTTTCTCTGTAAGCTTACCACCATCATTGACAATTACCCTTCCCGCGACGGACAAAGGTCTGTCATACCAGGATGGGATAATCATTCCGCCGTATTTTTCAACATTCAGACGAACATAATTGTCTTCAAATACCATTTCGGTGTTTTCCTTGATTCGAAAAGAAGGGGAATCGGAATGTGCACTGAAAATATGAAATCCCAGAGGTTTATCCTTCGGAAGCGAAAAAGCGATAATGCTTGAACTGTTTCTTTTGACAAAAAAACGATTGCCGTCTTTAAGGTCCCAACAGTTTCCCTCCTCAAGTTCTTTATATCCGTTCTTCAAAAGTTCAGAAGCAATATTGTCAACGCAATGAAACGCTGTAGGACTTTTATCGAGAAAATCTTTAAGAGTTATCATAAATGTCTCCTTATTATTGTTTGTAATTACTTTTTATCATACCACCGAAGCACTGCTTTTTCACGCATTTTTCACATATTTATGGCTATGAAGGGATTTACAGAAACGCAAATTAATCGTATACTCTTAGAGTATGTCGCGTCGAAATTTGTGCGTGATGCAATACAGAGAGGTATATGAAAATGAGTGAAGAAACTAAGTACGAAGCTGTAACGGAAGAAACCTCCGGTATCAGCAAGAGCAAAGCAAAGCGTGAAGCCAGAGCAAAAGAGGTTCGCGCAGAAAAGGCAAAGAAAAATTTTGACCAGATTCTTGGTTGGATTGTTGGCATCATTATTGCTGTAGCGGTAATCGGTGTAATCGGAATGGGAATTTATACAAGCGCTTCCAAGACAAATCCTTCCTCCGAATATTCGGGATATATCACTGCCGAGGGATATGTTGAAGGAGCAGATCTTTCATCTGTTAAGAATCTTGAACTTGAGTCATTGGTTATTCCTTACGCAGAGATTTATTACATGGATGATAAGGTTGAAAGCGATATTTATGAAACACTTAACACTTATTCCTATTATAATTCCGATGCATCTGACGTAGTTGCAAACGGAGACACCATCTATTTAGATTATTCGGGTTCCATTGACGGAGTTAAGTTTGATGGTGGCACAGCAGAGAATCAGTCTCTTACAATCGGTTCCGGACAGTTCATTCCCGGTTTCGAAGATCAGCTTGTCGGCGCTCATCCCGGAGATTCCGTTGACGTTGTTGTTACTTTCCCCGATTCATACGAGAATAACCCTGATTTAGCAGGAAAAGAAGCTCTTTTTGAATGTACTGTAAATTCAATTCTCAGAACACCTGAACTTACAGATGAGTTCGTTGCAACATACTGCAGCGATGTAGCTTCAACAGTTGATGAATTAAGAACATACATCAAAGACTACAACGAAAAAGAGAATATCAAAACTTACATTGCTACATATGTTAACGATAATGCTTCCGTAAGCAAGTTCCCTTCAGCATATCTTAAGCATATAAGAGAAATTCAGAAATACTACGACCAGCAGAGCTACGAATACATGAATGAGCTGTATTCATATTACTATGGCTATTCTGTATTTGATTCTTTCGAAGCATACACAGGAATGACCGATTCCGAATATGAGAAATATTTGAGAACAATCGCAAAGTCTCAGACAGCAGCTGACATGACTTATGAAGAATTCTTCAAAAGAAACAACCTCAGCATTTCCGATGAACTTTACGCTCAGGTTGTTGAGTCCTTTGGTGGCGAAGATGCTATTACCGAGTACGGTGAGCCTTATGTAAGACAGACAGCCATCAAGACCGCTGTAGTTGAATACTTACTTGACAAGGTTACAGTCAAGAAAGATACCGAATAGAATTGTTTGTTTCATTAAACAGTAATGTAATGCCCCTTATGAAGTTGTTTTTCCGCACTTCATAAGGGGTTTTGTTTTGCCCGGATTTTGTTTCTGACTGCCAATAAGTTATTGACTCTTTCTTTTGCGAAAAATAAAATGTTCTTATGGATGAATTTAAGATAATAGCTCACATACGTACTGATTTTCCCGAAAAATTCGGGATACCAAGGCAAAGCGGGCTTGTCAAAGAGCTCACCGGCCGGATAGTATTCGAAAAAGACTACAGGACTCCCGATGCAGTCAAAGGACTTTCGGATTTTTCGCATCTGTGGCTTTTGTGGAAATTCGAGGTTAACCAAAGCGATACATTCAATGCTACGGTAAGGCCCCCTAGACTTGGAGGCAACGAAACTGTCGGAGTATTTGCCACAAGATCCCCATTCCGTCCGAATCCTATTGGACTTAGTTCGGTGAAGCTTGACAGGATAGAATACACAAAAGAAGGGCCGGTTCTTCATGTGTCAGGTATCGATTTGCGTGATAATACCCCTATCTACGACATCAAGCCCTACCTTGCTTATGTAGACTCTCATCCGGATGCGTGCGATGGATTTGCAGCCCTTCACAAGGAAGAATCTTTGACAGTCTGTTTTCCTGAACAATTATTGGCAATACTTCCCGAATGCAAAAGAACAGCTGCAATTGAAATATTAAGACAAGATCCAAGACCTCACTATCAAAACGACGCAGAAAGAGAATACGGTGTTTCTTTTGCAGGCTTCAACATAGGATTTACGGTTTCGGAAAACGTGCTTAAAGTTTCTTCCGTTATAGAGCTTGATGCATCAATTGGCAAAAAACAAAACAGTTAGTACACCCTTAAGGACAATTATGGAAATAAACAAATTTCTCGAAACGCTTCACACGATTAATAAGTTAAAGGATACCACCAGACATTGCTACACACCCGGAGGCCGCCATGAAAGTGTCGCGGAACACAGCTGGCGTATGACAATGATGGCGTATCTTGTCTCAGATGAGTTTCCTAAAGCCGATATCAATAAGGTTATAAAGATGTGCCTCATACATGATATCGGAGAGGTTTTCACAGGAGATATTCCTACCTTTTACAAGACATGTTCCGATGAAGATAAGGAAGAATCCTTGTTGACTTCATGGGTCAAATCGCTTCCGGAGCCTTACTGCAGCGAGTTTCTTTCGCTTTACGAAGAAATGAAAGCGCTTGAAACTATCGAGGCCAAAATATACAAAGCAATGGATAATCTTGAGGCAGTTATAGCGCACAATGAATCTGATATTTCAACCTGGATTGAGCGTGAATATACTCTTAACCGGGTATACGGAGATGACAAAGTTGCTTTTTCGGATTATCTTACAAAATTCAGAGCTCTTGTAAGAGATGAAACTGATATTAAAATCCAAAAAGAAGGTATTTTGACTCCGAAAGAATCTGAATTTGATACGGACTAAATCATAATAACAATAAACGAAATTAAAAAGGTGACCACAAAAAGCGGTCACCCTTTTTACATTTCCAACTATTATCTTTCTACATGAAGAAGTTCATGTACTCTTCCTTCAATTACTCCACCATGGTATAAATCTTCCACAACAGGGTTATCGTCAGAACACTTAATTACAGAAGATCTGTCTGCTTTATAAAGTCCTGCGGCTCTCTTTTCTTTACCGTCACGATATACAAATGGTTGTCCGGCACCGGCCACACATCCGAGAGGGCAAGCCATAACTTCAACAAAGTCAAATTTAAGTTCACCGGCTTCAATAGCTTTAATAAGTTTCTCGGCATTTCCAAGTCCGCTTACTACGGCAATATTGAGTTCTCTGTCGCCGTAAGGAACCTTTGCTGTCTTTACTCCGTCAAAATCACGAAGGCCAAGATATTCAATGCTTTTTAAATCTTCATTTGTCTTTGCATTTGCAACTCTTCTGAGTGCTGCCTCTGTAACTCCTCCGGTAGCTCCGAATATTGTACCTGCGCCTGAACTTATTGAGAAAGGCATATCAGGACCCTGAGGCTCGATTTCATTGAACTGAATACCGATTTCTTTTATCATTCTTGCAAGCTCGGAAGTTGTAATAACAATATCTACGTCTCTGATTCCGTTTCTTACAAATTCTTCACGGGTAATTTCGGTTTTCTTTGCTGCACAGGGCATAACTGCAACAGATACAGTTCTAAGTCCTTCTTCTTCATCGGCTTTTTTATAATATTCCTTTAAAACAGCACCAAACATTTCCATTGGTGATTTACAGGTTGAAACATACGGGAGCAGCTCACGGTGCTTTGTTTCAACATATCTTACCCATGCAGGACAACATGACGTGAATAAAGGATACTTATCATTTCCGGCTTCAATCTTTGAAACAAGTTCAGAAGCTTCCTCCACAACAGTAAGATCGGCGCCGACGGAAGTATCGAATACTTTATCAAAACCAAGCATTCTGAGTGCAGCATATATTTTACCCATTGTATTTTTACCGGGCTCCATACCAAACTCTTCGCCAAGAGCAACTCTTACCGCAGGAGCAACCTGGACAACAACACGTGTCTTGGGATCGTAAAGAGCCTTCCAGATAGCTTTAAGAGAACTCTTAACGTGAATAGCAGCGGTAGGGCAAACAGCTGCACACTGACCACAGTTTACACAATCTGTCTCTGCTATCTTTCTTCCCATGGCAGGCATAACTTTCATTTTACTGCCACGATATGCAAAATCGATTGCTCCGACATTCTGAACTTCATTGCACATACGAACACAGTCACCGCAAAGAATACACTTCCCGGGATTTCTTACAATCGACTCCGACGAATCATCAATTTCAAATTCCTCATTTGTGTTCTTAAATCTAACTTCTGTGAGGCCGAATCTTACAGCAAGCATCTGAAGTCTGCAGTGTCCGCTCTTTTCACAAACCGTACAATCCCTGCAGTGAGAAGCAAGCAATAGTTCAAGAATCATCTTTCGATATTCATGAAGTCTGGGAGTGTTTGTCTTAATCTCCATCTTGTCCTTTGGCGGAGTTGAACACGAAGCAGTAATACCGCCTCTCTTATCTTCAACAACACACATACGACATGCTCCGAATATTGACATATCCGAATAGTAACAGAATGTAGGTACATGAATACCTGCTTTATGAATAACCTGAAGAATATTCTTCTCATCGGTAAAAGGAATACGCATTCCGTCAATAATCATATACTTTTCCATTATACGTACCTCCTACTCTCTTGTGATAGCCTTGAAAGGACATCCGTCCATGCAGGCTCCGCATTTAATACATTTTGAAGAATCAATGACATGAGGCTCTTTAACATTACCCGAAATTGCTCCGACGGGACACTGTCTTGCGCACTTTGTACAGCCCTTACAGATGTCGGGGTTGATTGTGTACGAAGCAAGTGCTTTACACTGACCGGCAGGACACTTTTTGTCCCTTACGTGAGCTATATATTCGTCCTTAAAATATTTCATAGTACTGATTACAGGCGAAGGAGCTGATTTACCAAGTCCGCAAAGTGCGGTATTGGAAACAGTATCAGCAAGTTCTTCAAGAATTTCAAGGTGCTCCATGGTACCTCTTCCTTCAACGATATCGTTAAGAAGCTCAAGCATACGCTTTGTACCCTCACGACATGGAACGCATTTACCACATGATTCATTCTGTGTAAAGTTCATAAAGAATCTTGCAACTTCAACCATACACGACTTATCGTTCATTACAACAAGTCCTCCGGAACCAATCATGGCTCCAACTTTTTTAAGCGAGTCAAAATCAAGCGATATGTTAAGGTGATCTTCGTCGGAATTAAGGCATAAACATCCTCCCGAAGGTCCTCCTATCTGGACTGCTTTAAATTCTCCGCCTTTAACACCGCCACCTATGTCAAAAATAACATCCTTTAACTTGGTGCCCATTGGTACTTCAATAAGTCCGGTGTTGTTAACATTACCTGTAAGCGCGAATGCCTTTGTTCCGTGGCTTCCTTCCGGTCCGAACTGGCAGTACCAGTCAGAGCCGTTCATGATAATAGGCGGAACGTTACAGAATGTTTCTACGTTGTTAAGTACAGTAGGTTTATCAAAAAGACCATGCTCGGTTGTTCTCGGAGGCTTTACTCTGGGCATTCCTCTGTGGCCTTCGATCGATGAAGTAAGAGCAGAACCTTCACCGCAGACAAACGCTCCTGCACCCTGGCAAATCTTTAAGTCAAAATCAAATCCTGAGTCCATAATATTCTTGCCGAGAAGTCCACGCTTTTCAGCTTTTTCAATAGCGATTGAAAGTCTTTCAACAGCAAGCGGATACTCAGCGCGTACATATATGTATCCATGATGAGCATTGGTTGCACGTCCGGCAATTATCATACCCTCGATAACACGATGGGGATCGCCTTCCATCATGGAACGATCCATGAATGCTCCCGGATCGCCTTCGTCACCGTTACAAACAACGTACTTAATCTCAGACTTCTGAGCAAGCACCTGCGCCCACTTTGTGCCTGTAGGGAATCCTCCGCCCCCACGGCCTCTGAGAGTCGCTTTAGTAACTTCATCCACGATTTCCTCACTTGTCATATCAAACAGCGCCTTGGCAACAGCCTGATATCCGCCTACCGCAATATATTCAACGATTGATTCGGCATTAATCTGTCCGCAATGTTCAAGTGCAAGTCTGGTCTGGTTTTTGTAAAAAGGGATCTCGGACTGCTGCCTGTAGGGAGTTCCTTCCGCATCCTTATATACAAGTCGGTCAACACACTCGTTGCCAATGATTGTCTTTTCAACAATCTCTTCACAGTCCTCAACCTTAACCTTAAGGTAAAGCCATCCAAAGGGCTCGATTCTTAAAAGAGGACCTTTTTCGCAAAAGCCGTGGCAGCCCGATTTCTTTACGCCAACTGTATCATGAGGTTCTTCCTCTAACATTACTGAGCAGGGAATATTTCTTTCCTTCAGTATTTCCTGAAGTCTCTCATATATTTTAAGAGAACCGCCTGCAACGCATCCTGTTCCTGCGCAAATAAGAATCTGTTTCTTTTGCGAATCGAGGGATTCCTTAAATTTCTTCTGGAGACGGTTCAAATCATCTCTGGTCTTAATAACTTCAAATGCCATATGCTTAAACCTCTCCCTTTCTTAACTCTTCGATGATCTCATGAACCTTTTCAGGCGTCATGGCAGGATGAACAACATCGTTTACCGTGCAAACGGGAGCAAGTCCGCATGCACCAAGGCACGAAACTGTTTCAACCGTAAACAAACGGTCATCGGTCGTTTTCTTTTTATCGGAAAGGCCGAGAACCTTTCGAAATTCAGCAAGAATGGGAACCGAATTACGAACATGGCAGGCAGTTCCGTCACACACTTTAATAACATACTTTCCTTTCGGTTCAAGGGAAAAGTTTTCGTAAAAGGTCGCCACACCAAATATTTTTGCCTCGCTTAAATTAAGTGCCTTCGAAATATACGAGAGTGTTTCTTCGGGCAAGTACCTGTAAACCTTCTGAATACTTTGCATTATTCCGATAACTCTCGAAGGATCGTTATCGTGCTTTAAAAGGATATCATCCAGCACCTTGATTTCTTCTTCAGACAACATCTAATCTCTCCTTATTCTGTCTTATATAACAGTTTTTGCGTTATAAAATATGCCTTTACTAAGCGGGCAAAAGGAAATCTGCCCTATTGCATACACCATTTAATTATATCTTGTATGTCGCTCGCGGACAAGGTATTTTCCCTTTTAAATTAGCAAATGGCTCCCATCTTACGTTTGTTTTCATTTGTATTTTACGATGGCGTCAATTCACACCTCTGTGATATATAACGATTATTTTAAGCACAATTTTTATAGCGAATCGTTTCACCTGATTATAATATCAAATGAGTGTTGCTAATAGTTGAGTTGTATTATTACAGCCTGGCTTTATAATGCTCACTGCTACATTTACAGATATATATTCACAAAGGAGTTCCAGCAGTATGAACAAAGTCACTTCGTATCTAAGAAAAAACTCACGCCGAATCTTTATGTCTCTTTTCGGTGTCGTTATATGTGCAATCAGTGTGGGAATTTTTAAGATAGCCGCCCTCGGCGTCGATCCCTTCCAGTCTTTCATGGCAGGGCTTGATAAGATGATTCCGATAGATTTCGGAACATTATATGTGATAGTAAATGCAGTTTTGTTGATATTCAGCATTATCGCCGACCGTCACAATATAGGAATTGCAACTTTTATCAATCTGTTTCTCTTGGGGTATATTACCGATTGGACACACAAATTTCTAATGACTGTTATAGTAAATCCAAGTCTCGGTATAAGAATCGCATGTCTCCTGGTTGCTATTGTTATAATATGCTTTGGCTCTGCTTTTTACATGACGGCAGACCTTGGTGTTTCAACTTATGATGCTGTTGCAATCGTAATGTCGTCAAAATGGAAACTTGGAAAATTCAAATTCATAAGAATCGCCACCGATCTTGTATGCGTAATACTCGGCATCCTGTTCTTCTTACTCGGCGGAGGCGAAACCGGTCAAATCATAACCATCGTCGGTGCCGGGACAATCATCACAGCATTCTTCATGGGACCTTTAATCGAGTTTTTCAATGACAAGATTGCAAGACCTTTTCTTGCCAAGAAAAAATCAAACTAATCAAATCATTATCTTCTATTCGGCCAGGTCAATAATTGTCTTGGCCGAAAGAAGTTCTCCGTACTTTTCTTTCCATTCTTTATGCCATACGCAATCATCGTAAACAGGCAATGCACTTTCTTCCATATCCATCTCAATTACAAGGTCGTAACGGTTTGGTCTGTCGATTACGTTGGGCTTTAATGTGATTTTTCTGATTCCTTTTATTTCTTTTGTCTTGTCAAAAAGCTCCTGAATCTTCGGTATGAGGCTTTCTTTCCGCTCAGCGCTGACATTCTCCTTGTATTTAACTATTATGCAATGTTTCATGTTTTAGTATCCCGCCTCTTCAATATATTTTAGAAAACCTTCAATTCCTGCTACACAATCCCTGTATGTGGAATCAAACCCGCCTGTATACCACGGATCTGCTATTGACTGCCCTGGTCTATTAGCAAATTCAAGGAGAAGTTTAACCTTGTCTTCCGTATCCCGGCCTACAATTCTAAGTGTGTTCCTCACATTTGCAGAATCAGCACAAAGGAGGTAGTCATAATGCTCATAATCTTTCTTTGTCACCTGCACGGCATGTTTCTTCGAAAAATCCGTGTAAGGAGTCTTTCCGATTCCATGCGCTCTAAGTTCAGCCTGCGCCGGAGGATAGATTGGATTTCCTATCGGCCCCCATATTTCTTCCGTACTGGTAGCTGCCGATGCAATTTCAAACATATCCATCAAGCCTCGTTTCTCGACCATATATTTCATTATATATTCAGCCATTGGGGAACGGCAGATATTGCCGTGGCAAATGAATAAGACTTTTATCATCGGATTTTCTCCTCTTTCACTTCATTTTGGTAGTCAGTTTTGATGCCTACTACCCGGCACAAAATCTATTAATTTTATAGTAGTCACTATAGTAGTAACCCTCTTTTCAGATGCACTATTTTGCCTTACAATGCCCTATTCTTCGGCACTTTACTTATCATTAGCCTTGAGTGCCCCAGCAGACAAACAGTACGCGAGTGTAACTTGGGGACGGGGTTGTGTATACATTTTCTCTCATCTTTCTGCTTTTCCTTCTTTTTTGCGTGTATATAACAAAAATCCAAGCTCATTTTACCAAGAATGAGCTCGGATTTCCATAAAAGATATCTCAAGATTGGAAAGCAGTGCATTGGTGCGCACATCATTAAGAATTCTTTCATCCATTCCTTGCTTAAATTTAAAAGGTTTCTTAGTCGCTATAAGTGCGTCTAAAATATCCCGCCATTCCGGGTTAATGCCAAAAATATTATCATCAAGAAGACATATCTTTTTCCTTGTAGGATCACAGAATTCTTCCAACGAACTATGAAGGCACACTCTGTCATATTTTTGATTAACACAGAACGGACATTTTCTGAAACAGCCTCTAGTCATAAAACCGATACTATAGTCTGTGTATTCCTTAAACTGCACCATGAAAGACGATTTGTTAAAATGCTTACCACTTCTAACATGCTCTTCTTCGGCCCTGGCAACCTCAGCCTCAATCCAGGAATCATATAAGTGATAGTCCGGCATGTAATGTTCTATTTCAGGATCCAAATCAGGTGCTTTTGCAAAAAAGAATCCAGTACCACCAACATAAATATTATCAAAATGGTTAGTTTCCTCTGGTCGATTCATATCAACACGAGAGGCTATTTCCGGTGGAACCCATGTATCTGTAAACACCTTGGAAATAAAAACTTGGTCATATTGCTCTAACCCTATATAGTCAATCTTCAGTTCGACCTCTGCACCTTTTTCCTTCCAGTAAGCAGATAGCTTTTCGCACACCAAGTTTGGGAATCTATGTTTTGTTCTTCCGAGCAGATCTGCATCGATAATAGCTACTCGCATATATGTTACACATCCTTTGTTATTTAGTAATGCTTACGATGTCATCCAAACCACATTGCAGCACAATGCTGATGCGCGCCACGACATCCAATGAAACCTGCTCATTCTTTGTCATTTTTGTGAAAGTACTCGCTGCTATACCAGTTAAGTCACGCAATTCGCTTTTTTTGATATTTCTCTCAATAAGCAGTTTCCATAACGGTGCATACGAGAATTTTATATCTTCTTTTTTCATTCAATTCTCCTTAAAAAAGAACCAAAAATTACAAGATCGATCTTAATGGATCTCTTTCGATTTCTCAAGATATTTTTCGATTTCTCGAAATATTTTTAATTTAATCATTTCCCGTCATAATGATCAAATTAAGTTCTTGAATGATCAAATTGATGAAATAAAAAAGAAGGTGCCTAAGCACCTTCCATATGTTATATTTTAACCTCAAATTCGAAATTCGTCTGCCATGCCAATTCTGTCATCGGCGAGTAACCACTTTTCAAAACCTGTTCTCTGAAATCCACAGAATAAAGTTGGTATAAAACCGACAAGAACCTTGATTCACGACAACGTGGAGGACCGCTGCCCATCAGGTAAGAGTCCCCATTGTATTAAGCCATTTGTTCACCTGCAAAACGAGTTTTCCCGCAAACAAGTACTTTTATCATGCCAAAAACTTCTATTTTCTTGAATGAATTAGTAGGTAGTCGGTATACAGATTCACCATATATCAATTCTAATATCATTAAGCATCAGATTGGATTGCACCTGACAATACTCTTCAACTGCATTACAAATGTTTTTACATATCTCCGTTACATCCCAATCCGCATACGAATTGTCGCGACACATATGACTATAATATATTCCATTTTTTATATGCGCATGTAATCGGACCTTTGACAACACCACTTTCTCCACTTCAAAGTTCCCCGCATGTAAGAACGCACATCTTAAAGCATAACACTCTTCTCCAGTAAACCAAATATATGGCACTTCTTCTCCGCCCGATAACACAGTAGCATTACAAGTAAAATGCTTTTTTGCGTATTTATTGAACCAATCAATATATGCTGATCTGCTGCTTTTTTTATTTTGAAATTCATTCTTACCACAGACATCGGGTAATGTAAGCGATAATGATAATGCCACGTAATACAGTCCTTCGTTCAAAGCAGCTCTTATTTCTTTAATTCTTTCCTCCATATAGCGATTGCCCTCCAGAGCGATAGTAACATTCTGTTTTTGATAATACCCATACAGCGATAACCGTATGAAATTAAACAATAAAGTAGTATTTTTACACCTTACGTTCGTCGATTTAATTCACAAATGATATTTTATTTTCAATCCTTCCCTATATCCATTTGGATATGTATAAGCCTTCCATCATTTCCACATCCGTTCTTCACAAGCCCACTCCTTGTCAAATCTTGTATCTGCGTTAATCGCCTCTACAATCGGTTGCAACAGTTTTTTAATTAATCCAATAGCATCCTCAAAACTAACATCCTCCATTGCCTTTTTCTTTTTGACAAATGCTGTCCATCGATTTAGCCTTATGATATCTGTTATAAAATCAGCTTCAAAAGCCACAATGTCGTCAAAGTTAGTTCCTCTATGTGCAAAAGTTTCCTGTATTGCCTCCTGAAGTTCAGATCCTGAAAGGTCAAATTTTCTCGCCAATATGTATATATCATAGAAATCCTTGTATCTGCCGTTAATAAGTCCCAGAGACGTGAAGGCTTCAAATTTTTCAGCGATAACAGAATATATTGAATACGCATACACTTTAGGTTCATCCATATCCAACAGCACCGGAAATTCCATTTGCATTCTTTCAGGATATACAATGTCTCCAAAACCAACATCAATTGACACCGGTATTCTGGTTCTATCAAGATAGGCATTGATAGATACATTTACACCATGATATTCCTTGAATTCAGTGATATTATGCACGTCCAGCGATGCCAAATCATACCTCAGTGCATCGTCGTACTCTATGGAGAAAATGTCTTCAAATACCTCCTTCATCTCCTCAGCATCATTTGCTATTCTCTGCGCCAATAAATCGATATCCATTGTCATACGTGCAAATTGCTTATCCAAAAGAGCATATAAGAAAATACCACCCTTAAGAGTGAATCTGTCTGCATACTTAGAAATGGATAATCTATAAATGGAACGCTCCAACGCATAAATCGTCAGCTTATCCTGCATTGTCCCACCGTCTTTTGCTGTAAGATTTTTTAATCTTGCCTTGACTGACTCTGCATTTGTCATACAAGCACCTCCAGATATTTTTTCATGACATCGTCACACTTCATCAGTTCTGCGTATCTAATCAATCGATTAAGATTTCTGTCTTTTCTCCTCAGATAATTTACAAGAATTTCCTTTGTTTCCTCGATTCCTACCTTTTCCCGATAAAAAACGATATCAACAACGGTTTTCTCGATATCATAGATACGAAAACTATTTTTCCCGTCAGCAACCACAGTTGCACCAAGTTCAAACCTTTCGTCAGTGTAATAATAAAGCTTGACTTCAGGCCAATCCGGCAGTGTTGAGACTTTAGCTTTTCTCTTTATTGCCACATCTACCGCACTCGGGATATATGTCGTAAGATTATAATATACAGCTGCACTTAGCAGACATACCACTCCGTTCGGTACATATGCATAGGCATAGTAATAGTCTGACTCCTCACCTGTAAAATTGGTATTCTCATAATATTTTTTATTAAGTTTTTTAAGTACTCCCATATCTACAAGCTGATTTATCTTATAAAGAGTAAGCCCCTTGGCTTTAAGTTCTTCTATCGACAGTATCAGCTGGTCGTTTGAGATAGTATTTTCCGCGGTCATATTATCGCCCTTTATTGTTTATTATTTTTCGGCATTTATTATTTTTGCCGAATTTCAATCAAATTATATACCATGCCCTCTTATCCGTCAATAAAAAAGAGGCCTTTTTTCAAGCCTCTCCTATCACTTAGTAACATATTATTTTCTCGATAACATTGATTATGTTATTATTCAATTTTTTATGTTATCGAATTTATTACCCATAATATTACCCACCCGATCCCATATAACACATGGGTAATAAAATATGCGAGTACTATCCGCCTCAACTGTAGCTACTATCGGGAAATGCCTATTTCTTCATCTTTAGGCATTTTCCGTGCAAACAAGTGCAATAAGATAGTATCTTTATTTGCTACTTTATTTGCTACTTTATTTGCTACTCTTTTTTGCTACTAAACAAAATCTTATATTTTTCATTTTTGTTTAATAGCCTTGCTTTCCCGTACCGGTCATCAGAGCCGTTTCCATTGCAACTACTCCCGGTACTGTTCTTTCTCTTATTTCCCATCCTCTTCACGGGTGCCAAATGGGTGTCAAATCATACGATGAGTGCTCACAAACCCTTGTATTTACAGCATTTCCAGCACTTTTCTCGGTATTATGCCGTGGCATACGAATAATACTCGTATCATACTCTAAACTCCTCACAAAGCCCGTAAAATGGGCATTTCTCGTTATCTTACCATTCCCCATTCGTAGTAATTGGGTAGTAAAAGAAATGTTATTTGATGTGATAATGCCGTAATATGCCGTAAATATCGCACATTTGAGACTTAGGAGAAACAAGTGCCCCAGCAGACGAACAGTACTTTTATCACTTCATTTTCTCCGTTTCAGATGCCGTCCCTCACTATTGTTCGGTGACGCGGTATTCGTCAAATGTCCATTTATGCGAGCATAATGGAACATTTTCCTCGTCACTCGCGCAAAATGCCGTGTTGTAGGGCATTTTGCGACTTTCACATTTTTACTTTTCACTCCAAAAAATACTACAATTTTTCCAAAACTACGCAAATCACGGCACAACTCCGCCGTGTAATGTAGTCAAATCGTAGTAAAACCTGGAATGTAATACTACCAAGGGGTATTCACCCCAAACCCACAGGGGTATTCAAATTTATTCCTTGGGGGTATTCATTTTCCTTTAAGGGGTATTCAAAAATGCTCCCAAGGGTATTCATTTTTCCATTAGGGGTATTCACTTGGATATTCTAACATGGAACAATGTCCGGATGATATATAAATATGAAAAAACACGGCAGTCTTGATAACCACCGTGCCGGTTCCTAAATTTCAATTTCCTCAACTAACACATCAGCTCGACAAACTGAAATTTCCCGCTGTATTGCTCAATTGAATTTCATCGATCTATTTTATGAATATTAAAACGAACTTCCAGTATTTCACCAGTTTTAGAATATGGGCTATCTTTCTTACTTAGTTGCTCTTTCTTCTCAATGATTTCTTCAACTAGTCCATAGATTTCTAGCAACCGCTCTTGTGTTTGTCTGCCATCAAGATGCCCTGTCCATGCAGAATATCCTTCTGACATATAATCTAAAACTTTTTTTGCTCCTATTCTCCACTCCGCAAGCGAAGTAGCACCCCTCCCCTGCATCCATAATCTTGAATTAACATCATCTCCTGTAAACAGCAGTTTCTGTGTATGGTCTATAAACATAACTGAACCTGCCGTATGACCAGGGATTTCCTGAACTTCAATGCATCGATTCCCAATATCAAAAATATCTCTATCATGCAGAGGCAATGGTTTCCCCATTTTTTTATTATGATATGACTGTATCTTTTGTTTTACTGCCATAACCATTGCCATTCCAAACAATCTGTTTTCCAATATGCGATTGAAAAGAATGTTGTCCTTTTCACTTACATAATAATCTCCCAACTGACGCAAACCGCAGGTATGGTCAGGGTGACGATGGGTTGCTGCTGCGATAATCGGTTTGTCTGTCAGAGTACGAATTGTTCCCTTTAAATCACCTATCCCCCAACAGCCATCAATCAGTAACGCTTTCTCGCTACCCACTACGAGATAACAGTTTGCCTTTCCATTTTCATCAAACCGAAATGTATTATCCGCTATTTCTTCTATTTTGTAGGACATCTTTTTCTCTCCTGTAAATGCTATAATTCAAGTTAAGAGGCGAAGTTACTCGCCTCTTAAGTGTTTCTTTAAGCTTTATTATTCTTTTTCGTTATCAGCTTGTCACAACATGCCAAAACTCCCGGCAAAATGAACAGAATCAGCACAATTGCCACGAATGAACCAATAGAAAGTGTTTTCACAATAGCGGCTACGGTAGGTTCTTTGAAACCATTTCCCACAATGGCAGTTACTATTACGAGAATCAAGCCGGAAGTTGCAATCGTATGGATTGCTCCTGCATAGGCTTTTTTCAATGCTTCAAATACAGTTTCGGTCTTTCGGTTTTCAACATAATAGTTTGTAAATAAAATACCATAGTCAATGGTCGCTCCCATTAAAATACACTGAACAATAAGGAGTGCAAGATAGTAAATGGTATTTCCCTGTAACCCAATTGTTGATACCGTAATATATACACCTGTCTGCACTATTAAAACTAATATCAACGGAATGATAAACGACTTCGAAGAAATTGCGACAATCGAGTAAATTACTACCGCCGTCAGTATTGTTATAAACAATAGTTCTTCATCAAAGGTCTGTGACATTTCGTAGTTCATTGCTGAATTACCCACAAAATAGTAATCCCCTGTCAATTTATCATCACATAAGGATGACAGGTCACTTATAAATGCGTATGTCTCTTCTGATTCAGCAGGATAACTTGTAGTAATAATCATGCGGGAATGCTGCCCTGATACAAGCTGTTTTTTACCATCCTCCAAAGTTACCTGTGCATCTTCTAATGCGGCTTTTGCATCTTCGTCCAACAAATCACAGAAACGCTCATCCACAAGCACTACATCAATCAGATAGTTAAATAATTCCTCTGTCGTCATTGTCCATTCTGCATTGCTATGATTGATAGCAGACTCATACAGATACATAAGCTCTAATGAACTGTCATCCAGTTCCATACCCATACCGGATACAAGCTCATACATCTGCTTTGCAGAATAATCTTCTCCCGATACTACCGCATTTACCAGTTTCTGTGCCGTTGTCAGCATATCAGACATTTCTGTATCAAACTGGTCAGCATAAGCTTCATTACTTAGTATGTCCGTAGTAATAAAATCTATAAAATCTTTGACTGACATCTCGCTATCGGTACTATTATTTCCCCAATACAACATATAAAGCTGTGCCATCTGTCCGGCATCCATACTTAACATCTTTGCCATATCACTATAATGATAGGCCTTTGTATCTGCCCCCAATGACACAACACCATATAAAGTTTGCAGTTTACCGACTGTCTGCTGGTCAAAACATGCTCCATAATTCGGGTCCTGAACTACCTTTGTTATCAGCGTATTTAAAAATTCCGGTAATGTTAATGTCTCGCTTCCGGTAAATGCAGTTCCATAGTGGTACGAGTATATGAGCATAACCATCTGCTCCCCAAAATTTATTCCCATTCCTGATAAAACAGCGTTCATTTCTGTCACAGAATATGCTTTTCCACTTGCTCCTGCCTGAACCAATGTATTTGATTGCTGCAATTGCACCTTTGTTGCTTCATCAAATACAGTACCGTAGGTTGGGTCATTCATAACATCCGTTACAAGGAAATTCATAAATTCAGCATAAGAAATACCCTGTTCCATTTTCTGAGTCCCAAAATATATGGAGAACAACTGATTAACTTTGCTCTCTTCCATTTCAAAGAATGCTGCCATCTCTGTAGAACTCATAGGTGTGGACAGTTGTGTTGCATCTGCGAACTTGCCTATTTTATCTACACTGTCAATCATTTCTTCATCCACATATTCTGCAAATAATTCATCATTAACAACGGTATCAGAAATAAAAGACAAAAACTCCGAAGCAGTCATTTCCATAGCTTCATCACCGGCATAGTAATCATAATAGAACATGGCGAGCACATTCTTGTCCAATTGTATATCGTCGCTCAGCTGTGAAATTTCTTCTGAAAGTTCCTCTGCGGTATACGGTGTCGCAAGCATAGTATGATACGACATAACGGACTTTACATTTTCGTCATTATTCAACCATGTTGTGATATTAGAAACCGCGTCTTCATCTTTAGTATCATATACTAAAACGAGCGTATTATCCGCCTGAAAAACCTCTGCCACTTCATCCTGTTTTTGTAATGTATACACAATACCTGTTTGTTGCTGTAAAATATATGCTACTACCATAAGTACAACAAATACACCACTGATAACATAACGCATTTTATGCGAAAAATTACCTGCCCAATTCATAGGAATATGAAGTTCCTTTTTGGCAGTTTTCTGAATCAATTTATCACAAGAAATGATTATTCCCGGCATCAGCATTAATACACAAATCATACTAAGGAATACACCTTTCGCCAGAACAACACCTAAATCCATGCCTATCTTAAAACTCATAAACACAAGCATTAACAGTCCGATAACCGTTGTCATACCGCTTGAAACAATAGATGAAAAAGCATTTTCTACAGCCGCTTTCATAGCATCCTTGTTATCATTGAAACGTTCCTTCTCCTGTTTGTATCTGTTTATAAGAACAATCGAGTAATCCATGGAAAGAATTAACTGTAATATAGAGGAAATCGAAGATGTGATGCCTGACACACTTCCCATGAAGATATTTGTTCCCTGATTAATTAAAACTGCAAATCCAATTCCAATCAAAAAGAGTATCGGTTCAATCCATGAGCCACACATCACAAACAAAATTACCATCAGTATTCCGACAGCTGTCAGCAAAATCCATGTCGGAATGTGTGGGATACCGGTATCATCATTATTCCATGTCATGGTATATTCAGAAAAGCTGCTGTCTAATGCATTTTCGATAGCTGCCATTTCCTCTGAATCATACTCATATTTTGAGTTAATAACAAAAAGAGTGTGATTATCCACATTGTAATCTGCACTGTCTGCATCATAGGAAACACTGTCTACATATTCAATATTTTGTAATGTTTCCAGCACAGCTTCTTTATCTTCTGCCGTTAAATCATCAAACATAACACGAATCGTCTGACTTGTTTCCATTTCAGGAAACTCTTCCGTCATTATATCCATTCCCACTTTCATTGCGGAATCATCCGGAAGATATTTTGTCATATCTTCGTTTACTTCTACATTCTGCATAAAAAAAACACTTCCGATTGCCAATACTAACATAACAGCTAATATTACAAAACGGCAATCCACAACAAATGAAGCCAGTTTCTTTTTCATCATATCAACCTCCTGAAACATCTCTATTTGACTTTTTAAACACATTCAAATATAATAGACATGTGTTGTTTTTGCAACCAACAGTACACATTCAAACGGTCACGTAAGCAACACTTTTGT
The DNA here is from genome assembly GCA_045627845.1 of Lachnospiraceae bacterium. Lineage (GTDB taxonomy): Bacteria > Bacillota > Clostridia > Lachnospirales > Lachnospiraceae > UBA1258. The sequence goes on along the minus strand of JAZQOL010000032.1, from coordinate 4,275 downwards.
TGAAAACGTTGTTTTTGCAACCAACTTTATAAACATTTAACATTTTTACATTAGAATTAGAGGTATACCATGAATCAAAGAATTATGCTGACAAAAAAACTACTGAAAGACAGTCTGACAGAGTTGTTACAAACCCAGAACATACACCACATATCCATCCGGGAGCTTTGTGATAGAGCAGGCATTAATCGCTCTACCTTTTATAAGTATTACGGAAGTCAATTTGATTTGCTGGAAGAAATGGAGACAGACTTACTGGAAGCTATGGAACACTTTTTATCTCAGCAAACGGATATAAAAAATACCATGGTAATTGAACAAGCTTTGAAATACCTTGAAACAGACCTTGATTTTGTACGTTTGCTTATCAACTCCAATGTTGATCCCACCTTTGCAAACAAGCTTTTTTCATTGCCCCCGATACAAAGTATGCTGAAAGATATATTTGAGAGCAAAAGTGAACCAACTGAATACGAATATACTACAAACTTTCTTATTCATGGTGCATATCAGATTGTTTGTATGTGGTTAAATAAAGAAAACAGAGAGTCTTCTGAATGGATGGCACAGCTTTTGATTAACAATATCATTAAATATTAAACACAGAAGCAACCTGTTGGCTAACACACAACAGGTTGCTTCTATTCTCAAATATTTTTACCACAATAATGCTTAATTCACAAATTCCTCTAAATACCCCATTGCAATCCTATCGTGCTTTTTTGAGAAGAAATGTGCACCATTCTCTATAATTTGGTACGATACATTTCTTTCACATCCTTCATTCCGGTACACTTCGACAGCTTGATTTGCATATTTGATATTTACGATTTTATCAGCCGTTCCATGAACAATCAGCACATCTCCTTCATATCCCTTAATTGCTTCATAAGGATTCATCTCTATTACATCTGATATATAGCAACGACCAAGTTTCATCGGACCACATTTTACGATTTCAGGAATGCTCTTTGGGTTAAACTTCGCCCACATCATTTTTCCGTTTCTGGCATCATCAGGAATGCAAAATGCTGGATAAAATAAAACGAGCTTGCTTATCCGTTTCTTTAATTGTGCAGCTGTAAGTGCCGATACAAATCCACCCTGACTGCATCCCATCAAAAGGATATTATCAGAAATTGTATACGAAAGTCTTTGTGCATATTCTATAACTGCACACAAATCACAAACCTCAGTAAGAACTGACATATCCGTTGTTTTCCCATCACTTTTGCCCATAACAACGCAGCCACCGTTAAAATCAAAGCAAAAAGCAGCATAACCTAATTGAGCCAGAAATTTTGCATAATGCATTACTGTACTTTGGTTTGCCATGAATCCATGACTTATAACGGCTATAGGAAAATTATTTCCTTCCAAACGATATTCCGTCCCTCTAATAGTCAGCCCATTTCGAATACATTCAAATTTTGATTTAATAATTTGCTTGTTCTTGCATCCCTTTTGCATAGCAAATACCTCACTTAATAAACTTCAAATTTGTCTAATTCTAAAAATCTGAATTTTATCGCTCCATGCTACTTTCATAATAGCAATCCGACACTAAATTCTCAATAAGAAAAAGCACCCCTTCCGGAGTGCCTAATCTCGTTCCTTCCTTCTTATATTTTAAACCACTTTGAATGCTTTCTGGGTTATCGGCTTTTCACCTGCCCCCTTCTGAACCTCTTTTCTTGCCTGTTCCAGTTCTTCCATTCGAATCATCTCGTCCTTTGCATCATCAAGTCCAAGGTGAGTGTACACATTCATCGTAACCCCGATATCCGAATGTCCCATGAGGTACTGCAGGGTTTTAGGATTCATTCCGGACTTGGCCATGTTGGTACAGTAGGTGTGGCGGCAGACATGAGGAGTGATATTAGGTATCTGCACTTTGTAAATCTCGTTGTATCTGCCGACCATATTGTTGAATCGATGTTCCCAATGCATGGCTACAAGAGGCATTCCCTTGTCATCCGTATAAAGGAATCCGGAATAACCATCCACCATTTTCTCGACCTTGTTCTTCGGTCTGTCTTGGATTATTGCCCTAAACATATCCGCCACATCGTCCGTGATGGGAAGTTTTCTTGTTCCGGCATTTGTCTTTGTCGGACAAATCGAGTAAACCATATCCGACCCTCTTTGGAGCTGATGGTCAATATTGATGACCTTGTTTTCCAAATCGATATCCGAAAGGGTAAGTCCGCAAAACTCTGATATTCGCATTCCTGTGTTGAAAAGAATATAAACCATTTCGTAGTATTTGCAGTAGACGATATCGTCATGTACAAATTTCAGGAACTTTCTCATATCTTCCTTGCTTATGGCTTCTCTCGTTACCGAGTCATTGATGAGAACCCCAACCAACTGGAATCCGAAAGGATTCTTGTAAAGAAGGTCATCATCAACCGCCATCTGGAAAGCCGGGCGGAGAACCCCACGAATTGTTGTAACCGTACTGTAGCCTTTGCCATCTTCCTTTTGTAATTTTATAAGGAAGAGTTTCGCATCGGAAGTTTTAACTGTGCATATCTTCTTTTTAGCAAATTCCTCTTTCTCCAAGATGTTTCTTACAAAACCATAATTCATTTTTGTGCTTGGTCTAACCCCGACCCTTGTGGCAAGATATCGGTCTACCAGCTCCAAAACCGTGATGTTTTTTCCCAAAGGGTCAAGCGGTGAATCAAGGTCATAACCTATCTGCTTTTCAAGTTCCCTTAAAGAAAGACAAGGTTTTCTTCCTACCGGAAGCGGATCTGTTGGCTCTAATCTCCAACTGTACACGAACTTCGGTTTTCCGTTTAGCTGATACTTAAATTGGTATTTGCCGTCTGCCCTTAAGGATTCACCTCTTCTAAGGACCCTGTGCTTACTGTCTCTTCTCATCTTTCCTGCCTCCTAATCTCCGGATGTGCATCCAGGTACCTTGCGAACTCGCTTTTAATAATCAGAGTTCTTTCATTGTAGTATTTCACCGCAAAAGTATTACCGCCCTCATGTATAAGGTCATGAAACTTTCTCCGGCTCAATTTAAAAAGTGTGATGGTCTCCTCAAGAGTGAGGATGTCCTTGTTTGCTGCTACTGTCTTCACAGGCATTCCTCCTTCCGTTTTCTCCCCTTCTGGGGTTACTGTATATTCCCGTAGATGTCCCGAAATAGCAACTACTATTTGGCAGATAAACTATATTTATAACGCACTTGTTTCTGCCAAAAACTGCTCGAATTTCGGTCTGATAATGAGATACTTATTTCCAGAAAAAACCGACAGTTCTCCCTGGTGGTCTTCTGCCAATCTGCGTATCTTCTTTTCCCCGATATTGAAATAAGCTGATGCCTCACGAAGGGTAAGCATATATTTCTGTCCGATAGGCAACTTAATAGTTCTGCTGGTGTTTTCTTTCTCAATCATTTCCATTGTTTGGTTTCCTTCCTTTCCTGTAACACTCCATGCAGCAATACTTCTGGTCTTTCCTTCCGTAAATAGCAAAAGGCTGATTACAATAGGCACAGACCTTCTCGTATATGACATTTTTCTTTACTTGTTCTCTGTGGTTGTTCCACCAGGACATGCGGCATTTATCGGAACAGAACTTCTTTGCCTTCCTGTGAGGATTTGAACTAAGAATTCCACCACAAGTAGGGCAAACGCTCGCAATCGACTCGTTAACGGTTTCTTGAATAGGCATTTCTTCTTCCTTATCACGCCTGCAAAAGGACTTGATTGATCCCAAAGGAATACCTGTTGCATTGGCTATTGATTTGTATCCGGCACCGTCTTTTCGCATCTGCCTTATTTGTTTCTTCTGTTCATCGGTCATTTCAATTGCTCCCTTCTTCCTTAAAATGAAATGCTTTTCTGCAATATGCCGAGATTTAACAACCTCTAATCCTCCCAATGACAAAAGGGGCAAAAATGAACGATAAAAATATGAAAAAAGGGGCAAAAAAATAAGACCCAGTCCAAAGACCAGGTCTAATAGTGATTTTTATATCCGTGTACAATAGTCAAGGCTCACCCAACCCTGACCACTTTTCAGTTTTCCCCATCCTGCTTTTGAGCCTTCCCCCGGCTTTGTTTCAACAATTGTAAACACTCCGATTCCTGTGCATTTTCCAGTTTTCGGATAGTTTGTACCGGCTCCAGTTCTGATATTCAAATCAGTAATGGTAATACGAACCTTGAATGATGAGGATGCCACCGAAGTTCCTTTGGCATACTTATCATAATATATCTGTCCGTATTCGGTTCTTCTTTTCTGAACCGCCACACC
>JAZQOL010000031.1:0-39537 GCA_045627845.1 Lachnospiraceae bacterium | reverse complement strand
TTGTATCCGTCAAGATTAACGTTAGCTAATCTATCCCGTTTACTGTTTCTAGGTCGTTTTTTTATAGTGTGTTCGCTTTCACACTTCTGAAAATTCTCAAAGATTTTCAGGGTTGCATTGTTGTTTGATTGTCAAGGTTCTGTTCCTTTTTAGGAGAGCTGTTTGGCTGTCCTGCTCGGAACATTGACTAATATATCACCCCTATATAGGATTGTCAACACTAAATTTTTACTTTTTTAAAAAAATTTTAAAAAGCATCAAAAAAGGCTTAATTACGGCATTTCTGCCATTATTAAGCCTTTAAACATTCTAATAATTCCAATCAATCTGCCAAATTGTCGGAATTGTGTTTACAAATATAACATCTCACCTTAAAGATTTTGTAATCGAGTCACCGCCATGTGAAATCCTCATATCAAGATTTGAAACTACAGTTCCTTCTCTTATCTCTGTAACAAGAATAAGTCTCTTTGTCTCCCCCGCCTCAAAATCGGAGTTAAAGCAAGCCAAATCATCCTCGTGAAATGACTTCATAACGCTATTATACGCACCTTTGTTAACCGATAATTTTACAATCGGCGAAATACCAAGCATATCAAGATTCTGCACAGACGAAGAATTATTGCAAACGTTAAAATAAACAACCAATAGGTCCGCTCCGTTATTTGCAATAACTGTTACCGAAGCATCTTCCGCATCCTCCGGATATACCTTCATAACATCAGCACCGGCATAATCAAAAGAAAAACCTGACAAACCAAGAATATCGGATATCGGTCTTGCATCTACAACAGTCGCTCCGCCTGTTCCATCATTTGTGCTGCCCTCAGACTCAGAAGAAGAGTTATTCGATGTGCTATCCATATAAGCCTGATTCTGCTCCTGCTGAGTACGATTCTCTTCTATTCTTTTATTCTCTTCATCAAGAATAGCATTATAGTAGTCTTCCTCAGCCTTATCATGCATCTCTTTGTTAAGATCGTATAATGCAATAAAGCTTTCCGCTTCCGGCACAAGTCTTGTATGATTTTCCGAATCGTACTTTAAAAGAAGCGAAGCCGCATATTCGGATACCATTTCTTCCTGTTCCGAAGTAAGTGCCGGAATATTACCGCAACCGGATAGCATAGCGAGCATTAATAAAACCATACTGCAAAAGAAAAAGCTTTTTCTCATCAAAAACTCCATTCTGTAAGCACATTATTAATAAGTTTATTCGTTTTCAGACAGGATCCTGCTTTTTTAACTCAAACCAAAAGCATACTCCTTCAGACATGTTATAAACGCCGTATTTCTGTTTGTGAGCATCCATAACAGCTTTTACAATCGAAAGTCCGACACCGCTTCCTCCGTACTCACGGGTTCTTGCTTTGTCCACCTTGTAAAACTTTTCAAACAGATGTGAAATACTGTCTTCCGGAATCTGCTTTCCCGTGTTTTTAACAGATACCCTAACAATATTCTCACCCTTTTCAATTATAACGTCAATCCGTTTTTTAGTGTCCGACTCGCAATGATTAACTGCATTTGAAAAATAATTTGAGAAAACTTCTTCTATTTTAAACTCGTCGGCACAAACATATGCTTCTTCAGGGGCAACAAAATTAACTTCAATATCATTTTGGTTCGCAAGTAAGCGTGCAGACTGTACAAAGTTTTCCGCCATTTCTACAATGTCGAAAGTCTCGGCACTAAGCTTATAGCCACCTTCTGTTTCAAGTTGGTTGAGTGTCAGAAGATTTTTAACCATCTTATTCATTCTTGATGCTTCATCAATGATGACATCGCAATAATAATCACGATCCTCTTCTTCATTTATGTTTTCTTTTAACCCTTCAGCATAACCTTGTATCAAAGCAATAGGCGTTTTCAGTTCATGAGAAACATTAGATACGAATTCTTTTCGCATCTTATCTACAGTAACCATTATCTCATTTTCATTAATAAGATTTGTAACTCTCTTACTAACAAAGAACACAAGAACTCCGCTTATTAAAACAGCTCCTATTGCTATATACAAAAGAAAACGATTCGCAATATCAGTACTGACCTTAATACTGTCAAGCGCGATTCTCATCAAGAAGAAAGACCCATTCGACAGTTTTCCAATCATCTCAAGATACTGCGTCATTGTACTTTTATCCGTTACTTTAAAAAGGATATATTCATCTTCCTCTTCATATACATAATCTGCATATATATCACCCGCTATTTCTTTGCGAAGTTCACTCAAAATAGAATCATGTGACTCTGATGAATATATTTTGACAGGTTCATATAAAGAGGTAATGATGGCAATTGTCACATTATGATTGACCGACATACGCTGAAGTTTCAAATCATTCTTTGCCGAAAAAAGAACTCCCTCATCACTTGCTTCTTCCAAAGAATCATATAGTTCAAGCAATGTTTTTTCTTTAGTGTGAGTATAATATTTTTCAAGAAAAACATTATTAACAAGAATGCAGGCTCCGATAGTCAACGCAATAAACGTTAAAAATATAAGTGCAATCTGAATATTCAGTTTATAATGCTTTTTAGTTAAAGCTTTTTTCTTTATTTTCTTCATTCGAACTTATAGCCCATTCCCCAAATGGTTTTTATTGTATCCTTTTTAGTAAGAAGCTTGCTTCTTAACTTTTTAACATGGGTATCTATAGTTCTTGCATCTCCGAAATAATCATAGTTCCAGACAGCATTCAGAATCTTCTCACGTGAAAGAGCAAGCCCCTTATTTTTCATAAAGAACTCAAGAAGTTCAAATTCCTTATAGCTTAACTCAATTTGAACACCATCTACAGCGACGACATGTGCAGATTTATCAAGAATAATACCATTATGTTCAAACACTTTTTCAAGCGCCTGCGGATTTGTTCTTCTTAGCAAAGCCTCTACTCTCGCAGTTAATATTTTAGGGCTGAAAGGCTTCGATATATATTCATCTACACCTAGTTCAAATCCCAAGAGTTCATCTTCCTCTTCTCCTTTTGCAGTGAGCATAATGACCGGCACCTTTGATTCTTTACGAATTTTCTTTAGCACCTGCCACCCGTCAAGTTTTGGCATCATAACATCAAGAATAATCAAAGAAATATCCGGGGTATCAAAAAAGACATCCAATGCATTTTCACCGTCTTCGGCTTCCAATACAATAAAATCTTTCTTTGAGAGAAAATCTTTTAAAAGTTTTCTCATTCTCAATTCGTCATCGACTACAAGAACCTTAAGTTTATCCATTCGGTACCTCCGTTTATATACCGATGTATTTTATATATATATTATGTACAAATTGTGAAAACTACTGATTAATACCGAATTCTCTTTCTTTTTCTCTTATAACAGCCTCTCTTTCTTTCAGATTCTGCTCCCATTCGGCATATTGATTTGTAACAGCCTGTTTGTAATTTATGGCATTTGGAGTCGTTCCGTTTAGTGTAATCAAGAGCATTCCAAAACAGATAATGCCAAAAACAACCGCAACCAAAACAGCATTTCTGTATTTCATACGAAGTGACATTTCCTTTTTCTGAGCCTTTGTAACACGGTTTTTAACCTTATCGTCATCTTTAAACGAAATCCTTTTAAATTTTGTATATAAAGGAATAGGCTTAATATCTTCATCCTTAACTCCAAAACCTTTAAGGGAACGTTGAAGATCCCGCATATACTCAAGACCTATCGGAGTCTGAAAGTACCTTTCCTCCAAAGCCTTATCATATATCGAACGCACAATTTCAAATTTGCGCATATCCGTATGAGACTCAATATACTCAATTTTTCGAATCTCGTTTTTGGCTAGTTCCGCATCATCTTTTCCGGCAAAAATATAACCGTCAACAGTAAGTTCTTCAATATTTTCCATAAGTATTCCTCCGGTTTTTTAAGCCCCTCTGTCGTAAGTAAAAACGACATTCATCCCCTCATTCACTCAAACTATATTGTTCCGAATCCTTTTAGGCGTTCAACGCAGTCATTTGAACAAACAGTACCCTGAATCGAATTTTTTCGTCCGCCGCCCTTTGCACCATATCTTTCTCTTAAGTTAAGAGAAAGAACACTAAGGTCTTCCGTATCGGATTCTATAAGATATCTGTATTCATTATCGGAAATCTTTGCAAAAACAAAACACGTCCCCGAATATACTCGTCTGAGAGATTCCATAATAAACTTCATATAAGAAGAATCTCTTCCGTCGCAGCAAAAGAAACCATATTCTTTATCCGACTTATTATTCCTGATAATATAATCAAAAAATTCTGTTTTAAGATTATTGTACTCAAGCTTCAACCCGTTATAATCATTTAAAACTTTTTGAAGTTTTAATATCTCATCACCGGATTTTGCTGAAAGAAGCTTGGATACCTCATTAAGGCAATCTATCCTTGCGTCATAATCTTCCAATGCACGTTTCCCTGCGAGGTAATGAATTCTCACTCCGCCTTTGTAGTTTTCAACAGAAATAACTTTAAAAATGCCTATCTCTGAAGTATTGGCAACATGTGGTGCACAACAGGCACAAACGTCTATGCCTTCAACCGTAACGATTCTGACAGCACCCGATAACTCTTTCTTTGACCGGTAATCAATGGCAGAAAGTTCCTCCTTTGATGGATAGAGAGCGGTAATAACTTTTCCCGATACGATTGCTTCATTAGCAATATTCTCAAGTTGTTTGATATCATCCAAAGAAATTTTACCGTCATAATCCATTGTTGCGGAATTATCACTCAAATGAAAACCGACGTTACAAAATCCAAACGCTCTGTATACAAGCCCCGAAAAAATATGTTCCGCACTATGCATCTGCATATTACGATATCTATGGTTCCAATCAATCTCTCCATGGACAATTGCCCCCACTTCAAGAGGGCTTGAAGCATAATGAAAAATGTCATCATTTTTAATCTCGACGTGGGTAACCGCGGCGTTTTCAAGACTTCCAATATCCGATGTCTGGCCTCCTTCCTCAGGAAAAAAAGCAGTTTTATCCAAACAAACTCTGTAACAGTTCTCCGTTTTTACACATTCTAAAACCTTTGCATCAAAGGAAATCATATAAGCATCATAATCATAAAGTTTTTCAGTCATTTTTCTCGCCGTCATTCTCAAAATTTGCACAAAAAATATCAAATATATTATAGCATCAAAAAAAGAACGAACCAACGACAAAGTCATTAGTTTGTTCTTTTTTGTTCGGCGTCTTGAACGTCCGATATTATCAAGTGGAGCAGACGGGAGTCGAACCCGTGTCCGAAGACCCATCCCCTGTCCTTCTACGAGTGTAGTGAACCGAAATGCATTCCCTCAGATACAAGGTGGTGCACGCCCTCATATCTTTAGTAGCTTCATAATACGCCCATTATCTCAAAGCTTTGATAATGTCGTTTCCTACGTAGTCGAAGCCGGGTTTCTTAAGCGTAGGTGCCTAAGAGCCGACTACTGCCAATTAGGCAGCGTATGCTAAATTTTCGTTAGCGTTTAATTTTAATTTGGCCATTTAACGCATTACCATGCGACTCGCTTCTCCAGCTTCAAAATCCCCGTCGAAACCTTGACTGCCCCGGAATTTATTATCAGAGATTCTTTACCTTAAAGTCCCTTTCGAGTTCACGTCTCAAGTCCTTTTTGGCCTTATCTTCTCTTTTATCGAAAAGTTTCTTTCCTCTTGCAAGTCCAAACTCGAGTTTTGCTCTTCCTTCTTTAAAATAGACCTGCAAAGGAACAAGTGTATATCCCTTTTCGGTTATTTTACCGTGAAGTTTCAAAATCTCAACCTTATGCAAAAGAAGTTTCTTGGGTCTGAGAGGATCTTTATTAAAAATATTACCCATCTCATAAGGAGTAATGTGCATACCGTATGCATATACCTCACCCTTATCAATTCTTATGAATGATTCTTTTATTGAACACTTACCAAGACGAAGTGACTTAACCTCAGTGCCGGCAAGTTCGATTCCGGCTTCAAACTTCTCTTCTATAAAATAATCGTGATAAGCCTTCTTGTTATTGCAAACAAGCTTTAATGGCTCTTTGGTTGCCACCTGTCTCACCTCTTTTCAATGAATATATATTAGTAAAAATAAAGCTCTTTGTAAATAACTATCTTCTGCCCTTTTTATAGAAATCATGAACAGCATCATCAAGATCAAAATCAGCAATAATAAAGTCGACAGTTCTCAATGTTAGGTCAACATCATGAACCATGACTTTGACCTTCTCACCAAGTCTGTACACTATTCCCGAATCTTCGCCGACAAGCTCGTAATGGGCTTCGTCAAATCGATAGTATCCTTTTAATGACGATACGTGAACAAGTCCTTCAACGGTGTTCTCAAGTTCAACGTAAATTCCCCAGCTGGTAACAGAACTTATTACACCTTCGTAGATTTCACCGATCCTTGAAGCCATGAATTGTGCTTTTTTAAGTTTAACAGTTTCCCGTTCAGCCTCATCGGCTCTTCTTTCGCATTTGCTTGTCGAAGACGCAACCGATTCTAAGATTTCATCATAATGGCTCTTCTTTGCATCATTTAAACGATGTCTTAAATCATCCTTTATTATCCTATGAATCTGAAGATCGGGATATCGTCTTATAGGTGACGTAAAATGTGAATAGTATTCACAGGCAAGACCAAAATGGCCTTCACACACAGGTGAATATTTTGCCTGTTGCATTGATCTTAATGTAAGTCTTGTAATAAGAGGTTCTTCTTTGGTACCTTCAACCCTTTCAATTAACTTCTGAAACTCCTTTGGATGTATTTCATCGGATGTACTCTTTATGGAATAGCCAAAGTTTTTTATGAAAGTACGCAGTTTTTTAATCTTTTCCTCATCAGGATTTTCATGAATACGATAAAGAAAAGGTGCCTCCTGCCAAAAGTAATGCTCAGCTACGGTTTCGTTGGCAGCAAGCATAAAGCTTTCGATAAGTTTTGTAGCTTCGTTTCTATCATAGGGCTTTATTTCTACAGGCTCGCCCTTATCGTTAAGCACAAGTTTTGTCTCGGGAAAATCAAAATCAATCGCACCTCGTTTATGACGTTTTTCTCTAAGAATCAGAGACAACTCCTGCATTTTGTGAAGCATTGGAGCAACATCAGAAAACTTATTGCTCATGTCTTCATCATTATTTTCTATAATGGCTTTAACCTGATTGTATGACATTCTGTGATTAACATTGATAACAGATTCACATATCTTATAATCAACTGTTTTTCCGTTAGAATCTATTTTCATAATGCAAGACATGGCAAGCCTGTCCTCACCCTCATTTAACGAACAGATTCCGTTAGATAAGGTATGCGGAAGCATTGGAATCACTCTGTCAGCAAGGTATACGCTTGTTCCGCGTTTCAAAGCCTCTCTGTCAAGTGCCGAACCTTCCTGCACATAGTTTGACACATCCGCAATATGAACGCCAAGTATATACTTATCGTCTTCTATTGTTAAGCTTACCGCATCATCAAGATCTTTTGCATCTTCTCCATCAATAGTCACCATCATTACATCTCGAAGATCTGTTCTTCCGTCGCAATCTGCTACAGAAACAGGCTTATTCATTCCCTCTGCCTGATTAAGAACCTTCTCCGGGAACTCTGTCAGAACAGAAAACGCAAGTGCAATCGAAAGAATATCTACTCCGGGATCGTTTTGATGTCCTATAATCTCAACAATTTTGCCTTCAGGATTATGCTTTGCGTCACCATATTTTATTATTTTAACAACTACCTTATGTCCGTCGACAGCGCCTTTTGAGTTTTCTTTTGATATGAAAATATCGTTTGAGAACTTCGCATTATCGGTTATGACAAACCCATAATTTTTTCCTGCTTCATAAGTCCCAACTATAACGTCATTGCTTCTTTCGACAACGCGTATTACTCTTGCTTCGACACGTGAACCCTGCTTTTTACCTTTATGAAGGATTTCAATTTCAACAGTATCATTATGCAACGCCGTGTTTTCGAATCCTTCCGGAACATAAAAGTCTTCTGTCATTCCTTCCACTTCAACGAATCCAAAACCTCTTGCATTTCCTATATATCTGCCGGTGAAGGTAGGTTCTTTCTTATCTTCTCCAAGTGCCTTAGCCCTCTTTTTGTCAAAAGAAGATTCCTCGTGATTATCTTGACCTTTTGCATGATCTTTTAATACAAGTTTTCCCCGCTTGCTCTGCTCGATAAGACCTTCAGAAAGCATCTCATCAATTACGGAATCAAACTCTGCTCTTATCGAATCATCAACCTGCATAAACATCGCAAGTTCTTTTCTCTTCATAGGAGAATACAGTTCGTCCTTAAATAGCTCCAGTATTAATTTTTTCCTTTTATCTTTAATATTATCCTTCATGTATCCTCTCAAAAAAGAAAAGACCACTCGATACTCGAGTGGTCTCATTTAACTTGAATCCTATAATGCACCAATGTTAAGCACAGCTGCAAGTAACATGAAAGCTATTGCAAGAATCTTGGTAACCTTGCCAAGCATTCCTTCCATGCTCTTTCCCTTTGCCTTGCCCCAGTATGTCTCAGCTGCTCCCTGGATAGCTCCAAGACCTGCTGACTTACCTTCCTGCATCAGTACAACTATTAAAAGTGCTAAAGAAACCACTATAAATACTATTGTTAAAATTGTTCTTACCATTAAATTATACCTCCTAATGCCAAGCATTAGATATACTATCATACCTATCAGTGTTTTTCAAGCACTAAATTAAATTACTTTTTAATAAGAAGACTTGTTCCTGTCATTTCTTCAGGCTGCTTCATGCCCATGCACTCAATAAGTGTGGGAACGATGTCTGCAAGGCATCCATCTTCCTTAAGTGTATAAGCAGGATCATAGTTAACAAGAATGAAAGGAACAGGATTTGTAGTATGAGCTGTAAAGGGTTCTCCGGTCTCATAGTCAACAAGCTGTTCTGCATTACCGTGATCGGCACAGATAAACATTACACCGTCATGTTCCTTAACAAGGTTAACGATTTCGCCAACACACTTATCAATAACTTCAACTGCTTCCTTTGCAGCATCAAGAACACCTGTGTGTCCTACCATGTCAGGATTAGCAAAGTTACAGATAATAACATCATAATAAGATGAACCATCCTCATTCTTCTTTGCAATTGCCTCAGAAAGTTTATCAGCAACAGTATACGCACTCATACGAGGTTTCTTGTCATATGTAGGAATATACTTGGGAGAATTTACAAGAATTCTCTCTTCGTCTTTATTGGGAGCCTCGATACCACCGTTAAAGAAGAATGTAACATGTGCATACTTTTCGGTTTCTGCGATACGAGCCTGTTTCATATTGTTTGCAGCAATCCATTCGCCAAATGTATTTGTAATGGAAATCTTGTGGAATGCAACTTCCTTATTGGCAATTGTAGGATCATAATCAGAGAAACATACATATGTAACATCAAGTCTCTTGCCACGGTTAAAGCCCTTGAAATCATCATCACAGAAAGCTCTTGTAATCTCTCTTGCTCTGTCGGGTCTGAAGTTAAAGAAAATAATTGAATCTTTATCCTTAATGGTAGCTAAGGGCTGTCCATCCTTCTTAACAACCATGGGCTTTACAAACTCATCTGTAACACCTGCATCATAAGAAGCCTGGATACCGGATACAGCGTCAGCTGCCTCAACACCTTCACCCTTTGTAAGTGCATTGTATGCAACTTCAACTCTGTCGTAGTTGTTATCACGGTCCATAGCATAATATCTTCCGGAAACGGTAGCGATATCGCCTACACCGATTTTAGCCATTTCATCCTTTAATGCGATAGCAAAATCCTTTCCGCTTGCAGGAGGAGTGTCACGTCCATCAAGAAAAGCATGTACAAATACCTTTGAAATGCCGTTTCTCTTAGCAAGTTCCAAAAGTCCGTAAAGATGAGTGTTATGCGAGTGAACACCACCATCGGATAAAAGTCCGTAAAGATGAAGTGATGAATCGTTCTTTTTACAATTTTCAATCGCCTTCAAAAGAGCCTCGTTTTCAAAGAAAGTTCCGTCCTGGATTTCCTTTGTGATTCTTGTAAGCTCCTGATATACAATTCTTCCGGCGCCCATGTTAAGGTGTCCAACTTCGGAGTTGCCCATCTGACCCTCAGGAAGACCTACTGCCATTCCGCTTGCATTACCCTTTACGAAAGGATATTCCTTCATAAGTCTGTCCATAACGGGGGTAGATGCCAAAGCAACAGCATTGCCCTCAACCTTATCGTTAAGGCCGTATCCGTCAAGTATCAATAATACTGCAGGTTTCTTTGCCATTTTATATTTTCCTTTCACTATATATGTCTTTAAAATCGTAAAAATTATACTCTCTGCCCATTTCAATGTCAACGCGGGCTTTATCTGAATCTAAAGTAAAATACGCCTTTTCCTGTTCCTAGATTGTACAAGTCACAGTCGCCGTAGTTGGTAGCGTAATTAACCCCTCCGTTATAGGTGGTATATTCAATATTCTTTCCTTTGATGACGATTCTGAATTCGTTGGAAGAACTGTTAATATAACCCTTATTGTTCTGGTCCTTGCCACAGGTCATTACATAGCTTCCGTTCTCATATCGAAGGCGTCCGAATCTAAACGGCTGGTCTCCAAGATGATTACCTTCATAGTAAACATCAACCCATCTTCCGCCAACTTTCTGCTGTACGGTAAAATCAATTTTATCTTTAACAAGGTTATATTCAATACCCTGAGCATTTGTCATTGCAAGCTCATAGGTCTCATTCTTATCAAGTTCATAAGGTGCATATCCTGTACCAAGAGAATTAATTCCGTTTAATATGATTCCCGGCCAGGCATTCATATATTTAAGGTTAAAATTGATGGCAACCGTATGCATAATATCTCTGATTACAAATACCGAACGCCCTATCATCTGAACGTTTGTGGCATTTTCAATCATTTTATTAATGCTTGAGTTAAGACTTTCGCCTCCTGCAGGTTTATATTCTCCAGGCCACACATATGTGTTTGTTGAATAATCCCACAAGCAAAGGCAAAGTTCTATCTCATAATTTGATGAAGGATGAAATACCTGCGTTGCCTTAGGTCTTAAGTTTATTGACATACTATCATTGGAATCACCCGGATTCTCACGCCAGTCAGTCCAGGAACCTGCTGAAAGAATAGTCTCACCGGACAAAGTTACTTCTCTGTATCGGTAATACATCTTGCTGTAGAAGGTGTCCCGGTAATATTTATTGTGCATCTCCTGCTTTAAAGTCTGAGCATACGCAAATGATCCCTGTGCCTCGTTACTTCCTCTGAAAAGTTTATTGCTGTCAATCGAATATGCAGGTCCGCTAAGTCTCCATTCACCGGTTATATTATAGTTGACATAGGAGCGCGAGGTTTTATTGGTCCCCTTAGGATGCCTTGCCGTAGCAACCACTCTTAACACATCACCGTATGCCATTGATTCTGTGAGTTTTACCCTGCATTTGGGAGCACTTACTACGCTTCCCTCACATACAGGGGTTCCATCGAGTGTGAACCTTCCGTAATTTGAACCCATAGTAACGGTAAAAAATTCATTCCAGTCAACCTGATATGGCGATACATACCCGGTTTCGAACACCTTTTCATCAAGATTTGTGCCTTCAACATTGGCAGTAATCTCATAGATTGCATTTTTAGCAAGTTCTGTTCCGGCCACAAGCTTTGCATTAAGTTTAACAGCCGTAACTCTTCTTACATAAACCTTGATATTGGATACTGTAAGAACATTACCGTCTCTGTCTTTGCAGGTAGCAGTAACCGTAAACTCAGAATTATATTCATCTTTTCCGACCGTAATGGTATTTCCCGATACAGAAGCATTGGGATCGTATCCTGCAATGGCAAAAGAAAGAGATGAACCTGCCGGAGCTCCCACCATCTCACAAGGATAAATTGAATAACTTTGGAGCGGTTCCAAAACAACCGCCTTCGGGCAGTTTATTGATACCGTCACTGCACCGGGCACTACCTCTGCGTTTCTTGCTGTAACAGCATAATCGGACTTGTATTCCTTTTCTCCGGATTTAACATTCATATTGACATATATGACTCTGTCAGAAGAAAATCCCGAAGTATCGCATGAAAAAGAAGTAACTTTCTCAGCGCAAAGCTGCATTGTTGCAAAACCGTCATCGGATACCCAAAGAGAATCTCTTACTCCGTCCGAATCGGAATCTATAAACCCAAAATCCATCGTGCGGTCAAAGGTTTCAATTGTAAGCACCTGGGTCGACGGATTAAAAGAAACTTCTTTTGCGTCCTGAATGTAACTGTTAATAAGATTAGACGCAAACTGCGACTCCTGCATTACGTCAAGATCGAGTGTACTTCTTGAGTATGTCTGCGTGGAAACATAAACAATTCCCGCAACCGAACCGCCTACAAGAGTAAGAATTGCAAGCGCACAGATTAACTCGACAAGCGTTACACCTTTATTATTAAGTTTTTTTCCGAAAAAAACTTTAAATAATTTCATAATCAAAATGTTTTTATTCATTATCTTATCTTTGAAAGTTTTACCTTTCCGGTAAGGTTGTAAAGAGTAAGATTATATTCTCTGGATGCCTTTTTTATAGTTATAAGAGAAATGTCATCTCCTACCTTAAAAGCACCTGTTGCCCTGTCAAAAGTAAATTTTATGCTGTTTCCGGGAGAAAGTGTTTTTGTTACTCCGCCCTGGACGTATGATAAATCAACACCCTTGCTGCAAATCTTAAGCGTTGTCTTATTCCCGTCAATCGACTCTTCGGTGTATATGCAATCATCCGATTCCTTTTTAACAATCAGATATGTCTTTGAAGCATCGTAAGCTTTACCCTTTGCAGATACTCTATGACTTGAAAAAGCCATGTTCAAAGAACTCGCACACTGGTCTGCCGGCTTTCCGCTTAAAACACCCACACCTAATATTGTGCCTCCTGCAACAATCATAAGAATTGCAATTACCACAATTAATTCAATTAATGAATAACCTCTGTTATTTTTAGTCATTATTCCTTAACCCAGTTTACATACTTAACAAAATCAGCCGAATTTATATTTTCATCGCCTTCTATATCAGGTATTACAATTGCAAAATCTGTCGAAATTTCCGACGTAAAGCTCTTTGCATTTTTATATGTAACAGATATACCGTTTATTCTTATAATCGATGATGATGCCATAGAGGTATCAACTCCACCGACAAAAGAAAATGAATAAACATTCGCA
Source organism: Lachnospiraceae bacterium (assembly GCA_045627845.1). Lineage (GTDB taxonomy): Bacteria > Bacillota > Clostridia > Lachnospirales > Lachnospiraceae > UBA1258. The sequence goes on along the minus strand of JAZQOL010000031.1, from coordinate 26,307 downwards.
TCGTTCTTTGAAGGGTCCGAAACAAAACTTTTTATAAGATCTGTTTCATGGCCTAATCCTCCAACTGAATTAAGCCTTTCATTATAAACCTGCAAAAAGCAGTTTTTATAATTTTCAAGAAAACAGTTCCTTCTTGCCGCCTCATCATCAGCGTTTGATGCATACATAATTAAAGAAAGAAAATATGCCCGTTTATAGGCTTCCGACGACATCACAACAAAGCCCGCCTTTATCTCTTCTATTGCCGTTTCATTTCCGTAAAAGCTCTCTACCGTTTTTCTTTCGGACTGTTTCATAATATAATTTCTGCTCGAAAGATATAAAATCGTCGTTGCAAGTACGCTTAAAAAAAGCACCACAATCAAAACGGTTACAATCGCTGAACCTTTATTATTAAGTTTTCTTTTTATACGAAAATTTTCTTTCATCAGTCAGAATTCATCGTTCCACTAAGTGTATATAAAGGAGTTTTTGATCCAAAATGTCCGTAGGCTCCATTCTCGTACACTTCTATTTTCACGTCATACACAAGGTTTTTATCCGTAAGCATCGAAGTACCCGGATTTAAATAAATCGACTTCGAACTGTCGGCATAAGTAATCGTCGGATCGTAATTTCCAGAACTTAGATTTATGTCCAAATTATGATAATAATTGCTTCCCGTAACGTACATTCGGTAATTTGCTTCCATATAAGACAGATTTCCTGAAAGATATGGATTTTGCTGTTTTAAAATATATACCGTGTGCACACCTGCTCCGGTAATATCAATCCTGTCGCTTCTAACCCTGCACTCAGACGATGACGCATATACAGGTGAATAGCATAAATAAATGCGGTTTAAAGGGGTTGCAAAAGCGTAATTCTTTGTATATACAGCCCCGGGCTTTGGTGCCCATGAGACATCGCTCGATATGCTTCCGGTATACGAAGGAATAACAGTAATATCTCCTGTAACGGGATTCGTATATGTTTTTTCAGCGACGGAATAATTATATACATATGTAACGGTAACTGTTTTACTGCTATCGGCATTTGTACCAACATTAACCTTGATAACTCTGTCAACGGTGATGTAGTCCTTTTTGTCAGCATCAGTTATGTAAGGATAGTCACTTCCAAACGATGCAGCAGCATTCCAGGCATTATAAACCTCTCCGACAAGATAATCGTAACAGGATTTGTCATAAGAAAGATCCTGCATAAACACAAAATCGTTATCACCAATCGGCTCGGTCTCAATAACGGTGCTCGTACTCTTTGGTGTAACAATTGCACGTATGTCATACTTCGCGCCAACAAAATCGTAGTTCTTTGCAGAGAAAGTATATTTTCCCGTTCCGTCAAAAGAAACAGCATCGAAATGATGGAGCGAAGGATTGGTATACACAGCCTCAAGACTACCACCCTTGAATTCTTCCATAAAACTGTCGGCAACCGTATTCACATCCTGGCTTATTCGCGCATCCTTATTAAAACGCGAGCTCATGACAAAGCTCATAAGTATCGGCCCTGCCACAAGCGCTATAATAATCACGGCAACCAAAACCTCAATAAGGCTGAAGCCCTCATTATTAAGTTTTCTTTCACGTTTTTTTTCTGTCATTTTATAAATCAGTGGTTACTTCCTCGTCTGATACATCGTAAAGTCTGAATAAATCGGCAAGACCTGCTTCATATCCCGGAATACGTCTTGGCTTATATTCCTTTCCTGTGCCGTTTACATAGTAGTTAATGACCTCAATTGTACCTTCAAGGCATACATCTTCGTCATTTTTTGTGTAAGAAATGTTGTTGATAACTACCTTTCCATCAGCACTCTGAATTGTTCTAATAATCTCTTTTAGATTGGAATAATCGGTAATATTTGCATATTTAACCGTTCTTTTCCCAAAAGAAATTGCTTCAGTAAGCTCATCAATCTCAGCGTCGGTTATTATCTGATTATCTATCTCATAAAAAGAAATTCTGTCCGATGCATTTATGCTCTTATATCCGACGTCCGCTTTATCCACAGTATCAACGGCGAGCATAAGAATATCTTCTTCAAGAACATCTGCCGGAAAGATTTCAAGAATGTCGGTTATCTCAGATTTCATTCTTTCAATATCGGCTTTGTTCTCTTCCATTTTGTCGTATTTCGTCTTAAGCTCAAGATTTCTTGTAAACAGAGCGTTATTCTGACTCCTCAAGTTTTCGGTCTGTTCGTTATATTTATTGAACACGAACAGATATACGCAAAGAACGAGAAGAAACTCCAGCAAGAGAACGTACTTAAGTATTGTTTTTCCGTCAGTTTTTTTAACAGTATTTCTTAACTTATTCTGCTTCTTTTCCATTATTACTTCTCCCCACTGAAATCGGTAGCTTTGTTAGGAACATAGGTGCAGACCGCCGTAAACACAAAATAAGGCGGATTTTCAAATAAAGTCTCCACGTCGCCTTTCTCAAGCGCCTCAGCAATCTTATTATTTGTATCCTTTAAGGCTTTCTCTTCTGCCTCAGATATGGATCCGAAAGAAACATTCGTAATACTTGAAAAATCGCGCAGAGTCTCAATTACCTTTGCAGCAACCGACATATCGGTTACCCTGATTGTAATATTTGCCGCAATGTTATCGGATGAAAACTCGGTAACCTCCGCTTCCTTTGGAAGTTTAAGTTCAAGCTCACTAAGAAAAGCAATTATATTATCATTGTTATTTTCCGTAATTCCGTATGCTGACTCAATTTCGCTGTATAAAATAGCCATTTTATCATGCTTTTGTGCTACAGCCTCGCCCGGAAGATATATTGCCTCCTGCGAACGAAGCATTGTATTTCTTTGAAGTTCTTCTTTATAAGGAAGAACGCTGAATACATGCAGTACCGAAATTATAGCCAAAACCGCAACTGCGGAAAGAATTATAAGATTAGTGTAGTTAACGGTCTTTAAATCATTTTTCTTTTTATCTTCATTAACAAAGCCTATGGATGAATAGGCAGCACCCATAGCTGTGATATATTCGCCACTGTTTCCAAAACCCATAACCTGTGTCCAGCCTACAGACTGAACTGTTTCAACGGCTACAGTTTTAACTCCGAGTTCCTTTGTAAAAAGTTTGGATAAGCCGCTTATCTGAGATCCAAGTCCAATAAGAAGTACCTTTGTAATCGGATGTTCGGAATTTTTTGAATTATACAAATCTATTACTCTTCCCACATTACCGATAAGTGGTCCGAGTGCCTCTGTCATATCGGTTATCGCAACCTTTGTAGCTTCGTTGAGACCCGATTCATTTTCATATTCATTCTCAGAAAGCGACAGTTTTATGCAAGTCTCTCCCTGAAGTTTATTTAAGCATTCGGCATAGTTTTTTTGCGTAAATGCCGACGATGCCATCATAGTCTGAATCATATTATCGATTCCGTAAGCAAGATTACGTTGCATCGAAAGATTCTGATTTGAAATAACAGTCGCTATTGTTGACTGTTCTTCAACCTTTATAACCATTTCGGTTTCTTCCGAAACCTCTCTTTTCATAATCTGAAACAAACTGTTTCCTGCATAATCAAGGCTTAAAAGTTTTAGCCCTGCCTTCTGGCAAAAATCGTCATAATTATCGATGAGAGCCTTTTCACAGGCAAGCGCCATTACACGAAGTTTTGTTTTGTCTCCTTCAGCAGGAACTGTACCAAGCACAAGATTTCCTATCTCATATTGCGACAAGTCAATCGGAAAATATTCAGAAGCATTTGCCTTAACCGCGGAAGCAACCTGCCCGGGTTTAATCATCGGAAGAATTACTTCCCTATTTGCAATCTTAGAACTTGCAACCGTACAAACAGCCTGTTTCGTCTTTATCTTATTCTCACTAAGTGCAGCCTTTAATTGTCCGGCAAATTCCTCACACTCATTGATATAGCCATCCTCAAAAACGCCTTCCGGTGTAGGGATTGTAAAATATTTATATACTTTTGGCTGTTTGACCTTATAATCGGTTTCAACAACTTTTGTGAGAGAATTTCCAACCTCAATACTAAGAATCTTAGACATAACGCTCCTTTAATTCCTTTAAAAAGTAAAAAGAGATAAATATGCAGAAATAATTGTTTTTCCGAATAATGCGGAAATAAATATGCCTATCGAAAGATAAGGCCCCATCGCGAGAACCCGTCCCGCCTTAAAAAATTTCATTCGTATCAAATGTATTATTGCTCCTACAACACACCCGATACACAAAGAAAGTACAATATTCTGCCAACCGAGAAGAAATCCGGCAGCTGCCATGAGTTTAACGTCTCCGCCACCGATTCCTCCGCCTTTGGTTATGATGTAAATTATTAAAAGAAATCCCGATACGGACACTGCCCCGATAATATAGTCGAGAAAACTTTCTTTATCCAGTATCAGATTTATAACTCCAACGGATGCAATAAATATGTTAAAACCGATTGGAATCTCGAATGTTCTGAAATCAATAATGCTAAGTGAAAGTAATGCGGAAAATGTAAGGCAAAAAAGTAGGGACTTTACATTGATTCCGTTTATGAGTACTGTAAACAGCCATATAAGACCGTTTACACATTCAATGACAGGATACTGCAGAGGAATCTTTTCTCCGCAGTTCCTGCATTTTCCCCGAAGAAACATATACGAGAATAAGGGAATGAGGTCGTACCAGCGTAGCCGGTAATCGCACTTCATACAATGACTTCTCACGTTTACAATATTTTCATGTTTCGGAACTCTGTAGATTACTACATTTAGAAAAGATCCGATTACCAGTCCGTAAAGGAAGGTAAATATGTAAATCGGAATAAAAATTGCTTCGGGCATTAAAGTACCTCGTGATTATTTCTTAAGACCAACTCCGTTGAAAGGCTGATTTACACCGTCAGTAGTGTTATCGGGATTGGGGAAAATTTCATATGATGTCTTTCCGTTACCGTTTGTTACTCCTGAAATTGTAATCTTGCTTACACCGCTAATTGCATCGTATGTAATAGCCCAAGTTCCTCCAAGTTTTGAAGGAAGGCTGGTGTAGTTAGATATAGTGATTGAATCGCCGTTAGCAATAGCTGTACTGATGTCTGTAACCATCTGCTGACCGGTCTGAACATCGGTTGAAATCTTTGCATTGTGAACAAACTTCAGATACTGAGGTGCGATGGCTACTACAAGAATAACCATAATTGCAATAACGATAATAAGTTCCACCAATGAAAATCCTTTGTTGTCATTTTTCTTCATTTTTTAAATCTCCTTTTGGTTTGATTTATCTTAATCTTCTGTCCCTACGTCAGAAGGTTAATACATTATAAGTTGCCGAGTGCACTGTACATCTTAAGCATCGGTGCAAGGCAGGCTGCCACAAGTCCTCCGACTACGACAGCGAGGATAATAATAATCAATGGTTCCATGGCTGCCATAAGTGACTGAACCGCCATTTCCACTTCTTCGTCATAATAATCCGCGGTTTTCGAAAGCATATCCTCAACGTTACCGGATTCTTCTCCGATTCGAACCATATGATATACCATAGGAGGAAAAAGACCGCTTTCCTCTAAGGGATTTGATAAAGGCTGTCCTATAACAAGTTCCTCGTGACACATTTCCATAGCTTCACGAAAATACACATTTTCCAATACTCTTGTTGATATTTCAACTGCTTCTATCAAAGGAACACCTGCTGCAAGAAGTGTCGAAAGTGTTCTTGCCATAAGTGAGGACGCCTGTTTAATCTCAAGTCCCTTTACAATAGGAAGTCCAAGTTTGATTTTATGGAAAAAATGTTTGCCGGAATCTGTCTTTCCCCAGGCAGATAATCCAAGAATCACTGCAACCAATACAGGCAAAAGAATGAACCAGTTGCCTATAATAAAGTCACTTGCTGCCATTACCGATAATGTAATTCCCGGAAGATCAACTCCGAGTTCTCCAAACATTGCCGAATATCTTGGAATAACAAAAACAAGCATTATTACTATTACAATCAAAGCAACTATGCAGACAATCACGGGATATATCATTGCCTTTTTAACCATTGCTTTTGTCTTTGCCGTTTTTTCAAACTGCACCGACATTCGCTCAAGTGCCACATCCAACGAGCCGGATGCTTCGCCCGCCGTTACCATGTTAATCATGAGTTCCGGAAAAATCTTTGGATAAAGTCTTAATGAATTTGAAAGTGTTTCACCCTTTTCAACATTAACCCGGACGTTCGATGTTGCTTCTTTTAAGCGCTTATTTTCAGTCTGTTCTTCCAAAAGTTTCAAGCACTCCAAAATAGTTACACCGGACCTTGTCATGCTGACAAACTGTCTGCAGAAAACCGAAAGATCTCTCGCTGTCGGATAACCTCCGATTTCAAGATTAATATCCTTCGTAAAGATACTCTGTTCTTTAATGTTTATGACAAGCAAACCCTGTGAATTAAGCGCTGTCCTTGCAAGTTCAAGGTTTTCGGCTTCAAGACTGCCCTTAACCGTTTCTCCGTTTTTTCCTATTGCTTCATAGCCATAAGATGTCATTTTGTCCCTCACTAATTATCAAAGGATACTTTTATCATTTCACTGACAGATGTTGTTCCGTCCAAAACATACTCGGTTGCACTCATACGAAGTGTGTGCATTCCTTCTTTTATTGCCTGAACCTTTATTGTTTCTGCGTTTCCGCCCTTACTTATTATCTCTTTAAGTGCCGGTGTCATTTCCATAATTTCATAAACACCGATTCGGCCTTTATAACCCATGTCATCACAATTAGGGCAACCCTTGGGTTTATAAATAATGTGTTTACCACCGTCATTTATGCCAAGTGTTTCAAGTTCATCAGCAGTTGCTTCATAAGCCTGTTTACAGTCGGGGCAAAGTCTTCTGACAAGCCTTTGTGCAATTACGCCGACAACAGAATCGGCAATAAGATAAGAATCGATTCCCATATCTTCAAGACGGGTAATCGTACTTGCCGATGAGTTTGTATGAAGTGTCGAAACAACAAGATGACCTGTTATTGATGCCTGTACGGCAATTCCTGCAGTTTCCTTATCACGGATTTCTCCGATCATTATGATATCGGGGTCCTGTCTTAAAATTGATCTTAATGCCGAAGCAAAAGTAAGATTTGCTTTATTATTAACCTGAACCTGGTTAATGCCGTCTATATTTGCTTCTACAGGGTCCTCAACCGTTATGATATTTACATCTTCTTTATTAAGTTCACTAAGCGCCGTATAAAGCGTAGTCGATTTACCTGAACCTGTAGGTCCCGTAACAAGCAAAATGCCGTGAGGATTCGAAATAATATGGTCAAACTGCTTAAGTTCGTTAGGTTTAAGACCGAGTTCGGACTTATTTCTTGTGAGAGCTTTCTTTACCGCAAGACGCATAACTATCTTTTCGCCGTATACGGAAGGCAGAACCGATGCACGAATATCATATTCGGTACGGTCTACAACATGAGTAATACGGCCGTCCTGAGGTTTTCTTTTTTCAGCAATGTCCATTCCGCCGATAATCTTGATGCGTGCTGAAATTGCAGGCAAAAGCTGAATCGGATATCTCTTATATTCAAACAAAGCACCATCCACTCTGAATCTTACACGAACCGAATTTTCAAGTGCCTCAATATGAATATCAGAAGCACGTTTTCTTGCTGCCTTTTCAATGAGGTCACGGACAAGCATTACGATAGGTGAATTTGATATTTCTTCAGAGTTTTCTTCGCTGTCATCTTCTTTTGAAAGGCGTTCTTTTGTATATTCTTCCAACGCCATGTCCATATCGTCCGTTCCGTACAAACGGTCGAGAGCGATCATAACCGAAGAAGGCGTGCTGACAAGAGGCTCTACCTGACAACCGGTTATGATTGAAATATCATCAATCGCATCCAGGTCAAGAGGGTCTCCCATTGCCACTCGCAAAATATTCATATTGTCCGGTGCATAAGAAATTGGAAGGACTTTGTTCTTTCGAAGTACCGTTGCCGATACTAAAGACAGAATTTCAGAATTTATGCTTATATTATTAAGATCAGCCATGGCATAGCCAAGCTGACTTGAAAGAGTTTCAGCAATAATCTCTTCGGTTGTGATATTTGTGTCAACAAGAATCTCTCCAAGTTTTCTCCTGTTGGCTTTCTGCACAGCCAAAGCTTTTTCAAGCTGTTCAGCGGTAATTGCATTACCGTTAACAAGTAATTCACCAAGTTTAAGTTTTCGTTGTCCGTAATATGCCATACAACACCCCCCGGGATTGTTCCACAACCCTCGAAAAATCCATATCTCATATCTGACACCGACTATTCCTAAATTGATTCAAAAGATCATCGATGCCCCCACATCTTAGACCTTCATTCTAAAAATATTAAATTAACCTCATATTACCCTAGTTTTAATTCCATACCCTCAACATCCTGTGCAAATTCAATCGCACTTTCTTTTGAAATCTTACCACTGTAATATGCCTGAGTAATGGCTTCGTCCATCGTAATCATACCTAGTTTACGATTCGTCTGAATTACGCTCATAAGCTGATGTGACTTACCTTCTCTGATAAGATTTCTGACAGCATGATTGGCATGCATTACTTCAAATGCTGCAACACGGCCTCTTCCGTCCGCAGTCGGAATAAGCTGCTGTGAAATAACCGCCTCAAGTACGTTTGCAAGCTGTATACGAATCTGCTGTTGCTGATGAGGCGGGAATACATCAATAACACGGTCAACGGTACTCGCAGCACCTATTGTATGCAATGTAGAAAGGACAAGATGACCTGTTTCGGCAGCTGTAATTGCAACGCTGATTGTCTCAAAGTCACGCATTTCTCCCACAAGAATAACATCAGGGTCTTCACGAAGAGCCGCCCTTAACGCATTGGCGTACGAACCAGAGTCAATACCGATCTCACGCTGGTTAACCATTGACATCTGATGTGAATGAAGATATTCGATAGGATCCTCAAGCGTAATAACATGAGCATCTCTTGTCATGTTGATTTTATTAATAATAGCGGCAAGAGTCGTTGACTTACCGGAGCCCGTGGGTCCTGTTACAAGTACAAGCCCCCTTTTACGCTGTGAAAGTTCAATAACACTTTCAGGGATACCAAGAAGTTCAGGCGCCGGAACTTCAGTTCCAACAAGTCTGAAAGCAAGAGCAACAGAACCTCTCTGGTGATATACATTTACTCTGTAACGGCCAAGATTGGGAATAGAAAAAGACATATCATACTCGCCTTTATCGTCGAATATCTCTTTCTGTTTATCTGTCATAATCTCATTTTTAACAGCTTCCGTATCCGGAGGAAGCATCTTAGGAAAATCCATATTAATAAGGTCACCGTTGACACGCATCTTCGGAGGTATACCTACCGTAAGATGAACGTCGCTTGCGCCTGCTATCTTTGCAATTTTGAGTACTTCTGAAAGTTCAATCATTTGCTTCCCCTTAAGTAAATATTCCGAAATTTGTTTACATAATTAAGTTTACCATAAAGAACAATCCTGTCAACATAAAATTATAGACGAAAGGGAACACACACCATATTCAGGCGATATGTTCCCCTTTATTTCATACTTTTATAATATAATCGTTACCTTCCGGTATAATCGCGGTCAACCGTAATGACACATAAATACTTTGAGTTATGTAGACTAACTTTCCTACGAATCTCTTCTCTTATCTCGTCATCCGTTTTCTTTATGCTGTAAGGCACGACAGTGTCAAAAATAAGATTTGTGTGCGTATTTCCTTTTACCATTCTGAAATCATGAATGCTAAGCATCTCATCTATCTCTTTAACAATATCCTTAACCGCAGCCTTTACCGCATCGGTTTCGGGATCACCTACAGCTACAGGATCCATATGTATAACCGCATGGCACTCGAGTTTGGTCATAAGTTCATACTCGGTTACATCGATCACATCGTGAAGATCATTGATATTACCGGTATCGGGGACCTCGGCATGCAAAGAAATCATAAGTCTTCCCGGTCCATAGTCATGAACAATAAGATCATGAATTCCGACAATCTCATCATGCGAAAGAACAATCTCTTCGACGGCCTTAACAAACTCAGGAGTCGGAGCCGCTCCAAGAAGTGGCGTTATTGTTTCTTTTGCCGCTTTTACACCGGCTATAATGATTAAAACTCCAACAAGTAATCCACAAATTCCGTCAAGGTGAATATCAAAAAAGAAGTGAACAAGCGTCGCTGCTATAACCACTATTGTTGAAATACAGTCGGAAAGCGAATCTGTTGATACAGCGAGAAGTGTCTGTGAATCAATCTTTTTTCCAATTCTTCTTGAATAAAAGGACATATAGCATTTAACAAGTACGGAAGCCACTAAAATTGCAACCGATATCCAGGAAAAAGAAAGTTCTTCGGGGTGCAAAATTTTCTGAAAAGAATCTGTTATAAGCTCATAACCCATAATCACAATAATGCAGGAAACGCCAAGGCCCGTAAGATATTCCATTCTTCCGTGTCCGAACGGATGCTCGGGATCTGGCTTTTGTCCGGCAAGTTTAAAGCCAATAACGGAAATCAAAGACGAACCGGCATCGGAAAGGTTGTTGAAAGCATCTGCCGTCATAGCAATTGATGCACTAAGGATACCGGCTATATACTTGCCCGCAAACAAAAGCAAATTTAAGAAGATTCCGTAACCTCCGCAGATAACTCCGTACTTTTCCCTAACCTTTGAATCCTTTACATCTTCAGGATTCTTTATAAGTATTCTGATAATTAAGCTAAGCATATATTATTCCTCCACAAAACAATGTAACTTAAAAAATAGTGCTTGACAATAATTCAAATGTGATATATCTTAACTTGTGTCCGTTGAAAGTGGACAAATATTAAAGAAGGAGGTAAAAGAAATGAATTTAATTATCAAAATGACAGTTTCATCAGTTAATACTGAAAGTTTTATTTTTGCTACCTCCGGATTGGTGTGTCGATAGGTTTATTTCGAATGCAGAACAGATTACCCGGTAGCATTGAATGTTACCGGGTTTTTTTATGTTCAAAAATACAACATCGTTCGGAGAATTACAGGGAGGGATTTTTATTAATACCAAAGGATTTAAGTTAAAAGTTTATTTAAAGAAATACAGATTTCATTATATATGTGCTGTTGTGGCGCTGATTCTTTCAGTATCGCTTGATATGCTTTCTCCACAGATTATGCTTCATCTTGTTGATGACGTAATCATCGGAAAAGACCTGACTTATGTCGATCTTCTTTTGTGGGGAATACTCTTTATAGGAATCGGCAGATTCATTCTTCAGTACGTAAAGGAAGTCTGTTTCGATTACTGCTCAGTGAATATAGCCTGTTTACTGAGAAGAGATTTGTTTATTCATGTCGAGCATCTTGATACTGCATATTTTGACAAGAATAATACCGGCGAAATAATGGCTCGTATAAAGGATGATATCGACAAGATATGGGATGCGCTCTCATACGTTTCCATGCTTTTGATTGAAGTATTCGTGCACACCCTTATCATCGTCTACTGTATGTTTAGGTTAAACTGGGTTCTTGCTTTTATACCTGTCATAGCAATGTCAATCTGTGGCATACTTGCCGTTATTCTTGAAAAGAAACTTGATACGGTATATGAAGATATTTCAGAAGAAAATGCTGTATTGAATACTACGGCTGAAGAAAATATAGGAGGCGTACGAACAGTAAAGGCCTTCGCACGTGAAAAATACGAAATTGAAAAGTTTAAAAAGCACAACGAGAAATATTGTGAGCTTAACATAAAGGAAACCGAAACCTTTGTTAAGTACTATCCCTATTTCCAATTCATATCAAGAATCATTCCGTTCCTTATATTGTTGAGCGGTGGTTTCTTCTATATAAAAGGAAAGATGACTCTTGGAGAGGTGTCCGCATTCGTTGCATACTCACAAAATGTTGTCTGGCCTATGGAAATGCTCGGATGGCTTACAAACAGTTTTTCAAGCGCAATTGCATCATATAAAAAGGTTAAAAAAATATATGATGAATCAGCCACTATCGTAGATCCGGAAAATCCTGTTGTTTTAGACAAAATCAAGGGTGAGATTGAATTTTCACACGTATCCTTCCATAAAGAGGATATGCATGAAATATTATCCGATGTTTCGTTTAAGGTTTCAGAAGGAAGAACACTCGGTATTATGGGTGCAACAGGCGCCGGAAAAACTTCGATTGTATCACTTCTGACAAGACTATACGATTCAACAGACGGAGACATTTTCCTTGACGGCGTAAACATTAAGGATTTATCTCTTAAGCAGCTTCGCTCATCAATGTCTCTTATTATGCAGGACGTATTTCTGTTTTCGGACACGATTTCGGAAAACATCAAAATGGGTGACAGAGAACGTATCTCTTTGAGCAAAATAAAAGATGCATCAAAGAAAGCATGTGCAAACGAGTTCATTGAAAAGATGGACAATGAATATGAAACAGTTATTGGAGAACGGGGCGTTGGCCTCTCGGGTGGTCAAAAGCAGCGAATCAGTATCGCACGTGCTTTTGCTAAGGAGCATCCAATTCTCATTATGGACGACTCCACTTCTGCTCTTGACATGGAAACAGAGCGCGAAATTCAAAAGACTCTTGAGAATTTCAAAAACACTACGAAAATAATTATCGCTCATCGTATAAGCGCAGTTAAAAATGCCGACGAGATTATTATTCTTGACGACGGCATGATAAAAGAACGCGGAACACACGAAGAGCTTCTTGAAAAAGGCGGACTGTATTATGAGACGTATGTGTCTCAGCACGGCGAGCCCGAATTAAGAAAGGAGGCGTAATATATGGCAATCAACTCCTTTAAGGATGACGAATGGCAAAGTGATGTGAAGAAGTCAGTCACAATAAAAAGAATGCTCTCATATCTTCTTGCCTACAAAAAACAGATAACAGGCGTATTGTTCATTATGGCTTACTGTGTCGCTGTCAGTCTTATAAACCCTCTGTTTATCGAGTCTGCTGTCGACAATTACATTAAGCCGAAAGATTTCAAAGGTCTTGCCGTATTAATCGGAATTGCACTACTTGTTAACGTTGTGTGGATTCTTTTAGTTAAATTAAGAATGCATATTATGGCAAAGGTTTCAAACAACGCCATCAAAACTATTCGTGAAGAATTATATGAGCATCTTCAGACTCTTGATTTTAAGTTTTTCGATTCAAGACCAACAGGAAAGATTCTTTCAAGAGTAATCGGCGATGTTAATTCGCTTAAGGATGTACTTACCAACTTAGTGCTCACTCTTCTTCCGGACGGAATCTTATTAATAGCAATTGTTGTTGTAATGATTTGTAAAGACTGGCGACTTGCTCTTCCGGCAATGGCGGGATTTCCCATACTTATGGTATCGCTTTTCTCACTTGAAAATTTTTGCCACAAAAACTGGAAGATTGTAAGAAAAAAATCTTCAAATCTAAGTGCCTTTATTCACGAAGAAGTTGCCGGAATAAGAATCGTAAAGTCGTATTCTGCAGAGGATGAAACTCTTGACACCTTTGACGAACTGTTAAAAGAACACAAGAACAGTTTTTTAAAGACTATAAGAATAAACGATCTTTACAGTCCGTTTATCGAAATCGGCTGGGCCGTAAGTTCTTTTGCAATGTACTTTGTGGGAATAAAGTTAATTGGAACCGATAACATTTCAATCGGTACATTGCTTGCTTTTGGTACCTATATCGGACTTTTTTGGCAACCCATCGGAAATCTTGGAAACTTCTACAATCAGCTGATAACAAATATTGCAGCAGCTGAACGTGTATTTGAAGTAATCGATACGGTTCCCGAAATACGAAATGCCGATGAAATAAAGGAAATGCCCGATATTACCGGAGCGGTAACGTTTGATGATATTTCTTTTGCCTATGAGGACGGCATAAAAGTACTAAAAAATGTTTCTTTTAACATTAAGCCCGGAGAAATGATAGCACTTGTAGGTCCTACAGGTGCAGGCAAGACTACTATTGTTAACCTTATATCCAGATTTTATGATTCACAGTCAGGTAAAGTATTAATAGATGGATATGATGTCAAAGATGTTACAATTGAAAGTCTCCGTCATCAAATGGGAATAATGACGCAGGATAATTACCTGTTTTCCGGAACCATAAAAGACAATATCCGCTACGGAAAACTTGATGCCACGGATGAAGAAATCATTGCTGCAGCAAAGGCTGTCAATGCTCATGACTTTATTATGAAGCTCGAAAAGGGCTATGACACAGAACTTGCAGAGCGTGGAAACGGTCTTTCGGTCGGTCAGAGACAACTTATTGCCTTTGCACGAACAATTCTCTCAGATCCTAAAATTCTTATTCTCGATGAAGCAACTTCTTCAATCGACACCAAGAATGAGTTAATGGTTCAGGCCGGAATTGCAGCAATGCTTAAGAACAGAACTTCTTTTGTAATTGCACACAGACTCTCTACTATAAGAAAAGCCGATCGAATTTTTGTTGTTGATGACGGCCATATAGTTGAGGAAGGAAATCATGATGAGCTTATGCAAAAGAAAGGAATCTACTACTCTCTTTCTACCGCTCAATCAGCATAATATGTTTTCTTAATACATTTTATTTAAAAGAAGTCGTAGCCCTGTTAGGGTACGACTTCTTTTGTCTTAATGACCAAATCCTTTATTAATATTCTGATTAACAATCCCATCAAGTGATATCGACTCTCCGGATCCGTTTACAAGTACAAAAAGCTTACTTCCGATTTTCAAATCTGAACAGCTGAATGATAATGCGGAAAATCCACATGGTATCTTATCTTCAAAATATACCGTTCCATCTTCATCTTGAATTGTAAGTGTGGAATCCTTTTTGACAGTCTCGGAAAACGTCTTAACAATACTCACCTGCGTAGATGTTTCGGAAAATCCCTCCGCCATTGATGACCCACCAATTGCAACAACTTTTCCACCTGTAATTTCCAGCTTTCCATTGTTTTCACTGCCATAGTCAAGTGCATTGTTAGGGCCCGTACCATTTAAGCATATAAACACATCACCGCCGGATATGATAATATCTCCATTCGAATCAATTCCGTCCGCATCAACACCCTGCGTATTTATAATCTTTATAGTACCTCCGTTTATTCTGACAGTTGGGAATATGCTGTCCGACTCTTCTTTATTCTTATTATCTTTATTCTTATTATCTTCTTTCTTACTGTCTTTTTCTTTATCTTTTGAAATATCGTCCGGTTTAAATTCATTTTCGGGAGAAAACCGGTTGTAACCCTTTGATCCATTTTCATTTGGAATTACGCCTGCAGGTGGCGTCTGCATATCGCCCGGGAATTGACCGTCAAACGGGAATTGCACGTCAGATGGGAATTGACCGTCAAATGGAAATCCGCCTCCAACAGTATACGTCCCTGCGACTTCACCGCTTGCATTAATTCCATCATCACTTGGGTATATTGTTATATCTCCCCCTGAAATTTCTACAGTTCTTGCTTCAATTCCTTCATAACACTTACTAATCAGAACCGTGCCACTATATATAAATACATCTTTATCAGCGGTAATGGCATCGTCTCCCGCCTCAATCAGTACCTCGGCGTTTTCCATCTTAAACTGATCATTAATATGAATTGCATCCTTGGCAGCATCAACCGATATCATTCCTGAAGTAATCGCCAAATCTCCCTTGACAACAATACCATGCTTATATTCAGACTTAACAAACAACTTCCCTTCACCATTAATTGTCAAATCATCTTTAGCATAAATAGTTCCGTCAATGCCTTTATTCACTGATTTTTCAGAATAATCTATTCCCGAAGTAATTGAGTTTTCACTATCCTTTGTAAGATTTATAAAAACCTTATCTGCTTTTTCAACTATAAATGCAGCATTATCATTGCAATTAATTGAAACATCATCAAGAAGCACCCATACCTTAGCTTTCTTTGCAGAATCAATAATGACGCTTCCATCAGAAAAATTTCCCGACAGCACATATTTACCTTCTTTTGCAATAATCAAATCACCGTCAAGAATATATGCTCCATCGCCTTTTATCGTCGCAGCATCGCCATCCAAGTTTATATATGTTGCATCCGATATTGTCATTTCTGATGTTTCATCATTCTTGGTGAAAGCAGAATCAATAACTGTACCTTCCGCGTCCTCGTCAACATATTCCTTAATACCGATTTTTTCACCATTCATGACAAGAAGAGTAAGCAACACTCCGATGACAATAACAGCAATGCAAATCAAATCGATTTTCTTATGTGTCGACATAAATTGCCTCCGCCCTTTAATTAACCCATGTACTCGCCGTTGTAGCTGACAAGAACTGCACTTCTAACACCTTCCATGTCAGAAACAAGGTTAACAAATTCCGTACTTTCATCTTTCATGCGGATTTCGTAGTTAACCTCAATATTTCCCTTTGAAACAGTCTTGCTTTTAATAACACACTTCTCGACATTTTCCTTCAAAAAAGCCGTAACATGCTTTTCACTTGCCTCATTCTCACAGGAGATTACGATAATGTAAGGGTTAACGCAGGATTTTCTGTTAACAAATACCAAAAGTACTATTCCTATAAAAATGCTTCCAAAAACAGCAAGCGGAACCAATCCTGCAGCGAGCACTATTCCGGCTGTAATTGACCAGAAAAGAAATGCAATATCAAGCGGCTCTTTTATGGCAGTTCTGAAACGAACAATTGAAAGTGCGCCAACCATACCAAGCGAAAGAACGACGTTTGACGTAATGGCAAGCATAACAAGCGTGGTTATCAAAATAAGTGCAACCAAAGTTACGCCAAAGCTTGACGAAAACATTACTCCTGAATATGTCTTTTTGTATACATAGTATATAAAAAGACCAATACAGAACGCGAGTGCAAGCGCAAGAATCGTATCAGTAAGGCTTACACTTTCAATGTTTTTTAAAAAACTCGACTTAAAGATATCACTAAATTTCATAAAATTCCCTCTTTCCCATGTCGTTAAGACACTCTATTCTTTTTTACACACATATCTATTTAAAAAGCCCATCATCCGTAATATCTGCAGGCTACATACTTTGAAAAAGCATTTTCACTTCTGTTGTTCAAGTTCACAGCTGATTTTACGATATCAGGAAGATATTCATCCCATTTAACTTCAAGTATGCGAGCGTCTTCTCCAGCTTTCAAAAGAACGCAATCCTTATCAAGAAATTGACCGACATCCATGCCCGTTCTTATATTAAAATCAAGAGTAACACGCACATTTCCCGGCCCGTAGGTAAAAGGAATTCTGTCATAATCAACTATTACCTTGGGCTTTAGACCCTCATTCTTCATTTTGGCGTACAGTTCTAATATAAGTGGCCTTTCTTTTGAAAGCATCCAGTCAATGTTGCCGTTAAGAAGCATTGATACCTCTTCTTTACTTATTTTTTCACTAACTTTATTGCATAGTCCATTTATTTTGGACTTTTTCTCAAGCCTTATAAAAGATGTATCATCGTTATAATATCGAATTCTGAATTTTTCACGGATATTCGCGCCATTTATTTTCTCAAGCAACGCTTTATCGTACAGATTGTCAAAATACAGGCTTCGAATATTGTAATGCCCATCAATACTGTGCTCATCCTTTTTAAGCAAGGCGCTTAAGCGCTGTTTTAATACAACAAAGTCCGCGACATTGATATAATACTTAATTTCATGTCTGAATTTCATATAGTCTCCATATTTTTTATTATCCATATAATAAAATAATACTGTGAAACAATTACGTAAAGTATGTGTTTTTTTTTTGAACATTTTAAATAAATTCAATTCCATATTCAATATCTAAAAGCAGCAAAAAAGAGCAGACATTCAAGCTACCTGCTCTTTCGAAATCTCAGCATTCAATTACCATCCAAGTTCCATAAGCCAGTTGTTTAACCGACGCTCTCTGTCTGCTGTATTAAGGTTCTCGTCCATTGGCGCTTCATATTCTCCCTTAATATTTCCATCCACAATATAAAGAACCCGTTTACACTTTGCAGCAACCTTTGCATCATGTGTTACCATCATTATTGTTGTTCCTTCATTGTTTAATTTGACAAGCTCTTCCATTACTTCCATGGAAGTAGTTCTGTTAAGTGCACCTGTAGGCTCATCAGCAAATAAAAGTTTAGGATTGTTAATCATTCCTCTGCATATGCACGCTCTTTGAAGTTGGCCCCCCGACACCTCGTTGATATCGTTGTCTGCAACATCGATGATTGACAGTTTCTTCATAAGATTTTCAGCACGTTTAATTTTTTCTGCTTTACTTTCTCCCGATTTTTTACTTTCAAGGGAAGGCAAAAGAATATTGTCAATCAATGTAAGATTTTTCATCATATACATCTGCTGAAAAATAAAGCCCATTTTATCAAGTCGAACCATCGCAAGTTCATTGGCAGACAAATCCGTTATATTCTCTCCATCAAATATAACTGTTCCGCCGGTAGGAACATCCATCCCGGATACAGCATAAAGAAGAGTCGATTTTCCCGAACCCGAAGGTCCCATAATTGCAACCATATCACCTTCTTCAACAGAAAAATTCACATTCTTAAGTACGTTGTTTTGTCTTTTATCTAATACATAAGTTTTGCATAAGTCCTTAACTTCTAATATCTTTGACATCTTCTTATCTCCATTAATTTTTCTATTCAACATTTCCAACATCATTACAAGTAATCTTTTTTGTAAATCCGGCAGTAAGTCTTGCTGCGATAAATGTAATTGCAAGAATAATTCCCGGGTAAATCAACAATAATGAAACCGGGTTAAAATAATACTTAACATTATAAGCACCCATCATTCTCCAAATTGGATTACACCACAATTTCGTTACCGGATGAGTAAGCAAAATGGCAAGGATTTCAGCAAGGCTTCCGACTATCATAATTCTGATTACCTGCCATCTGATAATAAATCTATCCTTAAATCCGATTGCCTTAAGCAGTGCGATTTGGCTCTTTTCATCTGAAATCATGGAGCTTTCAATCAAAAGTGTAACCAAAATTACCACAATGCCGGTTATTATCAAAAGAAGCGATCTAACCATATCCATCGTTTCGGCAACACCGGTACTTTCAATACAGTAATCTGACGCATTACATATATCTTCCGTTTCATAAAAAGTTTTAAGTTTTTCAATTCGATGGTTTACAGTTTCATTATCAGGAGCATCGTCAAAATCAATTTGGAATGCCATTATTGCACTTGCATACTCCATTGCCGTCGGAGCACTTTCGTGAAGTCTTATGACAGAACCCAACTGATTCATAGTTTGAAAATAACCGGTTACTATGCATTCTTTCTTTTCACTTACAAAGTCAATCGTAACTGTATCTCCGATTTTAGCGCCAATCATTTCTGCAATCTGTTTTGTTATAGCTATCTCGCCGGAATTTAAAGGCGCGCTTCCTTCCGTATATTCATAGTCAAAAGTTTTTGCATATTTATTCTGTTGACAGCAAAGTGAAAAGTCACGATTGTCAAAAGAAACCTTATATTTATACCAAATCTCACAATTAACTTTGCCGGGCATATTAAGTTCTTTCAGATCGTCCTCAGTGGACTTAACCTTTTTAGGTAATTCGATATTTCCCGATTCAGATAATAATTCAATTCCTATAAATTTATCTGAATTGATATAAACATCTGATTTTTTGCCAAAGGTAGTAATCAGACTGTCACTTTTCATTGTATCCGCAACTTCTACAAGACCAAACACGAAAACAGAACAAATAAAAAATGTGATAATTATCGTAAGAAAACGCTTTGGTGAGCTTAGTAAATCATTTAAAGCCATTGAAAATGCGTTCCCAAATTTTGACTTTTTCATGCTGAAATAGGATTTTTTTCCGTATGTTTCACCGGTTGAACCATTTCTGATTGCATCAACCGGCGTTGTTTTTTTTACCTTAGAGGTGCAAAGGTATGCAAATCCACTCATTATCAATATGACAATAACTGTTCCAATTATATTTATCATGATTCCATAGTCATTGCTGAGCACCATCTTCTTCGATACCGAATCAATAAGAATTCTCCCAAATGGTATTCCAAAGAAAAACCCGAGAATGCCTCCAACAAAAGCCATTGCACAGTACTTTGTCATATATATGCTTCTAATCTTAAAGTTTCTAATTCCGATTGCTTTCATTACACCGATTTCACGATATTCTTCGTTTATGGTAAATGAAATGACGAACTTAAGTAATACAAATGAAACAATGCAAAGACATATACTAAGCACAAGAACAATCATCGCTATAATCATTTCCATAACGTATGTAAGCTTTATCATGCTCCTGTCCCCGGTAAAAATGATACCTTCCGCATCAGACAGTTCTACCGAAACACTCTTAATGTCATTAGTATTAACGTAAAACAGACTTCCTTTATAATATGCCAACTCTTCATTATTACTGTTTTCGTATTCATCATAATCTTCATCACTGATTATAAATCTTGTATTACCCATCATGTCAGAGCCTAAAAAAGCATCCTTTATTTCTCCGGCAATCGTATATGTTTTCTTTATGCCATGATAATCAATCTCAACACAATCCCCTACACTTAACTCATTATCTTCAAGAAAGCCTGCTGTTACATAGGTTTCTCCGACATTTACCTTTTTAAGTTCTGCATTATCATCATCATAAAATTTTATTCCATTCTCAAAAATTTTATGAAACAGTATAGTGTTTCTTTTTAAGGAAACATTTGCCCCGTTTATTCTTATTTCTTCTTTTGTTCCCCAGTAACAGTCTTCCTTCTTATAAGAGATAACCTTAGAAGATTCCTTAAGTATATCTTCTACATTGCTAAAACTGTTCTGAGTAATAACCATGTAGTCTCCTACTCCGGCAATATCCAAATAGTAATCTGTCCCATTCATAACCGACACGACATTGTTTAGTCCTGACGACACAAACATGGAGGCAAGAATTGCAAAGAGCAAAAGAATGATATTCATTGTCTTTTTTCTTTTTAAATCTCTTTTTAGAATGTTAAAATACATTTTCCATCAGTCCCTTCATTTGATAAATTGAAGATACCATCATAATTCTTAAACAATCATTAAATAAAATCAGGGTTGCAAAAATTGCTCCCCCGATTCCTTTTATCATATATAATAGGCCAGTCTATACCTTCTTTATAACAACAGTTATTTCAAAATTGCCATCGGATACATCAGCAAATACTTCTCCATCCATCTTGTGCATAAGTTCTTTACAAATATAGAGACCAAGCCCACTCCCCTGTATTGACGAAGCATTACTGCCACGGTAAAAAGGATCGAACAAACTCATAATCTCCTCTTTTGGCAATTTGCATCCTGTATTCATAACGGTAACAAGTCTTCTGTCCTCCTCTTCAAAAGATGAAACTGAAATAACCTCTTTATCACCGTATTTAATTGCATTCTCCAAAATATTCTGAAGCACTTCAATCAGTCTGTCCTTATCGGCATATACAAGGCAGTCATTGCCTTTATCTACTGAAAACTTGATGCGAAAAGCTTGCATCGTTTCTTTGTAATACGCTTCCAAATGATCAAGCACAGCGGATAGATATATTTCTTTTGCGTTTACCTCAAGCGTCAAAAAATCATTTCTCGATGCATCTGTTATTTTCTGAATATAATTTTTAATTTCACTGACATTGTTCTCTATACCCTGAATCGCATTATCACGTTCTTCTTTTGTTTCGTAAAGATTCCTTTTTAAAGCTTTAACATATAGATCAATAGCAGCCAACGGTGTTTTTATATCATGAGAAAGCGACAGTATCAGTGTCTTCTTCTCTTTTACAAGTTCAAGTTCCTTTCTCTTGTCATCCTCAAGAGTCTCACGTAGCATATCCACGCCCCACAGGAAACGTTTAAAATAACGGCTTTTCTCCTGTTTAACGGGTGCTGTCAAATTGCCCTTTGCAAGTTCCTCCGTCATTTTATTCATTCTTGAAAAAGGTGCTACGACTGCCATGTCTAAATATACAAGCAAAAAAGCAGCCAAAAAAATGCCAATCAGAAGAAGTACATTGAAAACGACAATATGATAGTCCGAAGCTTCTTTATATTCAAAACAATACAATATACCGTTTATCGATTTTATTACATATTCCTCTTTGTACACCGTATTTTCATCAAATACCGAAATCTTTATAACTTCGGGATAATCCTCAAGATTAATATCACCAAAAGATTCTCCTGATTCTATTCTTGATGAAATACGACTGATATCAACTTTATACTGATGACCTGTATTCTGCTTTTCCTTTCCCAAAAGTATCACATTGCCAATGAGCAAAATGAAAAGCATTACAGCCATATAAAAAAGTGAAAATCGTCTAAACCTACTCAAATCTGTATCCAACTCCCCACTCTGTAATAATATGCTTAGGATTTTTGGAATCCTTCTCTATTTTTTCTCTGAGCCATTTTATGTGAACAGTCAAAGTCTGAATCTCAGACTCACTGTCACTTCCCCATATCGTATTAAATATATAGTCCTTTTTTAAAGTAACTCCTTTGTTCTCCATCAAGAGCCTGCAAAGTTCAAACTCCTTAACCGTCGACTCAACAGGTTTTCCGTCGACACATATTGAACCCGTAACCGTATTAAGTTTAATATTTCCTTCACATATTTCCCTTGTAGCATATTTTCTTTCAAAAACGCCATTAATCTTTGCAATAAGAATATCTATATCAAATGGTTTTTCGATATAATCATCTGCTCCGATTCCAAGTCCCTTCAACTTGTCATTCTTCTCTGTTCTGGCGCTTGTTATTATTATATGTGCATTTGATTTTTCACGAATTCTCGAGCATACGGAAAAGCCATCCATTCCCGGAAGGTTAACGTCAAGCACGAAAAGCTTTACACCATACCTTTCAAACAAATCCATTGCTTTTTCACCTGTATTTGCAACGCTTACGGTATATCCATGCTCTTTTCTCAGAAAATCACATAACAGTTTACTTATTTCCTCATTATCTTCAACTATCAATACGTCAATCATACTCTTTAGAATTCCTTACCCTCAATATAATAAAAGGCTTTTTATCAGTATACACCTTGACAAGTAATGCACCAAGAAGAATAAGTCCTATACCAACAAAATACATAATTAACTACTGAATGTAATTTATAATTACACCCCTTATCCCTATAACATATAATGACGCGGAATACTACTTCCGCGCCATTATTAAATCCCACAGTAATAATTGTATTCTAAAGAAACGGTCTGCTTATAGCTATGGTTTCCTAACTTCTTGGCATCCAAACCCTCATCTGATTTATTCCCCTGTTCCCCCATGTATAGTATGGCACAGCCTCCGCAATACATGACACTGTTTTAGGCGCCTGGCAGAAATAAAGACTATCTGTCTCGACTACTCTTTGGGCTCCAATGTTTATTTTTACAACTTCACCCATCAAATCGGAATTGCACTCTATAGTTTTTATTTGCTCATCGTCATTAATCAAAAGAGAGATAACATCAGAGTCGTTATCAACTCCCTCAAAGCAATATACCAATGGACCTCTCATAATTGCCACCTTACCCGTAAGCTTTGGTACCTTTGCAGATGCATATACGAACCTTGCGCTATCATCAAGAGTAAGCTTTATTACATCTTTATCATTCACATTTATATATAGATAACCCTTTTCCGGCTCTATAGCTAATTCTGCGCCATTCTGCATTATCTTATATCCTTTGCTCCATGCAGGAATTCTAATAGCCAAACGGCCACCTTTGATAACCTCGTAGTCAACCTCAAAGCTATAAGGATATTTTGTTTTGCACACAATATGCATACCATTTTCAAATTTTATCTCGCCATCAGCATACATATGGCAAAATGCGGTATTACTGTTTTCGCCATATGCATATTTTCCAAAAGAAGAAATAAGCCTTGCAACATTCGGAGGGCAGCAGGCACATGCATACCAAGTCGGACGTTGTGGCAAATCATGCTTATGCGTAGGCGACACCCCTGAAATACCCGGAATTACTTCGAGCGGATTCACATAGAAAAAGCGTTTTCCGTCAAGCTGCATTCCTGCAAGTACCGTATTGTAAAACGCCAGTTCCATAACATCCGCATATTCACGATTGATGTCATATTCAAGCATTCTGGATGCAAAAAACATAAGACCGATTGAAGCGCAGGTTTCTGCATATGCAGTGTCTGACGGCAGATCATAATCAACAGTAAAAGCTTCACCATGAACCGTTGAGCCAATGCCGCCCGTCACATACATTCTTTTGTCTACAATGCTCTTCCAAAGCCTTCTGCAGGCAGCCATAAGTTCTTCGTCATCAGTATCAGTGCCTAAATCAGCCATTCCGGTGTAAAGATAAACAGCACGTACAGCATGTCCTGTAGCATCGCTTTGTTCCCTGACCGGTTTACTACTCTGCTGATAATCTTCATCCTCGCCTTTGCTTCCCCAAACAGACCATCCTCTTGATGCGGCCTCGCGTTTAAAATAAGTATTATCAACACCCCTTGCATTGATAAAATGCTTAGCCAAATCAATGCAATGAACATTTCCTGTCAAACGATACATTTTCATCAGTGCAAGTTCAACTTCCGGATGTCCCGGGTATCCTTCATGATTGTTCACAACGAACACATCATAGATATGCTCTACGTTCTTCTCCATCACGTCAAGCAGCGTTCTTTTCCCGGTAGCTTCATAATACGCGCAAGCTGCTTCCATCATATGACCCGCGCAGTATAACTCATGTCCTTCTAACAGGTTTTCCCATCTTTTATCTTTGTCTTTTATAGTATAGTAAGTATTTAGATATCCATTCTTATCCTGTGCGGCTGCAATCAGTTCTATTAGTCTGTCCGCGTCCTCTTCCAGCTTTTTATCTCCGAACACAGAAATTGTATACGCGGCAGCCTCTATCCACTTAGCTGCATCGCTATCCTGAAAAACCATGCCATAAAAACCATCTCCAACGTCTTCCCCTTTGATGGCATGTGCTGCATTGATAAAATTTTGGATTACATGACTTTTCTCTGTATTTTCAGCCTCATCGCACAAAACACTATACTGATAAGGAACAACCACTTCCTTTACCAGTTTCTGATATTTAGATATAAAACCGCCGGATTTATAAGCTGTAATTTTAGTCTGATACTGTTTCTTCATACTTTTAGCCCTCCATATTGACCTATGCCGTTATATGTATTATATTCCACATAAAGCACGTTAAAATGGATAATATACCGATATATATGGAGAATGTTCTTATGAACGAGATAATATTTAGTAATACATCGATGCCTATTGTAAATGAATGTGATCTTCTTATGGCTCCTAATCCCTTTTTACACGCAAACAGGATACTTGATTTCCATGTCATGATTTATGTACTGGAAGGAGTTATATATGTGACAGAGGACGATATTGATTATTCAATAGAGCCGGGTGAGCTATTTTTCTTAAAGAATGGACTTCACCACTATGGGAAAGCAGAAATACCTAAAGGCACAAAATGGCACTTTGTTCATTTCTATTTGGCTGAAGATAATGATGTTACTTTGTTTTCCATGGGAAATTCTCAACTTCATCCATATACTCCTGCTAGGTTTTACTCTATTCTTCCAAAGAAACTCATTGATCTAAGAGGCTCTACCCTGGAATCAAAAATTGAAGAATTCACTGAATATTATCAATCTAACAATGTAAATAAAGCTTGGGATATTAATGTAAGGCTCTGGCTTCTTCTAAGTGATATAGCCGGATATGAAATGTCTAATATAAACAATTTAAGTTTGCCGGATAAAATCTGTGACTATCTTAATAAGCACAGTTGTGAACAATTCTCAGCTAAAAAAATTGAACAGCATTTTTTTCTTAGCTATAAGCATATGGCCTCTGTCTTTAAAAATGAAAAGAAAATCACTATGCAGCAATATCACAACTCGCTAAAAATGAACGAAGCAGCCCGTCTGCTTCGTTCAACATTACTTAGCGTTAGTGAAGTTGGTGAAAAAGTAGGTTTTTCTGACGTCTTATACTTCAGCCGATGCTTCAATTCCTTTCACGGAGCAAGTCCAACTTCATACCGTAAGCATTGTAAATATGAGTATTAAAAAGAGAATCGCTTATGCGCCTATCAAAACAGGCATGACCTGTTGTTGCCATTCCATGAATAAGCATTATTATCTGACCGTTTTCATTTCCGCACTTCTCAAATCTCATGTTTTTTATCTCACTTTGTATAAATCACAACAAAGCTCTTTCCTTTTACAAT
>JAZQOL010000030.1:0-8354 GCA_045627845.1 Lachnospiraceae bacterium | reverse complement strand
TTAACGTTAGCTAATCTATCCCGTTTACTGTTTCTAGGTCGTTTTTTTATAGTGTGTTCGCTTTCACACTTCTGAAAATTCTCAAAGATTTTCAGGGTTGCATTGTTGTTTGATTGTCAAGGTTCTGTTGCTCCGTTTTCGTCGCAACGTTGATATATTAGCACACGTCACAACCTTCGTCAAGAGCATTTTTAAACTTTTTTAATTATTTCTTTTCTACCGTTTGCGCGGTAGGATTTAAATCTATCATTAAAATAATCTATTGTCAACGTCTTATTTTCATCTTTTTTATACTATTTTTTTTGCTTCAATATGATGCGTTTCTTCCTATTATATATACAACATCTAGAGCTACTATTTATAGTACATATATGTTAATTTTTTGCTATGCATATATGGAACCACTTTGAATAGTAATGTTTCCTTTTAGTCCCAGTCTTTGAAATACTCATCATAATCAAAATTCAAATAGTATTCCCGTTCTTCTTCACAATATTTAAGATAATTATCCTCCGTCAACAAGCCTTTTCCTTCTTTTATCCACTGAAGAATAAGCGAATTCACATTTTCTCCATGATGTGCAACATCACGATAATTATTGGGGTCATTTATTATGTCATGCTCTAGATAAAAGGAGTATATGTGAATATTTTTAATCGGAAGCAGCAATTCTATTATATATTTCTCTGCTTCAAGCTGGCGTTCAAGATTACCTTCCAGTTTGTAATAATCAATATAGCTGATATTATATGGCGTAAAATACAAATAAAACTCTATTTGAGGATTCTCCATCGCCAATGCAATTACATTCTTCTCAATGTTCTCTTTTATAATAGAATATTCCGCTTCTGTAACTTGCTTCTGCTTGTCAACAGGAACAACTGTATTTCTGGCGTAATTTGAATCAACAGCCTCCTTTCCAAAAGGATAATCAGCCTGCCAGTTTGAATATACGTCAAAGTCAAGCACCGTCTTCTGTCTCTTAAGTAATTCCTGAACAGCTATTGTCACTGCATCTAAATTGAAAAGGTAATTAACATCATTTAACAGTTTCTCATCGTACAAATATTCCGGATACTCTTCATAATCTCTGTATTCGGCCGTATTAAACATTCTGTTATAATCAAGTCCTCTTACAACCATCTTAATTGAATCATTGTGAGAAACCGCTGTTGTAAGCAAGTCATTTATCTCTCTGTAACTTCCACCGGAAAAAGGTACTTTTATTGCATTTACTTCAAAAAGCTCATTACACTCCGATGTTTTGAAATTCTCTGTCATCGAACTTCCGGTTATAATAGCATCATATTCAAAATTCTTAACAATTCCATCATTCCCAAAACGTTGATCCGGAAATATATAGTTTATTCCCGCTATCGGTTTGTGATAATGAAAATACGGATCAATGACAGCATTAATAACGGCTATGCAAGTAAGAAAAAACAGCAATGCTATCAGAACACCTATAATCCATTTTTTTAAAGATTTTTCCACTAATGACTTCTCCTAAAAATTGAAATATAAAAATTCCTGTACTTTATTCAATGAACATATACTCCAAACAAGCAATATCACAATAACTGCTGCCGTCTTAAAATTAGGTTTAAACGTCTTTGACCTTTCGATTGCGTTTTTGCCTAAAGTCATAAACCAAAATGAAACAAGAAAATATCCTGTCATGATAACATTAGGAAATACCCTATCAATTCGTAACAATCTGACAAGATACTTAACTTCCTGAAACTTGAAAGTGTCTGAAATAACAGTATCGAAACCGCTAAAATTAAAGGAAAACAAATTTCTTATTACAGTAACAGCATCTTGTATGGAGGGTGCTCTGAAAAATACCCATGCAATATTAACAAACAAAAATGTAACAATCCAATTTATTACCGATGGTACCTTGTTTATGAATTTGCGGAATATTCTTGAAACTACCATGAGCAAACCGTGCATTGCTCCCCAGATGACAAATTTCCAATCAGCCCCATGCCAAAATCCACTTACAAGAAACACAATCATAATGTTGATGTAAGTGCGAATATTCCCTTTACGGCTTCCTCCTAACGGAAAATAAATGTACTTTCTGAAAAAGCGTGTCAGTGTTATATGCCAGCGTTCCCAAAACTCACCTATAGTTCTCGCTTTATATGGCGAATTAAAGTTAACGGGAATATCTATATTCAGCATCTTTCCAATTCCGACTGCCATATCACAGTAACCGCTAAAATCAAAGTAAATCTGTATCGTATATGCCAGCATGCAGATAATCGCAGAAAATGTATTCATTTTTTGGATTGTTGCATACGTATAACTGACAGCACCACTGAATCGATTTGCTATTAATACCTTCTTTGCAAGTCCAAGCGAGAAAATGTAAAAACCTCTGACAAAATTATCAATATTAAAATGCTTCTTTGTCTCATCTCTGAACTGCGGAAGCATTTCATCATGAGTTACTATAGGGCCGGCAATCAACTGCGGAAAGAAAGAAACAAAACAGGCATATTCAATAAAATCCACGTCTGCTACTTCACCATTATAAGTATCCACAATAAATGATACCTGTTGAAACGTGAAGAAACTTATTCCAAGCGGAAGCGCAATTTTTAATAGATTAAAGTCTGCCTTAAAAATGCCGTTTACATTGGAAATAAAGAAATCCATATATTTAAAATAAATCAACAACCCAAGGTTTATAATAACCCCCAAAACGGTTATCAATTTAGACAAACCTCTTCTTTTATTATTTCGAAAAAAGAGAATGAATCTATATCCAATATAATTAATGCCTATACTAAATATAATGACAGCAAGGTAATATATATTGTTATATCCATAAAACCATAATGACATTCCAAGAAGAAATGTCATTGCTATTTTCTTATTATTTAGCTTATTCAAAAGAAAGTAGCCGACCAGGCACAAGGGAAAAAACAAAAATATAAAAATATAAGAATTGAATAACATTTTTTACCCCTTAAACATTTATATTTCAATAAATTCTATCATACCAAAATATCTTCAAACAAGTTTCTTTTATTAAAAAAAGTTCCCGGCCCAAAAGCCGGGAACTCAAATTCATTTTATATTTTAATTACCATCCATAGGCAGGAGTGGTATAACCTCTACTACCAAATCCATATCTGAAAAGGTATCCTAAATCATCAAGATCACCGTCTTCGATAACTTCAAGAGCATCCTCAACATAATCAAGAATGTCATCCGGTACCTTAATCTTCTTTAAGGTCTTTAAGATTCCGTCACCGTTAAAGGATTCAATAAGCTCTTCAATACTGTCTTCGGGATCATCCATATCAATTTCAACTACGTTCTTTCCCGAAGGAATGGAAATCTTTGAGCCTTTTTCAACCTTGGCAGCCATCTTTAATGTAACAAAATTATCCTTCTTTTCACCAACGCTTAAGGAAAGTGAATAATCATTGGGCTTAATGCTTCCTGCAAGAACAAGATTTGTCTTTAAAAGCTTTTTCCATACAGATGAAGGAATATCTGTCTCGTATTCAAGTTCATCAACGAGAGCCTCAGCTGAATCAAGAGAAAATGCCACTTCGAAAGAACCCTTTCCGCTTGTTACAAGGCTCTTGTCAAACTGTCTTACATCGAACTCACAAATCTTCTGTCCCATTGCTTCAACTTCAAACTTACCGCTTAAGGACTTATCATTTTCTTTACCGCTTCCTTCGATTGAGAAAGAAGAGTAACCGCTTCCTGCTTCGATAGAAAGACCGAACTTTCCACCCTTAACAGGATGCTTGTAAGAGAAGGTAGAGCCATAAATCTCAGTTTCTAATCCGACAATCTTACCTTCACCGTCTACGTATACTTTGATATCGCAGTATTCGTCATTATAATCATCATCGTCTTCTAAATCATCAAGACGCTCTTCAACCCATTCAAGTTGGTCATAAGCTTCTTCAATTAATGCTTCATAAGCTTCGTCAAAGTCAATATTACCGTACATAAACATTTCCATTGATTCAAGTGCTGCATCAACAGACTTGCTTAATAACTTCTCAAGCTCAGTATCTTCAACGAATTCTTTAAGAATCGCTGCTTCCATATTATAAATCAGCTTATCATCTACAGTAAGTTTAAGACATGTTGCATTTACGCTTACACCCTTTGCCTTAACAGCCTTGCTTGACTTCTTAACACCGTCAACAGAATCAAGAGCAACCTTAAGGTATCTCTTACTAATCTTATCAACAGACTTCTTGTCGGGACAAGCAGTCATCATCTCGCTAATCATTGTCGTAGCTTCTGCAAACTGGTCTGTTGAAATGCCCATATTGATTTCTGCTGCAATAGTCTTCTTGAAAAGTTCAGGAACACTAAGATACATCATATCGTAGTCAGTAATTAAATCAGCAGAGAGAACGGTTTCGCCGTTTATGCCAAAGTTTCCTGCCACTTCAACAGCTTCCTTCTGAAGATTAACGGAATAAGAAAAGTTTGCTTTCTTAATCCAGTCGATATAATCTTCATACTCACCGGCATACTTCATAAGTGACTGGCCTTCTTCGCCAAGTTCAACATCAAAGCTTACTGTACCCTTCATATTGTCGACTGAGTATGCCTTAATAACATAATCTTCATATGCATTAAGCACATCATCGATAACATCTTCTGCGTTATCCTTCACAACATACGCAAGATACTTTTCCTCGGATAAAACAATCTTTCTGAAAGTATTTCCAAGAGCTTTAAGGTTGCAAAGAACAAGAGCAATAACAACTACTGCCACACCACCGGCAATAAGAAGATTTTTCTTTCTCTTAAAGAAGCTTTCCTTAGGCTCATCCGAAGTAGCGTTTACTACCGGCTCCGAAACAGGTGTCTCGGGCTGAGCTTCTGCAGTAACCGCAGGCTCTGAAGCAGGTGCTTCGGGAGTTGCATTCTCTTCGGGCTTTACTTCAACAGATGTTCCGCACTCACTGCAAAAAAGTGCATCATCCGGAAGATTTGCTCCGCATTTCTTACATATCATTTCTTATCCTCCTTATATAAAGGCATTCTGCCTTAATTACATATTTACTTTAACCCATTCCTCTTACAAAAGACAACAATCTCCAAAAGTATTGTTTCAAAAAAGCAATACATCATCAGATTATAGATGCTTCTGTCATTATGTATGCTCATTAAATAATGAAATGAAGGTATAAAGATTTGAATCGGACGCATACTTTTCAAATCAATAAAAATAGGTGACAAAAGAAGTGACAAAATAACAATCAGTGGCATAACAACACCAATCGTTTTGACTCTTACAAAAATATTCCGTACAAGCACACTAAATATAATCAGCGAATAATCATACATCAAAAGAAGAAGAAATTCCCTTAAAAAGCTTCCCCCTATGCCAGCAAGAAAAAGTGACAAAAGAACGAGCACAGAAGAATTCATCATAACAACGGCATAATAACCAAGCGTTCTCAAATTCTTTACTTTCGAATGCCAATAAATGAATAACCCGTTTTTCTCATCTTCTATATAATATATGCTGGCTGCTAACGATGTAATAATCAGCAAAACCGCAAGGAATCCTCTTATCGGAGCAAGCAGATATCCTGTTTCGGTATCGCTGCTGCCATCAAGATATGAATATTTAAATAAAGAAGAATTTGGTACTTTCCGATAAATGTCTTCGATATTCATACCATTTATCGATTCTTCTCCATAGTTTTCTCTCATAAATGAAAAATACACTTCCGGAGAAAAAACTTTAAAAGCATAACTTTCAAGAATTTCCTGCATCATCAAGTGTGTCACACCTTCTTCCCGGATGTATATCTCTATAGGATTTTTAGGATTCTTTCCATCTGCCATCCTCAAAAAAGCATCCGACAGATTATCCGGAATTATCCATGCTTCGTCCACACTTGCTCTCGTTACTGCTTCGATTGCATCTTCTCTGGAATCATATGTTATAAATCCGAATTCTTCCCGTATTGTTAACAGCTCTCTGACAAGCAACTCGGCATATTCATCTTCACCCGCTTCTGAAACCAGAGCAATCTTCATAACATTTCCGCCGGTTTTTGTAGACACTTTTAAAAGAAAAACAGCAACGGGAATTATCAAAAGAAGAATGACGTATGTTAACTGTTTGTATAATCTCTTATTTAAAAGAAAAAAACGCCTGAATTCTATCATGCTATTTCAATTACTCCTATTGCTTTATCTTTTTGTATCGGATAAAACTCATAAGCGAAAACAAAACAACGAAATATATAACCAAAACCCTCAAAGAAATGCCATAGCTTCCTGTTGCAAATGAATCTGACAAAAACGAAAGTGCCACACCTGTCGGAAGCAACTCTCCCACTTTTTGAACAATCTCAGGAAAGAAACTCTTTGGATAAAGAAGACCTGAAACATATGCCGATCCGAGAACTATTACAAATGAAAAAATTATCTTATTTATAGTTCCGTCAAGTATTTCAAATGTGATTAACTGAAAAATCGTAATTAACAACATTGCAATATAAATGCTTTTCAAATATGAAATACAATCGTATAAACCCGGATTTGAGAATTCACGAATCTCAACAACTCCGGCCTTTAAAAAGATAAAAACCGGAATAAGAAAAATCAAAACACATATAGCATTACACAAATAATACGCAATAAAATCGGAGCTGACCTGCATAACAGGATTAATACCATTTGCATACGCAAGTTTTTCAAGGCTTCTGTTCTTTCCCAGGAAAAAAGAAATTCCGGCAAAAGAAAGAACGCATACAAAAAAAAGCGATAAACCGGTAAAGAAATATCCGTAAGTCGACAAACCGTTACCTATGCCAAGCGTCTCAACTTCAACAAGATCTCCTCTTCCAAGCAAAACACCCATATATGACAAGAATAATCTGTCTGTTTCCTCATACATCATGTAACTTGGATATCCGTTCTCATCCATATAATCCATCAACGAGAAAATGCCTGCTTGCGAATACATAATGTAATTCGAAGCCATCTTAGTAATCTCGTCCATATATACTGCCGTTATTCCTCTTTCTCCGGAAGCAGTATAATATGTAATGACAGCATTATTGCTCATCTCATTTATTGCATCATAAAATTCCTCTGGAATAACTCCAAGTGCAGATATCCTGCTTTCCGACAAATCTTCGGATGCTGTTTCAAAATCATCGTACTTGACAATCTCCACAAGATACTTTGTATCATCAAACGATTCCAGAAGGTATATACCCATATCAATAAACGAATTTTCCCCTTCTGCTATTATACCGATACGATATTTTGTTTTTCCTGTTTCGTAATCGCTGTTTGCAATCAGCATCTTCCCGACAAGCAATGTAAGTGCAAAGAACAGCAAAGACAAGCCCAGAATCTCGGGAAACAAACGGCTGATTCTTTTTAGTTCAGCAAAAAAATACCGTTTAAATGTCATTGTCTCTCCTACAAACTCTCAATTAACTTTTGAATCGATCCGTCAAAAGAATAAGGAACTGCAACCCCGCCTTTTACAATAAACAAAGAATCACAGGCCTTAATCTCCTTTTCATCGTGTGTAGCCAAAAGAACAATTCCACCGTTCTTTCTAAATGCGCCAAGATAATCATATATTTTTTCTTTGCAGATAATATCTAAAGCCGCCGTAGGTTCATCCAAAAGAAGAACTCTTGGATCCGAATATATTGCACATCCGATTGAAAGACGCTTTTTCATTCCTCCGGACATTTCATTAACTCGCACATTAATAAACTCGTCAATTCCGAGCATCTTAAGAAATCCGTCGGATAATTCATATTTCAGTTTTGCGATATCATACCACATTCTGAGATTATCCCACGCAGATAGTTCTCCGATTAGAGGATTTTCCTGCGGAACATATGCACATATACTGTTTCTCAAGACGGATTTTTTTAAAAGATCTTTACCGTTGTATTCAAATTTGCCCGAATCAGGAGATAAAACTCCCGAAAGAATTGAAAGAAGAGTCGATTTACCACTACCGTTTTTGCCAAGAATACCAATCTGCATTCCTGCATCCGCACTAAAAGTAATATCGTTTAAGACAATTTTCTTCTTATAGCCTTTTGCTATCTTCTCTACAGTCAGAATCATGTTTTCACACTTCCCTTAAGAGTATAGAAAATCTTAAAAAAATGATAACATAAGGCTGTTTTAACCGTCAAATATTAATAAACAATTAACGCTATCAAAAAGCAATCGAGTAGGAGGCGGTGACTAACCGCCGTCCTCTCACAGCACCGTACGTACCGTTCGGTATACGGCGCTTTCAATAGTTGACGTGCACAGACTGATAGGCTGTGGCTAAATCATAAAAGCCACTGTTTATCAGTCTT
>JAZQOL010000029.1:0-125734 GCA_045627845.1 Lachnospiraceae bacterium | reverse complement strand
TTGATATCCATCTGCTCGCAGATCTTGGAGCATTCTGCAATGAGTCCCTTGCGGTCTTCTCCGATAACGCTTATGACAGCGTCATAAGTGAGATTGTTTTTATTTGCTTCCCACTCGACTTCTATCATTCTGGCCTTCATTTCCTCGGAAAGACTGAGCATATTGATGCAGTCTTTTCTGTGGACGGAGACGCCGTTTCCCTTTGTTATGAAACCGATGATCTCATCTCCCGGAACAGGAGAACAGCACTTTGAAAATCTGACAGCAACGTCATGTATACCTTTAACAACTATTCCGCTCTTGCCGGAATGTTCCTTGGGACGAATCTTTCCCGCATCATTTATTGCGGTTTCGATTTCCTCATCAGACATATTCTTCCGTTTATCAGCTTCATACAGGTCAGTCATTTTGTTGATAATCTGACCTTCCTTAAGTCCGCCATGTCCGATTGCTGCATATACGGAATCCCAGTCTCTGAAACCGTACTTGTGCATAATGTAATCCATGTAATCGGGAGTCATTATGTCTGTAGGATTTACCGAATGAGACTTACAGAAGGCATAGAACAAGTCCTTACCCTTACTGATATTCTCTTCTTTATACTCTTGCTTAAACCATTGTGTAATCTTGTTTTTTGCCTGAGTAGATTTAACAATATTAAGCCAGTCACGGCTGGGGCCTTTAGAGTTGTTGCTCGTAATAACCTCAACCCTGTCACCGTTGTTAATGACATAGTCTATTGTAACAAGCTGTCCGTTTACTCTCGCACCGACCATCTTATTACCTACAGCAGAGTGAATGCTGTATGCAAAGTCAATAGGCGTACTTCCTGCCGGAAGATTTTTAACGTCTCCGGTAGGGGTAAAGCAGTAAACCGAATCACTAAACAAATCAAGGTCTGACTTGATTGTGTCCATAAATTCCTTGTTATCAGCCATGTCCTTCTGCCACTCAAGAATCTGGCGAAGCCATGAAAGTTTTGCCTCTTCCTGACCTGTAACATTTTTACCGTCAGCGGCTTCTTTATACTTCCAATGGGCAGCGATGCCATACTCAGCCTCTTTATGCATCTCTTCCGTTCGAATCTGAATTTCGAAAGGTTGTCCGAACGATCCGATAAGGGTCGTGTGAAGGGATTGATACATATTGGCCTTCGGCATGGCTATATAATCTTTAAAACGTCCAGGAATGGGCTTATATATCTCATGAATTACGCCCAAAGCAGCATAACAATCCCTGACGGATTTAACTATAATTCTGACAGCAAATAAATCATATATCTGATCAATTGATTTATTCTGATTAATCATCTTCTTATAAATACTGAAGAAATGTTTTACTCGACCGTCAATACGAGCATCAATTCCCGCATTTTTAATGTGTGAGCTTACCTCATTGACAATTCTCTGAATGTAAGCTTCTCTTTCACCTTTTTGAATGGCAATTATTCTGTTAAGGTTTTCAAATGCTTCGGGCTCAAGGTATTTTAACGAAAGGTCGTCAAGTTCAACCTTAATCTTTGAAATACCGAGTCTGTCAGCTATAGGTGAATAAATATCAAGAGTCTCTCTTGCAATCCTTTGCTGTTTTTCCGGAGGCATATGCTCCAAGGTTCGCATATTATGAAGTCTGTCGGCAAGTTTAATAAGAATAACTCTTATATCCTTTGCCATTGCAAGAAACATCTTTCTCAAATTTTCAGCCTGAAGCTCAAGTTTTTCTTTATCTTTACTAAGCTGAATAGTTGTGTCTGACATTCTAAACTGCTTTAACTTTGTAACGCCATCAACAAGGAGAGCAACATCAGGCCCGAAAAGAGTCTGAATCTCTTCTTTTGTAAGAATCGTGTCTTCAACAACATCATGCAGAATACCTGCACAAATCGACTCCTTGTCAAGTTCAAGGTCAGCAAGAATAATGGCTACGTAAAGCGGGTGAATGATATATGGTTCACTTGATTTACGAACCTGCCCATGATGAGCCTCATCGGCAATCCTGTAAGCTTTTTTAATCATGGAAATATCGTCGCTTGGATGATATTTCTTCACTCTGCTTATAAGATCGTCAAAAAGTTCTTCAGGACTTATAAACTCACCGAGGGACTCAATGCGTCCGTCATCGATTACAAGTTCAACATTATCCTGATTATTCTGTTTTTCTTTTAAAATCTCACGGGTGTCAGACTCCATGAAAAAACCTCACAAATAATTTATTTGCCTGGATATGTAATAGCCGAATATAGCGGAATATCTTTTAACAACTTACGTCCTTCAAGTCCTGCAAGCTCCATAAGAACTGCTACTCCTGTAACTTTTCCGCCAAGAGATTCGATAAGCTCTACCATTGCCGCTGTAGTACCGCCTGTTGCAATAAGGTCATCAACTATAAGAACCTTCTGTCCGGGCTTAATTGCATCTTTATGAATCTCAATTGTAGCTGTACCGTATTCAAGTGCATATTCCTTTGAAACTGTTTCGCAAGGAAGCTTACCCTTCTTTCTTATGAGTACAAAGGGTCTCTTATTAAGATAAGCAATCGGTGTTCCGAAAATGAAACCTCTTGACTCGGGACCTACAACAACATCAAAATCCGCATCCTTTACAAGATCCTGGATAGTATCTATTGCAAGCTGTAAACCATCGGCATCCTGCAAAACGCTTGTAATATCTCTGAAAATAATGCCGGGTTCAGGGAAATCCGGAATACTTCTAACATACTCTTCTAACTTCTTCATAATAAACTCCTCCAGATACATTAATAATAGTATAGGCATATTAATGACAAATACCATCCTATTATATAATTGTTTATTTTTTTAGTAAAGAGAGGACGTTTATTTTTGCTGTTTATTATGGTATTTTATTATTTAGCAAAAGGCTTTTACATATATAATATAAAGGAAACTTATTATTCCCACTTGGTTCAAAGGAGTAATTCATGAAGAAACTTTTAAAATATCTTTCTTCTTATAAGAAAGAATGTATTATAGCTCCCACATTTAAAATGTTGGAGGCATTATTTGAGCTCTTCGTTCCTCTTGTAATGAAGAATCTGATTGATGAAGGCATAAAAGGTGACAACTCTTCAGTAATAATACAATCCGGATGCATACTTGTAGCGCTCGGACTTATAGGACTTGTCTGTGCACTTATAGCGCAGTTTTTTGCTGCAAAAGCCGCCATAGGCTTTGCCACAAAAGTCCGTTCTTCTTTGTATGAAAGAATTCTTGGCTTTTCCTATGAAAATATTGATTCAGCCGGCACTTCAACTCTCATAACAAGAATGACAAACGACATCAACACCGTTCAAAACGGTGTAAATATGGTGCTTCGTCTGTTCCTTCGTTCGCCTTTCATCGTATTCGGTGCAATGATCATGGCATTTACCATAAACGTAAAGGCTGCCATTATTTTCGTTATAGTTATTCCTGTTCTTTTTGCTGCGGTTTTCACCATAACGCTTGTTACGATTCCTATGTATAAAAGAATTCAGAAATCCCTTGATTCTCTAACCGGACATATTCGAGAAAACCTCTCCGGCGTCAGAGTAATTCGTGCCTTTTCACGTGGCGATTCCGAAAAGAAGGAATTCGAAGAAGAAAACACCAAGATGTATTCTCTTTCAATGGTTACCTCAAGAATATCCACCCTTCTAAACCCTATCACGCTGCTTATAGTAAATGTGGCAATGCTCATTTTAATTGCAAACGGAGCATCTCTTGTAAACGAAGGAGTTCTTACAAGTGGTCAGGTTTACGCCCTCGTAAACTATATGTCACAAATTCTTGTGGAACTTGTTAAACTTGCAAATCTTTTTATTACAATCAATAAATCTTTGGCTTCGGCGTCAAGAATATCCGACACTCTTTCAGTTGAAAATGCACTGAAAGATGATGGGTCGGTTGATGCCTCGGCTCTTTCATATGAGGAGCCCTTTATTGAATTCAATCATGTTTCTTTTGCCTACCCCGGTGCAGGCGCCGATTCCTTAAATGACATATCCTTCTCTGTCAAAAAAGGTGAAACCGTCGGCATCATAGGCGGTACGGGATCGGGAAAATCAACTCTTGCAAATCTGCTTATGAGATTTTTTGACGTAACCGACGGTTCAATCCGATATTGTAAAACCGATCTAAGAAGCTTGACCGTTGATTCACTCAGAAACATCTTCTCAATCGTTCCACAGAAAGCCCAGCTTTTCAGTGGAACATTAAAAGAAAACCTGCTTCTTGCAAATCCTTTGGCAACCGATGCGGAATGTAACGAAGCAATAAGACTCGCAGTCGCAGCAAACGTAGTTGAAGCAAAGGGAAAAGGTCTTGATTTTGATATAAAAGAAGGCGGAGCACACCTCTCCGGCGGCCAGAAGCAGCGACTTACAATTGCAAGAGCCCTTGTAAGAAAGTCTCCCATTCTGATTCTTGACGATTCCTCAAGTGCACTTGACTATGCTACCGATGCAACTTTACGAAGAAACTTAAAAGAAATTGATAACACCGTTTTCATTATTTCGCAAAGAATTGTTTCGATAAAAGATGCCGACAAAATCATTGTTCTTGACGACGGTCATCTTGACAGCGTCGGAACTCATGAAGAACTTCTTGCAAAATCAGCCGTGTATCGCGAAATCTGTGCATCACAGGAAAAGAACGAGGAGGAATCATTATGACAAACAAAGTAATATATTCACGAATCTTCAAACTGATTAAGCCTCATCTTTTCGGAATCGTGTTTTCCCTTCTTTTGGCATTGGCAAGTGTTTTTTCTTCGCTTTACATGCCAGTGCTTACAGGTAAGGCAATTGACGAAATGCTCGGAGAGGGACTGGTATCCATGCCTGCAATTAAGAAAATTCTCTTCTTTTTCCTGATTATGCTTATTGTCAATGGGCTGTCCTCATGGATAATGACCCTTATAAACAATAGAATTACCTTTAAAATCGTTGAAAAGTTAAGAAAAGAATTGTTTGAAAAGATACACCGTGTACCTGTATCCTATCTTGATTCAATGGGGCACGGAGATATTTTAAGCCGAATTATTTCAGACGTCGAAAGACTTTCCGACGGGCTTCTTTTGGGATTTTCTCAATTATTCACCGGAGTACTTACAATAGCTGCAACAATTGTTTTTATGTTGAGCATTAACGTGTGGATGGCACTGGTTGTTATACTTCTTACCCCGGTATCTTTGTTTGTGGCTTCTTTCATATCAAAAAGAACATACAGATACTTCAAGGAACAGGCTTCATTACAAGGCGGATTAACATCCTACATAAATGAAACGATAAGTGCCGTACGTCTTATAAAAGCTTTTGGAGCCGAAGACATTGAGACCGATAAGTTTAACGAAAAAAACACAGCCTACGCAAAGGTAAACTTAAAAGCGCTGTTTTTTAGTTCGATAACCAATCCGTCAACTCGTTTTGTTAACGGGCTTGTATACGCCGGTGTTGGAATCCTCGGAGGCTTTTTAGGATTGCCCGGTATCAACAAGATTACTATAGGAACTCTCTCCTGCTTTTTAAGTTATGCAAGTCAGTATACTAAACCATTCAATGAAATATCCGGTGTAATTACCGAGTTTCAGAATGCCGTTGCCTGCGCAGGACGAATATTCGAATTTATTGATGCAGAAAATTCGATTGATCTTCTCACTGACGAGTCGTCCGTTAAAGAGTTATCCGGTGATATTGATATAAAAAATCTTTCCTTTAGTTACGACAAATCAAAGAAGCTTTTATACGATATAAGTTTCCATGTTACTCCGGGTACCCACATTGCAATTGTAGGTCCGACCGGTTGCGGGAAGACAACATTTATCAACCTATTAATGCGATTCTTCGAGCCTGACAGCGGGGAAATACTGTTTGACGGAGCCCGCTCCGATTCAATAAGGAAAGCTGTTTTAAGAAGCAACATAGGTATGGTTCTTCAGGAAACATGGCTTAAGAATACTACCATTGCAGAGAATATTGCCTACGGAAAGCCTGACGCAACACGTGAAGAAATAATTGAAGCAGCAAAGAAAAGTCATGCCCACAGTTTCATTTCCCGACTTGAAAACGGATATGATACGGTCATAACGGAAGGAAACGGCAACATATCTGCCGGTCAGAAGCAGCTTCTTTGTATTGCACGCCTAATGCTTGCAATACCTCCGATTCTGATTCTCGACGAAGCTACATCATCAATCGATACAAGAACCGAAATTCGTATTACCGATGCCTTCCAGACGCTTATGGAAGGACGTACAAGTTTCATTGTTGCCCACAGACTTTCTACAATAAGAAACGCCGATCTAATCCTTGTCATGAAGGATGGAAACATCATAGAGCAGGGTAACCACGAATCGCTGATTAAGCAAAAGGGCTTCTACTATCAGATGCTTAACAGTCATTAAATAGTCATGTCAACACGTTGGGGCCATATGAGTTTGATCGACACAGACATTTTTTCGTTTTTAATTCTTTAGTCCGTATAATTTCAGTTAAAACTACGGACTAAATTTTCATTTTTGATG
This sequence comes from Lachnospiraceae bacterium, assembly GCA_045627845.1. Classification (GTDB taxonomy): domain Bacteria; phylum Bacillota; class Clostridia; order Lachnospirales; family Lachnospiraceae; genus UBA1258. The sequence goes on along the minus strand of JAZQOL010000029.1, from coordinate 119,216 downwards.
AAAAAATCCGTTAACGTACGGATATTATCGACATATCAAAAAAATAGTCCGTATGATTGATTAAATTCATACGGACTATTTTATGTAAAATCATTATGTATCCGAAATTGGCATATTTATCTGAAATAAAACTCCAAAACAGGAGGATACAGGTGCTTTTTGCATGATTAATCATGTTGTGAACGGTAACAATAATTACACGCCTTCACCCTTAAGAATCGCATACGCAATATTCGTCGAGTGATCCGCTACTCTTTCAAGTCCCGATACAACGTCCGAGAAAATCATGCCGGCCTCAGGAGTACACTCGTTCTTTGTGAGGCGGTATACGTGATTAGCCTGAAGCTCGCGTTCCTTTTCGTCAATTGCATCCTCAAGCTCAGCGATTCTGTCAAAGTACGTATCAAGTCCTGATTTGAAGGTTTCGGTCGATAAGTGGAGGACTTCATTAACCATCTCAAGCATATCGCCAAGCTCACCCTGTGCCTGCTTTGAAATCGAAACTCCGGTTTCTATGCGCTGTCTTGCAGCATCTGCTATATTCTCAGCATGGTCACCGATACGCTCTATATCGTTAACTACATGAAAAAGACCACCGATTGACTTTAAGTCCTCAATAGGAAGTGTTGTCTGGTTAATCTTTACAAGGTAGTTTGTAATTGCATGATTAAGGAAATTGATGTTCTCCTCGACCTTATAAACCTCCTCAATGTCATCTTCGTCGAGGGTAATAAGCGCGTTCATCGCTCTGTTAAGATTTTCTGTTGCAAGGCTTGCCATACGGTCAACCTCATTGATAACTTCAATAACGGCTGTTGCAGGATTCAACACAACATGATCACCGATAAACTGGAGCTTGAAGTTTTCGCGATATCCAACCTTCTTTTCCTCTCCGGGAATAATAATCTTTGTAAGTTTAACAATAGGTCCGATGAACGGAGTCATTATAATAACCTGAATGACTTTAATAAATAAATGCGAGAAAGCAACAACACGGCCTGCATCTTCACCTGCAATCTTACTCATGAACGATACAAAGGCATCAACATTAATTGCAAATGCAATATACATTACAATTGTTCCGATTATATTGAAAAGAACATGAATCGCAGCCGCTCTCTTTGCATCCTTTCTACCGGTCAAAGAAGCAAGAACCGCGGATGTACATGCACCGATATTGGAGCCCAGTGTAATGTACATACATATATCAAGGCTCATAAGCCCCTGGTTTGCAAGAAGTACCATGATTGATACAACAACCGAAGAACTCTGAACAACTGCCGTAATGGCAAGGCCCAAAAGAACAGCAAGAAATGGATTTTTTAAGCTTGAGAAAAGGTCAAGAACATCCTGGTTCTCTTTCATACTGCCCATTGCAGCCGACATAGAGCTAAGCCCCATAAAGAGAATACCAAATCCGATTATAATCTCAGCAAATTTCTTAATGTTAGCCTTTTTGCAAAACATCACAAGTGCAACACCAAAAAACAAAATAAGCGGTGCAACTTTTTCAAGTTTAAAGGAAACCAAAAGTGCGGTAACTGTTGTACCGATATTCGAACCGAAAATAACTCCGGCCGCCTGTGTAAGGTTCATAAGTTCAGCATTTACGAAGCTGACAACCATTGCCGTGCAGGCTGATGACGACTGAATAGTCGCAGTAAAAATCAAACCGACCAGTATTCCCATGAAACGGTTTGTAGTAAGTCTTTCAAGAATTCCACGGAGTCTTGCGCCTGCGAAAGCCTCAATGCTGTCGCTCATTATACGCATTCCGTAAAGAAACAGTCCAAGTCCTCCCATAAGGGTAAGAACAATTGCAAGTCCCATAAATTATCCTCTCAACATGTTTTCTGCATCAACAGTATTTCCTGACATTATTGCATTTCTGATACGTGTAGACGAAATATCTTCCCCAAGATATTTCACCTTCTCTATAACAACGGTTTTTATACCGGTTTCTTTCTCCATGTTTTGAAGCAACAATACATTGCCTCTTCCCTTATATCCAAAAGAAAGATCTGCTCCGCAATAAACCTCACTTGCGTGAAGCCTTTTCTTTAGCAAAACCCTGACAAATTCTTCCGGTTCTGTTCTAAGAGTTTCTGAATTAAGAGGAAACTCAACAAGATAATCCACCCCGAGCTCATCAAAACGTCTTCTTCGTTCATTGTCCTCGTATATCCTATCGTTGCCTTTATATATGGGTGAATCTGACGAAAAAGTAAAAACAACAGATTTAATGCCGTCATTCTTTTCCGTTATCATTCTGATTAACTTCTGATGACCTGCATGTATGCCGTCAAACTTTCCGATAACAACCCTTGTCAGGCCTTCGTATTTTATTTCTGACAATCCGTCCGTAATAATCATTTATTCACCAAAAAACATTTTAAAAGGCTTAAGCAGATTTTCGCCCTTTATATATGAATATAACCCACAAAATGTATTCTCGTCATTATATATTCTGACGATTTCTCCGTCTGAAAGCGACGGTATATTATCAATCATTGAAAAATATAACTTATTTCCGTTATCAAGATACTTACGCGACTGCGCATTCACAGTCAGAGCCTTATAATCCGAAAAAACAAAATCCGTAGGCAAAACTGCTTCAGTAAGTCTGCCTTCTTCTTTGAGTTGTTTTAACTCATCCAGCGTATGAGCATCTTCTACCGTGAAGTTGCTTACTACAGTACGTTTTAAAGAAGTCATACAGGCAATTTCCCCACAGGAAGCAGCAATATCTTCGCAAAGGCTTCTTATGTATGTACCTTTTCCACATGCTACCCTGATTGTAACATTCGGATAATCTATTTTTTCTATGACAATACTGTCAATTTTAACAAATACAGACTTTCTTTCTATTTCTTTGCCCTGTCTTGCAAGATCATAAAGCCTTTTTCCGTCAATCTTTTTTGCGGAATACATCGGAGGATACTGATTGTATCCGCCCTCAAATGACATTATTGCTTTAACAAGATCCGACTCTGAGACTTTCGGAATTCCTTCTTCCAAAACCTCACCCCAAATATCAAGAGTATCTGTTCGTTTTCCTAATACAAAAGTAGCGACATACTCCTTCTTTTTGTCTGTAAGCATGTCGCATAATTTCGTTGCATTACCAAGGCAAACAGGAAGCACTCCCTCCGCATTTGGGTCAAGCGTACCGGTATGGCCAACTTTACGCTGGCCTGAGATACCACGCATAATGGCACATACGTCAAAGGAGGTATATCCTTTTTCCTTGTATACATTTATCATTCCGTTTATCAATCGGCTTATCCTCTGTACTGTTCGCTGATTTTATCGGTAACAAGTTTTATTATTGTTTCTGAAGTTCCCAAAAGCGTACATCCTGCTGCACGAACATGTCCGCCTCCGCCAAAGAAACTGGTTACTTTCGCCACGTCTATAACTCCGTTAGATCTTAGACTGACTTTGTATTCTCCTGTAGGGAGCTGGTATAAAAACATAGCTACATCAACGCCTTTAATATTACGAAGCTGATTTACAACACCGTCAAGGTCTTTTGATGTAACATTATATTTTGCCAAAAGGCTATTGTCCGCAACACCCACTGAAACCCTGTTATCAAGGCAAAGAATACTGTTATCAAGTATATGCCCCATAACTTTTGTCTGAAGATATGTTTTTTCATAAAAAGTCTCTTCAATAAGTGCAGGGAAATCAAACCCATAAGAAATCAAGTTTGCAACTATTCCAAGTGTCTTAGGCGAAGTGTTGGAATATTGTAAAACCCCTGTGTCATGTATAATTCCGATGTAAAGAGCTTTTGCAATGTCCTCATCAAGTTTTTCTGTGTCAAGAAGATCATAAACAAGTTCGCTCGCGCTTGATGCATCAGAAACTATGTAATTGTAATCTCCAACACCCGGATTTGATACATGATGGTCTATGTTGATGGTACATTTTGCCTCATCAAAAAGTCGTTCAGAAGCGCCAAGGCGTTCTTTTGCGCAATCAAGTGCAAAAAAAACATCAAATACAGTATTACAGTTATCTGCATCTTCTATCATCTCAACATCTTTGATGCATTCAAAAATATCCTGCGGTTTTTCCAAAAAAACATGAACATCAACAGAAGGCCTTGTCTTTTTAATATAAAGATACAACGCCATTACCGAACCGACACAGTCCCCATCCGGATGAATGTGTCCGCTTATACCTATTGATTTGGCATTTTCAATTTCCTTACTCAGATTTACCATTGGGGTTATTTACATCCTCTATAAGTTTTGACATGTTAACTCCGTATTCAATCGAGCTGTCCATAACAAAAGTTATGGCAGGCGTGTTACGAAGATTAATTCGTTTTGCAAGAAGTGTCCTTATAAAGCCTTCTGCACTCTTCAATCCCTTGTAAGTATTCTTTCTTGCTTCATCATCACCAAGAACGCTTATATAAGCCTTACATGTTTTTAAATCAGGCGCAACTTCAACCGCAACCACACTCGTAAGAGGACTTATTCTGGGATCTTTAATCTCGCCACGAATAATCGTGGCGAGTTCTCTGTATACTTCTTCGTTGATTCGAATATTTTTAATACTGTTCTTTCTCATTATTTATATCCTATCTGGGAACCTCAACCATAACATAAGCTTCTACGGTATCAAGTTCTTCAAACTTGTCAAAGCCTTCAAATACGAGACCGCATTCAAAACCTGCCTTAACTTCCTTGACATCATCCTTGAAGCGCTTAAGTGATGAAAGTGCGCCCTCAAAGATTACTTCATCGGCACGTTTGATACGAACCTTACAGTTCTTTTGGAACATACCATCAAGGACATATGAACCTGCAATGTTACCGATTGCAGAAGCCTTGAATATCTGTCTGATTTCAGCATGACCAATAATCTTCTCTTCAAATACAGGATCAAGCATGCCCTTCATGGCAGCTTCAACATCTTCAATTGCCTGATAGATTACTCTGTAAAGTCTAATATCAACACCTTCCTGCTCAGCCGTAGCCTTTGCAACAGGGTCCGTCTTAACATTAAAGCCTATGATAATAGCATTTGATGCACCGGCAAGTGATACATCGGATTCATTAATGGCACCAACACCGCCGTGAATACATTTAACGATAACTTCTTCATTGCTGAGCTTTGTAAGCGAGTTCTTAACTGCTTCAACAGAACCCTGAACATCAGCCTTAACGATAACGTTAAGTTCTTTGAGGTTACCTTCCTGAATTTTACTAAACAAATCATCAAGCGACATTCTTGACTTAATTTCTTCAAGTTTCTTTTCCTTGTTCTGAGCTATGAATGTCTCAGCATATGACTTGGCAGTCTTATCTGAATCGTGTGCAATAAATACTTCACCGGCATTGGGAACATCATTAAGGCCAAGAATTTCAACAGGAATTGAAGGGCCTGCAACCTTAACGCTCTTACCCTTGTCGTTAATCATAGCGCGAACTTTACCTGAGCTTGCACCGGCAGATACAAAATCACCAACCTTAAGGGTACCCTTCTGAACAAGTACCGTAGCAACAGGTCCACGTCCCTTATCAAGTTCAGCCTCGATAACAAGACCACGTGCTTTACGCTTGGGATTTGCCTTAAGTTCCATTACATCTGCAGTAAGAAGAATTGTCTCGAGAAGGTCGTCAATACCGTCTCCTCTTTTAGCGGAAATGTTGACAAATTCTGTCGATCCGCCCCAATCTGTGGGGATAAGTTCATACTCTGTAAGTTCCTGCTTAACCTTATCGGGATTAGCGGCAGGTTTATCAATCTTATTAACTGCAACAATTACCTCAACGCCGGCAGCCTTAGCATGATTGATAGCTTCAACAGTCTGAGGCATAACACCGTCATCCGCAGCAACTACCAAAACAGCAATATCTGTAGAATTTGCACCACGCATACGCATTGCGGTAAATGCTTCGTGTCCGGGAGTATCAAGGAAAGTAATATCTCTGTCCTTAACATTAACCGTATATGCACCGATTGCCTGTGTAATACCACCGGCTTCCTTATCGGTTACTCTTGTCTTTCTTATAGCATCAAGAAGAGATGTTTTACCATGGTCAACGTGACCCATTACGCAAACAACCGGAGGTCTTTCAACAAGATCCTTCTCTTCTTCTTCATCTTCTTTAAGAAGTTCTTCAATAACGTCAACCTTAACAGCTTTTTCACAAATGATATCGTAGTCAATTGCTATATTCTCTGCTTCTTCAAAAGAAATTTCCTGGTTAACGTTAACAATCTTGCCCTCAAGGAACAGCTTCTTAACAATCGCTGCAGGCTGCATTTTCATCTTCTCAGCAAGATCTTTTATGGTAACGGTTTCCTCAAGGGTAATAACCTTGATTACTTCTTCCTCAACCTGCGGTTTTGCTTCAGGTTTGATGAATTTACCTTTCTTACGCTTCATTGCAAGAGTCTCTTCATCGTCCTCAAGCATGAAGTTCTTGTTACCTCTTGTATCTTCCTTCTGATTACGACGGTTCTGCTGCTTTCCGCCGTCCTTTGTGGGGTCAAAGTTCTTATTGTTATTCTTTGATTTGTTATCTCTTCTGTCTGTATTGGGCTTACCGGGCATAGCAGGAGCAGCAGCAAAAGAACCGCCTCTGTCAGCTCCGCCTCTTGAAGGTCCGCCCTGAGGTCTTTGACCGTCTCTGTTAAAGGGTCTGTCACCCTGAGGTCTCTGACCGTCTCTGTTGTATGGTCTATCGGAGCGTGAAGGTCTTTCACCCTGATTATCAAAGTCTTTTCTCAAATACTCTTTCTTTGGAGCCTCTTCAATAACAGTTGCAACAGGCTTCTTGGGTTCTTCAACAACCGGAGTTTCTATAACTTCTACGGGCTTTGTCTCAACAATTTCCTCTTCCTTAGCTTCAAACTTATCAGGAATCTTTCGATTTATAGCTTCTGCTCTTGGCTTAATAATATGTGAAGCGTATTCATTACCGGATATGGTACGCTGACCGTTTGAGGGTCTCTGTCCCTGTGCAGGTTTCTGAGATGTCGCAGGTCTTTGCTGACCATTTGAAGGTCTCTGACCCTGTCCCTGAGGTCTTTGTCCCTGTTGTCCGGGCATTTTGGAATTGTGAGGGTTATTTACAAAAATAATCTTCTTTTTCTTTACCGGTGCATCAGATGATGCAGCTTCCGATGCAGTCTTTACGGGAGCTTCCTTTTTAGCCGGCTCGGTTTTTGCCGCTTCGGTCTTTCCGAATTTTTTACGAATCAGCGCTTCGGCATCAGCATCTACAGAGCTCTGAGCAGCCTTGGCCTCGATTCCTTTCTCATTTAAAAAAGCTATAACATCCTTGCTCTGGACATCTAACTCTTTAGCTATTTCGTGTACTTTCATTCTTTACCTCTCACCTTTCCGCTTCGCTACTTTCATTCCGGTATTTTTCTAAGGAATGTGCAAAACCTTCATCACAAACTGCAAGTGACGAGCGTTCTTCTTTGCCAATGGCACGTCCCAGTTCTTCTTTATTTCCATATTCCCAATATGGAACATCGTAAAATTCGCACATATTGGAAAACTCTTTTTTAGTGTTGCCGGAGGCATCACATGCCACTATTACAAGCCAGGCCTTCCCCGATTTAACCGCTTCCGTGGTGCTGAAGGCTCCGCTTTTTACTCTGCCGGCCTTTTGTGCAAGACCAAGCAAAGAATAAACTTTGTTATTCTGCAAATTTGAGCTCCTCTTTTAACCTTTGAATAATATCTTCCGGAATACTCATTTTGAAGGCGCGTTCAAGCCCTTTGTTTTTGGCTGCCTTCATAAGGCAGTCAGGGTTTTTGCAAAGGTAAGCACCTCTTCCGTTCATTTTTCCTTTAAAATCCAAGGTAATGTCGCCTTCCGGTGTGCGAACTACCCTTATCAAATCACGTTTGTCACACTGATTCAAGCAACCTACGCACTGCCTTAATGCAACTTTTCTTTCCATAAACAATCTCCATTCCGTTCAAAAGCGGAACCCTTTTATTCTTCTGAAGACTCCTCAAATTCGCCGTCTTCATACTCGTCATATTCTTCGTAATCTTCATCATCAAGATAATCTTCAAGACGGAATCCGAATGCATCCTTAGCCTGAGTTTCTGACTTAATATCAATCTTATATCCGGTAAGTCTTGCTGCAAGACGTGCATTCTGACCTTCCTTACCGATTGCAAGTGAAAGCTGGTAATCAGGAACAACTACCTTTGCAGTCTTGTCATCGGGATCAGCAAAAACGTTAACAATCTTTGCAGGTGATAAAGCATTCTGAATAAGGTTACCGGGGTTTTCGTCCCAGTTAACGATATCGATTTTCTCACCGCGAAGTTCATCAACAATTGCGTTAACTCTTGCGCCGTTCATTCCTACGCAGGCACCTACAGCATCTACGTTGGGGTTATTGCTCCAAACAGCAATCTTTGTACGTGATCCTGCTTCTCTAGCTATACTCTTTATTTCAACTGTACCGTCCTGAATTTCGGCAACTTCTGCTTCAAAAAGTCTCTTAACAAGTTCAGGATGTGTACGGCTTACAAGAATACGGGGACCCTTTGAGGTATTCTTAACTTCAAGGATGTAAAGTTTTACACGTTCTGTTGTTCTTAAGTGCTCTGACTTAACCTGTTCGCTTTCTGCAAGAATTGCATCTGCCTTTCCAAGATCTATCGAAATGTTGTTGCCAACCTTTCTCTGAACGATACCGGTTACAACATCCTTTTCCTTCTCATAATAAATATTGTAAACAACGCTTCTTTCTTCTTCGCGAATTTTCTGTGTTATTACGTTTCTTGCATTCTGTGCTGCAATACGTCCGAATTCTTTGGACTTAATGTCCACTTTGACAACATCACCAAGTTTATACTTGGCCTTTATCTTTCTTGCGTCTTCAAGAGATATCTGTAATACAGGATCCTCAACCTCTTCAACAACTTCTTTCTCAGCATATACAACGAAATCACAGGTCTCACGGTCTATTTCAACCTTAACGTTATCAGACTTTCCGAAGTGACCCTTGCAGGCCGTAATAAGTGAGTTTTCGATTGCATCGAATAAAATCTCACGACTAATCTGCTTCTCCTTCTCAAGTAACTCCAACGCTTCCTTTAATTCCTTGTTCATTTTTCCTTTTCCTTTTCCTTTCGTCAAAAATCCAATGCAAGTTTTATTAATGCTATGTCAGAACGATTAAAACATTTATCCTCGTTATTTATTTCAACGGTAAGCTCTGCTTTGGTAAAGCTTTTTAATATACCGCAGAATTCTTTAACCTTATTAACCGGCTTATAAAGTTTAATTTCAACTTCAAGTCCTATGCTCTTTTCAAGATGAGAGTCCTTTTTCAACGTTCGTCCAAGTCCCGGACTTGAAACTTCCAAATAATATGCGTCCTCAATAAAATCGTCTTTGTCAAGCGCATCCGAGAAAGCACGGCTCACAGTTTCACAATCATCAATCGTAACGCCGCCTTCCTTATCAATGTAGGCTCTTAAATACCATTCACCGGCTTCTTCCACATACTCAACGTCGTATATTTCAACTCCGTTCTCAGTGCAAATTGGGGTCAGCATTTCGGTAGCCTTTGCTTCGTACGTCTCCCTTTTCGACATATTCACCTCATTTATCTGATAAACGTAATAAGAGTGGGCTCTTGCAAGTCCACTCTTTTAACTACTTATTACATTCAAAGTGTAGCACCATTATTTTTCTTTTGCAACACAATTCTGTAAAAAAAGCGATAAAATCAACGTTTTAGCCATAGAAAGCGGACATTTTTTCTTTTTTACTTCTTTAGAATATCTTTAAAAACATTAATCGTTTCTTTATCGCATCATGCGTCTGTTCTTTATTTTAATAACATAGCATTCAAAAGGAAAACAACAATCCGATTCGTCGGGCTTTTATTGAGTGTATTACTTGGGAGAAAAAAATGAACGTACTAATTCTAACCGGCCGTTTTGGAATGGGGCATGTTAAATGCGCTCAGGCGATCAAAGAAAATATGATAAAAGATAATCAGAAAGCAAATGTCAATGTTGTCGATTTCTGTGACTACTGCTTTCCAAAGTTAAGCAATGCCATATACAAAGCCTTTGAAATTTGCGTATTCAAATTCAGCGCAACCTATAACAGGCTTGGCAGCATATCAAATCACATCAACTGTGTACCATTCAAAAGCTTCATTGCTTCAAGAATTGACAGCATGATTGAAGATTATAAACCCGATCTTATTGTTGCAGACCTTCCAATGTGTGTCCAGTACATCTCTTCTTACAGGAAGCGTCGCAAGTCAAAGATTCCTTTCTACGTTTATATTACAGACATCACAATACACAGCGATTGGATTTCGAAAGGTGTTGATAAGTATTTTGTCGGAGACAGCGTATGTAAAAATGAGTTAATCAGTCACGGAATACAGGAAAAAAACATACATATATCCGGCATACCGGTATCACCTTCGTTTTACATAAAAGAAAAAGATGTTTCAAAAACAAAGAAGGTTCTTATCATGGGCGGAGGGCTTGGACTTATTCCGTGCTACGATGTTATTCTTGGCGCACTAAACAAGTGTGACAATGTTGAAACTACCGTAATCTGTGGAAAAAACATCAAATTAATGGAACGCATAAATAAGGATTATCCGTCAATCAATGCAATAGGCTATACCAACAATGTCTCCTCTTATCTAAAAGAGTCCGATGTAATCATTACTAAGCCGGGAGGCATAACAACATTCGAGGCAATAAGCGCTCAGACACCTCTGTATATTATCGAGCCTACACTCGAACAGGAACTTGGGAATTCGGACTTCATAGCAAGACATAATCTCGGAACGGTAATTGCAACAGGTGAAGATTTCTCTGTAAACGAACTTATTGCATTCATAAACAATCACGAATTACTGAATCAGATAAAAAGAAACATGAAAAGGGTAATTGACGGCTTTGAAAGCAGTAACCCCTTAAACTACCTGGAGGTTGCATGATGAATAAACTGTTTTTGACATTCGACGACGGGCCCAGTTCACAATATACCGGCGCTCTTTTAGATCTCCTTGATTCTTATAAGATTAAAGCTACTTTTTTTGCCGTTGGGGAGTTTGCAAAAGAAAATCCTAACATAATTCGTGATGAAGTATCCCGTGGACACAAGGTCTGTCTTCATGCAAACCGTCACATAAGTTCCTGGCTTATGACAAGAAAAATGTTTGTTTCAGATATGAACAATGCACTTTCAACATTATCTTCACTCGGTGTGAATCCAAACCTTTACCGCCCTCCTTGGGGCATGACAAGATGCTTCAGCCGTTATGAAGCAAGCAAAAGAGGAATGAAACTTATAAAATGGGATGTCATGGCTGATGACTGGCGTGCAACCACTTCCCCCGAAACAATTGCAAGAAAGATTTTGAGCAGATCTTTCCCCGGTGCCATTATATGTCTGCATGACGGACGCGGAAGAAATCATGCTCCCCAAAGAACAATTGATGCCCTTAAAATTGCACTGCCTATTTTATTGGAGAAAGGATATACGTTTGAACTCCTATAACAAAAAAAGGCTGATTATCGGCGTGACTCTCATCGCCGTAACAGCCTTTATTACAACATATATAATATTCAAAGAATTCGGTTTTTCCGATATCATATCAGTAATGCAAAACATTTCATCCGGATGGCTTGTCCCGGCCACATTGTGTATGCTTGCCTTTTCTGTATGCGAAGCAATAAACATCGGGCATGGGCTTAAAATATCGGGCTACCGACCAAATTTTTCTTCACTTATGAAATATGCCTATACCGGTTTCTTTTTCAGTTCAATAACTCCTTCGGCATCCGGAGGTCAACCTGCCCAAATATACATAATGAAGAAAGACGGAGTTTCCATTTCACATGGATCGTTCTCTCTGCTCTTTGAACTTATCGGTTACGAAATAGCTTCAATCAGCATTGCCACACTTGGGCTTGTCACATCCATAATTTCAGGGAATGTTCAAATACTCTCCGGATTAACCATTGTACTAGTCATAGGATTCTCGGTAAATTTGCTTTTTTTAGCATGTCTTTCTTTGCTTGTCTTTTCAAAAAAGGCAGTAAAACCGATGGCGTGTTTTGTACTGCGTATCGTGTCTTTGTTTAGCCAAAGAAAAGAAACAAGGCAGGCAATACTTAAAACATTTGCAGAATATTCGATTGCATCTGAAAAACTCCAAAAGAACAAACTTGCCTTTATAAAAGTTGTTCTGACTTCATTCATTCAGTTTTTCTGTTATCATTCAATCACGTTTTTCTGCTACAAAGCGCTTGGGCTTTCCGACCATTCCTGGTTTGAGTTGATGAGTATGCAAGGCCTTCTTTTTACATCCGTGTCATGCATTCCCCTTCCCGGAAGTTCCGGTGCAATGGAGGGTGGTTTCAGTATCCTTTTTAAAGCAATTTTCCCAAATGCAATTCTTGGTAGCGCAATAATATTGTCCCGACTTGTAAGTTTCGCATTTCCTCTTATCCTCTCAGGTCTGTTTCTTCTTTTTTCTTTTAAGAAGAAACAGACCAGTAAAAGAGTCAGTTAATTATATGTCGTATTTCTTAAGGAGCATATCAAGTGCTTCTCTTAGAAGAATTGCTTCCCCTACTCCTTCCCTCTTTCCAAGCATTGCAAGTCTTTTCAACTGGTCTTGTGTATAATGGCTTGTCTTTGGAATCATTTTTTCTTCTTTAGCCATAGCTACTTTGTCGCGACCGCTGATTTTAGCTCTGTACAAAGCACTGTCAGCTTTTCTGATAAGCTCGGGGCAACGGTTAGCATCTTCAAAAGCTGTAGCCATGCCGATAGTCATTGTCATTCTCTCTCCGGAAGCTGTAACAACGTTATATTCCTTTCTTATCTCATTAAGTTTAAGAAATATCTCTTCTCTCTCTGTAAGCCCCTTAAAAATAATACCGAATTCATCTCCACCGATTCTATACACTTCACCCATATCCCCTACAGCTTCTTTTATATACAAGCCTGTCTCAATGAGCACCCTGTCGCCTTCCTTAATACCAAGTTCCTTGTTGATGTGAGCAAATGAATCCAAGTCAATAAGCGCAATGACAACTGTTTCGCCGCTTTCCTCGATATCTGAGGTTAAGAGTTCACTTATCGCCTCATCAAAAGCAGATCCCGTCGGAAACTTAAGTGCCTCATTCACAGCAGAATCTTTATGCCTGCGTCCAAGTTCCTTGTGATCATCAACGGTTATAGGATGATCTTCATTATTCTCTTTTTTACCCATCTTATTCCTCCTTTTAACGGCTTTCATGATTAATTCATCAGCCACAATCATTTTATCGTGCCGGAATTCAATCAGGCACGTATGTCTTTATGATATTATTTCTGAAATAATATCTATGTAGATAATATATAACACGATATATATGTATGTCAACATATTATTTCAAGTATAATACATTGACATACATCATGTGGTTTTTAATTGTCCTACTTAATGTGTTAGCCTCTCGGACATCTCAGTTCCTGATTTTCCACGCACAGTAGTTACACTTTCTGATAATCACACGAGTTTGTGGCACGGGGCTTACCTGTGCATTGTCCTTTAGCCAGGTGCTCGTGGATACGTTGTCAATCAATCATAGTTTTATGTTTTATGTTTTATGCTTTACTTTTTTCTTTTTGTTTTTTGATATAAGCTACGTATAATCGCTAAAAATAACGTTTTTTCAAATATACTGCTTCATCTAATCCTCTATGACTGGTAAAAAAATCTATTCACATTTTTTGCTAGTACAAATAAATACGAATTGACTGGTAAAAAGACTCTAAGCACATTTTTTACCAGTATCAATCAACGCGAATTGACTGGCAAAAATCGCTGTATGAGATTTTAGTAAGTTGTATGAAGTCACAACTTGGCCCCTACAAAAGAAAAAGTACTGGTAAAAAATCAGAATAAAATATTCAGCCAGTCAAAATGTACTGGCTGAAATTCCGTTTATTAGATTTAGTAAGTTCGACGCTCCCTAAAGTCGCCAAATACGACTGGTAAAATATCAAATATTTCATTTTTACCTAAAAAACATTGAATAATCACCGTAAAATCACGCTTCGTAAAAAAAACTAACCAAATCAATTTTTGATTTGGTTAGCCTTGTCATTTAAAAAGATGAAATGTAATAGTCCAAAACTTCTCTGACCCCGTCTCCTACATCTTGAAACCTATATCCAATGCTGCCTGCAATATCGGTATTAATCGATCTGTCTTTTTCCAGTTCATCAAGGGGAGTCTTTTCACCGTTATCGGTAATGATTGCTTTTTTACCTGTTTTTTCTTCTATGTATTCAATAATTTCCTTAAGTGAAATCATTCCGTTCATGCATCCGTTTACAGGTCCATCCACCGGATGATCCACAAGATATGCAATAAATTCCCCGGCCTCTTTTTCCCCAATATAAGTGTTGCAGACATCCGGATTTACTATCTTCATTTCCTTTTGATTAATAATGTGATCTACGTAAAAGAACAATCTCTTCGTGTAATCATTCTCTCCTATCACCACAGGATATCTTACAAAAGTATATGCCTGATTGTTATATACCTGTTCAACTGCGCATTCAGCTGACTTTTTGATTCTTGCATAGTCGTCCAGCCTTCCTACCCATTCAAGCGGCTCAAATGCAGGATTGAATTCGCTTTCCAAAATGTTTTCATGAATATTATCATATACAGAACAGGTAGACATTAAAATGTATCTGTCGCAGGAAACATAATCCAACATGTATTTAACATCATTCGAACAATATGCAATCTTATCGATTATCACATCATACTTTTTGCCGTATAGTTTAGCTTTAACGTCCTCCGGCTTAGTGCGATCAAGCACAATATAAGAAACCTTATCCCCAAAAAGCCTACCCGTATTCCCTCTTGTAACGATTGTTACATTGTGCTTTTGTTCTATCAGTTTTTCAACCATTGGAATTCCAAAAAATCTTGTTCTGCCTACTACTAATATATTCATACCGATCCTCTCGTTAATCATGGACTGTGAGCAGCAACATCCGCATCTTAAATACGTTATAGATTAGCCTATAGCCTTTATCCGAAAATCATAAGAAATAAGTCAAAGCAATTTGTCAAAATTCTTTCAAAATCACAAGGTTCTGTTCAAAGCAACATATTAAAAGAATTCTGACAGTAAGTGACATAATATAATCAATATATGCACAATCTAAAAGTCAGTCCATCATACTTCTTCCCTCTGACAGTTCTTAAATCCTTTTTGCGTCGTACTTCTTTAAAGCCAAGCTTCCTTGCAAGTGCTATCATGCGTTCATTGCCTGACCAGGTCTGAGTATAGATTTCATTCATACCATGCTTAGACAGATAATCAATAACTGCAGAAAATGCTTCGTACCCGTAGCCCTGTCCACGATACTTTTCTGTTGGAATGTCTATGCCAAAAGCATATTTTCCTTCATCATCGGTATATGTGTAATCGTCGTCTATACAGTAGCAACTTATCCAGCCGATGTATTCACCGGTAGCCTTTAATTCCATTTGAAAAGAATATCGCATGTCACTGTCTTTTTTATCGGCAATCTTATCTGCAAACTCACGAAGCCCCTTAACATACGCTTCAATATTTTTCTCTTTCTCAGAATCATTTAAGGCTTCATATTCCCATGGTCCGTCCCAATTCTGCCATTCGCAGTCTTCGATTTCCCAGTATATGCGCTTATTAATATCCGATTCGACAAAATCACGTAAAATCAGATTTTGGGTTTCAATTATTGTCATTTTAATCTCCATAAAAATAATAAAAAACGTTCAGCGAGCTTTATCGGCTGATTAGCGGTCGTCGAATAACAAAAAACTACCCGATTAAGCAATCGGGTAGTTAATATATTCTACTTTTGAACTCTGTTAAGATACTTTTCCCAGGAAATAACAATATCTGCCACTTTCATAACAATCAGATACGAATTTCCCTGGCTTCCATCTTCTTCTGTCATTTCAACCTCAACAGTTACTTTACCGCCTTCCGGCTCAAGTGAAGGAAGATAATTTCCGTCAAAACTTTTGATAAGAGATCCCCACTCGGTCTTTGGCATGCTTTCATCAGGGATTTCCTTAATAAGCTTTCCGTCAGCATCATAATATTTAAGGCCAACCTTAATAATATCTGTGATTAAAGCCTTATCAAAACGAATCTCGGTTGTACCGGCATAGCTGTCCGTAAAATTGGAGTTTTGAGAATTGTTAGCCTTTACAATAAGAGCCTCAACCTCAAAAATATAACCATCTTCAGTTTTAACGATCCGACTAAGCACACAATCCTCATATGAGAAATGCTCAGTTTCGTTTGAACACTTAAACATAACTATCTTTTGCCTTTTAAATCCCGATTTGTAAGATGACGGATTTTATTATATATTCTCTCAATATCCGCCTCTGAAAACATTGGAAAGCATTTTAAAATGCCTTCAAGCTCCATTCCACACCTGCAAAGTGACTCAACAGCTCTAACATCCTGTTCTTTCATCGTGACCCCTCCGATTTTGGCTACCCATAACCTAAGAACAACTACCAATGCTTGTATGTAAAGTATATCACAGCCACAAGATATTAGGGAATAGAGAAATGGTACTATTACATAAATATTAGTTTAAATTACAAAAAAAGACGCTATCCAAAAGGATAACGTCCGCAGCTGATAGGGGAATCGAACCCCTGTTTCCGCCGTGAGAGGGCGGCGTCTTAACCGCTTGACCAATCAGCCATAGCAAGTGCTTCAAAGAGCACTTGTTTATATTATCGTATAACACTCAAAATTGCAAGTAGTTTTTTTATTAATGTGAAACTATTTCTATGTAAGCCTTTACGGTTTTCTTGTACACCATATAATATAGGAGCGCAAAAGCCAGAAAACAACCTATGTAAGTAATAACGAAAACCGTAAGGTTTGATACGCCAAACAAAATCAAAATCTTATGAACCATAGGTGCTGAGAATGCAAGATGTAATCCTGCTGCCACAAGCGGTGAGAAGAAAGTGATAAGCGTCTGTGAATTAACGCTGTCGCCTATCTCTCGCTTTGTCATTCCGACATTTCTCATTATTTTGTAACCGGCAGCATCTTCATAGCCCTCTGTAAGCTGCTTGTAGTACATAATCAGTACACACGCCCCCATAAATGCAACACTTAAAAATATACCAAGTAAAAAGAGGCTTGCATACAGTTCGCCGAATGTGCTCTCTGCTTCCGAACGTGCACTTATTGAAACCGTATCCGACTCTAAAACGGACAATTTGCCATAAAGTTCATTCTGCTCTTCTTTATCAAGTTCAGTATCAAAACCAATTGTATATACCACATATGACAGATTTTTACCTGCTTCTGCGATTTCAGAAATTGCCTTATCAAAATCCTTTACAACGATACCGACAATATTTATAACATCCACATTTCCTGCGTCGAGTCTTTTATCCGTTTTACCGGCAATCTCAAAAGAAACATTACCTATTGTAATATCTTTTCCCCTTATGTTTACACCGTCAGAAGCATAGATTAATACTTCATTGTCTTCAAGAGTAACCTCTTCCCCAAGCAAATTATAATCATCTAATGGAACAACTTCCAGGTAGCACGCATTCTCGTTGGAATAATCATACATAAAATCCGCATCAAAAAGAGTAACGTTTGAGTCAGAATACACTCCAATCGAATTATATGATTTGTATTCCATTCTGTCCTTAATCAAAATGCCATCGGTAAACTTATTGATTTCTTCTTTGATAATGCCATGAGCATCGTTATCATAAGAGTAACCGTCAGTCACTTCTTCTCTTACAGTTATCATAAACTGGCGGGGATACAAAGCCTTAATGGAAGCTGTTTTACCAAAATACAGCGATCCTGCCGATGTAATCATTACAAGAATCATTGTAGAGAGTATGCATATTGAGGCAAGTCCTGCTCCGTTACGCCTCATTCTGTAAATCATTCCGGACAAAGATACAAAATGTTTCTTTGAATAGTAATAGTTTTTATTCTTCTTAAGAATTCTGCAAAGCATTACAGACCCCGAAATAAAAAGGAGGTAAGTTGCAGCAATAACCATTAAAACCGCAATAAAGAAATATGTAATCGCTCCAACAGGGTTCTGAATGGAGACCGCGATATAGTATGCAAAGGCCAAAAGAACAAAACCTGCCAATGCAAAAAGAACATTCGCCTTAGGTTCCCTTTCGCCCATCCTTTTGCTCTTAAGAAGATCAATCGGCTTATTCTTAAGCACTCTCACACTCGCAAAGATATATAAAACAAACAAAATCAGTGCAAAGAAACATCCCGAAAGAAGTACCCCATATTTCGAAAAATACATAATAAAGTTGGACGAGTAGCCACACATTTTCATAAGAATCAGTTCGAAAAGCTTAGACAACAAAATTCCGAATCCAATTCCCGAAGCAATACTTACAAAACCCACAAATATATATTCTCTTCCAAGTATTCTTACAACATTCATCTTGTTCATTCCGAGTATGTTGTATAAAGCAAATTCAGAATTTCTTCTTTTGGAAAGGAACGAATTTGTATAGAAAAGAAAGAAAGCCGAAAATATCAGCATCACAACTGTTCCCATAGCCATTATAGACCTCAAATTCGCTCCGGCCTGCATATCCGAAAGGGCAGGTGCTTCGGACAGATATCTTAACACATAT
The DNA here is from genome assembly GCA_045627845.1 of Lachnospiraceae bacterium. Classification (GTDB taxonomy): domain Bacteria; phylum Bacillota; class Clostridia; order Lachnospirales; family Lachnospiraceae; genus UBA1258. The sequence continues at coordinate 100,505 of JAZQOL010000029.1, read as the reverse complement.
GTTATTGCAACCATCCCGATTATGGAAACGATATAGGGAATATACAGTTTTCCGTTCTTCTTTATCCCATCAAAAGCAAGACGCGAATACAATCCTTTTGTCATGTTACCTGCCTCCCTTTGAAAGCATGGTTAATGTATCAGAAATGCTTTTGTACATTTCCTCAAAGGACTGGTCTCCTCTGTATATTTCGTGAAATACTACCCCATCTTTTATAAATAGAACACGCTTGGCATGACTTGCAGCTTTTGTCGAATGAGTGACCATTAAAATAGTCTGTCCGCTCTCGTTGACATTTTCAAACATGTCTAAAAGTTCATCCGTAGATTTAGAATCAAGTGCACCGGTAGGTTCATCCGCAAGCAGTATTTTGGGATTTGTAATAAGTGCTCTCGCAACAGCAGCTCTTTGTTTTTGTCCTCCGGAAACTTCATAAGGATATTTTTTGAGCAAATCATTAATTCCGAGTTTTTCAGCAAGCGGCATAAGTTTAGCTTTTATTTCGTCATGCTTCTCGCCCTTTAGAATAAGTGGAAGAAAAATATTGTCTTCCAATGTAAAAGTGTCAAGAAGATTGAAATCCTGAAATACATATCCAAGATTATCTCTTCTGAAAACTGCCATATCGCTCTCTTTAATTTCTACTACATTTTTCCCATCAAGAATTACAGATCCTGATGTTGGTTTGTCTAACGCTGCCAGAATATTTAAGAGTGTAGTCTTTCCAGAACCCGATTCACCCATAATTGCAACGTATTCGCCTTCTTCAACAGAGAAAAAAACGCCCTTAAGTGCTTCGACTCTGCTTGTTCCGAGTCTGCTTACATAAGTTTTCTTTAAATCATCAACTTTTAAAATATTCATATTTTTTCGCCTCCATGTTATGAGTAAATTTTACCCGGGAGACGTTTACGTCTCTATCGATTTTACTTACAAACAACAGTTAATTTCTTACATTAATGTAACATTTAGTCACCGAAAAATTTTGTAACCGGGAACGTCAGGTAAAAGCTTGTTCCTTCACCCACTTTAGATTCACACCTTATATCTATATGGAGGTTTTCGCAAACCGATTTACATATATATAACCCAATACCACTGGAATAAGCTTCGCCTCTTCCGTTAAATCCGGTATATCCCTTTTCAAAAATTCTGGGAAGATTTGTTTTATCAATTCCAATGCCGGTATCCGAAAGTTTCAGAGTATGACTTTCTTTGTCAAAAGAAACCGTTACCCCTCCTTTGTCCGTATACTTTATGCTGTTTGACAGTATCTGATCAATAACCAATGTAATCCACTTTCTGTCAGTAAGCACAGTTTCATCTTCCATGTCCAGTTTAAAACTTAATTTTTTGCCAATAAAATCAAGTGAACATTTTTTCCCGCAGTTCTTAACTATATCTTTTATGTTTTCTTCTCTGATAATGTAATCCGTGTGTTCTGAATTTAACCTAAGATATGACATTACCATATCAACGTAAGCCTCTATGCTTTTAAGGTTCCTTAAAAGAGACCTTGCCTCGTCTGAGTCCATCGCCTGAAGGTTAAGTCGCATGGACGCTATCGGAGTTTTTATCTGGTGAACCCATGTCGCATAGTAATCATCCATATCATGTGCTTTTGTCTCGTTTTTTTTTATTGTTTCCAAGTAATCGTTTATTATGTGCGACACAAGCAAAACATAATCCTCTTCTGCCTGAGAAAAAGGCTTTGGAAGCTTATCTGCAATTACCGTAACAGGTTCTTTTGAAAGATGAGAAATATACTGATGCTTTTTTCTTCTTTTGACATATACAAAAAAAGCAATCACACCAAGATAAATGCAGCTTAATATGAACGGATATGCTATTGCTTCCATCGGAAGGTCATAAAGAAAAAAAATAACAGCAAAAATAACTGTCACTCCAAAGAAAGCTATTGTTCCGATTCTAAAACCTGTTAATTTTAACCCCAAGTGGTTCACCATTCTCACTCCTCTTTGCATAATGGCAGCACTTCACCAACGAAAAATGCCGCCACATTGTCTGCCTTTTATTCTATTCAATAATATATCCAACTCCAAATTTGGTTGAAATAAATCCGTCGAGCCCTGCCTGATCCAATTTTTTTCTAAGACGATTAACATTAACGGTAAGCGTATTCTCGTCAACAAAACTGTCTGTTTCCCACAATGCTTCCATCAGTTTCTCGCGACTCACCACAATACCTTTATTCTTCATAAGTGTAAGAAGAATCTTAAATTCATTACCGCTTAAATCAATCTTTTCGTCTCTGACCGTAATTGTATTATCGCCAAGGTTCAATATAGCGCCCTTATGCTCTATAACAGGAACGCTCTCACCAAAATCATACGTTCTTCTAAGAAGTGCATTTATCTTAGCGACAAGTACATTTCCGTCGAACGGTTTCGAGATAAAATCATCCGCTCCCATATTCATGGCCATTACAATATTCATATTTTCAGATGCACTTGAAAGAAAAATTATCGGCACCTTAGACTGCTTTCTGATTTCGGTACACCAGTAATAGCCGTCATATGCAGGCAACGAAATATCCATCAGCACAAGATGCGGATTATACTTTGCAAACTCTCCCACAACATTTCTAAAGTCGGTTATACCTTTTACTTCCAAATCCCAACCGGAAGCAATTTTCTGAACGCCTTCAAGAATGCCTTTTTCATCTTCTACCATCAAAATCTTATGCATAGTAATCTCCGTTTGTAATAAATCATATGCGCAACATCATTCGATATTTACTAGTTAAACATATCAAAAATACTAATCTGGTCCGTCTCGGGAATATTTCCAAGTATTCCGAGAGAAGCCATTTCATCGGTAATTGTTCCGGAAACATGAGCTCTTGATTTAAAATCTTCTTTTGATGTAAACGGACCAAGCTTGCATGCTTCCACGATGGAGTCAGCAGCATTTTCACCAAGGCCGTCAATACTGTTAAAAGAAGGCATAATCTTTCCGTCAACAATAGAGAAAAGACGTGACTTTGCCGTAAAAAGATCGATTGGGGCAAATTCATAGCCTCGTGCATACATTTCCTGAACAATTCTCATGTCTCTTATGGAGTTTTCGTCTTTAGGGGTGGGATTTTCAAGACCCTGAAGTCTTTTAAGTTCTTCCTCAAGACGATCTCTTCCAAAGCACATTGTTTTATAGTTGAAAGCCTTTGCTCTTATTGAAAAGAAAGCCGCATAGTATGCAAGTGGATAGTATACTTTACAGTATGCTATTCTCCAGGCCATCATAACGTACGCCGCAGCATGTGCTCTGGGGAACATATATTTAATCTTCTGACATGACTCAATGTACCACTCCGGAACATTGCAGGCTCTCATATCAGCCTTCCAACCTTCCCACTTATCGCATTTTCCTGCTGCAACCTTTCCCTTTCTTACCATTTCCATGATTTTAAAGGATTCCTCAGATTCAACACCCATGTTGATTAAGTATGTCATAATATCGTCACGTGTACATATTGCAGTCGAAATTGTGGCAATACCGTCACGGATAAGATCCTGTGCATTGTTAAGCCAAACGTCGGTTCCGTGAGAAAGGCCTGCAATTCTTATAAGGTCAGAAAAATATTTTGGCTTTGCTTCCTGAACCATGCCCATGGAAAAGTCAGTTCCAAACTCAGGAACGCCTAAGCATCCGATTTCAACTCCACCGATATCTGCAGGCTTAACCCCGAGTGCTTCCGTCGATTCAAAAAGTGACATTACCTTCGGGTCATCAAGCGGAATCGTAAGAGGATCTATTCCTGTCAAATCCTGAAGCATACGAATCATCGTAGGATCATCGTGTCCGAGAATATCAAGTTTTAACAGGTTATGGTCAATTGAGTGATAATCAAAATGTGTTGTAACTATGTCGGTTTCGGTATCATTGGCCGGATGCTGGACCGGAGTAAATGAATTGATATCTTCACCTACGGGAAGAACAATAATTCCTCCCGGATGCTGTCCTGTACTTCTTCTGACTCCCACACACCCCTGAACTATACGGTCGATTTCACAGTTTCTCTTTCGAATTCCCTTTTCCTCGTAGTACTTTTTAACATAACCGAACGCCGTCTTGTCGGCGAGTGTTGCTATTGTTCCTGCTCTGAAAGTCTGTCCTGCTCCGAATATTACTTCGGTGTATTTATGTGCCTTGGACTGGTATTCGCCCGAGAAATTAAGGTCAATATCAGGCTCCTTATCACCTTTAAATCCAAGGAATGTCTCAAAAGGAATATCAAATCCGTCCTTTAGCAATTTAGCTCCGCACTTAGGGCACATTTTGTCAGGCATATCTACGCCGGCCATTCCCCTGAACTTTTTGACTTCATCTGAGTCAAAGTCATAGAAATGACATTCTTTGCAATAATAGTGAGGAACAAGAGGATTAACCTCCGTAATACCGGCCATCGTAGCAACAAAGCTTGAGCCTACAGAACCTCTTGAACCAACAAGATATCCATCCTCAACCGATTTCCAAACAAGCTTCTGAGCGATAATGTACATAACGGCAAATCCGTTTGTAATAATAGAGTTAAGCTCTCTTTCAAGTCTTTCTTTAACAATATCTGGAAGCTCCGGACCGTACATTTCATGTGCCTTGTTATAGCAGATCTTGGTAAGTATCTCATCACTGTTCTCGATAATAGGAGGACACTTATCCGGTCTTACCGGAGACATCGACTCAATCTGATCGGCAATCATATTAGTGTTTGTAACAACAACCTCAAGTGCCTTGTCCCTTCCAAGATAACCGAATTCCTCAAGCATCTCATCGGTAGTGTGAAGATAAAGCGGCGCCTGATTATCAGCATCATCAAATCCCTGACCCTTCATAATGATTCGTCGATATACTTCATCCTCCGGATCGATAAAATGAACGTCACAGGTTGCAACAACCGGTTTATTATATGTTTCTCCGAGTTTGACTATTTCCCTGTTTAGATTTAAAACATCTTCTTCGGTATTAATGTTTTCAAATTTCTCATCTCTTATAAGGAAAGCATTGTTTCCTCTTGGCTGAATCTCAAGATAATCGTAGAAATTAACAATCCTGGCAATTGTTTCTTCACTTCTTTCTTCGAGTATTGCCCTGAACAATTCTCCTGCCTCACATGCGCTTCCCACAATAAGGCCATCCCTGTGCTTCATAAGTTCACTCTTTGGAATACGGGGTCTTTTTGCAAAATAATCAATATGAGATTTTGAAATTAAAGTATAAAGATTAACCCGTCCCGTATTATTCTTTGCAAGAATAATAACGTGATAGGTGGGAAGTTTCTTTATTACATCAGCAGAAACTTTTGTACCCTCATTAATCATATCAAGAGTCAAAAGTCCCTTCTCACGACATATTTTTAAAAGTTTAATAAATGCTCCTCCGGTAGCTGTTGCGTCATCAACAGCTCTGTGATGGTGTTCCAGTGAAACATTCAGTTCTTTACATATTGAGTCAAGTGTAAATTTATGAAGCTTGGTAAGAAAGCTTCTTGAAAGAGCCAGCGTATCAACACAGGAAAAATCATACGTTAAGTTAAGTCGCTCACAGTTTGCCTTGATAAATGAAGTATCAAAAGTTGCATTATGCGCAACAAGTACCGTTCCCCTTGCAAACTCAAGGAACTTAGGAAGAATCACATCAATCGTAGGAGCATCTTTAACATGATTGTCTGTAATCGATGTAAGCTTAGTAATTCGATAAGGTATCGGGCATTCCGGATTTACAAACTCGGAAAATGTTTCGGTAATCTCACCTTTAACAACTTTAACTGCTCCGATTTCAATGATTCTGTTCTTAACAGGTGAAAAACCTGTTGTCTCAATATCAAAAACGACAAAAGTGTCATCAATGCTCTGATTTTTTGAATCCATAACCGACTCAATCAAATCATCAACAAGATATCCTTCCACACCGTAAATGACTTTAAAGAAATCCTGTTTATCAGGCTTCTCTTCTCCGGCATCAATTCTTTTCTGTTTTTCTTTTTTCCACAAATCTTCCCATGTATGGTTTGCATCGGGGAATGATTGAACCACTCCGTGATCCGTAACGGCAATAGCCTTATGTCCCCATTTATAAGCACGCTTTACAAGAGTCGAAACTTCCGTAATTCCGTCCATATCACTCATCTTTGTATGGCAGTGAAGTTCAACTCGTTTAACCGGCGCAGTATCCGAACGCGACGACGTAAAATCATCCGTTTTCATGACCGATTTAGGCGAAGTTACAGAAAGTTCATGGTCAAAAGAATCCATTGACGGAGTTCCCATAACCTTAACAAACTTTCCCGGCGAAAGTTTATCAAGAAATTCCCCTGCCCTGTCAATCGGAACAAATATTTTTATTTTAATCGTGTCTGTAAAGTCAGAAACACAAAAAGAAATGATACTCTTTTCAATCTTCGGAATATCACGTTGCTCATTAACTGTTATACGGCCTCTGAATACAACCATTTTAAAATCATCTACAAGATCTTCAATCTTCGTAAATTCTTCCTCGGGGTCAATCTCCCCTCCGTAAATAACATCAGGATTATCAGATTCTTCAAATACTCGGGGCGCTCTCTTTTTATATTCTCCCTTAAACGAAGACTTCCCAAAGCTTTTCTCTGAAGACTTTTCCTGTGACTTATCGAAAGATCCCTGCTTCTTTGAAGATTTTGTTTCTTCTTGAACTTTCTCATCAGTCTTCTTATCCGGTTTAACTTCGGCAATTTCTTTTTTCTCTACCGATGAATTGCCGGAAGGCTCTCCGCTTGCTTCTTTTGCCTCTTCCTCGTTTCTGTTCCCGATTGTACTTGAAACAAGCTGGGCAATTCTGTACTCATCCCACTGCTCTCTTTTCTTGATGTCCTTGGTCTCAGGCTCTCTGTAGACAAAAGTAAAAAGACTTCCGTTCATCGCAAATCTGTCGCATACTATTTTTCTGAAGTAATCAAGAATTTCACTCTCACGAGCTCTTGTAATCTGTGAATCAGGAAAAGAAAGTTCGACGTGCCCTTTGTCAATTTCTTTGATTTCAACAAGCTTGACTGTGTGGTACAACGCCTTGTTTGCTTCGGATAATTCCAAAAGAAAACTTTCCCGATATTCATCAAGAAGATTCATCACGGAATAGCTTTCCGGGAGATGATATTCCTCGATAATATAGACATCCACCAAAGCATCCTGAAACATTTTTGCACGGATTTCTTTGATGACCGAATAGATATCCTTCTTAGGGATAATATGATTGCTTGAAATATATATTTTAAGGGTATCGCGGCGTTTGTTGGATGCAATTCTCGTAACTGTAACATCCTCAAATATTTCCATTAAGCCCTTTTTTAACTCAAGTGACTTAAATACCTCCAAAAACGCCTTCGGTTCCATATAGCATTACCTTCCCCAATTATTTAACTCTTCCTCTAGCGCGCCGAAAAGCTCTCCTTCCGACACTTTACGCACTATCTCGCCCTTTTTAAATATCAGCCCCTCGCCGTCACCTCCGGCAACACCAAGGTCTGCTTCTCTTGCTTCACCGGGGCCGTTTACCGCACACCCCATTACAGCAAGCTTTATATTAAGAGGATATTTCTCACACAATTCCTCAACCCTTGTTGCAAGACCAATCAAATCAATTTTTGTTCTTCCGCATGTAGGGCAAGAAATAACCTCAATTCCTTCATTTCTAAGTCCCAATGTTCTTAATACTATCCTTGCCGATCTTACCTCGTCAACAACATCTCCCGTAAGAGAAACTCTTATTGTATCTCCGATTCCCTCAGACAAAATCATTCCAAGTCCGATTCCGGATTTTATATTTCCGCTGAATGCCGTCCCCGACTCGGTAATACCAACATGTAAAGGATACGGAATCTTTCCCGCAATTTCTTTATGAGCTTTTGCACACATCAATACATTTGTTGATTTAAGGCTGACTACCAGGTTGTCATACCCCATATCTTCAATACGCTTAACGTTTCGAAGCGCGCTTTCTACTAAGCCTTCAGCCGTAACCATGCCGTATTTTTCAATAAGATCCTTCTCCATAGACCCTGAGTTTACACCGACACGAATTGGAATATTTCTTTCTTTGGCTGCTTTAACTACCTCTAAAAGTTTTTCATCGCTTCCTATATTTCCGGGATTAATTCTTACCTTATCGGCACCGTTCTCTATAGCAGCAACAGCCATCTTGTAATCAAAATGAATATCTGCAACCAAAGGAATGGATATTTCCTTCTTTATTTCTTTGATTGCTCTTGCCGCCTCAAGAGTAGGAACTGTGGAACGTATTATCTCACATCCTGCCTTTTCGAGTCTGTGAATCTGCTCTACAGTCGCCTTAACATCTTCGGTGCGTGTGTTTGTCATCGACTGTATAAGAATAGGATTGCCGTGTCCTATAACTTTATTTCCGATATATATTTCTTTTGTATTATCGCGAAATGCCATATAAATCTCCATTCTGTAAAAACCGACAGGAAATAATCACTATCTGAAAAATCTCATTATGTCATTAAAAAGAACAAAAATCGTAAGCATAAAGAATAGAACTATTCCTATCAGATGAACAATTCCTTCCTTTTCGGGAGGAACTGGCTTTCCTCTGACAAGTTCAATAAGAAGGAAAACAAGCCGACCACCATCAAGTGCCGGCAAAGGGAGCAAATTAATTACGCCAAGATTAACTCCCAAAAGCATCGCAATGTTCATCATGTTTAAAATAACAACGGAAAGTCCGTATTCTTTTGTTGCCTGATAACTCTCTCCCACTACCCGTGCAACGCCTACCGGTCCTGCCACATCATCCTTGGAAAGTTTGCCAAGTACAAGCTGTTTAAGGCTCTTTAATGTATTTTTAAAATTGAAACTGAGTTCATACCAGCTGTATCTGAATATCTTTAGCCCTTTACAGTCAACATATTCGGTACCGCCCTCGATACCGATAAAATAACGGTTTTCTTCACTGCTGAAAGCAGGTGCAAAAGAAACTGTTCCCGAATCTTTTCCGCGTTTGTACTCAATAGTCAGCGATTCTCCTTCGCTGAGGTAGGAAATAAGCGTAATATCTCTCCAGACATTAATCTTTTCGCCGTTAATCTTTGTAATAATATCCCCGACTTCAAGACCTGATTCAATCGCAGGACGGCCTTCGGTAAGTCCTTCAATAATCGGAATATCCGATCCACATCTACCGACAATAACAATCGCAAAAATATACGCCACTATAAAATTAAATAAAGGACCTGCAAAAACTGTTGAAATTCGAGCAAATACACTCGCTTCCCTAAAGGAAATACCCTGAGGCTGTTCCTCATCCTCAACCATATCCGCAAGTTTCTGTACACTCTCAGCCTCGCCGGGAATATCCGAGTCAAAAACGCAGGCGCCGCCTAACGGAAGCAGCTTAAGCGAGAATTTAGTTCCTTTTCTTTTGAATGACAAAAGAGTCGGACCAAAACCCATCGCAAATTCGATTACACGAATCCCATTTGCTCTGGCAATAATAAAATGACCGAATTCATGCGAAATTACTATTACTGAAAGAATTATTAAAAACCAAATAACAGATGCAAGCATTAATTACTCCTGCCTTTACTTAAAGTGCTTTCTGACTGCTTCATATGCTAAAGCCTCGGTTTCAAGTATTTCATCAACCGAAGGGTTATCTATAAGCTTAACCTCATCCATTGCAGCCTCTATATAATCGTAAATACCGGTAAATGAAATCTTCTTTTCAAGGAAATCCTTAACGGCAAGTTCATTTGCAGCATTAAACACCGTAGGCATATTACCGCCTTCATGAATAGCATTGTATGCATATTTTAAGCCCTTGAACGTCTCGATATCAGGTTCAAAGAAAGTCAATGACTGAAGTTTAAAGAAGTCTACACGATTGTTGTACATAGGCTTCCTGTCGGGATAAAAAAGAGCATACTGTATTGGAAGCTTCATGTCAGGAATTCCCATCTGGCCGATAACCGCACCATCTGTATACTCAACCATCGAATGAACTATACTCTGAGGATGAATAACAACCGTCACATCATCGGCAGAAACATTAAACAGCCACTTTGCCTCGATAACTTCAAGCCCCTTATTGACTAAAGATGCCGAGTCAATCGTCACTTTTTTGCCCATGCTCCAATTGGGATGTTTAAGCGCATCCTCAACAGTCATTGTCTTTAACTCTTCATAGGACTTTCCTCTGAAAGGTCCGCCTGAAGCCGTCAGCAAAATCTTGCTGATTGTAGAAGGATTCTCACCGTTAAGTGACTGAAAAATCGCACTGTGTTCAGAATCAACCGGAAGAATCGGAACATTATATTCTTTTGCAAGAGGCATAATTATATGTCCTGCCGTTACAAGAGTTTCCTTATTGGCAAGGGCAATTGTCTTCCCGGCTTTAATTGCGGCAATTGTTGGTCTTATTCCAATCATTCCGACAAGAGCAGTTACTACTATATCGGCATCCAAAAGAGTTGATATTTCAATAAGTCCTTCCATTCCCTGAAGAACCTTAACCGGCATATCCGAAACCGCTTCCTTAAGATGAAAAGCTGCTTTTTCATCAAACATTACCGCATACTTTGGAGAAAATTCGCGAATCTGAGCTTCCATCAAAGCAACATTTGAGCCTGCTGCAAGCGCAAGGACATTAAGTCCTTCCTGCTTCCTTACTATTTCAAGTGTCTGTGTACCAATCGAGCCTGTCGACCCTAATACAACAAGATTTTTCACATTAATCTCCGTTTCTATCCAAGCTTTGCAACTATCAAAAGTTCAGCCAAAAAATATGTAATCGGTGCCGTAAAAATAACACTGTCAAATCTGTCCATAACTCCGCCGTGTCCGGGAATACACTTACCGTAATCTTTAATACTCTTGTTACGCTTTATGGCAGAAGCAGCAAGATCACCAATCTGCGCGATTATTCCACCAACAGCAGCTATTATGCAAAGGAACCATTTAACTTCCGGCATAAAAAAGTTTCCGTAAACATAAGCAATTGCTGCAGCTCCGACAATGCCTCCCACAACACCCTCAATGGATTTCTTTGGGCTTAATTTCGGAAGGAACTTATGATTCCCTATAGTCTTTCCCGTAAGCATGCCAACACAATATGCGCAGGTATCAAATCCCCACGATGAAATCATTATCATCCAAACAATATGCTTTCCATCATTCATGGATCTTGTAAGGTATATAAACGAAAGCATAATCGGTGCATAAAAATATGCCATTATTGCAGCTGCTATATCTTCAACCTGATATTTGGGAAAAGAAAATACATAAATCATCAGAAAAAGAATAACCGTCATTGATGCAGTCATAACAAGTAACAGATTCTGTCCCATAAATGCCATAAGAGCATAATATACAATTATCGCAACATATCCGAATGCTTCCAAATGATTATATTCTTTGTCTTTCTTTGTACCCATCGCATGTAAAAGTTCGTAATATGCGCCAAGCGACAAAAGAAGCAAAACTCCTGCAAGCGGATACCCTCCAAAAAACAAAGCAAAAAAAGCAATAATCAACAATATTATTCCGCTAATAAATCTGGTAATAAACATTATCTGCCTCCAACCAATTACTCTTCCACAACATTACCGAATTTTCTCGTACGCTTACTGTATGCCTCGCATGCCTTTCGTAATTCGTTTTCGTCAAAATCGGGCCATGCGACATCGGTAACATATATCTCAGAATATGAAATCTGCCACAAAAGGAAATTGGATATTCTAAGCTCACCACACGTGCGTATAAGAAGATCGGGATCGGGAATTCCAGCAGTATCAAGATTTTCCGCAATCATCTCAGGCGTAATATCGCAGCTTACAAGCTCACCCTTCTCGACCTTTTCGGACAATTTTCTCACGGCTCTTGTGATTTCATCCCTGCTACCATAATTAATTGCTATCGTAAACCATAATCCGGTATTGTTCTTTGTACCTTCTTCAAGCGCTTCTATGCTCTTTCTTATATCGTCATCCAGGCGGGATTTTTCACCGATTACCCGGACTTTCATATTGTTCTTCGTTGCTCTTGAAAGGCAGTTCTTCATATAGTTGCGAAGGAGTTTCATAAGAGCGTCGACTTCATCCTTTGGACGATTCCAGTTTTCGGTAGAGAAAGCATACACCGTAAGATATTTAATGCCCATGTTATAAGCAATCTCGCAAATATCTTCAACAGCCTTTGCACCCTGAACGTGACCGTAATTTCTTGGAAGCCCCTTTGCCTTTGCCCATCGCCCGTTTCCATCAAGAATTATTGCAACCGATTTGGGTATGTTCACGATAATATCCCCCTAAATAATATAAAAGAAAACAGGCAGGAGCCGTAGATTGCTCCTGCCCGATGCTATTCATTAAACTTTAAGAATATCCTGGCTCTTAACTTCAATCGCTGAATCTACATCCTTAATAAACTTGTCTGTAGCCTTCTGAAGCTCATCCTCAAGCTTCTTAATCTCATCCTCTGAGATTTCGGTCTTAGCAAGCTTTTTGAAAGCTTCGTTTCCGTCTCGTCTGATGTTTCTGATTGCAATCTTACAATCTTCACCCTTCTTCTTAACATCTTTAACAAGATCCTTACGTCTTTCTTCGGTAAGTTCCGGAAAAACAAGGCGAATAACCGAACCATCATCTGTAGGAGTAATTCCAACATCAGAAGACATAATAGCCTTTTCAATATTCTTTATAAGAGATTTCTCCCAGGGAGCAATCTGAATAATACGAGGCTCGGGAACCGTAATGTTTCCAACCTGCTGAATGGGAGTAGGTGTTCCGTAATAGTCAACTCTGATTTTATCAAGAACATGCGGATTAGCTCGACCCGCACGGATTGTCGCAAATTCTGACTCCATAAAGTCATATGCTTTCTGCATTTTCTCGTTATATGCCTGTACTCTAGCGTCCATATATACCTCTTTCTATGCGGTCACTTTTGTGCCGTTAAACTTTCCTGTTAATGCATTTACTATACTGTTTTCCTCGTTTAAGTCAAAAACAAGGAAAGGAACCTTATTCTCAAGTGCAAGCGCGCTCGCTGTCGTATCAACAACTTTGAGTCCGCGTTTAACAACCTCCTCCAAAGATATTTCATCAAACTTCTTTGCATTTGGATTCTTTGAAGGGTCATCGTCATATACGCCGTCAATCGACTTGGCAAGTAAAACGGCATCAGCCTCAATTTCAACAGCCTTAAGTACAATTCCCATATCGGTCGAAAAATAAGGATGACCTGTTCCTCCGGCAAAAAATACTATTTTGCCTGCTTTTAATGCATTTATCGCCTCATCTTTGCTAAACTGCTTTGTAAATGTTGAACAGATAAAAGGAGTCATTATTTCGGTGTCCATGCCAAGGCTTCTGAATATTTCGGAAACGTAAAGACAGTTCATAACCGTTGCAAGCATTCCAATCTGATCAGCCTTAACACGGTCAATGTTTTCACTTGTACGTCCTCTCCAGAAGTTACCGCCACCAATAACAATTGCAACCTCATTTCCCTTTGCAATTTCAATTACCTGCTTCGCAACTTCTTTAACCGTAGCTTCGTCAAATCCGGTCTTCTTTTCACCGGCAAGTGCTTCCCCGCTTAATTTCAGTATAATACGCATAAACTATTTTCTTCTTTCTTTATTATCTCTTGCTCTTCTTGAATTCATCAAAGAACGATGTAGGGCTGACATCAGCATAGCACTGTGAGCATACACCTTCTATTACGGCACCGTTGTTAATCTGAACTGACTTTGACTTGATGTTGCCCATAACAATGGCAGAAGTATCAAGCACAACCGGTCCCTTAACATCAATATCACCTTTAACAGCTCCTGCAATAACTGCGCTTGTAGCTGTAATGTTACCTATGATAACAGAACTCTGTCCAATTTTAACCGAGCCTTCGGAATTAACCTCTCCTGTGATTCTTGCATTCTCTGCAAAAACCTCAGCAGCTCTCGAATCACCTTCAACAGTCCCCTGAATGCAAAGCTTTCCGTTAATGGAAATATTACCGTTAACGGTACCGATAACATCAAGAGAGCCTGCAGACGTTATATCACCTGTGATGCTCATCCCTGCAGTAATGATACCTGTCTCATCAGAAACCTTAGTATCCTTCTTATCAAACGCTGCAACATAAGAGGTTTCTTTTGCTGATGTCTCCTCGATGTTGTCAATCAAAGCACCAAGGTCGATTGAAGATTCTTCCTTGACTTCCTGCTCCTCTGTTGCAGGGTTAAGCTCATTTACTGCCTGACTTAAATCTTCCTTTAAATCTGAAAAAAATCCCATAACATATCCCTCCGTAAAATGTCCGACATATAACACATCATCCTATGCCGGTATATATTCCCCGTTATCACTCGGGTTCTCTGACCGATAAAAACTGTATCGGATCCGTTTCTTTAGTAATCGGTAAAATCACTGTATTATCCATTGCCTGAATGTATTCGATAATCTCCGGAAGTGCTTCGACCGTAGTCTCTTTCGAAGATAAATCATGAAAAAGAACAATCGATTCATTGTATCTGTCCAGTTTCGACGTAACATTTTGTATAATCTGTTCTTTCGAAACTCCTCCGGCTGTCGCATCCTGAGAAGAAACATTCCAATCAAAGAAAACTATTCCCTCTCTATTTAACACTTTCGCAAGTTCCTTCATATCGGTATCACCGGCACGGTTTGTGCTTCCTCCCGGGAACCTATAAATGTCAGATTCAACACCGGTTACCATATAAAGAAAGTTTCGAAGTTCAACGGTATCATCCAAAAAAGCCTTCTCGCTCTTATACAATTCACGATAAACATGAGTACAGGAATGCATTCCAATGGAATGTCCTTCTTCAACAATTCTCTGATATTGCTTTTCGAAATTGCGACCATCGTGTCTTACAACAAAAAAAGTTGCTTTGACATCATAGTTTTTCAATATATCAAGAATCTTATCGGTATTAGAACTGGGTCCGTCATCAAAAGTAAGATAAATCTTTCGATAACCGTCATAAAGTTCCTCATCACAAAGCGACAGTTCTCTGATTTCCGAATCTGTAAGCTTGACAACTTCTTTTTTTTCTTCGTCAAAATCGGCTTCAGCCAAAAGAACAGGCTCCGTTTTCCCCTCAACGCCATCCGAAGCAGCTTCAAAATAGTCGCTTTCGCTTTCCTTTTCAAGCAAATAATTAAGTTCTTCTTTGGTTCTTTCAAGCTCACCCTTTAGGGAATGAGTCATACATCCAAAATAAATGGCTACGGCAAGCGGAAGGAAAGTAATAATCAAAAAAGAAATTACAATCAAACGCTTAAGACGTTTAACACGTCTAAGTCTTGCCGGTGATTTCACAGACGGTGATTTATCATCCATTTTAACGCCACCTTGCTGTATTTGCCATTATAGACACTGCCCGTATATTGTATCACAATAACATACCAAAGAAAATACAAATTTATCTTCTGAAAGCGTGCAGTGAAAGTGTTTCCCCGGCATGAAGAGTAATTTCCGTATCGCCGTTTTCAAGAGAAAAGCCTTCCGGAAATTCAACGTGTAAGTCTCTTCGACCCTGTGACTCAAGTGTTGCCTCAAAATTATCATTGCCTTTTACAATGCTTACAACTTTCGCCACCCCTTTAAGCCTTAAACCGGACACTTTAAGATTATCAAAATCATCCCTCCACACAGGGAACAGTCTTACTCTTTCATTATCAGAATATGCAATCATCTCATAAACTGCATTTGTAAGTCCGAGATTTGCATCCATCTGGAAAAGTGTATGTTCGTTATGTGATGTAAACAGATTGTCCAATGTGAATACCGAAACAAGTCTGTTTAACGCTTTATACCACAAATCCGAATCTTTTAATCTCGCGGAAATATTGGCCAGATGAGCAAGACCCCATCCGGAAATTGCTTCTACACCGTCAATGAGTCTATACTTTGCAGCAACATGTCCCGCCTCAAAAAGTTCCTCATTTCCATTTTCCATAGCCTCATATCCCGGAAATACGACATAAAGGTGTGATGAATGGCGGTGGTGGTAGTCATCCTTCATGCTCACCGGAATCCATTCTTTCAAGGCTCCGTCTTCATTAATCGCATATTGGGGAAGTTTTGCCATTTCTTCTTCCCACTTTAAAAGATTATCATCTTCTATGTTAAGTATTCTGCATGCATCAATAAGATTTTTGTATGTTTCTTTTGCAATGGCAACATCCATTGTGGCATTTATGGCAACAGGTGAGTCACTGCCAAGCGGAGTATTCTCCGGTGAATATGAAGGTGCAAATTCATAGTGTCCTGTTTCATCAAGAACAAGGAAATCTTCATAGAATGCAACTACTTCCTTCCAGTATTTCACACCTCTTAAAAGAACGTTCTCGTCGCCTGTATAATCGTAGTATTTTCTGTACTCACTTCCCAACCAGCCGGCACCCGCTGTCCAGGTGAGCATCGGCCACATATGACAGTAGTGTCGGTGATATCCGTCAGATGATACTCTCGGTGCCGAGAATATACCCTTGCAGCCATAGTAATTCATTGCATTTTCTTTAAAATCATCTACGTAAGATTCAAGCCAGTCAAAATATACTCTCGAGAATCCATTCAGTCCGCCTGCAAGAATCGGCCACATCATCATCTGAATATTCTCATCAAGAGTGTAGTCTGAGCTCCACGGCGGATTAGGCGTTCCGTTCCAAACGCCCTGAAGATTGGGAGGGAGTTTACCAAAGCTTGCAATATCAAGATATCTTCCAAAATCACACATCCTCTCTAAAAGGAGTGGTGACATAGTATCTTCTGTACACAAATCTCTAAGTTCATCGTTGGTATATTCATTTTCATCGTCAGAAAAATCAACGGTAACTCTTTCAAAAAGTTCCCTGTGAATAGCCTCATGCTCCTTAAATAACGACTCATAATCGGGAACTGTATCTTTCAAAGCCCTGACTGTCTTGACGCGCTCTGCCTCCATACGAAGTTTCCACGGAGACAACGCATAAAGAATAAGTATATAATTGGCCTTTGATATTTTCATCCTGCTATCATTTTCGCATGTAAGCTCACCGTCTGTTATGATACGGGCTCCGGCAATATACCCTGACTCTTCTTCAGAGTGAGTCACAGAAAGCGTATAGTACTCTTCCTCAATCGAAGTATCTGAACTTTCTATATGATGTGCTTCAGGATGAACACTCATATGAAACTCTGCTTCAATAGGATTTCCTTCTTTGCGAATCTCATAAGCCATAATGTCTCTGCTTCTGGATACAAAGCATTTTTCAGACACCTTTTCTCCCAAAAGAAGAAATGATGAAGATTCCTCACCGGTCTTAAAATCTAGTTTTTGGACATAGTCAGACGTACTGTTTTCTTCAACGCCCAAAATGTCAAAAGAAATTGTTGCCGCAGTTTCAAAAGGATTGGGCCATACAAGTGTCTCGTAAGGCGCCCCATCCTTCTCCAGTCCTCTCGTGTAATATTCAAAAGCTTCTTTGTACCGACCCTTATGCAGAAGATCTCTCATTCCCAGAAGATAGTCTTTACCGTTATACGGGTGACTCTCCGTATTTTCAGGCATAGGAAGAAACATCTCTTCATGAGTAGTCATAATCGTCTCATGAATCGGATGTCCAAATACAAGTCCTCCGACAGTTCCGTTTCCGACAGGAAATGCTTTGTCCCATTCGGTAGTGTAATGTGTTCTTTTTAACCCCTTAAATTTCATATTAATCCTCACGACTTTATATGATTAAAAGCAAAATCATTTGCTCTGATAGTCTCTCGATATTGAAAAAATCGAATCATACAGACGGCTTACGGATTCCTTGTACTCATCAGGAACATTTGTAAGCAGTCTTCCCTTAACTTCTTCTTCTCTTTTTACATTCAAAACAGGTAAGCCCGCCTGCTTTTTATAAGCGCCGATCTTACCTGCTGTATCCATACGTTTTATAAACAGCTTAATCAGTTCATCATCAATGGCATTGATGTCATTGCGATAAACCGAAAGCACGTCATTTGAGTCTCCCATACCCATTAACCCCTGAAATTTATAATATTTTTGCCTTCTGTGAAGCAAAGAAATTGTCTATCGCCTCTATAATCTGATTGGAAGGCATAGACTTAAGAAGATATCCCTGAGGCTTTAGGCTTAATACCTGAGCCACACTTTCTTTGTCACCTTTTGATGTAAGGAAAATAACAGGAATATTCTCGGTCTTAATCTCTGACCTAATCATTTCAAGCATCTGAGGGCCCGAACATACAGGCATTTCATGATCTAATAAAATCAAATCAGGCTGGTTAACCGCAAGAAAGGCAATTGCACTTGTTGCGGAGTTTACCATTGATATTCTGTACTTATCTTCGAGCCAGCCTTTAATAGTACGAAGCATGGTACCTGAATCATCAACCAAAAGAATATGCTTTTTATTGGCTCCTGTATTTGCTGAAGCCGCAGCATTTTTAAGAGTGTCGGCAATTTTTTTAACGTTGATGGGACGTTCAAAGCATCCTCCCAAACACTCTGAAGGAATCATGTCAGTGATTTCCTTAAGTTCATCGGCATATCCGACAAGGAATATCTGCTTATCTTCCTCCATACATATATCTCTAAGATATATAAGTGCTTCTGTTTCCTGAATTGTATGCTCATCAACATAAATAAAGAACATATCAGGCTTATCGTTTATCTTACTAATCTCTGTAACTTCCGGTTTGCAGAAGCTGCATTCGAAGCCAAACTCTTTAAGTCCGTCTCTGACAGCATTAATAATAAATGATGAAGTCTCTCCAATAAATAAAACTCTCTTGTCCATATCGTTTTATCCTTATCACGCACTCTTTAGTAATAATAATATATCATCTCTGGCCACTTCGGCTACTAAAGTTTTTAATTTTGAATAATTTTCTTTAAAAGAATTCGGCATTTTATATTTCTTTAACTCAGCCATTACCGAGTCAACCGAATCAAAGTCAAAAGCCTCAACCAGCTCTTTAATTGTTGCTATTGCTTCTTTCAGGCTGGCATCATCGATTAAGGGTTTATCATCGCCATCACTTAGGAGCGGTTCAAGCTGTGCAACCAAATCCCTGTATCGTTTTAAAAGTTCACCTGTCGCATTTTGTATTTTGACAAGGTCTTCATTATTTCCGGCTTCTTCAAGTGCTGCAGCAAGCTGGGATATTGCAGTCGCGCCAATTATTCTCGCCGCGGACTTAAGCGCATGCACTTGAATCGTATAGTTTTTAATGTCTTGCTGTTCGTAATATTCTTCAATCACAGATGCTCGCGACGTTCCGGTCTCTGCAAACTCTGTAATTACTTTTTCATACAATTGCTCTGATCCGGAGTACTCAATTCCTTTATCGGTAAACAACCCTTTAATATTTGAAAGTTTATCGATAAAAGCATTTCCCTTTGCCGTCAAAGAACCGTTTCCCGTTGCCGGGGTAATATCTTCCTCGTACTTTTTCTTTTCGAAATTACCGACAATAATCAATTTGGGATCAAGATAACTTCTTATTGCGTCTTCTAACTTATCTGCGACGATTGGCTTGCTAAGATAATGGTCGAAACCTTCTTTCTCATATTTTTCTTTTGCACCTTCAACCGCGTTAGCGGTAAGAGCAACTATAGGAGATTCTTTGTTGAGCGATTTCTCATCTTCCCTCAAGTGATGCAACGTTTCAATTCCATCCATCTCCGGCATCATATGATCAAGAAGAATCAGGTCAAATCTGGTTTTTTCGGATTCTTCGATAGCCTTCTTTCCCGAATCAACCATCGTAAACTGCATCTTGGTATCCTTTAAAAGACCTTCGACAATCATCAGATTTACAGGTGAGTCATCAACTACCAATACCTTTGCGTCAGGAGCATGGAATGATTCCTCGTATCTTTCCTGGGATTCTCTCATTCTCTCATATGAGTCTTCTATATTCCCTACCGGTTGCCAATCAAGAACTTCCTGCTTGACTGAGAACTTAAATGTTGAGCCCGAACCGTAGCGGCTTTCGACTCTTAGTTCTGAACCCATCATTTCAAGCAGCCTTCTCGTTATTGACATTCCAAGTCCCGAGCCTTCGTTCTTAACACTTCTATCAGCGCTGACCTTTTCAAACGGCGAGAACAGTCTCTCTATATCTTCTTCACGAATTCCTATGCCTGTATCCGACACGGAAACGGTAAGTAATATTTCATTGTTGTTTAACTTTGCAAATCCGATTTCAAGTGTGATACTGCCTTCTTCGGTAAATTTAATCGCATTTGACATCAGTTTTAAAATACATTGCTTAACTCTTATTTCATCACCTTTAATAAGATGGGGAATCTGTTCATCAATCTTTAAGCTGAGTGTCAGTCCCTTTTCATCCGCTGCACGAAGATTCATATTCATAACATCGTTCACAACGGAGCTTATATCATACTTTATATTTACAATTTCAAGGCGACCCTCTTCAATCTGTGAAGTATCAAGAACATCGCTTACAAATGCCATCAGCGTATTTCCGGCGCTTTTAATATCCTTAGCATAATCTCTTATTGCAGGTTCCCTCGACTCACGGATTACCATTTCATTTAATCCGAGAATAGCATTTATCGGAGTTCTTATATCATGGGATATTCCGGAAAGGAAATTACTTTTGGTACGTATTGCGTCATTAGAAATTTCTATAGCCTTATCTATATCCGCAATGGAATCATTTATTATGTCAGCATCATCCTGTTTATATCTGATAAATGTACTTTTTACACTCTTCCATACAAAGAGAATGAATGTAATTCCGAATATAGCAAGAAAAGCCAGGCAAAAAGGCAGTGCTTTTGTTCCAAAGAAGCATGCGAAGACAACAGCGCACGCAATGAGAATGCTCATGATCGCAAGAGAAATAACAACTCTCTTTAAAAGAGTCTTTCGTGAACTGCTGGCAAGATAATCATCATTTATTTCTTTTCTGCTTTTCTGCCTTTCTTCAATTGCTTTCAGTTGTTCAATCAATACTCTGTCATTCGTCATTTTCCTATACCTCGGCATTTTCAATTATAGAAAAGACAAATTAACAAAAAAGAAAACGTGCATCCTGAAAACAGGATGCACGTTACCAAATATATAAGATTATCTCATTCCCTTATCATAAGGAATACCTTCTGCCTTAGGAGCTCTTGACTTTCCTGCCGAGAAAGCAAGTACCACAAGAACAACAACATAAGGTACCATGTTATAAAAATACATGGGAAGGTTAAGTTTTGTCAGCGCATAAACGCCGTCACCGTTCAAATCAAGGTTGGAATAAACAACTCCAAGGCACTTTAAGAATCCAAACAGCAATGCTCCCAATGCAATTCCAAGAGGCTTCCAGTTACCGAATATCATGATGGCGATTGCCAAAAATCCCATTCCGGCAACAGCACCTGTTGCTGTTCCATTGGCAACGGTTGCAATATAAATGTAGCCACCAAGTCCGCCAAGCGCACCGGAAATGGTTGTTCCAAGGTATCTCATCTTTTCAACATTAATACCTACACTATCGGCAGCCTGAGGATGCTCACCACATGCCCTAAGTCTCAAACCGATTTTGGTCTTATACATAAAAATCGAAAGGAATATGAAAAGGCCTATGGAAATAAAGGTCGAAATATATGCCTTATCAAAAAATATGCTTGCAACCGGAGAAAGGTTGTTATTCAAAATTACATATCCAAAGTCCTTAACCTCCCCTGCCGTATTTCTCGCAGTTGTCATCTCAAGCATATCCTGAGTGGTAGATACCTTGATCAGGAAAAGTGACAATGCGGGAGCGAGCATGTTAAGCGCAGTACCTCCGATAGTTTGATCAGCTTTAAGCTTAATTGCCGAAAACGAAAGAAGCAGTGAGAAAACAGCCCCGGCTACTGCGGCAAAAACCATTGCTAAAATAAATGTAAGTTGGTTGTGGTCTACAAACCACGGAATCTTTCTGATGTTAAGCGCAAATACAGCTCCGATGAAAGCTCCGAATATCATAATACCGTCAAGAGCGATGTTGATAATACCGCTTCTTTCCGCATACATACCTGCAAGTGCAACAATCAAAAGCGGAATTGCAAAAATAAGTGTTTTTTGAATTAAGAATATCATTTTTTTGCCTCCTCTTCCTTCTTGTCAGCTTCCTTCTTATCTGCCTTTTTCTTTTTACCAAGAAAAACAACTTCCTGTATGAAGCGCGAGAAACCTGCAAAGTAAATGATGATGGCAATTATAAGTTGTGAAACATATTCATTAAATGAAGTCTGGGCTGCAAGGTTCGAGCCACCGACATTTATATATCTTAAGAAAATAGCACTGAATACCGCTCCTATAGGATTGCTGTTTGCAAGAAGTGCTACAGGAATACCGTTAAATCCGTCATTGGGGAGAGCCTGATAAACTTCCCACTTAAAGTCCTGATTACCGTTTAAACACCAGAGTGCGGAACCACATGCAGCAAGAGCTCCTGCTATAGCCATCGAAAGAATGATATTTCTTTTTTCATTCATTCCGGCATATTTTGAGGCATTTCTGTTAAATCCACAGGCCTTAAGTTCGTAACCGAACACGGTCTTGTTAAGCATAATAAAGACACCAATAGCTATAAGTCCTGCTATAAAAATACTTATATCCATGTAGGACTTTGAGTAAACCGCTCCGCCGGAGAACAATTTGTCAAGGCCAAAGGTAACAGTGCTTACGCCGTTTGATGAGGTTTTCTTAATGAAATTAATCTTTGTCTCGGCTACATTTATAAACTTACTTCCCTTAAATACCCAGCTGACTATATTGGCTGCAATCCAGTTAGTCATAATGCAGACAATAACTTCGTTAACGCCGAGCACTCCCTTGAAGAAGCCGGGAATTGCACCCCAAATTGCTCCAAGAAGTATGCCTGTAAGCAAAGCAAGAATCCAGACAATTGCACTGGGAACCTTATCCGTAGGTATTGATAACGCAACAAGAAGTGAACCCATAGCACCCATAAGATACTGTCCCGGCGCTCCGATATTGAAAAGACCCGTCTTAAAAGCAATTGCAACGGAAAGGCCCGTCATAATAAGAGGTGTGCTGTTAAAAAGCATATTTCCAAGCTGGAAAAGCGTATTATCAAAATTACCTGCAGAAAACGGACCTGCAAGAACTTTGAAAAAGCCTTCTATCGCATCAAAGAAAGAAATATCCTTATTGAAAATAGCTAAAAGAGCAAGTACTAAAAATCCGAGAAGGAATCCTCCCAAAATCGAAATAAGCGACGCACAAACTGCTCTTATGCCGGGCTTAGCCATAAGCCCCTGTTTTTCGGAGGTGTTATTCTTTTTACTCATTTACTTATCCTCCTTCTGCATTTTCTTTGCACCGGCCATATAAAGACCAAGTTCCTGAACGTTAGTAGTTTTAGGATCAAGTTCTCCAACTATCTCCCCTTCATACATTACAAGAATTCTGTCCGATAAGTTCATTACTTCGTCAAGTTCAAGCGAAACAAGGAGCACTCCAACTCCATTGTCACGAGACTTTACTATCTGACTGTGAATATATTCGATAGCACCGACATCAAGTCCTCTTGTAGGCTGAACAGCAATAAGCAAATCGTGGTCTCTGTCAAACTCTCTTGCAACAATAGCCTTCTGCTGGTTACCACCGGACATGGAACGTGCAATTGTCGCAGCACCCTGACCCGATCTTACGTCATACTGCTCAATCAGTTTATCCGTATACTCTCTTACTTCCTTGAATTTGATAAATCCGTGGTTCTGGAACTCAGGTTCAAAATAACGCTGAAGCACCATATTCTGCTCAACCGAATAATCAAGAACAAGACCGTGCTTGTGTCTGTCTTCGGGAACGTGGCTAAGACCATGAGTATTCTTGTATCGAATGCTCTTTTTGGTAACATCCTCTCCGACCAGTTCGATTGTACCTTTTTCTATCTTTTCAAGTCCTGTTATTGCATGTATAAGCTCTGTCTGACCGTTTCCGTCGATTCCGGCAACACATACTATTTCACCGCGTCTGACGTCAAAAGAAACATTGTTAACAACGTTTTTCTTGTTTGTTTTCCCTTTAACGGTGAGATTTTTCACTGAGAAAACAGTATCTGCAGGCTTTGCAGGATCTTTATCAACAACAAACTTAACATCACGCCCTACCATCATATTTGAAAGTTCTTCTTTGGTAGTGTCCTTAATGTCAACAGTTCCGATATATTTTCCTTTGCGAAGAACCGAGCATCTGTCAGCTACGGCCATAATCTCGTTAAGTTTATGAGTAATGAAAAGAATGGACTTTCCTTCTTTTGCAAGCCCTCTCATGATATCCATGAGTTCGTCGATTTCCTGAGGTGTCAAAACAGCCGTAGGTTCATCAAAAATAAGGATGTCATTGTTACGATAAAGCATCTTAAGTATTTCGGTACGCTGCTGCATGCCGACTGTAATGTTTTCTACCAATGCATCCGGATCAATATTAAGTCCATAATTTTTTGAAAGTTCAAGAACGTGAGCACGAGCCTGCTTCTTTGTAAGAAGGCCAAGCTTTGTAGGCTCCACTCCAAGAATAATATTGTCAAGAACCGAAAAGACATCAACAAGTTTGAAATGCTGATGAACCATTCCGATACCAAGATCATTTGCATCATTGGGATTATTAATCTTTACAGGCTTTCCATCCTTATAAATTTCTCCCTTTTCCGGCTGATACAAACCAAAAAGAATACTCATCAGAGTAGACTTACCTGCGCCGTTTTCACCCAAAAGAGCATGGATTTCGCCATGCTTAAGCTGAAGGGTAATGTTATCGTTTGCAATAATGCCCGGAAACTCTTTGGTAATGTTTCTCATCTCGATAACATATTCACTGTTATGATTTTCCCCCATACCTTTCCTTCTCCTTTAATAATGTTTCCTTTGTGGTTTGCAAATGCCTTTTAAGAAAAAAGCATCAGCAAGCAACACAGAAAACACTCTTTCCATAGGAAAAACTATCCCTTTAATTAAGAAAATGGGGTAGCGGCAAGCCACCACCCCACTAATCTACTTAATAGAAATTATTCAAAGTCAACGTTTACGTTGCTGAAGCCTGTAAGCCAATCGCCGTTGTTAGCATCTTCAGGAGTGTTAGCATCGGGAACGATTTCGCCACCTGCAATCTTTGCAAGAAGTGCATTGTACTCATCAACTGAGAAGTTCTTTAATGACCATGTGTCTGTAGGAAGACCTGTTGCTTTTTCAGAAGCACCAAGGTTCTGAGCTACGTTCTTAAGTTCTGAATCCCACTTGCCATCGAAGTACTGACCAAGAACCTTTTCAACTGAAGCTGAAAGACCCTTAACTGCACTTGTGATAACCTGTGAAGACTCACCTGACTGGTCAACGTCTACACCGATAATCTTTGCATCGGGATATTCTGCAGCTGCAGACTTAACTGAGTTGAACATTGAACCACCACATGCGAATACAACTTCTGTTCCGTTAGCATACCAGCCTGCGATCTGTGTCTGAAGTTCGTTTGAAGCTGAGAATGTTGAACCATACATGAAGCTGAACTTAACATCAACAGTGATTCCCATTTCTTTTGCTGCATCGTTAGCACCCTGAACGAAACCATAACCGAAACGGTTACATGCAGGGTTAGCTCCGCCGCCGCCACCTGTGTAGCCAAGCTTTGTGTAGCCTTCCTTAACTGCCGCATAACCTGCAAGGTAGCCTGATTCCTGTTCCTTGTAGACGATAGCTGTAACGTTGTCAAGGCCCATTGCCCAACCATCAACGAATACAAACTTTACATCAGGATATTCCTTAGCAACCTGCTCCATAGCTGTTGCCTGAAGGAAACCGGGAGCTACGATAATTTCAGCACCGTTTGTGATAGCCTGTTTCATAGCATCAACACGGTCGTTATCTGTAGCATCGGAACCGTTTGCGGGCTGATAGTAGTTGTATGCAATCTTGTGATCTTCTGCATACTTCTTAGCGCCTTCGTATGTTCCCTGGTTGAAGCCCTTGTCCATGAGCTGACCAACGTCAGTTACGATTGCAATCTTGTACTGCTTGCTTCCGCCGCATGCGCAGAGAGAACAAACCATAACAAGAGCAAGTACGATTGATAATACTTTTTTCATTGGATAATTCCTCCCACTAAAATGTTTTAACACACAGACTCCCTGTCTGTGCGCCTTGATTATAGCATCACTTTTTGAATTTTACAACTATATATTGCGTTGTTATCAATAATTAATTGCCATATATTGTGTTATGTTAATCTCTTGTACCACATTATATAGTATAGTCATTCCGAAATAGCACGAAATATCGCACTTTTTGTTACAATTCAAATTTTTCAAAACATAAAAAAAGGAATGATTATATGTCATAACCATTCCTTCTTTGACTATACTCTAAGCGAATTTCCGGTTTCATGGCTCATTCGCCATTCTATACATCGCTTTAAATAGTGCTCGTATTCGGGGTTCTTGCACATTCCCTTTCCTTCGACGTCGGAAATCTTTGCAACGTCACAGCCATTGCAGGCAGTTGTCTTCATTACTATATTAAGCGCCGGAACATCGGTGTCGTTTGCAAGATATGTTCCTATCCCGAAAGCCGTCCTTGCTTTCTTATTAAAATACCGGTTAATCTTTGTTGCTCTTTCAAAGTCAAGGCTGTCGGAAAAAAGAAGAGTTTTCGTCATGGGATCGATTCCAAGTGATTTATAATGCTCTATCATCATATCTCCCCACTCATAAGGATCTCCCGAGTCATGTCTTACACCTGAAAAGAGTGTTGCAAACGTAAGCTGAAAATCATTCAGGAAACACTTTGTTGTAATCGCATCCGTAAGAGCCGTTCCGTTTAAAACTCCGTATTCTTTTACCCAGGCATCAAGCGCATACCAGTTTGAATATGCCGGATTGTGTTTATGATTTCCCTGTCCTATGCACATAATCCACTCGTGCGCCATAGTTCCAACCGGAGTAATTCCATATTTTTTTGCAAGATAAACATTTGAGGTTCCGACAAATTTGGATGCTGCAGGCTTGCATTTCGAGAGACTTTCTACCGCGAGGTCCTGAGCCTCTCCCGAAAGGCGTCTTCTCAATCCAAACTCAGAAAACAAACCTATCTCATACTCTCCGCTTTCAAGTTTTTTAATCTTTGTATCCAGTCTTTCCTTAAAACTTTCAAACAGTGTTGCGTAATCATAAGCCATTCTGAAATATACTTCATTTACAATGGCAAGTGTCGGGATTTCATACATGGAAGTATTGAGCCAGGTACCCTTTGTCTCTATCGTAAGACCGCAAGGAGCATCCGTCCCAAAAACAAAATCGTCGTATCTTGGCTTCCAAAGTCTTAAAAAGTCTATATAAGACCCCCTTATCCACTTAATATTGTTAAGGTACTCAAGCTCCTCTTCGGTAAACCTTAAATCACAGTACATTTTTATCTGACGCTTTATTTCTTCTATCATTTCTGAAGAAAACTTAACTTCTTTATTACGGCATTTAAATGACCATGTAGTCTTGTATTCGCTATACTGGTGATAAATCGCCTGCCCCATGGAGAATTTATATGCATCTGTCTCAAGCAAACTTACAATAATCGGTTCCATAAATATCGCTCCTTAATATCGTATCTTTTATATGATAGAATAACTGTCCCATATTTGCAACAAAGCATGGGGCGTGATAAAATTACAGAAAGGTTTCCTCAGAAACGGAGATTATCATGAAAAAAAACACTAAAAAAAATTTAGGAAGGCTTGCCCTTATGGGCCTTATACCTTCACTTATATCAGGTTGCAAAGATGCAGGCGGAAATGGCCGTTCTTCGTCTGAGCAAAAAAACAACAACTCAGGCTACGAAACATCCGTTCCCGGCAAATCCTCATTTTTTAGCCCCAAAGACAATTATGAACCCGCCGTTTACGGTTCGCCGGAATGGTTTGAACAAGATGGAGAAATCGACGAAGATTTAAATAACTCTTCTGGCAATTCCATCGAAGATGTCTTTGAAGAGAATGATTCGTCTGGTTTTGGCGGAAAGATTATTGGCGAAACAGCTCCGGATGTAAGTGACGATTTTGATCCCTCAAATAACATTGCAGAGCCTATTTACGGTTCACCAGATCCCACAGAATAATTGGAGACTAACGTGATAAATAACTCTGGCCTTGATACGTTTACAAAAGAAAAACATCTTAGCGAGCTTGCTGATTACCGCGATAATACTCTTCGCAAAAACCCCGTTCTTCGTTCACTTTTTTTTGAGCTTACCGTTTTATGCAACGAACATTGCAAACACTGCGGCTCAAAATGCGGAGACGTGTCTGAAGATGCTCCTCTTTCAAAAGAAGAGTGGAAATCTGTCCTTGACGAAGTAAAAAAAGATTTTGATATAAAGAAACTTGCTCTCAATATCACCGGAGGCGAGCCTCTTTTGTACAAAGACTTCTTCGATGTTATGAATTATGCCAAAGAACTGGGATTTGCATGGGGAATGACATCAAATGCCACACTGATAACTCCTGAAGTGGCTCACAAGCTTGCTTTGGTGGGAATGAAGACAATATCGGTAAGTGTTGATGGCCTCGAAAAGACTCATGACTGGTTCAGAGAACGACCCGGTTCATATCAGAGTACAATAGACGGAATCAGAAACCTTCTTTGTGAAAACGCATTCACGCATGTCCAGGTCACAACCGTTGTGCACCATCGAAACATTTCAGAGCTTGATGAAATGTACGAAATAATGAAGTCATTGGGAATAACGTCCTGGCGCGTGATTAATATCGAACCAATCGGCAGAGCAAAAGATAATCCCGAACTTATGCTCACGCCATCAGAATACAAATATGTCATTGATTTTATCCGAAAACATCGCTTTGAAGATAAAATGGAAGTCTCCTACGGCTGTTCACATTATCTTGGTCCTGAGTATGAGCGTGAAGTCCGCAAGTGGTACTTTCTGTGCAATGCAGGCGTTTACATAGCAAGTATCACGAATAACGGAAATGTCACCGCCTGCCTTGATATCGAAAGACGACCCGAGCTTATCGAAGGAAATATTCGTAACAAGTCGTTAAAGGATATATGGGAAAACGGCTTTAAAATCTACCGAAGCGATTATCGCAAATGTGGAAAATGTGCAGAGTGCAATGAATACAAATATTGCGCAGGAGAATCGTTCCATACCTGGAATTTCGATGAAATGAAGCCTAATATATGCATGAAGGAATTCCTGTGAACTTCAATATTTAATATGTCAAAAAAATTCCCCGGACATTATGCCGGGGAATTTTTACAGTTATTTAATTTTGAAATATACCTGATAAGGCTCGTAGCCAACTTCATTAAGCTTCATAAAATTGATTCCGGGGTCTGTATTCTCTGTCTTATAAAACGTTCTGAAGTCTCCCCACTGTCTTTCAGTGTCCGCGGACAATTCGGTTATCGGGTCTTTTCCCATAAGAGACAGTACTCTCTCCTGAGCTGTAATTCCTGCCAAAACATCTGCGCCGTATCTGTATGCACCGACCGACTTATCGTCTGGAAGCGTAATGAACTTAAGTCCTATAGGAAGAATAATGACAACCTTGTCATCACTGCTCCACACGCCCTTAACTTCAATAAACTTATCAGTTTTCGAAGTTTCTTTAATGAGTTTATCATTAACATACAGTTTTGCCTTACCGTTTATCCATTCGGGAATTCTTACAAACAATGAAAGGTCTGCATTTACAGCACAGTCAACCGTTATTACATACTTTTTAAAGTCGGGCTTATTTGCAAATGCCGAAGTCGTATCATTAACCGTCTGCTTTGCATTATTCTCAGACGAATTCATGAGGCTTCCGTTCATTCGGTCTTCCGTAACCTTAACGGTAACAGCACCTTCTTCCACAACAAACTTTGCTTCGGAATTTACATACTGAGTAATGTATATCTTCTTTCCTTCGTTGTAAAAAATATGTCTGTTCCAGGCAGCATTAGCCTGAACCATGGTACCGTGGCAGCAAAAGAAACTGTCCTTCTCTCCTGCCCAATCCTTCTTAAGTCCTGCCTTAAGGGGAAGAAAATATGTCAAAAGTCCCTCGTCCTTACTTCCTTCATAAGGCATTCCCTGCCAATATGTCTGAGCTTTTATACCATTTTCGTTATTATATTCAATGTACTGAGCATAGATTGGATCCTTTGTCTGTCTGAACAAAAAATCCGCTACTCTTATCATGTTGTATACTGTACAATGCTCCTGATTCTTATCTCCGAGACGTTCTTTAAACTTCATCTTGGGTGTCCAGATTTCGCCCTGCGTCTGACCGCCTGTAACAAACATTCCTCTGTCGGTTACCGCACACTGCCAGTACGCTTTAACAATATCAAGCCACTTCTTTTCACCGGTCACCTCATAAGCTCTTGCACAGCCCATAATCTCGGGAATAGTCGTGTTGGCATGCATGTTTGTAAGTACATCTTTGCCTTCTAAAAGCGGATCAAAAAGTCTGCCTCTGTAATATCTTTTTAACAGTTCTTTGTACTTATCAATTCCGGTTATTTCCAAAAGGTCTGCCCAAATTTCAAGCATTCCTCCTGTTTCAACATCAAGAATATTATCAAATTCCTCATCAGTGTATTTCCCGCTCCAGTCATAAAACCAGTCGGCAAGCTTATCGGCTATTGCCAAAGCCTTTTCAATCTTCATAAGCTTATATACATCTACAAGACCCATAAAAAGTTTATGAATGGTGTACTGTGGTGCCCATACAGGTTTTCCCTTTCCTATCCAGTAAAGGTACTTTTCGGGGATAGGGCAAACCCATTGTCCGCCGTTATCTTTCTGGCACTCTTCAAGTTCATCCAGTATTGCGCTTGTCTTAGCGAATAGCTCCAAGTCACCGTTCTCCTCGTATCTGAACGAAGCAGCCGAAAGCCAGTGTCCAAGGAAATGTCCCCTAAGCTGACATGACAAATCTTCCCATCCTCCAAGCGCTTTATCATCTACTCCTCTTCCGGTCACACGACCTGCTTCAAAATTAAAATTACGAAGCAGTTGCCAGTTTTCAAGAGACATAAGATATCTTCTGTTTGAATTTTCTCTTCTTATCAGGTCCCCATCAAATATTTTAACCGAACTACCCTTTAATTCCTTCATAAAACCCTCCGTTTACACGCCTGAATTTAATATTTCAGAATCAATATCAAGTCTGTACTCATCTCTTCCGTCAAATTCAATCGCGGACTTTTTGTTCTTTTCGTTCCAGATTACTCTTGTTATACCGTATTCGCCTTTTTCATATCCGTAGCCTTCTTCAGAATCATTATATATATCGAAAGAAGCATCCGAGCCCGGATAAATGTATGCTACAGTTTTGCCGTTAACAGACTGTGGGATTATACTTCCTGCCTTAACGTATAAAGGGATTCTGTCAATTGTCGCAACGGCTTCTATTGTCTTGCCACCCTTTATAAGCTCACCGGTATGATAATCATACCAGTCATAATCTGAAGGAAGATATACTTTTATCTTTTTATTTTTTCCAAAAATCTCTTTTCCCTCCTTGTCGTAGTACAAAGGATCCGTGACCGGGCAAACCATTATAGAATCACCCATCATAAACTGATTTTTAATATCAAAACAGTTTTTATCCTTTGACGCAAAGAAAAGAGGTTTGATAAACATCCTGTCGTTAAAAGAAACCTCATATGCAAGCGAATAAATATACGGCATAAGTTTCTCACGTAGTCTTATTGCAGATACTATTGCATCATAAAACATGTCACCTTTGTCACCAAAGTTCCATGGTTCTCTTGAAACATCGGTTCCATGGCTTCTAAACATTGATAAGAATGCTCCGTACTGAAGCCAACGTGTATACAGCTCCTTATAGCCGTTATTGGCATTGGTTCCCTCGTATTCGCCGTTCCAGTACCAGGATGAGCCTTTCTTTACAAAGAAAGCGCCTATATCAAGAGTCCAGTAAGCAACTCCACACATAGCAAGCTGCAAACCTTCAACAATCTGCCTTTTTAAGACATCCCAGCTTGCTGATATATCACCTGACCATAAAACTGCTCCCAAGCTATGGCTTCCGTAATATCCGCTTCTTGTAAGATTAAGAACACGCCTTTCCGGAAAATCTCTTCTTGTGCCTTCGAAAATAGATTTTGCATGAAATAGTCCGTAAGCATTTCCTTTGTCAACGTACAATGAATCATTGCATCTTTTAAGAAATTCATTAAACTTTTCTTCGGGAATCAATTCCTCATCTATTTCCCATTCAGGAGTAATAGGTTCGCTCGAGTCACACCACCAGCTTTCGACCTTTTTCGATGCAAGTCCTTTATATACCTGCTTCCAGTATAGTTTTCTTCCCTCTTCATCAAAGGGATTGTAAATATTTGTGCCCGGTAGCAAAAGACCTGCTTCTTTAAACTCTTTGTAATTATCGCTCTTTTCATCCATAGCCGGCCATATTGACATCATGAAATGAATTCCAAGTTCGTGAAGTCTGTCAACCATCTTGGGAACATCGTAAAAGCGGGATGAATCGAAAGTTTTTTGTCCCCACATACCTTCTTCCCAGCTAAACCAGTCAAGAACTATAAGTCCAAGCGGAATATCTCTTTTAACAAATTCTTCCGCCACACTGACTATCTCATCCTGTGTTTCATATCTTTCTTTTGACTGAACATATGAATATGCCCATTTGGGCAGCATTGCAGCCTTTCCGGTGTAACGTCTTATCGTGCTTACAAGCTCATCAAAAGAATCATTTACAGTAACAATATAGTCATTGTAATAGTCTGCAGTAGTATACATATATGATCCGTATGTCGAATCTGTAAAGATGGCAGGAGAAGCCGTCGTAAACATAACTCCGTAACCCTTACTTGATATAAACGCAGGTATCGAAATGTGTTTGTTTGCCTGATGAATATATCTTGTTGAGTTCCTGTAATTCCAGACACCCTCCTCGTACTGACCCAATCCGTAAATCTTCTCTTCTTCGTCAAAAGAAAAGAATGTTTTCGTCTTGCAAAAGTTTCCGTAGTATTCCCTCTTTGCGGATACCACATGCTTCTTTACCCCGTCAGCGGTATTTATATCTTCAGTTACGACACTTCCGTCATTACTGAGTCTGAAAGCATCGTAGCGTAAACTCGATTTATTCTTTTGGGAATCCTCAGAAAAGATAATCTCTCCGTCTTTTTCAATAAATGCAAATCCGAACTTTTTATTAATGCAAAGTTTTGCCGTAGAAGTGACAATGCTGTATACCAGGTTGTTGTCTTCAAGTATAAACTCTTCAAAAAAAGGCAGATTCAAAAAGAAGCCCTGTCTTTTGTCAAATTCCGATTTGTCACTGTACGAAATTCTGAATGATTCAGCGCTTAATACAGATATTCGGATTAGGCCGGCTTCCGCATAAAAAAATACTTCATTTTCTTTGACGTTGTATTTAGTGATTTCCCATGTTTTTCTGTGTACAGGTGTCAGCATAAGTTCTCCTTTAATGCATCTTTTAATAATGTTATGGCTCTTTAATATTATAAATATGGGCGAAGAATACTCTTCGCCCAAAAGCTATCTTATAGAATCTCTTATAACAAGCTTGCAGGGAATGTGAATCACCGAAGGCTTTGAATCGCTTAGTTCATCCGACTCAATCTCTTTTATCATGATTTCCGCACATTCCTGTCCGATTTCTTCAAGAGGAAGCTCACAAGTTGACAACTTCGGATTAAGAAACTCTGACATCTCTCTGTTATCAAAACCGAATACCGATATATCACGGCAAACAGTAAGACCGGCTTCTGTAACCGCATCGTATGCTCCTGCTGCCATCAAATCGTTCATACACCAGATGGTTGAAATATTCTTCTTAAGAAGCCCCTCTGCAGCGACTTTTCCGCTTGCTCTGTCCCAGTCAGAAAAGCAAACAATACTCGCGTCATATTCGATATCATTATCGGAAAGAGACTTCTTGTAGCCTGAAAGTCTTTCTTTTGTGTGAAGGCTATCTTCCTTACCCGCTATTACCCCAATACGCTTATGCCCTTTAGAAACAAGATAATCAGTTAACATCTTTCCACCGCCAAAATCGTCAATAAGTACAGACTTATGATTATCGTCCTCTGACGGACCATATGCAAAAACAACAGGAATCCCATAGTCTTCCGGAATACAGTTTAAAGCATGACCATGGGCTGCGACATAAATAACTCCGTCAGCGCGCATCGCCTTAGCCTCGGTAAGGGCAGTTGACGTATACTCTCCAAGAAGCGTTGTCTCACCAAGGTTAACTCCCGTCTTTTCCCACTTTGCATACATACTCATATTTATGAGTATAGTACGGTAACCCTTGGCTTCACATTCAGCCATAATTGCTTCAACAATTACGGGAGTCGAAAACTGAAGCAGTTCCTCAGCAATAATACATATGCATTTGTTATTTTGTCTGCGCATACCCTGTGCAAAGAAATTAGGTCTGTAACCTGTTTCTTCAACAACCTTCATAACTCTTTGTCTTGTTTCTTCTGTCATGTTAGTCTTTCCGTTTAAAATGTTGGAAACAGTGCTTGGCGAAACATTGCACATCTTTGCAATCTCTTTAACTGTTATCACTTTGTGACTCCTTGGCATAATTACTTTCGAATTTTTACCAAAAAAGATATTTTAAAATGTCCTCTTTGGTAAAAATCCCCTGCCGGAAACCCGGCAGGGGAAACTTTACCTAAACCGGCAAATTATTTAGCTGCCTTCATAGCATCAAGTTCGATTGTATATCTTTCTACATCGTACTTATAAAGATCTTCGAAGCCTAAGCTGTTAACCTTTGCGGTCATAGCATCCCACTGAGCATCAAAGTCAGCGTCATCCTTAGCAAAAATCATCTGCCAAGATGCATCCTTAACAACCTGTGCAACCTGATTCTTTACAGCATCAAGTTCTACAGTATAACCGGGAATCGAAACGCTTACATTGGGTCTGATAAGAATTGAGTTATTAGCCTTCATCCAATCAACGGGCTCAGCAGCATTGAATCTTGCGCTCCACTCGTTCTTTGTCTTTGTAGCTGTAGCAGCCTTCCAACTTGACCAATGGGTATTTGTGAAGCCTTCACCTGTCTTTTCGTTTGTTGAAAGACCTGCAACCATCCACTGGTTGATCTGGTTATTACCATCTGAGTAACCTGCTCCGCCGTACTCTTCGGGTACAGGAAGGTTGTCCATAAGTGCATTGTCGTTGATAAGAACGAACTTACCGTTTTCATCAAGTTTATAGTTGAATCCTTCGATACCTGCATGCTGGAAGGTTAATCCTTCGTTTGAGCAGTACCAGTCAAGGAATTCCATAATTCTGTCATACTTTTCGCCTTTTACGCCTGAACCAACACCGAATAAACGGCCTGATCCATAGTATGTATCAGCAAGTGTGTAGTAATTCTGATCTTCAACAGGGATGAAAATCATACCCTTACCGTCAGAAAGTCGCTGTGTTGTGTTCCAGAAACCAACCTGCCAGCTGTACCAGAATGTGTAAACCTGTCCGTTGGACATCTTTGCACAAGCTGCATTCCAGTCCTGTGTACCTGAGTCAGGATCTACAAGACCCATCTGGTTAGCCTTGTATAAGAACTTAAGCATCTTATAGTATGAAGCGTTCTTATCTGTAAGAGGAACAAAAGTATCATCAGCTCTTAAAATAGCAGACTGCTTAATCTTTTCTCCGTACCATGTTGTTAACTGAACAACGTTAGCGATACCAATCATATCATCACCGTTGTCCCAGTCGGGCCAAAGTGAGAAACCGTAAGCGGGATCCCCTGCTTCGTTTGTAGGGTACTTATCCTGAATAGCCTTGATAGTATCAAGAAGGCCGTCAAGATCCTTGATGTCAGGAGCACCTACTGCTGAATATAAATCCCAGCGAAGCATAGGGCTTGAGTAGATAACATCGTCAGAATATGATGTGGGAGAAGTATTGGTCATTTCACAAGGAATACCGTAAATCTTTCCACCGTCATTTCCGGGAATAGAGTTGTTTCTTGTTGTAATCTGATTTTCAAACTTCATGAGGTTTTCACTCTTTTTAACCTCACTTGTGATATCCTTGATAAGTCCTGCCTCAACACAGTCATTGAAGTCAACAGGATCAAGAATAACGATATCACCAAGATTACCTGCGGTTGTTCTTGTCTGGTAAATAGCTTCGCCTGCTACCTGGGGAGCGATGATGTTAAGTTCGATATTGAAACGATCCTTAACAACCTTTGCGAACCAACCTACCTGTGTTCCCTGGAAGTTAGCAGCTGCATCGTAAACTTCGATAACAAGCGTATCGCCTGAACCCTTCTTACCGCAACCGGTAAGTGAAGCAGCAACCATTGTCAAGCAGAGAACTAAAGCAATGAGTTTCTTTTTCATAATATCCTCCTTATAGAATATGAAAAATAATAATATTTATACTCAGCGGTCCCCCCGCCAAATACCTAAGTTAACCCTTTACGGCGCCAATCATGATGCCCTTTGTAAAGTATTTCTGGAAGAAAGGATAAACAAGAAGAATAGGTGTTACTACTATAATTGTTACCGTCATTCTTACAGAAGTCTGAGTCTGCATTTTAGCCATCGAAGCAGCAATATTTGCAGAGTTTGTAGTACCGTTTAGCAGTGCCTTTACCGAGTTAGCCTGACTTATATACTGATACAGCACATACTGAAGAGTATAGAGTCGCTTATCCGTTACCAAAAGAAGTGTGTCCTGGAAAGCGTTCCACTGGTTAACAGCCGTAAATATAGCTACTGTCGCAAGAATAGGCTTGATAATGGGAAGCATAATCTTAAAGAAGATTGTAAGCGTTCCCGCGCCGTCAATCATTGCAGCGTCCGAAAGCGATTCCGGTACAGCTTCTATAAATGTCTTACAAAGGATAAGGTAGAAAGGACTGATGGCCAAAGGAAGAATGTAACATAAGAAGTTATCTCTTAAGCCAAGCTTATCCATTGTAATGAACCATGGAATAATACCTGCGTTAAAGTACATTGTTGCAGCTATCATTCTAAACCAGAATTTTCTTCCCCACATTGTCTTTCTTGTAAACATATATCCAAGAAAAGCCGAGGTGAAGACTGTGGCTACTGTACCCACAACAGTACGTGCAAGCGATATTTCAAACGCCCCGAAAAGACCTTCAAGTCTAAATGTCTGAAAATAGTTTGTAAAATGTATTCCGTGAGGGATAAAAAGGATCTTGCCTCTTTCACTCATCTGGTTATCACTGATTGAATTTATAAAAATATAGTAAAAAGGATAAATACAAACAAAAGCAAATATCGAATAAATAATGTAAGTAATAATGCTTATAAGTCTATCACCGAAGGACTGTTTGTAATGAACGCCCGATGACTTAAATTCTTCATCATTGAATTTCTTTTTCATGCGCCCACCTCCTTAAATAAATCCTTCGCCACGAACAAGCTTCGAGAAACCGTTTGTAGCAGTCAGTAAAATAATACTGATGATAGTCTTGAATACGCTGACCGCAACCGAAAGCGGATATACACCACCGACAAATGCCAGGTTGTAAACATAAAGATCAAGAACCTGAATGTAATCGGTGTTAAAGGAGTTCTGGAATACATAGAACTGTTCCATACCGTTTGTAAGGAAGTTTGCAAGGTTAAGCATTACAATTACAAAGTATGTAGGCAGAATGCTTGGAATCGTAATGTGTCTTATAATCTGCATACGATTCGCACCGTCTACTCTTGCAGCTTCCATCATTTCCTCGTCGATACCCGTTATAGCAGCTATATACATGATTGCTGCCCATCCGGCATTTTTCCATGTAAGCCATAGCCACTGTTTAAAGTAGATATGCTCAGAAGACTGTAAAAACGTCTGAGGTTTATCAATCACACCAAGTGAAAGGAGAACCTGGTTAACAACACCTGTACTGCTGAATACCGAGAACGCAATTGAGAAAACGAGAACCCAGCTTATGAAGTTAGGAATTGTTGTAACGGTCTGAACAAACTTTTTAAAAGGAACACATTTGATTTCATTAAGAAATACCGCAAAAATCATAGGGAACCAAGAGAACAGCAAACTGAGGCCGCTTATTGCAAACGTATTTCTGAGTACTCCTAGAAGTGTCTTAAATCTCTCAGGATTATTGAAAAGATATGCGAACCACTTAAGACCAACAAACTTATCCCAGCAAAGATGCTGCGGAGGCTTGTAATCAAAGAATGCATATACCCAACCGTAGAGCGGGTAATATGAGAAAATAAGTACAAGAATAACAAAGGGAAGAATATATAGAAACTCTTTAAAGGAGTTCCATTTCTTTTTATTTTTAAACATACCCATAACCTCTCAGTAAATCGATTTAATAAAACGATTTAATAAAACGTTTTACTGATAAAAATATAACTTTTTAAGGTCTATGAGTCAATACTTTTTGCGCACTTTTACTTTTTTAGTGACAAATACCCAAATTTTATTGTGCACTTTTGTTACTATTCACAGATGACAAATAAAATAAAGGAGAGTATATCCTTCAAACAGAATCTGTACTCTCCTTTTTATTGCGAACCTATGGTTCTTACTGCACATATTTTACCGTGTAATAATTTACAATTGCATCAATATACTTTTCTATTCCGGCTAAGTCATTGCCTTCGGGTCTTGGAGCGTTCGGCCATTTATCAGCTTCCGCCTTATATACAACCTCAGGTATTGATGTAATAAAGGTTTCAAACTGCTCATCAAGATTTTCTTTTGAAAGAACAGTATCGAGCAACTCTCCAATTCTTACGCATAAATCGTCCCGACAATACATAATCAGATTATAAAACAACATATTCATGTCAAGTAGTGGCCATGTGTACCACGATATTTCAGTTCCGTCAGATTGAAGTCCCCAAGTCGAATCCAAATCATACATGGACGGAATCCAGTGCTTTCCGTCATAAGTTACCCAAATCATGTTTTTTGAAACGTTATCCAAACCGCCTATAAAAAATGTATAGATAAACACATCTGTTACTCTGTCAAAATCGGTATACTCATTTACATGCTCTTTAAAATACTCACCGTCATCAACATTCAAGAATTCGATAAACTCATTAAATGAATCTATAACCCAAGACTCGTCTTCTGTTGAGCAATATTCAATCTCCCAACTTCCGGGCAATTCATCGGTTTCAGGATTTATTGAAATAGTCGAAAGAAGTTTTCCCGAATCAGACCATCCGCCTTGGAACAAAATGGCCTCTTTTGATTCTTCATCGCCTTCCATACCAAACAGCCATGCATCTTTTGGAATATTCATAGTATATAAGCCAAGGAATTCGCTGTTTAATATACAACAATCGGAAATCCGTCAATCGCGCCACCATTTACAAGCGAATCAAGTTCATCATCCTTTTCCCTTGAACGAACAATCTGACCCCAGATTTTGGCAGAAACAACATTCCTTGCCTCGGTAACATCAATCCAGTTTGCCTTCATGCAGTATTTGGATTCTTCACCCCAGCTGTCTACAAAAGAAATCTTTTTCTTTTTTCCTTCATCATCCATGAACTTTATTGTGTAGTTTTTCTTTGGATATATAGCAGACGATGATCCCTGAACTTTCAATGTTGCATTACATTTAAATGACTGTTCTTCCGAAAAATACTGAACACCAACCTCGACCGTATTCTTCTTGGACACCTGCGAAATGTCGCCGGTCAGATTAAGGACCGGAAGCCCTATTGCTTTATAACCGGCACCCGCTTCATAGCTGTCGCCACAACGATCACAGGCAAAAATTGCAGGATAATCCTCTCCTACAGTCAGAAGCTCGGCCAATGCATATTGATGTTGCGCCGGAATAATATCTTCCGAAATCATTTCATTACAACGATTGCACTCGGTATGTCTATATCCATCCTCAGTACATGTATTTTGAACGTCAATAATCCATTCTCCTTCAACATGTCCAAATGGAGGTACTATATCCTCTATTACAGTCTTTCTGCACAATTTGCACGTACTCTTTGAATAGCCTTCGTTTTCACATGAAGCTGCCACTACTTCCAAACTGAAAAAATGGCAAAAGAAAAAGACCAGTGCAATAACAACTGCTACACATACCGAGCACAAAGCAAACAATATTCTTTTTTTCATTCCAATAATCCCTTTTACACAATTACAATTTTAAAAACATCAATAATCTTCCGAATGATTATTATGTTTCTATTGTAAATGATAAACAATCTAATACAATATATCAATTACTTGTAAGAATAATTCACACAAAAAACTCAAGTACAAATACAATCACACAGCATATGATTGATACCGGAAATAGGCCAAGGCCCAAAAAAGCAGCCAAAACGCCCCCTGCCAAAGCTACTGCACCTGCAACAGGGCTTTGTGTAGCTTCCATTATTGCCGGGAACGTCATAACTGCAAGCGTTACATACGGAACATAATAAAGAAAGCTCTGAATAAATCTGTTTTTGATTGGTTTTCTGATGAGTGTCAGCGGCAATACTCGTATTCCGTTTGTAATGAAAATCATGATAAGAATATACATTAATATTTTAATATTTTCACTCATTTCCCGAACCTCCCTCAGGTCCTGTTTTTACCGGCTTTATTACGGCAAAAACAGCAGAGATAAGAACAGTAAGAATAATCGTTCTTGTTCCGGGAGCAATCTTGCAAATTACCGGAATAACACCGAAAAGATAGCTTAATGCAAAGCTTATAATAACTGCGCACATTACTGCTCTATCTTTTTTCGAAGGCGGAATGATTATTGCCAAAAACATTCCGTATAACGCTACACTTAATGCAGATACAGCTCTTACGGGAAGCGAAGACCCTGCAACTATACCAAGCGCCGTTCCTATCGCCCACATAGGTCCTGCGACCGCCGTGGCGCCGAACGAATATGCCGGATTAAGATATCCCGGCCACGCTATTGAAATACCGAATATTTCATCAGTACAACAGCAGCCGACCAATATTCTTGTAAAAATACCTGTTTTGGGAGAAAACTTTTGGCTCAACGCACAGTTCATCAGAAGATATCTTGCATTGGCAATAACCGACATAGTAACTGCCTCCCAATAGGTGGCACTTACGGCAATCAGACTGTATATGGCGTATTCACCTGCCGAAGCTCTTGTAAACAGGCTTGAGAAAAAACCCATAACAGGTGAAAGACCACCTTTTTTTGCTATGATACCCAAAGAAAACGAAACGGCAAAATAGCCAAGTCCAATAGGGAATCCGTCTCTCATCCCTTTTAAAAATGCTCTTTTATTTTCCACTTAACACTCCAACAAAAAACCGGCAATAGCTTATATAAGTACCGCCGGTCGAATTATCATTCGGACATTTTTCCGATTCGATTAATTTTCGAAATAAAGTCAATTGCAAAATGAACCATTTCCTCAATTGACGATGTCATTCCCGAGTTAACCCATTCTTTAAAAATTCCAATACACCCTTCCGCAAGAAAATGATACAGCCATTCACATTGCTTGTCCGTAATCATCGGGAAAGATTTTTTAATTTCAGCAATCTCGTAATCATGACAGGTATCAAGAAGCTTATTTCTAAAGTATCCATCAATATTATCAACAAAAACAAGTCTGTAAAAAGGATAATGCTCCTTAACATCATTTAAAACAATCTGATAAACTGCATCGAGTCCGTTTGCTTCAAATGTTCTGATTTTTTCAGATAATACAGCAAGGCTTTCATCCTCAAGTTTTCCGAGAAGATCACGTGGGTTCTCATAATACTTGTAGAATGTAGCTCTGTTTACATCTGCGATTTTACATATATCCGTAACCGAAATCTTATCTATCGGATACTTATGCAGCAGTTCATAAAATGCCATCTTTATAGCCTTTTGAGATTGTTTAATTCTTGCGTCCATTATTTAGCCCCCAAACTTAGTGTTCCCCACACATTTGTTTATTATCTGATTATTGCCAATCATTGTCAAGTCAATAAGTACGGGCAAGAGAAACATTCCTAACAAAAAGAAAACAGGTGCAATCCTCCTTTTGAACAAAAAAAGTCGTAACCCCAAGGGGCCACGACTTTGTATGCAATCCAAAGGGTGTTCAAATGGCCACCCTTTTAAAATATCTCTTATAAACCTGCCTGAGCTGCAACTTCTGCTGCGAAGTCATCAACCTTCTTTTCAAGTCCTTCGCCAACTTCGAAACGAACGAACTTTGTAAGAACAAGGCTCTTGTTAACAGACTCGAGATACTTAGCAACTGACTGCTTTCCGTCCTCAGCTTTAACATATACCTGATCAAGCAAGCAGATATCCTTAAGCTGCTTTGAAATACGACCATCAACAAGTCCAAGGAAAATCTTGTTTGTTGAGATATTTTCCTTATCAGCTACTGCTAACTGTGCAAGAGAAGCCTTTGCTTCTGCGGAAAGGAAGTTAGGTAAGTAGTTCATATTGCTCTTTTTATCTTCGTAAATAGCAATATCTTCATCACTCCATACCTTATCATTTACAGCCTTATCAAGTAACTGCTGTAAAACAGGCTTAGGAAGTGAGAAAGGATCGTTTAAAGCGCTCTCAAGAGTGATTTCTCTGATCTTTGCAAGTTCAGCTTCGGAAATATCGTTTCTGCCGATGTAAGTAGGGTTCATAGCAGCTACCTGCATTGCGATATTTGTAAGGGCTTCCTTTGCAGCATCATCGTTTGCTCCGTTTGCAGAAACAAGAACACCGATTCTTCCGCCACCGTGAATGTATGTAGCAACAGTATCGCCTGATACCTTCTTAAATCTTCTGATGGAAAGCTTTTCACCGATTTTAAGTGTGCTCTCTTCAAGTTCAGCCTTAACGCCAAGAATTGTAACAAGATCCTCACCGTCGCCGGCTTCTTCAACATCAACAGTAAGAGCCTTATCAGCTACAGCCTGTACAAATGTCTGGAATACTTCATTCTTTGCAACGAAGTCTGTCTCAGAGTTAACTTCCAAAACAACAGCGGTGTTGCCGGAAGCAGCAACTCTTGCAATACCTTCTGCTGCAATTCTGCTTGCCTTCTTTTCAACCTTTGCTGCACCACTCTTCTTTAAGAGTTCTACAGCAGCTTCCATATTTCCGTCAGTCTCGCCAAGTGCCTTCTTACAATCCATCATTCCGGCACCGGTCATCTCACGTAATTCTTTTACCATTCCAGCGGTAATATTTGCCATGATATAATCTCCTTTTTGTTGTCAGTCAAATGTAAAGCTCAATAATAAACTTATTAAGCTTCTGTAGCTACTTCTTCGATATCTGTAGCTTCAACTTCAGCTTCAGCGTTAGCATCTGCAGCATCAACAGCTTCGCCCTGGTTAGCTTCGATAACAGCATCTGCCATCTTAGCAACGATAAGCTTAACGGCTCTGATTGCGTCATCATTACCGGGAATAATATAATCAAGTTCTTCAGGATCACAGTTTGTATCACCGATACCAAGTAATGTAATACCGAGTGCATGTGCTTCCTGAACACAGATGTGCTCCTTCTTAGGATCTACTACGAAAATAGCATCGGGAATTCTCTTCATTTCCTTGATACCGCCAAGGTTCTTCTCAAGTTTTTCCCATTCCTTCTTAATGTTGATAACTTCCTTCTTGGGAAGAACATCAAAT
This sequence comes from Lachnospiraceae bacterium, assembly GCA_045627845.1. Lineage (GTDB taxonomy): Bacteria > Bacillota > Clostridia > Lachnospirales > Lachnospiraceae > UBA1258. Next base: position 56,801 of record JAZQOL010000029.1, on the reverse strand, counting down.
GTTCCGTCCTGAGACATTGTCTCAATTGCTTTAAGACGAGCAATTCTGGACTGGATTGTCTTGAAGTTGGTAAGCATACCACCAAGCCATCTCTCGTTTACATAGTACATTCCGCAACGTTCAGCTTCTGTCTTAACAGCATCCTGTGCCTGCTTCTTTGTACCAACGAAAAGAATTGTACCACCCTGTGCAACGATATCAGAAATTGCATTGTAAGATTCATCAACCTTACCTACTGACTTCTGAAGATCGATAATGTGAATACCATTTCTCTCTGTGAAGATGTAAGGAGCCATCTTAGGGTTCCATCTTCTTGTCTGATGTCCAAAGTGAACACCTGCTTCAAGTAACTGCTTCATTGAAATAACGCTCATTTTAAAATCCTCCATTTTGGTTAATCATCCGTGTATGTCCTTATTCCGTCAACCTCCGCGTTAAGAAGCACCGACGGGGATTGCAGCTTTTGAGCATGCAAAATACACGTGTTTTTTCACAACGTTCAAATTATAGCACCTGATAATCTATAATGCAATACAATATTTAAAAGAAAAAGAGCGTTTTTGCGCCCTTTTTGCATATCATTATAATATTCCCATCCATGAAAGGACATTAAAAGCAAGTGTCAACAAAGAAGCTATAAATGCAAGAATGCTAAAAGTAATTGCAACATCCATTTTCTTTGCCGTAAAACTTTTTAATGCATCCGTTTTTGCAGACTGTTTGCCTGATTCTTCCACAACGACAGCCTGTACATTTCTGTATACCTTAACATTCTCGGTGTGAATAATATCCTGAGTGTCTTTCTTTTGATTTGCTAATGTTTCTTCAATTTTTCCAAGAAGCGCTTCGTTATTTGATGAAAGTTCCGAAAGAAGTGAATCAGCAACCGCTTTAGGAAGTTTATCTTCAAGTGCTTCAATCAACTTTGCATTCTTTTCATCCGCTTCATCAAAGGAATTTTTTATTTGCAGTGCAAGGTTCTCAAAAGAAATGCTGCTTCTTTCCGGCTTTGCTTTTCTTTCAGGTGCCGGCTCTTCAAATCTTCTGACAGGTCTTTGGTATACCGTATTTCTTCCTGATAATCTTTCAAAAAAACTAGCCATCTCTGTTAATCCTTTCATATAAAAAGCAAAACAAAACCGTCAAAAAAGGGACCAAAACTTCTTGATAAGTGAGTAAATACTTGCTGATATTAATTATATATGGACTAAACAAAAAAAAGCAAGCACCGTAGGCACCTGCTTTTTCATTACTACAATCATCAGATAACTGTAAGTAAATATTACCCAAAGGCAATTAAAAAAAAGTTAACCCTTCTTATTGCGAATCAGTAATTACGTCTTGTGATTATCTTTGCCATTGTTTCGAAATCAGAGCCTTTGGGGATATCATAAGTGCCGACACAAATAAACTTGTCATATTTATTGGCGCATAGATATGCATCAAATTCAACGGCAGATTCAACAAGACCTGCTTCAAGCATTCTTCTGCTTACGCTAACCGAACTGTCTCCCGAAATAACTTTTATCTCCACAGCCTCACCAAGCGAAACAAATCCTGTTTCGTCCTCCGGCATCGGATCTATATGTGATGTTGATGCAGCACTGTCATTTTTATTTTCTGACTGATTATCTTTGGATGTAATCTCATCCTCCTTCGTGTCATCAGTCAACTCCAAAACACCTTCGCCCGTAACATCCGGTGCTTCAATTTCATCGGGTTTGTTCTCACTTTGCGAATCCGATATAAGTCTTTCCGATACAACATCGTTATTACTGTCGTTTTTTACCAAAGAATCATTCTCTTTGTCAGGCTGAACGTTCTTAGATGCCTCAAGTATTGTACTGTTATCCGGTCTTTCGCTTGCAACAGTACCCTTAGGCATCGAGAATCCCATAATCAAAGCCGCAACTATCATTCCGGCTCCTATGCCCCTTAAGTATGACTTCAATTTCATTTTATTTATCCTTTTTTGATGAAAATAAATCTATAACAAGCTTAACTTCTCCAACGCCAAGTCCAAGCTCCTTTGCAATCTGCATGTTTGACTTTCCTTCATCGTGGAGTTTTCTTATCATCTCGTTTGAATTTTTCTTTCCGTCTCTGTCCGTCTCAAAATGAACGGCAATATCACGGTCCTCGGTCTTTTTCACCGAAGATTTTCTTTCAGCTTGCTTCTTCTCTTTTTTATCGTTCACCGGAACTGCTACGTTATTGACAATTTCCAACCTTTCCGGAATAAACGGCACAAACTTTGGTGTTTCCTCTGCCTTTGCCGCATTACGAAGGACCTCTTCCGCCTTCTTTGCAGCTTCTTCTTCAATTCGTTTTTTCTCTTCAAGTTCCTTCTTTTCTTTTTCAATAATGCCCTTTGAAACCTGAAGTTCTTCACCGGTCGTTTTAAGTTTTTCGTCTTTATCGTTCAACATATCATAAAGAAATACCGCTTCGTTATGATTCTCATTTATCTTTTTGAGAACTGTTTCCGAATATTCGTCGACAGCCATTATCTTTTCATTGGATAACTTTTCAAGTGCTCTTTCCGCCTTCTCAACAGCATAATTGGCTGTTTCATCAACAATATCATCAATACGGCTCTTCGCGCTTTCCATTTCCTTATCTATGAGATTCTTGATTTCATCCTCAGTAATATGCTTCTCATCCTTTTTATTGAAATCAGGTAAAAAGAAGCTTACCGCAAAGAATAAGCCTCCAATCAACAATAAAACTATTTCCGTAGTATTCATTATATTAAATCCTTATATCAAAGCCGCTTGTTGCACCTTTTATTTTAAAATTACCATCGCCGTTTCGGTTCGGATTATTTTTTCTCTTCTGACCACCGTCTCCGCTATAGGAATTATCGCCTTTTTCCTTAGCATCGAATTTGCGCTGATCGTTATTTGTATCGTTGGCATTTTTAACAGTATATGCCTGACTTGATACTTCTTTTTGAAACTGGGCGGAAAAATTGCCCTGATCAATCATTCCTTTGTTGTCTTCGTTGTGCTTAATCTGAGCAAAATCCGTTACTCGCGATAACGCACCTGACAATTCAAGAGGTCCTAACCCCATATTAGCCTCCTTAATGTACCGTCAAATGTTTTTAATAAATCCCCACCATTTTAACATCGCCGTCCTGTTTTATAAAGCGACAATTTTTAAAACCGGATTTCACAACCATAGAAACGTCACCGATGCAAATCTTTGTACCGGGATAAACATTTCCGGTTACAATAACCGAGCCCCGCTTATTGCTCTCTTCGTCGTTGGCAAGTTCTTCATTTATGCGATTGTATTCATCGGTAATGGACGAAAGTTCTTCCGTTAACTGATTGTTCAGTTTTGCAAGTTTTTGAACCTGCAGCAGCTGATCCGTAGACATTTTTATTCCCTGAGTAAGTTTAGCCTTAGCTCCTGCAAGAACAGGCTTTATCGTCGCAAGTTGTTTATTGATGTCAGCAATTCTCTTTTGAATCTCCATAAGAGGCTGCTTAACATTAGCATTGGCACCAACCTCAACAATTGTATCCGCACCCATCTCGGAGCCAAGAGTTTTAACCTCTATGACATTTGTAGCACAGGAACGTCCACCCGAAATGAACCCTTTGTGTCCGGTAACTTTGATGTCGGTTCCCGCAGTAACATTACTGTGAAGAATTGATTCGGATTCAAAAAAGCCTTCCGCCGTTACCGTTGCGTTCTCAAGAAACTTCGTAACAATATTACCTCCGGCCTTAAGAACACCTTTATGCATTCCGTTCATGCCTCTGGCAATTGTAATATTCTCTCCTGCTTCAAGTATGGCCCCTTCTACGACACCACGTACTTCTATCGAGTCCTTTGCCTTAACCTTAAAATTCTCGCACACATTTCCGTTAACTCGTACGCTTCCGTCGTAATCAATGTTTCCTACCGAATTATCAACATTTTCAACTTCAAATACATTTGAAACAAAAACTTTTCCTTCGACCAAAGAAACATGTCCCGAAACCATAGAATACAATTCGGTTTTATCATCCGTAATACGTATGTTGTGGCCAAACTTAAGAATAGTACTTCTTACATCACGTGATTTTATTTTTTCGCCCTTAACGTTTGTACCTGATTCTCCAAATTCAGCCGGGATAAGCCTTGCAAGAAGGTCACCTTCTTTACAATGGTTAATAGTATTTAGATTGAAAAAGTCAACAGTACCGTCTTCATTAAGGGTAGGTTTCACGCGCGGATCGGTGTTAAAGAAATATTCAATTCTTGCATCGGTTCCATGAATCGGAGGCGTACCATGCGCAACCACCACATCGGTGCAGTACGGCCTCGATGCCAAAAAGGTATCTATTGCCTCGTTATCCAAACCGTAACAAATTCCTCTTGAAGAAAATTCACGCATAAACTCTTCGCGAGGCATTTGTTTTCCGCCTTCATACGGAGGAATGACGCGCATCGTAACAGTCATGTTATCAGGAGAAACCATGACTTTAACAAATTCGGAATCGGCATATTTAAAATCAGTTGTTGTTGGGAAAAGAACCGGTTTGTCGATAGATGTCGCAACTTTAGCCAAAGTCTTAAAGTCACACGACAGATTCTTTATTGAAATATATTCGGAAAGATCGTCAAGCCTTATAGGCTCGCCTCCGTCAGTAGGCGGAACAAGCTTTAAAAAACACTTTCCGTCTTTTGAAACTATAGAAAAACACCCATTCATAACTCATCCCCCACTACGCAATTCTAACAACTTTTATAAAAGATAACCCATATATTTTCCAAGCTTATCACGCATCTTCTGAAGTGCACGTGTATGAAGCTGTGATACTCTCGATTCAGAGACCTCCAATACGTAGCTGATTTCTTTTAGTGTAAGTTCTTCATAATAGTAGAAAAGAATAACCTGCTTTTCTTTTTCCGTAAGCATATCAAGACATTCAGCAAGTTTTTCGGACAACTCTTTTTTATCAATAACTTCCTCAGGTCCTTCAAAATGCGATGCAAGATTCTTCTCATTCGGAACCTCACTGCCGGCTTCCATAAACTCATTAAGCGATACTACATTGGTAACCTTTAACTGAGCCTGCCATTCATTCAGCTCATCGGACGAAATACCAAGTTTAACGGCAAGTTCTTCGTCGGATGCCGGATGCCCCGTCTCTATTTCAACCTCATGCATTGCACGATCAAGTTCTCTCTGACGCTGTCTCACAGTTCTTGGAATCCAGTCCATCTTTCTTATCTGGTCAAGAATGGATCCTCTTATACGAAGGCTGGCATAAGTTTCAAATTTAACATCTTTAAGACAGTCAAACTTATCAATTGCGTCAATAAGACCAAATATTCCGTAACTTACAAGATCATCATACTCTACATTATAGCCCAAATACATACTAAGTCGCCCCGCTACAAGTTTAACTAGCGGAGCATACTCTAATATCAACTGTTCTCTTTGCTCGGGAGTCTTCTCCCTAGCATATTTTTCCCATAATTTCTTTCTTCCCTGCTCGTCCATGTAAGAATTCCATCCCCTGTAAATTCTTTACCTAAGGCTCCTCAGCAGATTGCTCCGCATGTGGATTGCCGTCGGACTCTTTCTCAATAACTTCGCCCTCATCGGATACTTTCTTTTCATTTTTTTCATCAATCGAATCAAAAATATATACGATGACAGATCCTAAAAAAAAGAAAGTAACAAAAGCAGCCAAAAGAGCTATCAGCATAGTCTTTAAGCCAAGGCCCCTTGAATACACCGTAAGTGATGTTATTGCTCCGGCTATGAGCATAAGAAGTAAGGGTATCTGCTTTCTTTTCAAAATTAAATGACCCTCTCTTCCTTTCCGACTGCCTTAATAACATAGTCTCCGGTCTCAGGATAATAGACAACCGTGCGACCAAAATTCTGACCGGTATCTTCGGCCAGAATTCTAATTCCGAATTCCTTAAGCTTAGCTTTGCAGGCTTCAACATTCCGGTCTCCGACTCTTACAAGCTCGCTCTTATTTTGAAATGCAAACATCTGCGCACCACCGGCAATCTTTGCAACCATTCGCGAACGCTTAGCGCCCGCCTTTTCCATCTGGTTTATAAGTTCCGTAATGCCGGTGTCGGCAAATTTATAAATATTCGAATTGTTTCTTATCGCTCCCGAATCAGGAAGCATTACATGTGCAAGACCACCAATTTTAGTAATCGGATCTCTTATGGCCACACCAACACAAGAGCCTAGTCCTAACGTTGTAACACTGTCAGGGCTGATACATACCGCAAGATCGGCCATACCCACCTTAATTAACTGACTCATATTATCTCCCGCTTAAGTTTATAGTATACCCAACGCTCCGAGGATTTTACCGTACGACTCCAAGTCAGGCACAAGTATAAAATAGCCATCAAGTTCACACTCATCAGTGAACTGAGTCTGAATAAGTAAAATTTTGTCTCCAAGGGTTCCAAACTCAATAGCGGGAACGCTCAGTATGGCACCGGCCATATCAATCGTTAAATCAGGTACGGACGGAAAAATTTTCAAATTCGTAATTGTCGACAAAGAATTCAGATATGCTCCGGTAATAATATTACCGATTTCCTTGAGTGCGGAAGTTCCCATCTCATCGAACTCTTCACCGGGAAGTTCCATCCCCATGAGTTTTGACACAAGATGCTTTGCCGCTTTCTTTTCAAGAAGGAACATAATCGATCCGGATATATCTCCTTCAACGCAAAGATAAATACCGGCCATAATCTGTTCTTCGCCTCCCATAAGGGATCCGACTTCATTAAAATCCAAAAGTCTTACCTGTGGGACCTTCATATCAACTTTACACTGAAGCATCTGTGCAAGAGCTGTTGTCGCATTACCTGCTCCGATGTTTCCAAGTTCCTTAAGTACATCATAGTACTGTTCGGACATGCTTTCCAAACTTAATTCTTCCATCCGCTGACTCCGTTAAATTATTCCTTTTCCATTGCAACCGCATTAATATCGAGAAGAGAAACAAGATCGTCTCCGCATTTTCCGACACTCGATACAAAATTAATGTGGTCAGGTGCATTGTCATTTGCAACCTTCTCAACCTGTGTGCTGTCAAGCGTAATTACTTCTCTTACTTCATCAACAACAACACCGATTGTTCCCTGCTGCTCATGCTTTAAAATAATAATTCTGGTAGCTTTGGTATATTCATCGTCCTCAAGTCCCATTTTTAAACGAAGGCTCATTACGGGAACCACGATACCTCTTAAGTTTATAACTCCCTTAAGATGAGGTGCAACCTTGGGAACTCTTGTAATATGCTGCATACGCACGATATTGTCGACAAATGCAATATTAATACCGTATGATTCAGCTCCGATTTTGATAACAATATACTGAGTAGTATCGTTCTCAGTCATTACTCTTAATTCATCCATTTTTATGTCCCCCTTCTTTAGATTAATGCATTTGCATCAAGAATAAGTGCAACTTCGCCGTCACCCAAGATAGTAGCGCCACTGATAAACTTACACTTACTGATATATTTTCCAAGGGACTTAATAACGATTTCCTGCTGACCTATAAGCTCATCAACAACAAGTCCTGCAAGTCTGTCGCCCTTCTTAACTATTACAACAATCATATTGTCTTCAGGAGTCTTTGTAGAATTAACTTCAACAATATCACTGAGTCTGATAATTGGAATAACAGTACCTCTTAACTGAATAACTTCTTTATTCTGAACAAGTTTGATATCCTTAGGAGAAATGTCTTCGATTGTCTGAATCGAGCCCAGAGAAATAGCGTACTTTTCTTCTCCAACGATAACCATAAGAGCCTGAATGATGGCAAGTGTAAGAGGAAGTCTTACAATCCAAGTACTGCCTTCACCGAGTTTACTCTTAACTTCAACTTCACCGCTTAATGCCTCAATCTTTGACTTAACAACGTCAAGTCCAACACCTCTTCCGGAAATCTCGGAAACCTGTTCCTTTGTAGAGAAGCTTGGAAGGAAAAGAAGGTCTGTAATTTCCTTATCAGACATGTTTTCTGCCTGTTCAGCGGTAATTGTGCCTCTTGCGATAGCTTTATCTCTGATCTTTTCGACATCAATACCGTTACCGTCATCTCTTACCTCGATGACAACGTTATTACCATCCTGATAAGCATCAAGATAAATATTACCGGTTTCAGGCTTGCCTCTTCTCTTACGCTCTTCGCCGGATTCAAGGCCGTGGTCTGCAGCGTTTCTTAACAAGTGCATCAAAGGATCGCCGATTTCATCAACAACGGTACGATCAAGTTCTGTTTCTTCACCTGTCATATGCAGTTCCATTGACTTGCCGAGCGTTTTCTGCATGTCTCTGATCATACGAGGGAATTTGCTTACTACGCTCTCAATAGGAACCATTCGAACCTTCATAACAGATTCATGAAGATTCGTTGTAACGCTTTCAAGGTACTCTATCTGTTCATAGAAGTTATTGCCTCTTGAGCCTTCTTCAGCGCTTGTAGAAGAAACAAGTGAGTTCTTTGCTATAATAAGCTCCGAAACAAGGTTCATAAGAACATCAAGTTTTTCAATATCTACACGTACCGTTCTGTTAACAACGGGTTTTGCCGCAGGCTTCTTATCACCTGTTTTTGCAGGTGCCGTTTCTGCTTTTACAGCGGGAGCCGTTGTCTTGGGTTCTTCCTTGGGAGCCTCAGCCTTGTGCTGCGTCTCGGGTTCAGAAGATGCTTCTCCTTCAGCAGTTGCTGCGCCAAAGTCTGCTTCAGTAACTTCTCTTCCGTATGCAGCTTCGATTTCGGATACGCTTAAAATTGCTGCTTTAACGGCGTCAATCGAATCGCCTGATACAACAACAACACTAAAATCAAATTCAAATTTTTCGTCTTCAATATCCTGAGTGGAAGGCTTGGAAACAATTATTTCTCCATGCTCTTCAAGAGCTTTAAACACAAGAAAAGCTCTTGCAGCTTTTAAAATACAGCTTTCCTGAACATATACAGTAAATCCGTACAAGTGCTGACCATCTTCTTTTGCCTTTGCAAAAAGATTTCTTTCTGTTTCTCCAAGAGGAATTTCCTGCCACTTCTCTTTTGCATCAGCTGCAGGCTTTTCTTCTGCCTTTGCTTCTGAAGCTGCTGTTTTTGTTTCCTCTTTCTTCGGAGCTTCTGTAGAAGCACCGCCCTGAGAATTAAGAATCTCATTAAGGGCCTTAATTAAAGGTTCATTGTCGTCGGTTCCTTCGTCGGAAGTCTCCTGAATAGCCGCAAGATATCCTTCGAGTGCATCAAGGCACTGGAATAAGATATCAATCATATTAGGCTGAACCTTTATGTTTCCGTTACGAACTTCCGAAAAAACATTTTCCATATCATGGGTAAGATTCTGCATTCTCTTATATCCCATGGTTCCGGCCATACCCTTAAGGGAATGGGCAGCTCGGAATATTTCGTTTATGGTATCCATGTTTTCGGAATCCTGTTCAAGTTCCAAAATCTGAGTGTTAAGGTTTTGCAAATGCTCCTTGGTCTCGTCAAGGAAAATCTCAAGATACTGACTTACATCCATTTTAACTGACCCCCACGTTCATAATGATCTCCTGGGCAACCTGTTCTAACGGAACAACCGAGTTTGTCAGTCCTGACTGATATATCGCTTTTGGCATTCCGTAAACGGTGCAGGAGGATTCGTCCTGTGCGATTACAAATAGGTTTTTGGTTTGACTAAGATTTTTAATCCCAGCTGTACCGTCCGCGCCCATTCCGGTCAATACTACGCATACAACCCTGTCAACAGGGCAATTCGCAAGCGATTCATACATGTAATTTGCAGAAGGCTTAACTCCCTCTCGTGTAGGTTCATCAGAATATCTGATTTTAAGCCGACCTCCCGCATTGTCAATATTCAGATGCTTTCCACCCATTGCTATGTAGACGTGTCCGTCTTCCAAAAATTCGCCTTCCTTAGCTTCCGATACAGCAATCTCGCTCAAGTCATCAAGTCTCTCTGCCAATGATGCCGTAAACCCAGCAGGCATGTGCTGTACTATAACAACAGGCGTTTTTAAATTTTTCGGAAGTTTCGGAATGACCGACTGCAAGGCCTTAGGGCCTCCGGTGGAACTAGCCAGTGCAACAATCATTTTGCCTTTGATATTTTTGGACGATCGGGATGCAAGTTCAATTATTTTTTTCTGAACTTCCATCTTGGACCTGATGGATTCTTCCGACTCAGTCTCAAAAACTGCTTCCTTGCTCTCGCAAGCTGTTTGTAGAATCTCAAGTAGCCTTTTATTGAATACTCCGTTCTTACATTCAACCGCGTGATCCGGCTTATGAACAAAATCAATTGCGCCCAGACTCAACGCATCCAATGTTGTTTTAGCTCCGTCCCTTGTGTCGGTACTTGCCATAACAACTCTTGCGGATATTTTGCGTTTCTGTAATTCTCCCAGGAGTTCAAGACCGTTCATCCTTGGCATGTTAACGTCAAGTACTACAGCGTCATAGCTGTTCTTCATTAAAAGGTCTAAAGCTTCCTGACCGTCTTTCGCGCGATCCGATACGTGAAATCTCGAATCTGAATTGATTATATCACAGAGAACACTTCTCATGAGTGCAGAGTCATCAACAATGAGTATATTTTTCACTTATTTCACCTCAAATTTCATTTTTTGCCGTTAATAAATAGTTAATACCCCTAAATTATCTGTCAACTCTCTATGTTTTATTAATTGTGCAAACAACTACTTTCTTGTATTACGTCTTATTCTTCTTTCTTCTTCGAAAATGTACTTAATAATCTCTTCCCTTGTGTCACGGTCCAAATTTATATATTGAACACGGTGTTCAAATTCGCCCTGACGTGCAGGAACTTCTTTTGAAGTAAGCACCTTCGCAACTATATCGTAATCTTTTGTCTTTCCGTCAAGCGTAAGAGAAAACGTGCAGTACAGCATGCTGTCAACTTCATATACCACATCCGATATGAATCGCATTCCACCACCGCTTATATCACATATAAGGCTTCTTCTAAGAGGAAGTCCCGGTACAATAATCGGTTTTATTGTACTAAGAGATTCCTTCTCTTCTTTTTTCAGTTCTCGAGCCTTCATATCAAGGACGCAGCTGAAACGAAAATATTCTCTTCTCTGATGCTTTCTCAAATTGCTTGTAAGTTCCAAAGCCAGAACATATACATTATTACTCTTATATCTGTCATATATCCTTGCATAACACTGATAGAGCCCCTTCGCCGTATAAAAGCACAAATCATATTCACCATCCACAGGCAAAAGAATAAGTTTTGTCTTCTCCATCGGCATCATTATCTCAATTCTGTCATCCGACAAAACGGAATACACTCTGGTAGTGTACACTCTTGCCTTTTCATCTTCTTTTGCAAAAATATGATCCGATGCCTGTAATTCGACTTTATCTCCGTCATTAACAAGATTAGATAACATATGTAGTCCTCCGACTAATTATTATTTGTTTCTTTGGCCTTTTTGCCTGAAACAATATGCGAAAAAAAGGCGGCCATACCTCTCTTCTTCACGGTCATGATTATTTCATTGTTCATCATCTTACGTGCTATTGCCTCGTATGCCTGAGTCGATTTAGCCATGGGACTCTGAATTGATACGGGCATCTGTTGCATAACCGCTTTTGTAAGAAGACTGTCTTCCGGTACCGCTCCAAGATATCCCAAAGAAAGTTTTATATACCTTGCAACAACAGCATTAAGCTTATTAAAAAGAACCTGTCCCGATTCCGCATTCTCGACTTTATTGGCAATAACTTTAACCTGCGAGTATTCCGGCGAAAATCTCTGATGCCTCGACAGCGCCTTTATCAATGAATATGAATCCGTAAGTGACGTAGGTTCGGGAGTCGTAACGATAAGTATTTCTCCGCTTGCCACCAAAAACTCAAGGACAGCATCCGAAATACCAGCTCCCGTATCTACTATTATAACATCTGCAATAGCATCAAGTTCTGCCAAATTCTGAATAATATAAGTAAGATGTTCTCTGGAAAGATTTGACATACTTGCAATACCCGAGCCGCCCGAAATAAAACCTACATCCATCGGCCCCCAGGTAATGATATCCTTTATGCTCTTTCCCTGATAAATCAAGTCCGCAAGATTATGCTTCGGAACTGCATTAAACATAACCTCGATGTTTGCCAGCCCAAAGTCTGCATCCAGAATAATAACCCTCTGGCCCATTTTTCTAAACTGAATGGCCAAATTAATGGATGTATTGGATTTGCCGACTCCGCCCTTTCCGCTTGTAACCGTAATAACTCTGGCAAGTGGTCTTGGCGTTGCATTTTGGGCTTTAATTATATTTCTAAGCTGTTCAGCCTGATCCATTTACTTTTTGCCCCCCAAAAGGTTCTTTACAGTACGCTGTGCATTAAAATCTTCAATATCATCAGGTACGTTTTGTCCGCATGTAACATATGATAAGTCCGCATTGGTATAAAGCTTAAGATTAAGTAAATTACCAAGTGCAGTCGTTTCGTCTAATTTTGTAAATATAAGCTTATAGTCGGTAATTCCTGAATAAGCATCTGCAATTGATTGCAAATCTCTGTATTTTGTTGTAGCACTTACAACAAGATATACTTCCTTTTCAACCACACCGTCGACAGAATGGATAAAGCTTCCCATTACATTCTTCTGCTCTTCGTTTTGGTGTGAATGACCGGCCGTATCAACAAATACATAATCAAAATTCCTAAAATCGCTGAGTGCCGATTCCATTTCTTCTATCGTATATATAATTCTGAACGGAACCTCCAAAATGTTTGCATATGTACGAAGTTGTTCGGCTGCTGCTATTCTGTAAGTATCAGCGGTAAGTAATGCCACCTTCTTTTTTTGTTCAACCGAAAACTTTGATGCTATTTTAGCAATTGTAGTAGTCTTTCCCACGCCGGTTGGGCCAACAAAGAAAATCGTTTTGGGCCCGTTATCGGAAGGTGTAATTGTTGAAGGTTTTCCAAACTTAAGAATCATTTTCTGATATACACCTGCCAAAGCAACGTCAAAGGGTGTGCCGGGTTTTGTTACTTTTGCAGTTTCATCAACAATCGAAGACGCATAATCTGAATTAACCTCATTATCGGTCATTGTCTTTAACAAAAGATCAAAGAAAATTTTAAGTTCGCTGTTTTCTTCTTTTGCTTCCTTACTTTCTGCATTTTCTTCGGCTTTTCTGTCTTCTTCGGGCTTTTGAAGTTTTTCCTCAATCAGGTTTTCGAGGTTACTGATTCTGTCTGACATAACTTTGTCCTGCTTCTCAACCCTTATATCCTGCTTTTCTGCCTGTTTTTGCATCTCTGCCCTCTCAACGATCGGAGCAATCTTACCCAGTGCCTCGGTTATGCTTCTCGCATCCGCAGCCTTAACCGGATAATCTTTTCTTTCATTTTCCTCTTCAAGAGCTACCGTTACTTCCGTCATCTGAGGCTTTAAAAACGAAAACAATCCCTTACGGTTTACGTTTCTGACATTCATGACAACAACATTAAGACCAAGTTCCTTCTTGGCCATTTCGACTGCTTCATTTTCGGTTTTTGCCTGAAATTTTTTGATAATCATTTATGCAGTCACCATCCCAACCGACTGTAGTTCAACATTCGAATCTATTTCATTATAGGATATTGCAACCATATCCTTGTAATAGTCCTCCGTAAGTCTTTTGAAATACATTCTTACTATAGGAGAAGTAATAATAATCTGAGCTTTTCCTAACTTTTCAAGTTTTGAGAGTTCTCTTCCCGTAGAGTCAATTATGGCTTTGGACCTGTCCGGGTCAAGTGTGAGGTAAGCACCCTGTTCGGTTTGTTTAACACTTGCCATAATCTCCTGCTCAATCTTTGGATCCAGAGTAACAACACTTGTAGTCTCGTTCTGAGGAAAGAACTTGCTCGAAATCATTCTCTTAAGGCTTTGCCTTACATATTCGGTAAGTATATCGGTATCTCGTGTGGAAGTAGCATAATCCGCTAGTGTTTCAAAAACCGAAAGCAAATCCCTTATCGAAACACCTTCTTTTAACAGATTCTGAAGTATCTTCTGTATCTCTCCAAGAGACAGAAGTTTAGGATAAAGTTCATCCACAACGGATGGATTCGATTCCTTCAGATTATTAATAAGAGACTGCACATCTTGTCTTGTAAGCAGCTCCGCAAGATGCTGTCTGATAATCTCCGTAAGATGCGTAGCTATAATGCTCGGAGGATCGACTACAGTATACCCCATACTCTCGGCACGCTCACGTTGGTTTTCAGTAATCCATACTGCCGGCAAGTGAAAAGAAGGTTCAAATGTAGGTATTCCCGTGATTTCTTCCTCGACATATCCCGGATTCATCGCCATATAGTGGTCAAACAATATTTCGCCTTCGCTAACTTGAATACCTTTTATCTTAATTATGTACTGGTTGGGATTAAGCTGAATATTGTCTCTTAATCGGATAATAGGAACAACCGTACCAAGTTCAAGTGCAATCTGCCTTCTTATCATTACCACTCTGTCAAGAAGATCTCCTCCCTGACTGATATTGGCAAGAGGAATAATTCCGTAACCGAATTCAAGCTCGATAGGGTCGACAGAAAGAAGGGACGTAACATTTTCCGGTTGCCTGATTTCCTGTGCTTCCTGTTCCTCGGTTTCTGCTTCCGTTTCAATCTTAGATGTTTCAATTGCACCCTGCATTGCTCTTGCAGCGATAACAAAAGACATACCTAATATTACAAAAAGAACAGTTTGAAGTGGTGTCACAAGACCAAGGAATGTAATCGTACCGCCTACTATATATAATGCCTTCGGAATTCCGAAAAGCTGTTTTACCAAAACATTTCCAAAATCTGCCGATCCGGAACCCTTTGTAACCAAAATACCTGTTGAAAGGGAAATAAGAAGCGAAGGAATCTGCGAAACAAGACCGTCTCCGATTGTAAGCACAGTGTATGTTGATAGCGCCGAATTCAGGCTCTCACCTCTTGTGGTTCCCATTACAATTCCGCCGACAATATTAATGACGGTA
This sequence comes from Lachnospiraceae bacterium, assembly GCA_045627845.1. Lineage (GTDB taxonomy): Bacteria > Bacillota > Clostridia > Lachnospirales > Lachnospiraceae > UBA1258. The sequence continues at coordinate 41,765 of JAZQOL010000029.1, read as the reverse complement.
ATGATAAGACCTGCAACAGCGTCTCCCTTTACGTACTTAACAGCACCGTCCATGGAGCCGAAAAAGCTGGCCTCAAGCTGTATTTTTTCTCGTCTGACTTTAGCTTCTTCATCGGTAATTGCACCGGTGTTAAGATCCGCATCAATTGCCATCTGTTTTCCCGGCATCGCATCAAGAGTAAATCTTGCTGTTACTTCGGCAACTCGCTCAGAACCTTTGTTTATAACGATAAACTGAATGAGTACAAGAATGATAAAAACAATGACCCCGACAACCAAATTGTCACCACCGACAAACGAACCAAACGTCTCAACTACGTTACCCGGCTCTCCGGTCGAAAGGATAAGTTTTGTTGAAGAAACATTCAGTGAAATTCTGAAAATAGTTGTAAAAAGAAGGATTGTAGGGAAAAACGACATATCCAGTACTTCTTTACTGAACATGCAGACAAACATAATCAAAAAGGCAATTGAAATATTAATGGCAAGAAAAATATCAAGCATCCAAGCGGGAATCGGAACAATGAGCATGATAAAAGCAGCAAGTATATATAATGCTATTCCAATGTCCGCTTTTTTCATTGTTTTCTCCTTTCCCCTTTATTATGCCTTTCCTTTTAAGTGATATACAAAAGCAAGTACTTCGGCGACTGACTGATATAATTCCGGCGGAATCAGTTCTCCGACTTCTACGTTTGCATAAAGCATTCTTGCAAGCGGCTTGTTTTCAACAATTTCAATATTATGTTCCTTTGCCGCTTCTTTTATTTTCTTTGCAAGATAATCCTCACCCTTTGCAATAACCATCGGTGCGTTATATTTTTCGGCATCATACATTATTGCTACCGCGTAGTGTGTAGGGTTTGTAATAACAACATCCGCCTTTGGAAGGTTCTGCATCATACGTCTTTGCGACACTTCCATCATCTTCCGACGAATCTTGCCCTTAACATGAGGATCTCCTTCCTGCTGTTTATATTCATCTTTAACTTCCTGCTTTGTCATTCGCAGGTCCTTACCGAATTTCCATTTCTGGTACGCGTAATCTGCAAAAGCAATTACAAGATATGCTGCAGCAACTCTTATTCCCAAATTCACGACAAGATTGCCTGTGCCGGCTATTCCGTCATTTAATGAAATGTCGTACAAAAGAAAGATACTTCCCATGTTCTTTTTAAAATACGACACGGTTACCACCAAAATAATTCCAATTTTCAGTATTGCTTTTATAAGTTCAATAATCGAATTAAGCGAAAATATTTTCTTAAATCCGCTAAGTGGATTAATTTTTGAAAGTTTAGGCTTTAATGGCTTTGTCGTAGGCCTCCATTTTACCTGAACCAAATCGCAGATAAAGGCCACCATAACCGAAATAATAAAAACCGGAGCAAGAATAATGAGCATCTGAAGCATAACCTGCGACATCACTACCCATATACTTGCTTCATTTACGTATCCGTCATAATTCTTGATGTATTCAGGAATGTCATCATAAACAAGCCTAAACATCCCAAGCATTCTTCCGCCAATGAACCCGATTCCAAATTTAAGAATAAGGAATAAAGCCATAAGGCTGAATGCGCTCTCTATTTCTTTGGACTTTGCAACCTGGCCTTCCTTTCTTGCATCGGAACGCTTCTTTGCGGTTGCGGGCTCTGTTTTTTCGCCCGAAGATGATTCCGCGAAAAACTGAAGATTATATCTTAGTGTCACGTCATCGCCTCCGCAAATACTGTAACCATTTTCCTTATCTCAGAAAGAACCAGAGTCGAAGCAGTCGGAAGCATTCCGATTGTAACGAACATTATGACAAGGCCAACAATTATTTTCAACTGAATACCGACAGCAAACATATTAAGCTGTGGAGATACCTTTGCCAGAATACCGAGTATTGCGTTGAGCAAGAGCATTGAAGCAAATACCGGCAGACAAAGTCTGAATCCAAGTATAAGATAATCTTTCAAAAACAATATTGCACCAAGCAGTAAATTTTCAGTTGAAAAAATGGCGCCGGTAACCGGAATAAGATTAAAGGTTTCTTTTAACGCACCAACAAGGAACTGGTACATTCCACTGATAAGAAGCATCAGCATAACAGAGTACTGATACAACGTTCCCGTAATTGTAACATTGCTTTTTGAAACAGGGTCAAAAAGCGAAACCATCGAAAGACCAATCTGCATATCAACAAGATGTCCTGCAAAATTGGTAATCGAAAGGCAAACATTTGCTGCCATTCCTATAATAATTCCGGTAAATGCTTCTTTTATCACGTATAGTGCATACAAAAGAACCGTCGAGTATTCAACCGCAACATGAGGAACCGTATTATAAAGAATTGCGGACATAAATACGCCGATTGTAACCTTTACACGTCTCGGAGTATTATTCATCCCGAAAAAAGGAGCCGCAAAAATAAAACACGTCACCCTTACTACTATCAAAAGAAAAAATTCAAGTTCTATCATCGAGAAGGAAAGATTAACCATTTACCCCTCCCTAATGAATGTACAGTGAAAAATCCGCCCAAAGTTCAATCATATAGTCCTTCATGGAAGAAAGCATCCAATGTCCCAAAAGCATAAGTCCAAGAAATACGCAAATCATCTTGGGTACAAAAGTAAGTGTCTGCTCCTGGATGGAAGTAACCGTCTGAAAAATACTTACGATTAAACCTATAATAAGAGAAATAAGAAGAATAGGCATAGAAAGCCTGATTACCAAAGAAAGCCCCTGGCTGACAAGCAATGAAACATCTTCAATTGTCATGCTTTACCCCTCCTCATCCTCAAAATAGCGTAAAACCTATCTAAAGGTCTTAACAAGTGAACCAACAATAAGGTTCCATCCGTCCGCCAATACAAAAAGCAGTATTTTAAACGGCATTGAAATTGTAGTAGGCGGAAGCATCATCATACCCATACTCATAAGTGTGGACGCGACTATCATGTCTATTACAACAAACGGAATATATATTATGAAGCCAATTATAAACGCAGTTCTCAACTCACTTATAATGAAGCTTGGAATCAAAACATAATTGGGAATATTTGAAAGATTACCATCCCATTCAATTTCCGCAATTTCCATAAATAGTCTTACATCCTTTGTCTGTGTCTGACCATACATAAAATCACGGAACGGCTCCATTCCCCGCTCTATTGCTTCTGCCTGTGTTATCTCACCTTTGTCAAAAGGAACTATCGCTTCATTGTATGCAGTTACAAGCGTTGACTGCATAATGAAAAATGTAAGAAACAACGCAAGCCCTATCAGCACATTATTCGGAGGTGCCGTATTGGTGTTAAGTGCTGACCTCGTAAAATGAAGGACAATAATAATCCTTGTAAACGAAGTAAGCATGATAAGAAGTAACGGAGCAATTGCTATTAACGTAAGGACTAAGAAAATTCTTAATGCTCCCGCTAGCTCTCCGTTACCACTATTGTAAGTAACCGTCAGGTCATTTGAAATATTAAGTTCTTTTAAGTCATCCGGTGTTTGAGCACTTCCCGGCTCATTTACGTTGGTACGGCTCTCCGTATCGCCGGTAAGGTGAGAATCCGCATGATTCTGCAACCCTGAAGCATATGCCGAATTATTCTGACTTATAAACAATATGCCCGCCACTACCAGCAGGCATATTAATCTACGTAGTCTTCTCATTTACTTTCTTTTTCCCCATCGTCCCTTGCTTTATTCAAAAAGTCCTTAAAGGAAAATGTACCTTGCAAATCTTCTCTCTTAACAAGAGAATCTTCATCGATTTCCCCGATGAGATTAACCTCATCTCTGCCTATTCCGAGGGCATAATATTTATCACCGATGCGAACAATTTCTAAGAATTTGTTCGGCGCAATTCGCTTTGTCTCAACAATATGAATGTTCTCGCCCGGAGCTTTCTCCTTCTGATAGTTGCCAATCCATTTTGTCACCCATCCGGTCAGAAACAGAACGAACACCACAATCAATAAAGAAGCTATAACCTGGGCCGTGCTGTTAATGGTTAGCAGAAGCGGAAGCATATCAGCCGACAACCTTCTTTACTGCTTCAAGAACACGATCAGCCTGGAAGGGCTTAACAATAAAGTCCTTAGCTCCTGACTGAATGGATTCGATAACCATTGCCTGCTGACCCATAGCAGAGCACATGATAACCATCGCGCCGGGATCGCCTTCTTTGATCTTCTTTAATGCCTGAATACCATCCATCTCAGGCATCGTGATGTCCATCAAAACAAGATCGGGCTTTGTTTCATTGTACTTTTCAACAGCCTTTAATCCGTTTTCAGCTTCGCCGATAACAACGTAGCCATTCTTTGTAAGAATGTCCTTAATCATCATTCTCATGAAAGCAGCATCATCACAAATTAAAATGTTTTTTGCCATAGTTTACACTCCTGTCGGTTTGATTATTATTTGATAATTTCCGTTACACGAACTGCGAAGCTTTCTTCGATAACTACAACCTCGCCTTTGGCTACGAATTTTCCGTTAACCAGTACATCAATCGGCTCACCGGCAATCTTATCAAGTTCAATGATTGTACCGGGAGCAAAATCGAGTATTTCGGATATTGATTTGCTGGTTCGTCCGAGTTCAACCGTAACATTAAGCGGAACGTCCATAATCAGTCCGATATTTTCATTTGCCTGTATAGCTGCGTAATCACCCGAGAAGCTTTGGAACTGAGCAGGTTGTACGTTCATCTGCTGCATCGGCATTCCCATGTTCATACCCATCTGAGGCATTCCCATACCCATATTCATACCCATCTGAGGCATTCCCATGTTCATACCCATTTGGGGCATACCCATGTTCATTTGATTCATATCAGGCTGCATCTGCTGCATAGGCTGCTGCGCAGGATTTGAAGCCGGAGCGGGTGCCGGTGCAGGCGCAGGTGCAGGCTCCGGTTCAGGAGCCGTTGAATCCATAAATGTTTTAACAAGTCGCTTTGCAAATTCCAAAGGATATAGCTGCATGATTGTAGAATCAACCAAGTCGCCAATCTGCATAGAAAAAGCAACTTTAACAAATGTTCCTCCAAGGAACGGTGATATGTCCTCTCCGTTCTTGTAATCCGTAAGATCAAGTAAAGAAGCATCCGGAGGACTTATATCAATCATAGTGCCAAGCATTGTCGAAAGAGACGTTGCAGCCGAACCCATCATCTGGTTCATTGCTTCCGAAATAGCACTTAAATGTAATTCGCCGAGTTCTCCGTCGGTATTGGTACCGTCACCACCCATCATAAGGTCTGTAATGACTTTAACGTCATGCTCCCTTAAGACAAGAATGTTAGAGCCGTCGAGTCCGGCTGTATAATGAATCTGAATAAATACACAGGGTTTCTCATAGTCCTCGGTAACACTCTGCCAGTTAACCATAGAAACAACGGGAGTTGTAATGTTAACCTTTCTGTTAACGAGTGAATAGAGTGTAGTGGCAGAAGAACCCATGCTTATGTTCGCAACTTCACCGACCGCATCCTTTTCAACATCCGAAAGAACAAAGTCTTCCGCAGCTGTCGATGAACCCGAACCTGAATCCGACGATCCGGTATCAGCGGGATCCATGCCGCTCAGGAGTGCATTTATTTCGTCCTGAGATAACATTCCGTCCATGTATTATTCCTCCTCCCTGATTACTTCTGTAATCTGCGCTGCATACCGATCCTTGTCGGTACCCGGTACAGATTTGAACTTTTTGATATTACCGACATACACTTCAAGTTCTGAATCAACATTAGTGTCCAGTCTGATAATATCTCCAAGTTGTAAATTGATAAAATCGCTGACAGAAATAGCACTGTATCCCATAACCACCTTAATAGGTACATCCACTCTCTTAATCAGGGATTCTATATACATTTCATAATTCTCATCAGCGCCATCCTGCATTGTCGAGAACCAGTACTTTGTATTCAACTTGTCCATTATGCTCTCCAACGTAAAATACGGGAGACACATATTCATAAAACCTTCAACATCGCCAATCTTAACATTAAGAGTAACGATGGCAATCATTTCGTTTGGTGCTATAACCTGAGCGAACTGTGGATTTGTTTCAATACGTTCAAGTACAGGATTTACATCAAGTACGTTTTTCCACGGTTCACGCATAAGCTGTATCGAAATGATCAGCAGTTTTTCAATAATAATCATCTCAATCTCGGAGAACTCTCTGTTCTTCTCGAGCGGGACGCCTTTACCCCCAAGCATCCTGTCAATCATGGCAAAACCAAGGTTGGCTGCCAGATCCAGTATTATATTACCACCCAACGGTTGGAAATTTATTATCCCCAATATTACCGGGTTGGAGAGGGCGTTTGTAAACTCCGAATAAGTAACTGTTTCGGAACTTGCTACACTTACCTGTATGTTCTTTCGAAGATATACCGGAAGGTTTGTCGCCAAAAGTCTTCCGTAATGTTCGTAAATAATCTCCAGTGTTCTAAGATGTTCTTTTGAGAACTTCGCCGGGCGTGCAAAGTCATAATTCTTGACCTGTTTGTCCCCTTTGTCCGTCATCTCATCTACATCAAGTTCACCGGTACTTAAGGCTGCAAGTAAGCTGTCTATCTCGTTTTGAGATAATACCTCGCCCACGAAGTTCACCTCCTTGATTCATGTTTCAGAAAACCCCTTACTGGAACATGATATTTCCGAATGTAACTTTATATACAAAAGTAGATCCGTACGCTTCCTGAATCTTTGAAAGAATCTCATTTTTCATGGATTCTCTATCCGTCTGAGCCTGTTCAAGCGTATAGCCGCTTACAACATCGGTAACAATACTCTGGAAAAGGCTTAACTGCTCGCTTACTGAAACCGAAAATGTTTCATAATCTTCATGTTTCTTGTTCATGTGGATTGTAACGCTTACAAGACAGTAATGCTGAGTATTGTCAGCGCCCATTTTAAGAGGAATCGGTGTTTTGTTATCCTGAACATCCAAAGCTACCGAATCAGCAAGAAGAACAACTTCTTCACCCTCTTCCGTTTCCTTATCAAGTTCAATATTCAATACGCTCGCTATGTTAGTGACAAGAGCAGCTGTTTTCTTGGCTGTACCCGTAACAGAAAACATAAGAATCGAGGTAAGCACCACATTAACAAAAAGCAGCGCAAGTATCAGAATGGAAATCAGGTTTTTCTTCATGCTGTTAATCCTCTGAAAATCAATAATTGCTTAATTCGTGATAAATCTTTATTTCAACTCTTCGGTTCAAATCTCTTCCCTCAGATGTTGAATTATCCGCAACGGGGCTGTATTCGCCTCGTCCGCTGTGTTTGATATACGCAGGGTCAAGTGCTGTATTGTCCATAAGGAAATAGAAAACGGAAAGTGCTCTTGCCGCGCTTAACTCATCGTTGTTCTTGTAAAGTTTTGAATACTGCGGAACGTTATCGGTATGTCCTTCTATCTCAATTTCGTACTGAGCATAACGTTCAAGAATCATCCCAACTTTTCTAAGTGTCGGTTCAACAGTATCAAGCAAATCAGCTGAACCGGGTTTAAACAATATCGCACCCTTTAAAGTAAGTTTTACATACTGGCTGTTAAAGTCGATATCAACCTTATCGGCAATATTGTTTTCTTTTAATGCCTCTTCAAACTGCTCAGCCAAAGCTTCGCTTGCTTCAAGTTTTTTGTTTTCGACATCTTCTATCTCTTTTTGTATATCATCAAACTCATCGGCATTCATGTCATTGTCGGCAGTCTTTCCCGTTGAGTTTATGTATTTGTCCAATTCATTAAGCTGACTTACGCCGTTGCTTATGAGAATTCCGTCTCCTATCGCAGTACTTCCGGCCGAAAATATGCTGAAAGTACTTTGAAACGATGCTGCTATCTCATCGAACTTTGCCGGATCAACGCTTGCTGATGCAAACAAAAGAACGAAGAAGCAAAGCAGAAGGTTCATAAGATCGGCAAAAGTATTAAGCCAAGGCTGTCCGGGGCCTCCATCGGGCTCCACTTTTTTCTTTGCCATTACTCCTCTCCTTCACCGTCTGACGACGTAGCCGCTCTGTCTTTGGGTGAGAGGAATGATTTAAGCTTTTCTTCAATAACTCGGGGATTTTCACCCGCCTGAATCGAAAGAAGACCTTCTATCATAATCTCTTTAACCATTACTTCCGATGCGTTGTTCTTTTTAAGTTTGAACGTAGCGGGAAGACAAAGCCAGTTAGCAATCATGGAACCGTACAGTGTAGTAAGCAAGGCAACCGCCATGGAAGGACCGATTGATGAGGAGTCTTCCATGTTGTAAAGCATGTTAACAAGTCCGATAAGGGTACCAATCATACCCCAGGCAGGACCCATCGCAGCAAACTGTTCAAAGAAACTGATAACTTTATTATGACGACCCTCTATGCTCGCAAGTTCAGTTTCCATTATTCCCCTTACAAGTTCCGGATCGGTTCCGTCAACAATAAGCAATATTCCTTTTTTAAGGAAATCATCATCGATATCTCCTGCCGCTTCTTCCAAAGAAAGAAGTCCTTCCTTACGTGCGACATTGGATAAGTCGATAATCTTGTTAATAATATTAAGTGTATCAAATTTGGGAACTTTAAAAATCAGCGCGTAACCTTTGAGGTTGTTAACAAACTCTTTCAGCTGACAGGACATAAGCATACAGCTTACGGCACCACCGATGGTAATATATACAGAGTTAAGGTCGATGAAGTTGGAAATTGCGCCGAAATTGAGACCTGTTTTTTCGCTGACGATACCGAAAATAATCAGCCCGAAACAGACAACAAGGCCAAGAAGTGAAGCTATATCCATTTAACGGTTACCCCTCCGTTTTGCCGTAAATAGCAAAAATATCCTTTCTATACGATTTTACTAAATTAACAACTTCTTGTCTACTTTCTTTTATAATAATTTTGCGACCGGTAGACATGGTTATAACGGTGTCAGGAGTCTCTTCCACCGTCTCTATAAAGTCCTCATTAATAGTCAACGATATCCCATTTAACTTGGTTACGTTAATCATGATACATCACCTTTGTTTGCGATTTATTAATATAAAGAAAATAAGGGGGATCCTTGCCTTAGGTCCCCCCTTAAATTTTCAAAAATCTGATTATCTCTTCAGATTTACAAGTTCTTCAAGCATTGTATCCGATACGGTTATGATACGTGAGTTAGCCTGGAAACCACGCTGTGTGGTAATCATTTCAGTAAATTCCGCCGAGAGATCGACATTACTCATTTCGAGTACACCGGTGGTCATGTATCCGCCGGATCCTGTAATATCAACACCGACTCCGTCAAATTCGCCTGAGTTAAGCGAAGCTTCATAAAGGTTCTCTCCTGCCTTTTCAAGACCTGCTGCATTTGAAAACTCAGCAACGGCAATCTGCCCCATAAGTCTTGTCATACCATTATCGTATGAAGCGTAAATCATTCCGTTATTCTGAATTGTAATTCCGGTCATGGAACCAAGTTTACGTCCTGTCCCTCTTCCGTCCTTATCACCGGATGTAGCTCCGATTGTAGATGTGCCGGAATTGTTATACATATTAACTGCAGAAAAATCGATTTTTAACTTGCCGGGTTCGATTTCAGGATCATTTTCTTCATTGGCATAATAGAAATGTTCCAAAGAATAAGTATCTGTTCCGACGGTAACAGACTGTTCAAAATCAAGCGATAATTCTTTCTTTCCACCGATGCTTGCAAAGGAACCATCCTCAGTATTGAACTTAAGCAAAGCACCTGCTCCGTTTATTTCGGTGATGACAAGAACACCCTTTGTGTCAATATATGCTTTGGAAATAGAGTCAACATCAAGCTCATCTCCGTAAATGCTCTTAAGGGTAGCAGCAAGTGCAGCATTTGAACCGGGATTATCGGGAAGTGTATATGTTCCTGCCAGTTCAGGATCTGTTCCCGAATATAATGTACCGGGCATTGCAATTGCAGAAGGAGTCTTTGAAGGGTCATCAAAACCGGGATTTGTAAATGAAATTCCGTCCTTATATGCCTTTGTCTGATTAACCGAAGCAGTAAATCCACTGTTACCGTTAATGCTTACGATATCCGAAAGAACGCTTCCCGGGTATTTCGCGGTAATGCTCTTTCCGTTTGAATCCACCACATCGTCAAGAACAGTATAGTAAACTCCCTCATCTGTTGTCGAATGAATTGAAAACTTAGCTGTATATGAATAACCAAGGTTATCATAAAAACTGAAATTAAGGCTCTTACCCGCATCCTTTGAAACGTCGGAATCATTCTTATCAAGGATACCCGAAACATATCCCTTTGTAGTGACTTCCGGAGGATAAGTCATGTTATCTGCGCTCATGATACGAAGTGGAGAAACAGTATCCTTTTTGATTGTAAGTGTCTTATCGTCAACGCCCCAACCCATTACGTTGTAGCCGTTGCTTGTCATAACAAGGTTACCTACCGCATCGACAGTAAAAGCACCTGCACGTGTGAAGTAATTTGTAGATCCGTCTGATACTATAAAGAACGAATTACCGGTAATGCACAAATCAAACGGATTACCCGTTGTCTGTGTAGCCCCCTGTGAAGTAATCGCGGTATTTATAGCTGCAGACTGAACACCAAGACCAATCTGACGGGCATTGGTACCACCGGTTCCGGTAAGTGCATTCGGTCCGCTGGATTTTTGTGTTGTCTGATACATAAGTTCGCTGAATGTAATCGAGCTTGATTTATATGCAACTGTATTAACGTTTGCAATATTGTTACCGATTACGTCCATCTTTGTCTGGTGTGTCTTAAGACCCGATACACCAGAGTACATTGATCTCATCATAGTGATTGACCTCCTAAAACTGTAGCAGTCAGGTTTCATCTGTCAGTCAGAAACCATAGCCTCCAAAAGGTCCGGCTAAATAATTACTGCTCCGTCTATGTTTGTAAATACGTTTAGATCAGTCTCCGACTTGTCTAAAGCTGTTATAACTGTATTGTTTGGAACATTGACCACAAATGCCAACGAATCCATCAATACAAGCGAATCTTTGATTCCTTTTTCACTTGCCTTAACGGTCGCATCGTTAAGTCGTTTCATCTGTTCATCCGACAACGATATGTTTCTGTCAACAAGTCTGTTTGCCGCATGTTTTGAAAATTTCAGTTCTTTTATTTCTTTTGAATCAAGTGTTTTCGACCTTAGTATGTCGCCAAAAGAAATATCATTCTGAGACTTTGTAACCGTTTTGGGTTTATTCAGGTATTGATCCTGAATCTGCTCAATGGAAAGGAATCCGTTTTTCTGAATATCCATATTCCACCTCGTTTATTCTTCTCCCAATATAGTTTTCATCTTTGCTTCATATTTGGAAAGAAGCGCTTCCATATCCCGGCTGATGAAAGATTTCTCATAAGTTGACATGGAATCATAAGTTTTTCTCAGTGCTTCGATTGTCTCTGCGTAATCTGTCGTAATCTTATCTACTTCAGGCAGTGATGCCATTGCCGTTGCAAAACGTTTTGCAAGATCGTATGCTGCAGAAAACTCAGGATCGATTACCTGATATACATCATCAACAGAATACAGTGAATCATTAACCGACACATAAGCTTTATTATTCTCGTATACAACGTAGTCCACATATCCCTGTGCGTATTCGGTTCGACCCGTCTGACTGTTAATAACCTTACATACAACTTCCTGACCGACAAGTCCGCTTGCTCTCTGAAGAGACATTCCTGCTGTCATGTTCTGCATTTCTTCTAACTGAGAAAATGTAGCGAGCTGTGAAATATACTCAGTATTATCTGTAGGCTCCAAAGGATCCTGATATTTCATCTGAGCAACCAGAAGTTGCAAGAAAGCGTCCTTATCAAGCGCCGAGGAACTGTTTGCCTTCGTTTTGTCAGCAGACAAAGATATTTGGGAGGCGGTCTGTGCCTGAAGTTGTCCGTCCTTTACTACTGCGGATATACCTTCGTTTGCCATCGTCATCCTTTCTAAGCGCTGTAATCAACAGTGCTTCCGTTTTGTTTCATCATTTCTCTTAATACTGTTTCTTCTTCGTCAAAAGAAATATTGGGTACTTCAGTTATTTCAATTCTTCTGAGTCCTTTTTTCTTCTGCTGGGTCTGTCCGTTTCCGTTGCGGTTCTGGTTTTGAAGATTTCTTTCGAATTCATGGCTTTGTACCATTACTTCTACAGCCTCAACCGTAACACCTTTTGCTTCCAATGCTTCCTTTAACACTATTGCCTGGCTTTCAATGATTGCCTTTACGCTTTCATTTTGAGCAGTAAATTCTGCCGTAAGAACGCCTTCGTGATTGGCAGCGACTTTAACGCTGACGGTTCCGAGTGTCTCAGGATGAAGCCTTAAGCTGATTTCATTTGTTTCAGCAGTAACATTTACCTTAATTGATTCGGTAAGCTGATTTATGATTCGCTGAACATCAAAATCTGTATACGAAACGTTTTCAGCTTTTTCGTTCATCACTTCAACCGCTTTATTTATGAGGTTTTGAACAAAGTTTAACGGATCACCGTTATTTAGGTTTGTGCTACTGTCATCCGAGGTTTTGGGTTTGTCGGATACTTTTTGAAGCTCGCTAAGTCCAAGATTGTCGTTTTGAACTGTTTCAACCGAAGATGTTTTTGATATACCAACAGCATCCTGTTTTTTCACTTCGACTTTACTTTCAAGCTGTAAAACCTCATCGGGTTCTGCTTCAGCCTCGAGTGTTTCGATAACTTCCGAAATATCTGTAAGTTGTGATGCATCGGATACCGCATCAGTTCTCATCGGGCTATCGGGAACAACAGGTCTTTCAATCACATCCTCAGCCGTAATCCCTTTAATTGCCTTTTCAACGATTTCCCTGTCTACCAAAAACTCTTCCGAAAGTCTGTTGAGTTTCTTTTCGATAGTATCGTTGATTGCAGTAAACTTTCCGTATAAGGAATCGTCGGTTACAAGAGACAACGTATCTTCACTATCTGTAAGTTTTGCAACAACCTGTGGAATATTCTCCCTGTCAAGTAATGCTGCTGCCGACAAGCCGAGAGTTTCCAACGCAATCCTTATTTCTTCAACCGTAACATCAAGCTCTTCCTCGATTGTTTCCACAGTTTCCTCTACTGCATCCGTGACCTTTTCGACATCCGCTTTTGTAACTTCTTTTTCTTTTGAAACGTTATTCTTCGGCGTTTCAACCGTGACCGATTTTTTTACTTTTTCATTCGTCGCTTCATTGTCTGTAGTAACAGCCTTTTGTTTTACTGAAGGTTTAACATCTCTGTTTGTTGAATTTATAGTATTCTCAGCCTTCATGCAGTTTTCAAAAGAAGAAGCATCGGTCTTAATATTTGTCTTTGCAATGTTCATTATGTCCGCATTCTGCGGAGCAAATGAACGAAGGACCGGTGTACTGGTCATTTCTTTCCTCCTTTCTGAAATTGTCAATGTTCTAAAAAAATATGCCAAAAACAAGAATAATATCCCTATTACCCTTGTCCCTCACATACTATATATCGGCTGTATCCCTAAAAACTTAACTGTCCGGATACATAATTTTCGTAAGTTTTGCAGCATTGCCGGCATCCATTGCCGCAAGTATTTTCGATGCAGCGTCCGATTCCATCGAAAGAAGTATTTTTGCAACAAGGTCAAACTTGTCCGTCATCTCATCAAAAATTCCGGCTGCAGCTTTAGGCTTCATCTGTGAATAAATCGACACATATTCCTGAAGTTCTTTGTCCTTTTCAAGTTGTAAAACTACTCTTTTATAAACAGCTTCTGCGGTTGCCGGATCCATGCTTTCGTAAAATTTCTTATATTCTTCAGCACCGGGTCCTTTCTCCGCATATATTACTTCATCATAGAACTGCTCATATATTCTTTGAAATTCAACCTGCTTTTGTTCAAACTCCTTAAGTCTTTCAACTTCTGCTTTTAAATCGGTTATTTCATCCGCATTCGTTCCGTTTACAGTCTGAGCATGTTCAAGTTCAAGTTCAAGTATTTTAATTGTCTCAACGGCGTCCTTTAATGAAGTATAACCTCCGTAAATTTCTGTATTATTTGTTTCGGTTTCTTCAACTTCACCCGGAAGAATTTTGTTCACAACAGGAATATCCTTTAGCAAAGGACGAAGAACTTCCGATCCAAATCCGCCTACATCAAGCTTTATAAGAAGGCACAAAATGGCAATCCAAATTGCAACAATAACAAGCGTAACTATGGCTGACGACACACCGTTACCCTTCTCCTCTTCATCTCCTATAAGAGCCTCTCGCCGAGATATTTCTTTTGCTCTTTTTCTTATTTCTTTTTTCTGATTCTTTTCTTCCTGCTTTAAGCGGTTTTTCTCTTCTTTAATCTGCTTTTTCTCTGCCGCATTATCAGTAAGTTTTTCTTCTGCCATGTTTCCCCTTAAGCTTCTTTTGCTGCATAAGCGAAGCTGTTGTGCTCATCGTTTATGACACCTTCATCATGCTTTTCTTCTTCGATATAAGAATTATATGCGTTCTCTCGAAGTTTTTCGTAGGTCTTACGTTCTCTCATTGCTTCTACCAGCTTGACGCGTTCTTCCTCAAGCTTCATATTCGCAAGCCTGACTTGTGCCTTCTGATCTTCTATGTACTCTTTTATACGTATAATAGCGTTTTCGTTTTCCAAAAGGTCCCTGACATTTAACCCTGCGGAAAGAAGTTCCCGCCCGTGCTCTTCGTAATCATCAAGTCTTAAGAAAAGTTTTTCGAGTTTTTCTTCCTCTTCATCAAGTTTCTTTTTTGCAACAGCAAAGTTGTTTCGTTGCTGTTGTTCAAGTCTCACCTTAAGGTTTAGAACATTCTGGAGTCTGAATACAAACTTAGCCAAGGATTATCCCCTCCGAACCTGCACCTATTATCTTTCCAATCATTCCGACAGCATCCTCGTAAGTTTCCTTTTCGTCGGTATCCTGCAAAAGAAATTCATTGATTGCCTTATGCTTGGCAATCGCCTCATCAATTTCAGGATTGCTTCCTGCTTTGTACGCGCCGATATTTATAAGATCCTCCGCATCTGCATACGTTGCCATAAGGTTTTTAAACTGTCCGGCATTTTTCTTATGTGTTCTATCAACAATGGCGGACATACATCTTGAAATACTCGCCAACACATCTATCGCCGGATAGTGGTTTTTCTGAGCAAGCTTTCGATTCAGCACTATATGACCGTCCAAAATACTTCTTGCAGTATCGGTAATCGGCTCGTTAAAATCGTCTCCGTCGACAAGCACCGTATAAAGACCTGTAATTGACCCTTTATCGCTGCACCCTGCTCTTTCAAGTAATTTCGGCATCTCTGCATATACGCTGGGCGGATATCCTCTCGACACAGGCGGTTCTCCGCTCGCAAGCCCTATCTCGCGCTGTGCCATCGAAAAACGCGTAAGCGAGTCCATCATAAGCAAAACATCCTTACCCTGATCACGAAAATACTCAGCAATGGCCGTTGCCGTTTTTGCCGCCTTTGTTCGTTCAAGTGCCGGCCTGTCACTGGTTGCAATAACCAGGACACTTCTTCTCATTCCTTCTTCGCCAAGATCTCTCTCGACAAACTCGCGAACTTCTCGGCCACGTTCTCCTATAAGAGCAATAACATTTATATCAGCCATGGTATTACGGGCAAACATTCCAAGCAGTGTGGATTTTCCCACTCCGGAG
Organism: Lachnospiraceae bacterium; assembly: GCA_045627845.1. Taxonomy (GTDB): domain Bacteria; phylum Bacillota; class Clostridia; order Lachnospirales; family Lachnospiraceae; genus UBA1258. The sequence continues at coordinate 26,092 of JAZQOL010000029.1, read as the reverse complement.
CCGGCAAATATACCGACACGCTGACCTTTTCCTATTGTAAGAAGTCCATCCACAGCCTTAACGCCAAGCGGAAGGACCTCATCTATTATCTTTCTGTCCATGGGGTTGGGGGGAGCAGCTTCGATTGGATAAGGTACGCCCTTAACCGTAATATCCTGAGACGGTCTTCCAAGTCCATCAAGAGTCAGTCCCAAAAGATCGTTTCCAACAATAACCTCCAGAGGATGCTTTTCATTTTCAACAATACATCCAATGCTTACACCGTCCACGTGCTCATAAGGCATAAGCAGAGTCTTACCATCCTTAAAGCCAACAACCTCCGCCATCGCAATCGGATTATTACCGTTTTTGGCGTAGATTGTACAAATATCACCGAGTTTCGCATCCGGCCCATAACTTTCAAGGGTGAGTCCGACGGCATTTGCAATCTTGCCCTGAGTTTTATAAAATGCTTCGCCCTCAAGCGATTTGTATTTTTCAAAAGAAATATCACAAGTCATACTCTGTCATTTCCTTCGTAGGATAGCAAACGCAAAGTACGCGTTAATTCCTTCAATTCAGTGTCGATACTGCAGTCAATAACGCCGTAAGGAGTTTCGATTTTAGCCTGTCCTTTGACAAAATTTTCCTTCTGAACAATCTCCGGAGTATTCTGAAGAGAAACCTTTTCAAACAAAGCACTCTTCATTCCTATCAGCATGTCATAATCGGAAGGGCTGACCTGAATAGTAACCTTTTCATCTGTTTCTATACTCATAAGTGCCTTATTGATAAGACACACCATAACATCTCTTCTTGAAAAGAAATTAGAACCGAAAACATGCTCATACACCTGTGTAATAACATCAACCATCTTAGGTTCGAGTGTTTTTACAAGTTCATCGTACTCAGTTCTAAGTTTGACCTGCATTTCATCAAACTGACGTTTTGCAATCAAAGCCTGCTGCAATGCTTCCTCTTTGCCTTTGTTGAAGCCCTCTTCATATCCTTTGGCTTCGATTTCTTTTGCATCAATCCTTGCCTGTTCGCGTATTTCTTCGGCCTTGGCGTTTGCCTTTGCAATCATTTCCTCGCACTCTGCTCTGACCGAATCAGCCGAAAGGGTATCGCCTTCCAAGCTCGAATCGTTTCCGGTTACTTTGCCGTTTTCTGAGTCAGCAGTCACATCCGCATCGGTCGAAAGCATATCCAAAGCATCTGCGTCATAATCGGCTCCGTCCGATTCATTTAAAAAATCATCCTCAGACTTTTCGCGCAAAATTCCGCTGAAACCTTCCATTCTTTTGGCAACAAGCGCATTGGTATCGATAACTCTCGTATTATCGCCGGACATCTGTATGAAATTGCGCTTAAATACATTTCCGGAACTAGACAACGATTTCGTCTCCTCCACCACGTGAAATAACAATTTCTGCCGAATCTTCCAGCTTTCTTATGATATTTACAATCTTCTGCTGAGCTTCCTCGACATCTTTCATTCTTACAGGACCCATAAAGTCCATATCTTCTTTTATCATAACTGCAAGACGTTTTGAGAGATTGTTGAAAATAGCAGCCTGAACCTGTTCATTTGCACTCTTAAGTGCAATTGCAAGGTCATTGTTATCAACCTCACGAAGAACTCTCTGTATAGCTCTGTCCTCAAGCAAAAGAATATCTTCGAATACGAACATTTTCTTTCTGATTTCGTCTGCAAGTTCGGGCTCCTCGATTTCGAGAGTCTCCATAATGTGTTTTTCGGTACCTCTGTCTACGGTATTCAAAATGTCTACAACAGCATCTACACCACCGATAATCGTGTAGTCCTGGTTAATCAAAGAAGCCAACTTGGATTCAAGCACCTTTTCAACCTCTTTGATGACATCGGGACTTGTACGGTCCATAACAGCAATACGTTTTGCAACATCAGACTGTCTGTCCGGAGGAAGCGCCGATATTATAAGCGCAGCCTGCTGCGCAGAAAGATACGAAAGAATAAGTGCAATAGTTTGCGGTTGCTCTTCCTGAATAAAGTTTAAAAGCTGTGAAGCATCTGTCTTTCTGACAAATTCAAACGGCTTAACCTGTAATGACGCAGTAAGTTTTCCGATAACATCAAGAGCTTTATCAGATCCGAGCGCTTTTTCAAGAAGCTCTCTTGCATATCCGATACCGCCTTCGGAAATATACTGCTGTGCAAGACAGATTTCATAAAACTCATCAAGCACAGACTCCTTTAACTGAGGAGTAATACTTCTTGTATTGGCAATCTCAAGTGTAAGCTCTTCGATTTCCTCTTCCTTGAGGTGCTGAAAGACCTTTGAAGAACGTTCCGGGCCAAGTGTAATGAGCAAAATGGCCGCTTTCTGTATTCCGTTAATCTTATCGTCGGCTACTGTTCTGGGCATAACAATCCTTTCTCACGAAAAAGCAAATAATCTATTCCCATCCCTCGTTGAGCCAGTTGCGAAGAAGATTTGCAACTGCTTCGGGATTCTCATCTACAAACTTTTCAATCATCTTCTTTGTCTCGGATGATTCTTCTACCTCAATGTTTTCAAGCTGAGGTTCGGGGTTACTTTGAAGTAATGATTCAACCGAAAGTTCTTCAGGTTCATCCGATGCTTTATCGCCTCTCATGCTCTTAAGCACAACTACGGCCAAAAGAACAAGAATTATAACAATCAGAGCAATTTGAACAACATCATATATATCTATTCCAAGGCCTTCGGAATCAACGAAGAAGTTTTCCTCAAAGGCCATAATGCTGATATTGTCTACAGGAATACCGGACGCATCGCTTGCAAGTTCAAGCATCTTCTCTGTAATCTGAACCTCTCTTCTTGCACTGTTTGCTTCTTTATACTCTTCCCAGGAAATGCCATCCAAAAGTCCCTGCTTTTTAACGTCATCTTCTTTCACGATAATATAATTTGTGGAAGAGACAGCAAGTGAAGAATTTTCATATTTAACTCTTCCTGCCGGAATCTGAGTGTTTTCAATTTTCTCATTTGGAACATATTTATAATATAATTCTTCAATTGTTGAACTCTGATAGGAATTATCCTGATACATATAACCGGTTTCTGAATTAGAGTCGGTTCCCGGTATTCCGCCTCCGCCTCCGGAAGATTCCTCTGTATACTGCTGCATCTCAGACAAAAGGCCCTGTGACTGTCCGTCCGCAGGCGAATACCGATGGTCGGTAAGCTCTGTAGAAGAAAAATCTATCACAAGATTCGACGTAACCCTCAAATCGCCGAACTCTCCGGTTCCGCCAAGCACTCTCTTAACGCCACCGTTCAACACGTTTTCAGCTTCAACTTTTACTCCAAGCTGAGTGCTTGCGCTTCCGGCAGCTGTAGTAATGTCCTCTCCCGAATACAAAACTTCGCCAAGGCTGTCCATGATAAAAATATTGCTCGAGTCTTTGCAACCGATAATATTAGCAATGCTCTTTGCAAGAGAAGCTGCGTTATCGGCAGTAAATTCACCATCAATCGTAAGATAAACAGCTGCACTTGGTTCTTCATCTTTTGCAAGGAGAGTACCATCATTGTCCGGGATGTTGAGCCTTACGGTACAACGCTCTATCGCAGGGAAAATGCTTGTAATATCTTCCTCAAGCGAACCTTCAAGCCAAAGCTTATATTTTTTGCTTTTATCCGATTCCGTAACGGTAAAGCCTCCGTTTAACGCCTCTTCAATCGAATAAGCCGTAGTTGTAATACCGCTTCCGCCAAGTGTTATGCGAGCTTTCGAAAGCTGTTTCTTGGCAACTTTAATCTGCAATCCGTCATCTGAGGTCTTATATGTAAAGCCCTCGCTTTCAAGGAGCTGGGTAATCTGAGAAGCTTCCTTAGTGGACGCACACTGTTCAAGCAATACATAATTGGGGGATGTAAGGACTGCGTAAAGAATTACAAACGCAACAAGAACACCTGCAGCCGCTGCCAGCACAAGTGTCCTCTGTTTAGGTGTAAATTTGTTCCACCACTCGACAATCTTTCCCCAAATTTCTTTTGCCTTGTTTAGGATTTTCTCGACCATATCCAATTACTCCCCACCGTAATTAAATCTGCATTTGCATTATTTCTTTGTAAGCATCAAGCAATCTGTCCCTTATGGAAACCGTATACTGAAGTGCCGTGGATGCTTTATTGAGCGCAATCATAAGATCGTGCGCATTATCCGTCTCACCGAGCGCAAAACTTATTTCTGCATTTTCAGCGTCGGAAAGAAGACTGTTCGTCGTGTCAATATTGCTGATTGCACTGTTCAATATTGAATCAAATATACTGTCTGTCTTGCCGGTAACTTCCGATTTGTTAATCTGCCTGGTGTTTCCCAACCCGTCAATCGCGGTAACACCTGTTATCATCGAATAATCCATTTATCGCTCCTTATGACTGTCCAAGTTTAAGTCCTTTAAGTGCCATCGACTTAGTTGCATTAAAAGCAGTCGCATTAGCTTCATAAGAACGTGTAGCATCAATAAGATTTGTCATCTCGGTAACGATGTTTACGTTTGGATACGAAACATATCCGTTTTCATCAGCATCGGGATGAGACGGATCATATACCATATTCATCGGAGTAGCCGTATCCTCGTAAACCCCGGAAACCTTTACTCCGGTCCCCGAATAATGATCCATTGATTTATTTAAAACTCTGGAAAAAGGAGTTTGTTTACCCTTTTCTTCAAAAGTAACAACCTTTCGTACATAAGGTGTTCCGTCCTGAGTGCGTGTAGTATTTGCATTAGCCACGTTCTCGGAAATAATATCCATACGATATCTCTGAGCCGTAAGCCCGGATGCGTTTATATCAAAAGAATCAAACATTCCCATAAAAGTTCTCCTTTACGTCAAAAGGCATCAGCCCTTCTTCATTGCAAGCTTAAGATTTGAAAATTCCTGATTAATGCTGTCCATCAAACCTTCATATTTGATCTGGTTCTTGGCAAGCATAACGTTTTCGTTATCTATATCAACATTGTTGCCGTCCAGTCTGTAGGAAAGACTTGAATAATCTTTATAAGTCCTTGCCTGAAGCTGTGAGCTTTTGAGATGGCTAACCTTTGAATCCATTGTCTGATAATTTGAATGCTTTAAAGCTCGTGCAAATTCTTTTTCGAAAGTAATATCCTCCCTCTTGTAGCCGGGAGTGTCAACGTTTGCAATGTTGTTTGCAATGGCATTATTTCGAAGCCACGATGCATCAGCTGCCTTATCAAGCACGTTGATGTAGTCAAATGCGTTGGAATTAATCATAACGTCTCCTTTCGAAGGCAGGCCCCAAAAAAGTGTACACTCTGCCTACCTTATTTCATTATAAATTATTATTTCAAAAACACAAGATTATTTTAGTGAAAAACCACATAATATTGTGTTTTGTTTGTGTTTAAAATACAATATGTGGGTTGACATAATATGGCTGTTTTAATTGAATCAGTCAATCGGTATCATCTTTTTCGACGGTAAAACCACGCAAATATCCCGCAAAAAGCAACAAAAAGGACTTAGTTTACTAAGTCCTTTTAAAACAATCAATCCATTGATATATTCTGTTATTTTCAGCAAAAGATTACATAACCTTGTCTTTTTTAAGTTTCTCAATTTCCTCAAATACAGAATCATTAAGCACCTTAATGTATGTACCTTTCATTCCCGAAGACCTGGATTCTATAACGCCTGCACTCTCAAATTTTCTAAGAGCATTAACAATTACAGATCTTGTAATTCCAACGCGGTCCGCAATCTTGCTTGCAACAAGAATACCCTCCAAGCCATCAAGTTCATCGAAGATATGTGTAATAGCTTCCATCTCTGAAAAGGAAAGTGTACTTATTGCCGAATGAACAACCGCAAGTTTTCTTGATTCTTCAGCATTTTCCTCATTGACGGCGCGAAGCATTTCAAGTCCCACAACCGTAGTTCCGTATTCACACAATATTATATCGTCAATATCATAAGGATCATTACACTTATATACGAAAAGCGTTCCAAGCCTCTCCCCTGCAATTTCAATCGGCGAAATAACAGCCTGAAATTTGTGAATGTCGGTATGTTCAAATCCAAGTGTAGCAAGATTGACATTTTCTTTTGTAGATAATACAGCAAGAAGTCTTTCGTTTAACATCGGATCTATAAAACCTCCGACATTGTTCTGAATAAGTTCTTCTATAGGTTCAATTCCGGGAGCATTTCCAACGCCCAGGACCTTACCCTTTTTACTGATAACAAGGATGTTTGAGTTAAGTATCTCACGCATGACCTTGCAGATATCATTAAATACCACTTTGCTGGAATTGTTGTTGTGTAATAATTTGCCGATTTTTCTGGTCTTATCCAGTAACTGAACACTGCTCATCTTATCTTCCTCCGTATAAAGATGCCTAATAAATCCCTCAAATTACACTCCCTCAAATGTAGACATATTGTAGCATGCGATTTGTGAATTTTCAACCATTTTGCAACAATTTTCGCATTTTCGCAAAAATATCATAAAATTCATCTTTTTTTCAATATTTTATGTACATAAGCAAAAAAACGGAGCAAAAGAACTCCTTTGCTCCGCTATAAAACATATTTTCTTATTTGTCTGAAATGTTTCCGCATTCAGTGTTCGAGCAAACAAGCTTATTGCCTCTCTGAACGTAAATGCTTCCGCACTTCTCACACATTTTATTAACAGGCCTCTGCCATACCATAAAATCACATTCGGGAATCGAGATACATCCGAAATATCTTCTTCCCTTTTTTGTTTTTCTGACGACAACATCCTTACCGCACTTGGGGCAGGAAACTCCGATTTTCTCGAAGTAAGGCATTGTATTTCGACATTCGGGAAATCCCGGGCAAGCAAGGAATTTGCCGTGAGGACCATACTTAATGACCATATTGCGTCCACACACCTCACATATTTCCTCGCTGACTTCATCCATAACCTTCACTTCCGAAAGATCCTTCTCGGCAGCATCCACTGCCTCGGCAAGATCCGGATAAAAGTTTGAGACAACAGTCTTCCATTTGATTGTTCCTTCTTCAATACCATCAAGCAAAGCTTCCATGTTCGCAGTGAAGTTTGCATCAACGATAGTTGGGAACGCATCAATCATCATTCTATTGACAACTTCTCCCAAGTCGGTAACAAATATGTTTTTACCTTCTTTTGTAACGTAATGGCGTCCGAGAATCGTTGAAATAGTCGGTGAATACGTACTCGGGCGACCGATTCCGAGTTCCTCAAGCGTCTTTACAAGTGAGGCTTCCGTATAATGAGCCGGAGGCTGTGTGAAGTGCTGCTTACTCTCCGCTTCGTCAAAAGAAAGCTTAGTGTTTTTATCAAGCGACCCGGAAAAAGCATTTTCGGAAAATTCATCCGCGTCACCTTCTTCGTTTGTCTCCATATATACGTTCATGAAGCCTTCGAACTTAATCTTGGCTGCACTCATCGAAAATTTGTTGTCACCGGAAGAAAGGCTTACTCTTGTAGTTTCATACACAGCATCAGCCATTCTGCATGCCACAAAGCGCTTCCAAATAAGTTGATAAAGTCTGAACTGCTCCTTTGTAAGATATTCTTTCACAAGAACCGGAGTTCTTTCAATGGAAGTCGGACGAATTGCTTCATGCGCGTCCTGGATTTTACCTTGCTTTTTAGAGGAAGTTTCTTCCTGTCTTAAATATTCTTCACCATACTGCTTCTTAACATATTCCGAAGATGCAACAAGCGCTTCATCGGCTATTCTTGTAGAGTCGGTACGAAGGTATGTAATAATACCGTAAGTGCCGTCCCCCATATCAACACCTTCATAAAGCTGCTGTGCAATACGCATTGTCTTCTGCGTTGAGAAGTTCAGTGCCTTACTTGCTTCCTGCTGAAGCGTAGATGTTGTGAAAGGAAGCGGAGCCTTTCTGACTCTTTCTCCTGTCTTGATATCGTCTATCTTAAACTCGTTTTTCTTAATATCCGAAAGGATTTTGTCAGCCTCTTCTTTTGACTTTATTGCCCCTGAATACTTTGCCTTAAGCGGTTTTGAAATGCCCTGTGCCTTCAAAGACGCTTCTATGGACCAGTACTCCTCAGGAATAAATGCATCAATCTCAGCTTCTCTGTCACATATAATCTTAAGTGCAACACTCTGAACACGTCCTGCCGAAAGGCCTCTCTTAACCTTTGCCCAAAGAATCGGCGATATTTTATAGCCAACCATACGATCGAGCATTCTTCTTGTCTGTTGAGAATCAACAAGATCCATGTCGATTCCTCTTGCATTCTTTAAAGAATCTTTAACCGCATTCTTGGTAATTTCGTTAAATGTAATTCTGTACACCTTCTTGTCCTGGAGCTTTAATGCCTCAAGAAGGTGCCACGAAATTGCTTCTCCTTCGCGGTCAGGGTCGGTTGCAAGATATATCTTTTCAGCCTTTTTAACTTCTTTGCGAAGTGCCGAAAGAACATCTCCTTTTCCCCTGATTGTTATGTATTTAGGTTCAAAATCATTATCAACATCAATTCCGAGCTGACTCTTAGGAAGGTCACGCACATGGCCGTAGCTTGCCATTACCTCATACTGTGAGCCCAAAAATTTCTTGATGGTATTAACCTTTGCAGGTGATTCAACTATTACCAGATATTTAGCCATTACAATTCCCCTATTTTGCAGTTTCGTGCAACGGTTGTAAATATACACTACTTTTTTTCATTTAGCAACAATAAATTTGTGAAGATTTCATTAACTGTAAACAGTGTCTTTCCTGCACGTACAAAAATGGATTTCTTCTATATTAATATAATCATTAATGAAGCTGTAATTTTCGGATGTTAAAATAACTCATGATAATGCTTTGAAAGGAGGGCTTTTTATGGTTTATGTAGTTGAGATTGATTGCATATGTCTGTTCATATTATGCTTCATTTTTATAAATCTTCACCAAAAAAGAAACTCCCTTTCATACATGAAGTATTTCTTTTACTGTGTTATCTGCACTATGTCAGCGATTTTTTCAGACATACTGAGTCTTCTTGTTGAATCCGACTGTCTAGGATTTTTAAGTCGAAGCATTCCTTTTAACTATGCGATAAATGTTATATATTATTCAGCAACAATTCTTGCCACTTACTTTTGGTTTTTAAACTGTGCTCATACCGCAAACCATATGAAGTGGACAAAAAAGTATTCCGCTCTGATTTCTTCTGTTATTGCGGATATTTGTATCATTTTGATTTTCATATCAGTTCACACCGGATGGTTTTTCACAATAGCAGAAAACAACACTTACGAACGCGGACCCTTCTTCTTTGTGAACAATATAGGTTGCTACATATATGCGGTGGCTGCATGTGCTCATTCTTTGATTGCTGCCATTCGTGAAACGGATTACATAAAAAAACAGCAGTTCAGAGTTCTTGCAGCGTTTATCCTTTTCCCGATATTTATAGCACTTATACAGATTTTCATTCCAAGTATTCCTACCATTCATGTCGGAATGACAATCCCTATATGGTTTGTCTATACCGAGTTTCAGGAGCTCCAAATTTCAATAGACTTCCTTACCGGTTTAAATAACAGAACACAATTGATGCGCTACATAAATAAAATCACAAGAGTCCCTTCCCGATCAAAAAATCTGTATATGTTTATGACCGACATCGATAAATTCAAAAAGATTAACGACACATACGGGCATCACGAAGGCGATCATGCACTCGTTATTGCTGCAGAAATATTAAAAGAAACCGCTAAAGGATTTGGCGGTTTTGTTGCCAGATACGGTGGCGACGAATTCACTCTTGTAACGGAGTTGGACAATGATGACTCTGCAGTTCTTTTAAAAAAAGCAATTGAAAACAGTGCTTGTGAACATTCAAAAGATTTAGCTTACAACTTAAGCATAAGCGTTGGTTTCTGTAAATATAAACCCGGAATGAAAGTTTCCGAATGGTTCTACCGGGCAGACTCAAAGATGTATGTTGACAAAAAGAAGATTATCGGCAAATAGTACCGAATAAATGATAAAAAGGCAGGAGCAAAATCTCCTGCCTTTTCCGACGTCATTATATATACGCTTTTATCCCAATCGCCATGTCTGTTGCAATAAACCTTCCCGCTCCGACATTTTTTAAATAAAGTTTAGAGCAAAGCGATACGCAGACCCCCAACAGATCATAGGCCGGCATTCCTGTTCTCTGCGACATTTGATCAAGTGTAAAGGAATCACCGTCCGACATTCTGATTACCATCTTTTCATTTTCGGAAAGGTTTGTAATAACCTTTTTCTTTTCTGAAACATATCCCGAAGAAGACTCTTTTATCCGACAGTAGCCCATAATATCATCAATAAATGTATTTATGTTACTTATCACTCCCGCTCCCTCACGTATCAATTCGTTTGTTCCAAAGCTTGTCACATCGGTTATTCTTCCCGGAAACGCATATACCTCTCTCCCCTGATCAAGGGCGCAATCCACCGTAATCATTGTCCCACTTTTTTCTTTTGCTTCAACAACACACACATAATCGGACACACCGGAAATAAGTCTGTTCCTTAGCACAAAATACTGTGCTTTCGGACTTACACCCGGTGGAATTTCCGACATAATGCCTCCGGACTCGCACAATCTTTCATACAGGCCCCTTGATTCTTTAGGATATACAATATCAACTCCCCCTCCAAGAAGTGCCAATGAATATCCGCCCGAATCAACGCAAGCTTTCTGTGATATTGAATCAATACCTCTTGCCATCCCGGAAATAACACTTATCCCGGCAGCACCCAACATTTCACCAAGTCTTTTTGCTATATTGGCTCCATATGGAGTGCATTCTCTTGCCCCCACAACAGAAACGCATGGTGCCCCTTTTGCCGGTAGCCTTCCTTTTACAAAGATAAAAGGAGGCGCATTATGGATTTCTTTAAGTTTTTCCGGATAAGTGTCTTCTCCAATGAGAATCATTCTGATACCTTTTTTAAGCATGTCTTCGTACTCCTTTTCGACGCACATTTCTTTCTTTGTTATCTCAATACGATTAAGCTGATTCTTTGTGAAGAGTCCGGTCTTTTCAAGAGTATCATAAGATTCTTTATATATATCATAAGGCGTAGAAAACACATTCTGAATATCACGGTATGATACCGCTCCCACAGCAAAAGTTTTTGCAAGAAAATAAAAATACGGCATCTGTCTTACTCTGTCGTAAACCGCCGCCTTAGCAAAATTGTCCATCAGCGCCTCCTATCTGTATTCCGGAAACCTATAGCATATTGCTTCCGAAATGTGCTCCACAGTTACGTTCTCGCATCCGTCAATGTCAGCAATCGTTCTGGCAACCTTAGTAATCTTATTGAATGCACGCATGGAAAGGTTCATCGATTTGTATGCATCCATTAAAAAATCGGATTCCGTGTCAGAAAGATGAACATACTTATTCATAAGGCCTGCAGGAAGAAAGGAATTGAACTTAAATTTTTCATTTTTGTATCGGCTTTCCTGACGTTTCACCGCATCTTCAACCTTGGCACGCATACTTTCACTCGTTTCACCATTGCTATCTCCAACCGAAACAGTCTCAGGGTCAACTCTTGATGCTTCGATGCATATATCTATTCGGTCAAGAATCGGTCCTGATAATTTCGAAAGATAACGTTCTATCTGCGGCTGCGTACACCTGCAACGGTTTCTGTCAGGAAAATAGCCACACGGACAGGGGTTCATAGCGCCAACAAGCATGAATCGGGCGGGATAAGTATATGTTTTTTTCGACCTTGATATGGTGATGCACCCATCTTCTAACGGTTGGCGCAGCATATCAAGAGTTTCACTCTTAAACTCCGCCATTTCATCAAGGAACAAAATTCCACGATGGCTAAGTGACACAAGCCCGGGTCTTGCCCCGCTTCCCCCTCCGACAATTGCCTGTGGGGACGAGCCATGATGAGGGCTGAAAAAAGGTCTTTTTGTCACCAGCGGAATTTCTTTTGAAAGTTTACCTGCCACGGAAAAAATTGTTGTCACTTCAAGACTTTCATCATATGTAAGTTTGGGCATTATTCCCGGTATTCTTCTTGCTATAAGTGATTTCCCGGAACCGGGAGGTCCGGTCATAAGGAAATGATGAAAACCCGCCGCCGCAACAGTTGCAGCCCTTTTCACATTTTCCTGTCCGCATACATCCGAAAAGTCCGCTTCTTCCTCGGGGCTTATAGCCTCACCTTCAAAAGAAAACGTTTCATACGGAGGGATAACATGGCATCCTTCCTCAAAAGAAAGCTGCAGAAACGCAATCAGTATATGTATATTGTCTGCAGGAATAACTTCTATGCCCTTTACCATAGCCGCCTCCCTTGCATTGGCAGTAGGAAGAATAACACGTTCAAAGCCCTCTTCTTTTGCCATTCTGACAATTGGAAGTACTCCTCTTACGGCAGTAATCTGCCCGTCCAAAGATAACTCGCCTATTACCAGTGTCCTTCTGCATTCAAAAAGGCAAATGTGTCCAAAGACTCCAAGAAGTGCAACTGCAATCGGGAGATCGAATCCGGCCCCCTCTTTGTGTTCATCTGCCGGGCTAAGGTTGATTGTGATCCTCATTGAAGGCAGATTTATCCCCGCATTTTTCAGTGCCACCCTCACTCTGTCCTTGGATTCTCTGACCTCGCTTCCCGGAAGCCCTATAATCTCAAGTCCCGGAAGTCCTGCCGAAGCGTCAACTTCGACGGTAATCAGGTCACCAAAAACACCTCCGACTCTGCCGGAGTATACTTTATAAACCATATTCTGTTTTCTTCTCTCCCTGGTAAATGTGCGTATTCACGCTTGAAATATTGAACGGGTTCTCCGTTTGTCGGAGAACCCGGAACAAACTACTGAATTCCCAGACGCTTCCTGTCCTCGTCGGAAAGAACATGTCTGTTATCCATTTTTTTGACGATATCGACAATTTCAATGTCGCCGTAAGACTTACGGTCTGCAAGATCAATGATGGCATTTGAACCAAATTCAAGCACCATCGGATATAATATATTCCCGACATTGGAAGACAAAACCAGTGCCCTCTTCCCGTTACTGAGTTCTACGCTTGTGCCATTGCTTATTATTTCAATCGAGTTAACAAGTGCCTCTACTGCTTTCGGATGAAAAACATCCGGATATTTGTACAGATATCTCAATGCCTCAAGATATGACATCGGCTCACCCTCGCCCGATGAACTCATTGATGTCATAGAATCAAATGTCTCGGCAACAAGAAGAATTCTCGTGCCAAGAAGTATTTTCATCTTCTCGGTTTCTCTTTCAAACTTATGATTCGTCAGAATCATTTTTGTCTGTACGCAGATTCTTTTGATATTGGCATTAGAGGCAAAAAGATGGTCTAAAAGATCAAACCCGGTATCCTGAGCATTATCCATTATACGTTCAACTTCTTCAGGATCTTCACCCTGAAGCAATACATCCGGCACGGTAATCTTTCCTATATCGTGAACAAGGCATGCCAAAAGACAATCATTCATATCGGAAAGCTGAGCGTTCATCTGCTTTCCCATAAGAGCGGAAAGAATCGCCACATTCAGCGAATGTTTAAAAACAAAGTCCTCATGGCTTCTGATATTCTGAACGAAATTAATCTTATGATGAAGATGGCCATATGCCTTGGCAATTTCATCACTGATACGTTCCAGACGATGAAGCCTGTGCGTAGATACTATCTCAAGAAGTTCATCCCGAAGTGCAAAAACATTAACCGACTGAAATCTTTCAAACTCTCTGTCTTCATCAGTCATGGGCGGAAGCGGTTCCGCTGGGTCCAACACATAAATACCTATAAGGCCAAAATTCTGAATACTCGAAATGCTGGAACTTGTAAGCTTAGAATCACGATCGTAAAGCAAAACGCCCTTCTTGTTATAAATGGGGCGTGCTATTCTCATTCCGTTTTTCAAATCCTGTGTCTTAACAAAATGCATTGAATTCTCCATTCCGCAAAGTACCAAAACGCACCTGCGTATACCGTCCATATTAAAAGTATATATGCTTGTTTTTTGTTTATCAACAAAAACGCTCGTTATTCTTTTGGTTAATCCGGTAGAAATTCGCACATGCAGTAATTTGCCACGTCCATTCCTTTGTCCGTAAGGTATATCCTTTCTCCCAAAACAATCAATCCTTCTTTTTCGAGTTTTCTAAGTTGTACTTTGTAATGCTCTTCCAATGAAACTCCGAAGTTTTCAAAAAACTCCGACGCTGAAACTCCGGCACAACATCTTAGTCCCAAAAACATAAACTCTGACATACAGTCTTCTTTTGAAAGAAGCTCTGTTTCCTTCGTATAGTCTCCTTTTATATAACTTTTCAGATCGCAATGGCAGGTAAATCGCTTATTACAGACAAAAGAAGATGATGCTATTCCAAACCCGATATACCGCCTTCTTTCCCAATATCCAAGGTTATGCCTGCACTCATATCCCGGCTTTGAATAGTTTGATATCTCGTAGCGCCTGTATCCGTATTCGGCAAGCAAACTTTTTGTCATATAGTACATCTTGCGCTCGGTGTCTTCATCCGGAAGACCGCTACCATCCTTATATCTTTCAAAGAAAGGAGTTCCTTCCTCCAGAATAAGGCTGTACGCGCTTATATGTTCAGGCGAAAGCAAAGCAACTTTTTCAAGTGTTTCCCGATAAGACTCAAGTGTTTGTCCGGGTATTGCGCTCATTATATCTATATTTACATTATCAAACCCTGCACGTCTTGCATCATTATATGTTTTTAAAAATTCATCATAAGAATGGAGCCTTGACAACGATTTTAATTCTTCATCGTTTGAAGACTGAAGTCCTATGCTGATTCTGTTTATTCCTGCATTTTTATACTCACATAGTTTTTCATACGTCGCAGAATTCGGATTCACTTCAATCGTTATTTCTGCATCTTCTTCAAAAGAAAAACATTCTTTTAGTTTACATAATATATCAGATATATAGGACGCATCAGGCAAAGACGGCGTTCCTCCTCCAAAAAAGCAGGAGACAACGGGATTATTACCCACTGTCTCCTTCTCCTGTTCAATCTGATTTTTAAGCGCATTGAAATAACCTTCAATATTTTTTTCCTCGCACGCAAAAGAAACAAAGTCACAATAATCGCACTTTCTTTTGCAAAAAGGAATATGAACATATATTTCAAAAGCTTCTCTATTCTTCATCAAGTTTAAGAACGCTCATAAATGCGCTTTGCGGAATTTCTACGTTGCCGACCTGACGCATGCGTTTCTTTCCTTCTTTTTGTTTTTCAAGCAATTTCTTTTTACGGGAAATATCTCCTCCGTAACACTTTGCCAAAACATCCTTACGCATTGCCTTAACAGTTTCTCTTGCAATAACTTTTCCGCCGACAGCCGCCTGAATCGGAATTTCGAACAAATGCCTCGGGATTTCATCCTTTAGTTTTTCGCACATCCTGCGTCCACGTTCGTATGCGCTTGCTTTATGAACGATAAACGAAAGAGCGTCCACTTCATCATGATTAATGAGAATATCGAGTTTAACGAGTTCTGACTGTTCATAACCTTTTAACTCGTAGTCAAAAGAAGCATATCCTCTTGATCTTGATTTTAGAGCATCAAAAAAGTCATATATTATCTCGTTAAGAGGAAGCTCATACTTAAGAAGCGCTCTCGTCTCCTCTATATATTCCATACTGATGTATTTGCCTCGTCTTTGCTGACAAAGTTCCATAATCGAGCCTACAAAATCCCTTGTGACCATTATCTCTGCATTTACGATAGGCTCCTCCATATATTCTATTTCCGAAGGATCCGGCAGGTTTGAGGGATTTGTCAGTTCAATCATCTCTCCGTTTGTTTTATGTACTCTGTAAACAACGCCCGGGGCTGTCGTGACAAGGTCAAGATTATATTCTCGCTCGAGTCGTTCTTGAATAATTTCAAGATGAAGCAATCCCAAAAATCCGCATCGGAATCCAAATCCCAGTGCAATGGACGTTTCGGGTTCAAAGAAAAGAGAAGCGTCATTAAGCTGGAGTTTTTCAAGTGCATCTCTCAAATCAGGGTATTTTGCCCCATCAGCGGTATAAACACCACAATATACCATTGATTGAACTTTCTTATAACCCGGAAGAGGTTCGCTACACGGATTCTGTGCATTTGTGATTGTATCTCCGACAGCTGTATCTCTTACATTTTTGATAGAGGCGGTAATATATCCTACCATTCCGGCAGACAATTCTTCACAGGGAATAAACTGACCGGCGCCGAAATATCCTACCTCAACAACCTCGGCGACAGCGCCCGTTGCCATCATTTTTATCGGAGTACCCTTCTTTACCGTTCCGTTTTTTATTCTGACAAAAGCAATTACACCTTTATAAGAATCATACAGTGAATCAAATATAAGCGCCTGTAACGGTGCCTGTGAATCCCCCGTCGGAGCCGGAACCTTTTCAACAATAGCTTCCAGTACCTGGTCGATATTGATTCCGTTCTTTGCTGATATAAGCGGAGCGTCCTGCGCCTCAATACCTATTATATCCTCAATCTCATCTATAACCTTCTGTGGCTCTGCCGAAGGCAAATCAATTTTATTAATAACAGGAAATACATCAAGGTCATGATCAAGAGCAAGGTATACGTTGGCAAGAGTCTGCGCTTCTATGCCCTGTGCAGCATCAACAACAAGAATAGCTCCGTCACACGCAGCAAGTGAACGTGAAACTTCATAGTTAAAGTCAACATGACCGGGAGTATCAATAAGATTGAGAATATATTCCTCACCGTTCTTTGCCTTGTATACGGTACGAACAGACTGAGCTTTAATCGTTATTCCTCTCTCTCTCTCAAGATCCATGTTATCAAGAACCTGCGCCTGCATCTCACGGCTTGTAAGAAGTCCCGTCATTTCTATTATTCTGTCTGCAAGTGTAGACTTACCATGGTCAATGTGTGCTATAATACAAAAGTTACGAATGTGATCCTGATTCAATACAGTGTCCTCTCTAACATTAATTCGATTAAGTATATCATAAAGCAATACAAAGGTGAAACAAAAAAAGCGCTCAAATATCAGCAATTTGGTATTGACATAGTAAAAGCTATCATCTATTATAGTCTAGTGTGCGTACATTAAATCGTCCGTGTCCGGAGTAGTGTATGCGTGTTGTCAATAGTTTTTATTAAAATGGAGGTGTATAGTCTTGGCTAACATCAAATCTGCAAAGAAACGTATCTTAGTAGCACAGACAAAGGCTGATAGAAACAAAGCAATTAAGTCTGCTGTTAAGACAGCGATCAAGAAGGTTTATGCTGCTATCGACGCTAAGGATCAGGCTGCTGCAAAGGAAGCATTGGTTAATGCTACTTCAGCTATGGATAAGGCTTGCTCAAAGGGTGTTTATCATAAGAACACTGTTGCAAGAAAGATTTCCCGCTTAAGCGTTGCTGTTAACAAAATGGCATAATCGGTCGCTAATATATATTTAGACTACAAAAGCTCATTTCGTACCGTCATGCGAAATGAGCTTCTTTATTATGTCTGTTAAGTTATTCACCTATACAATCTTCTACTATAACCACTCCTGAATATAGTTAAGAACCTTATCCTTAGGAAGCGGTCTTGAAAAATAGAAGCCCTGAATATACTCAACGTCAAGTCGTTTAAAGGCAGCATACTTTTCTTCAGAATCAACGCCCTCAACCACAATCTCCATTCCAAGTTTGTGAAGCATTTCGATTGTATAATCGGTTGCAACGCGAACTTTCTCGGAAGAAAAATAACTGTCAGTAATAAATTTATCTATCTTTATTATCTTAAGAGGCATGTTGACAACATACGTAAGATTAGAATATCCGGAACCGTAATCATCAAGCGAGAACGAACATCCGTAATCAAGAAGATCCTTCATATTCTTCTCAATTATTTTCTTTGAACTGGCTGCTGCTGTTTCCGTTATTTCAAAATTGATGCGATACGGAGGTATTTGGTACTCTCCCATAATACCCTTCAGTGTCTGTGATATATCATCCTGCATGCACTGAACAACCGAAAGATTAACCTCAATATATTCAATACCGTATATTTCAATATGCATTCGCTGTATAAATTCACAAACTTTTCTGAATACAATTTCTCCAAGTCTCAAAATCATTCCGTTCTTCTCAGCGAATTCAATAAAGTCCTGTGGCGGAACCAAAGTCCCTTCTCTGTCTCTGATTCTTACAAGAGCTTCCATTGAGTTAAAACGGCCTTCTTTGACATTGTAGATTGGCTGATAATAGACCTCAATTCCATTGTTTACAAATGCCCATTCAAGAATTTGCTGCATTTCAATATTACGCTGTCTTGCTTCGAGTTCCTTTCTGTTTACACAAAGGACCTCTCCCGAAGGTTTCTTTGACGATTCTGCAGCAAAATAATGAACCACCTCTTCAAGATCATCAACGTCATTAAATTCGGTAATATCCTCAATGTAAGAAATATAAACCGATATTTCAATCGTTATTGCCCCCAAATTCCAAGGAAGTTCAAACCTTCTTATGATTGTCTCAAGAACCCTTTCGATATCCTCCTGCCTATCAAGCGCAAGACAGAAAAGATTATCCTCAAGTCTGAACACCGAAGAATTCGGTATAGCCTCCACAAATTTCATTATGTCAATGATAATGCTCTCAACCGCATGCGTACCGAAAACTTCATTTATCATTTTAAGGTCGCCAACGCAAAAAGAAACAATAGCTTTCTTTTCCTTATGTTTCAAATGCTCGGACATAATCATTTCAAAGCCCTTGCGGTTAAACACATTTGTCACAAAGTCAAGCCTGTACTCGGGATTTTCAAGCTTACAGTAGATGTAAATACATCCAACAGCCATCGAAAAGCTTGTAACGAGAAGTTTATTATTAATGAACTGAATCAATGCTGCCGCAAACCATACAAACATCCAGAAATAAATGGCATATCTTCGCTTGGGATTAATCTTTTCACGGAGTATTATTACCATTGTCAGTGTAGAAATAATATAAATAGAACAGAATACATACGTAAACAGAACCGGAATACCGTAGGTATAAAGTTCACCATCCGCCACGTGTATATTAACAGGGAAAATGCAGATTATTGCCGTTTCAACAAACAGAGGCAAAGCGGTTGCATGTACCCAGAAGGTTCTGAATGTATAGCGAATTTCAGCAACAGAAAACCACGATGCCTGACAGGCAACCATACAGATTGAAAGAAGATACGCCTTGCAGGCAATATCGGTAAGCATGGGACCTATTTCATTACGATAATTGATTGCAAATACGGAAACAATATCTAAGACAATAGAGATAATAACTATAAATAGAAGTTTAATGAAAGCACGCTCAGCAGCAAAATTAAGCCTGCGCTGACCCATGCACATTCCCGCGATTATAAGTGTAAGTATTATTGCTGCAAATTGATAAGAAAGATTCCAGACCATACAGCCCTCCCAAAAGAAATCATACACCACTTCGATTATAATTCAGTTTACCTGTTTTTTCAACAAACAGGCACAAGCATCGGGCTAAGGTCAACCCCTAACTCTTTAATCCACCATAAGTTTATTAGTTCTGCCGGTCTTCCCGCTCAGTAGTTGGTTCCAACACAATAGCCTGAGAGTAAAACTGCTTATAGCGCTTTATAAAAAGTTTCATGTCGTATTCGGTTATTCCTCTCATTGGGTCTGAAACTGTCACAGTTCCCACCGAAGAATCATATCCTATGAGTACCATACAGTGCATGTTCGTTTTCCAGACAAGATACTCTCCGTCCACGATCCATTCCGTAGAATAAGAAGGCTCCGATTCGATATAGGCTGCGCCCCAGAGGATGACCGGCTTACCTTCTTTTACCTTATACAAAAGCGATTCAAAAGAACTGCCTGTAAGATCAACTGCCTTATACTCGTCTCCATTATCTTCGAAGAATTTGTCTGCCGCTTCTACAAGCGCCGGTGCATAGCAGCCATAAGAATTACGGTTATCAGGTTCTCCTACAAACTGATAATAAAAATTTGCCTTCCCAATTTTTTCACAGGGAAGATATTCCTTCCACAATTCATCCTTTGATACCTCATAGCCAAGATAATTTAGTACAGTAGCAAGGCTTGTAATTTCGCAGCCATTTGGAAGTGACGGAAACTGGCTTATATAGTTTACCGGAAGTTCAACCTTCTCTCCCGGCATTGTAATTGTTTCTTCAAGTGGCATGTCTTCACGTTTTCGTCTAAAATGCGAGCCATCGGCATAAAGCACTTCTCCGCTCTCACTTACAAGTTGGTAACAACAGTCCTCCGAGATTCCGGTCCTTAAAAACTGCTCCCAAAGCTTACTTGCACGAGCCCTTTCTTCAAAAGACGGTGATGTATAAAGAGGTGCGTTGCTACAGGCATACACATAATCATACATTTTACGAAAAGAAACTTTGCCAATAGTTTCCGGAAGTTTCATTCTTTCAGGAACCGATATTTCAATTGCCTCCTGATACGGTTCTGCTACGTCTCCCGATATTTCACCATTATCATTTTCTTCAGTATTGTTATTAGGCATAGGTATTTCAGAATTTTCAGGTATGCTGCTTATATTTTCTTTGTAAAAATCATCATCCTGCTTATTCTCCTGTTGTTGCAAAAGAAGTTGCTTTGCTTCTTTCTTTGCCTCTCTCTCTGCCTTGCGCTCACGACTTCTTTCTGCTATCGCCTCAAACTTTGCATCAAAAAAAGACCCCACCCGATCGAAGGACTCTGAGATGACGCTCGCAAATGTTTTCCTGTTCGGGTCAGAAGTTTTATTACTTCCCACTGATGAAATAAGAATCAAAAGAATCAATACGGATAAGCTGAGTATCAGTATTTTAAATTTAATTCTGTTCATGATAATCTCTTTATTACAAAATATTCATACTTTTTCAGTTATGATGGTCAAGTGCCTAATTGTTAAGAACAAGTCCACTTATACAAATTTTAATAGCCAAGGGCCTCATCAATAATAATAACATGGTATCTTGCACCTGTAGGGCATTTCCTTAGCACAGAAAAATTCCTGCAAATACGTTCCGGGCTGTCGCAATCATAGCAACGATTGCCGTTTTTTGCGCAAGGAGTATTACGTTTAAGTCTGCGCGCATTAAGAGGAGCAGCGACATTTCTCGCTCTGAACATTGCCGATTCATAATCTTCTGTTATCTTATTTGATCCCAAAACAAAATATATATCCTCAGGCCCAAACGAAATTGCAGCAACTCGGTTTCCTGTTGCATCTATATTAACGATATCTCCGCAAATCGATATTGCATTCACCGATGATATATATACAGGGGCCCTAAATGCTGCCTGTCTGGTCTGCATTACTGACATACCTTCAGGCTTTTCATCATGCCAGTAAACAGTATTATGAGAAGCTAGTCTTTCAAAAAGCCCCATCTGCGCCACTGTCTGTGAGCCACCGATTCCTATAGTCATACCGTCAAGCTGTTTGTCAAAGTAGTCAAGCGCTTCTTCTTTTGTTCCAAAAGTTTTTGTATCATATCCCAGGTTTATAAGATTATCGCAAAGTTTTTCAATATAATTGTTCAAAACAATCTTCACTTCCCTTTTCTTTTCTTTTCTTTTCTTTTCTTTTCTCTTCTGTTTTCTTCTGTTCTCTTCTATTTTCTTCTTTTCTCTTCTATTTTCTTCTTTTCTCTTCTATTTTCTTCTTTTCTCTTCTGTTCTCTTCTGTTTTCTTCTGTTCTCTTCTATTTTCTTCTTTTCTCTTCTGTTTTCTTCTTTTCTCTTCTATTTTCTTCTTTTCTCTTCTGTTTTCTTCTGTTCTTTTCTGTTCTTTTCTGTTCTTTTCTGTTCTTTTCTTTTTCAATCCGTTTATTTGCAATCAAATTCGGCTTATTAATCGCCTTCATTTTTTCAGCAATCCTGTAACATATTTTACAATTCAAAAATGTAGCTGTTCAACCTCATATGTTATGTTCAGAACCTATTATTATTTTACATTTTAGTCACAACTTTTTAAATAAAAAAATGCAATAATAAAAAGAAGTCGCACTCCTGTTAATGGTTTGCGACTTCTTTCTGCATAAAGTGATTACGTTAATCCAATCTGAATAATAACGTATTAACTTCACCATGTCTGTCATCACCCATCAGTCTGAAAACTATTCCATCATAACCAACAGGGACATTTGCAACTGCTTTCACATATAATGCTCTTCCGGACAGCCAAAACTCTGCAAATACTTCAATCGACTGATCTTTATCTGTATAAGTTATTGTATAATTTCTGTTTTTTTGATAAAAAGCTCCCGTATAATAATCTGAGAAGCTGTATCCAATGTCCATATCATCCTCGTACCATACAACCTGTACTGTAGCAATTCTCCACTCATATCCTTCGCGATAATCAAGTTGTCGCTCAAGTTCTACTCCGGGATTTCTTGAGCCTACAGCATAGTCTGTATACTCAGCATTGATATTTTTATTATTTGATGAATCATTTTTGCTTGCAACAGAAATAGTATAATTAACGTTCTGCTCTGCTAATTGTTCATTTGCCATTGCAGCCGTCAATAACGTTCCCTGTTTATTACAGTTTGAACAGTATTGGGGAGTAAACCAATAATCTCCGCCGACAAAATGGTGTCCAATTTCTCCGTTAGTTTCGCCACACAAGGAACATACTTTAATGTAGCAAATATCGGGGTCTGAACTTGATATTTTATCCCATGAGTGTCCAAGGGCATATCCGTCGATAACACCACATCTTACACACGTCATAGGCGTTTCGCAGGTTGCATCGTTGTAAGCGTGGCCAAGCGGGTCACCGGTTTCGTTATTGCAGCGTCTGCATATCTCCCCGGCAGTGCAGGTTGCCTCTTCATAATCATGTCCCAGAGAACTTCCCTCTTCTTTATTGCAACGTTTACATATCTTTCCCTTTGTACAGGTCGCTTCCGAATAATCATGCCCTAATTTTTTGCCTTCCGTTAAACCACATCTTGTGCATGTTTTCGCATCTGTACATGTTGCTTCTGCCCATTCATGACCTGCAACCATACACTTTAGTTTTGGAACAGTTAAGAAAAGAACAGCAAACGTTATGACCAAAAAAGCAATCACGCCAAGTATAACAAACAGTGCTACAGGTTTTTTCTTCTTAATATTCGATTCTGTATCGCCATTTATTTCGTTTTTTGGATTTAACTCCTCTGATGCCGGTTCTGTGTCTGTGACACCCTGAGTTTTTGCTCCGCATTTAGGACAAAATTTAGCGTCATCATTCATTTTATTTCCACAATTAGCGCAAAACATAATATCCGTTCCAATCCATACAACAATGCAATCTTTATTAATTTTTTAGCATAAAAAATTATACAATTAACAAGTTAACATCCAAATAATCATCTTAAAATTCCATAAGACTCATCTTTATCTAACTAGATTGGAATTTCAATCTGGTTCACAAAGTACAATCGACTGGCTATTTTTTGCAAATAGCAATTTAGCCATTCTTTTTTGTTCAAAGCACTTTATCGGCTAGTAAAATCTCATGAGCAAAAATTATACCAGTTATCTTTTCAGTCAAAAGTACATTCTTGACTAGCTAGATTTCGTATACATAAATTTTACCAGTCATTTTTTCCGTTCAAAGTACATTCTTGACTGGCTATATCCCATATACATAAATTTTACCAGTCATTTTTCCCGTTCAAAGTACATTCTTGACTGGCTATATCCCATATACATAAATTTTACCAGTCATTTTTACCGTCTAAAGTACATTCTTGACTGGCTAAATCTCGTATTCAAAAATTTTACCAGTCATTTTTACCGTCTAAAGCACATTCTTGACTGGCTAAATCTCGTATTCAAAAATATTACTAGTCATTTTTCCCGTTAAAAGTACATTCTTGACTGGCTATATCCCATATACATAAATTTTACCAGTCATTTTTCCCGTTCAAAGTACATTCTTGACTGGCTAGATCCCATATACAAAAAAATTTACCAGTCATTTTTCCCGTTCAAAGTACATTCTTGACTGGCTATATCCCAGATACATAAATTTTCCCAGTCATTTTCCCCGTTCAAAGTACATTCTTGACTAGCTATATCCCATATACGTAAATTTTACCAGTCATGATGACGGAAATAATACTGGTAAAAATTAGTAATAAATGTTTTTACTAGTCAAATCATTACATATCGTACCAGTAAAAAGATTAAATTTTGAAAATAGCCAGTCGTTGGTTTACATAACTCAACATCTGAATCAACCACATCTGAATCGACCACATCTGAATCGACCACATCTGAACCGGCCGCGTCCGAATCGGCTGCATTTAAGCTAAAACCCGAACACATGCGCAGCATAAGGTTCGAAGGCTTCGCATTCGCTTAAACAAAAAAAAGAGATGCATAAACGCATCTCTTCTCTTATTTAAACGTGCGTGAAAGGATTCGAACCCTCGACCTTCTGGTCCGTAGCCAGACGCTCTATCCAGCTGAGCTACACGCACATCAGCATACCACTTCGTGGCACGAAAATGATATTACCATACGCATAGTGATAAGTCAAGGAAGATTTTAATTTTTCTTCCCCGAAAAAAAATATGCGCCAACAAGCGAAACCGCAGGGACGGTGCATATTATTCCAATGCTTCCGCTTATGGCATAAATCACTTCTATTGCTACAAAATCAGTATTTATAAGTTGTGTAAATGATACTCCGTACGAGTAAATAAGTACCATCATATTAAGCGCACTTCCTGCATAAGCAAGTACAAGTGTATTGGCCATCGTGCCCATTGCATCACGACCGATATTCATACCCGACTTAAGCAATTCCGCAAATGAAATGCGACTGTCATGAATTACAATTTCACTTAAGGATGAAGAAATAGACATTGCAACGTCCATCACAGCTCCAACCGATCCGATAATAATACCGGCAGCAAACAGTCCCCTCATCTTAAGTGCAAACGTCGACTTAACCAAAAGAAGTGCTTCCGCTTCATCCATTTGAAAAGTCGTAACCCCGCCAAGTTTCTGTGACACAAAACCGGTTACAAATGCAGCAAGCACACCGAGCATGCATCCGATTTCGGCTGTGAGTGTTTTCTTGGAGAAGCCACCTATCAGCATGAAGCAAACTGAAGTTGTAACAAATACAATAAGTCCCGTCAAAAGAACAGGATTGGCTCCGTTAAGAGTAAGTGGCAAAAGAATATAAATAACACATACAAAGGTATATAAAAGACCGACAAATGCTTTTACGCCCTTCATTCCGCCTACAAGTATAAGCATAAGCGCAAAGAACAGAACAAGCCCCACAATAAGAGGAATTCGGTTGTAGTTGTAAACGCTGACGGTATACTGACCGGCATCCGTCGTGTCAATACGAACGGAAACCTTATCTCCTTCAGTCACATTTACATTGTATAATGCACTGAAGTAATTCTTAACAAAACTAATGTTTCCTTTGTATCGTCCGGTCAAAATCTCAACCTTTAAATCCTGGCTGCCCTTTCTGACACCTTCGACCGACTCATCTATTATTGAATTGTCTTCGGTTATTGCCAATACTCTTGCTGTCTCGTACTCGGTACCGAAGTTTTCCGTAACGGAAAACTTCGGCTTATCCTTATTTGCAATAATAATAACGAGTACGTTAACTGCCAAAAAAACTACAGTTGCAAGAGCATAGAGCCATGCTCTTTTATTTTTCACCATTGACCTCCGGCGAAATCAACTATTTTATAAACTTACCTGTTTCTTCATCGAAATAGTGAATTCCGGGAGTAACAAGTCCGTTATGTCTTGAACCAACACTTTTCTTGCCTGTTGCAACTACTGCGCCTGCACCTATATAGTACATGTCACCGTCAAGTACAATCATACCTGCCTGTGAACGCATTCTGTCGCCAACATAGTAGCGAAGTGCTCCGTCAACTCTTACGATTCCTTCAAGAACCATTACACCGTTCTCTCTGAATGTGTAAGTGCCTTCTGCAACGTGTCCGTTTGTATTAACTACTTCTACTTCACCGGTCATAACCTTTCCGCCTTCACCGATGTAGTAGTG
>JAZQOL010000028.1:0-12924 GCA_045627845.1 Lachnospiraceae bacterium | reverse complement strand
GCAAAAAAGCGCTGTATGTTTTTAATAAAAAGTACGGATATTATTTCAAAAATTGAAAAAAAGTCTGTTCAGCATACTTCCCAAACGAACATGACCCTTGTCACAAAGGAAAAGCGTCGCGTAATACGCGAAATCGGTTCCTTACTTCGCTTGACTACCCAAAAGCTGGTGGAATTCAACTGTGTCAAGGTTGCCAAAGGCACCCGAAGGGCTTTGGCCTTGACACGGTTGATTCCATCAGTCATAAAGCAAACAAGCGGAGTAAGGATAATAGAAATTTCTTCGTCAACATGAATTTCCTTTTTAACAACAAAGTTGAAATCCTAAAGGACCATTACTTTGTCTACAGTTTAAAACCCCTGCACATTTGTGCAGGGGTTTTTAATCTTTATTCCTCGTAAGGCTTAATTGTTATAATACTTCCGTCCTGATTATATTTAAGCTCGGTAAACTTAACATTTCTTCTGTGATTTATTCCGTTTGAAAGTTCACAGTCATGATAGAACAGGTACCACTTTCCTTCATACTCAACAATTGAGTGATGAGTTGTCCAACCAAGTACAGGCTCCATTATCCTTCCGCCGTAGGTAAAAGGACCGTCCGGTGTATCAGCTGTCGCATATACAAGATAGTGTGTCGTACCTGTTGAATAGGAAAGATAATACTTTCCGTTATATTTATGCATCCAAGGTCCTTCAAAGTATCTTCTGTCTTCATCACCTTCAAGGATGGGATTACCTTTCTCATCAAGAATCTCAAGATGCTTAGGCTCTGTTTTAAAAGAAACCATATCATCATTAAGTTCAGCAAACATAGGACCGATTGCAGGACGTGTGGGATCGAGATCTCCGTTTAACTGACCTGCCTTAGGATCAAAATATCCCTTTGTCCACTGGTCAAGCTGGCCTCCCCAAAGACCTCCCCAGTATACATATGCTCTGCCGTCCTCATCCACAAAGGATGCAGGATCAATGCTGAAACTTCCCTTAATATAATCAGGTTCCGGTTTGAAGGGACCTACCGGCGACTCAGAAACAGCAACGCCGAGTCTGAAAAGGCCTTCTTTATCTCTTGCCGGAAAATATAAATAATATTTACCGTTCTTATAAGCCACATCGGGTGCCCACATCTGTTTGCTTACCCACGGAACATCTTTCATGTGAAGTGCTTCGCCGTTATCAACGCATTCTGCGTCAAGATTATCCAAAGAAAGAATATGGTAATCTTCCATTCTGTATTCATCGCCATTGTCATTATCCTCTGCATCATGCGGTATATCATGTGAAGGGTAGATATAAATCTTTCCGTCAAATACATGAGCGGAAGGATCTGCTGTAAAAATATGTGATACCAAAGGTTTACGCTGTTGTGCCATTATACTCTCCTTAAAATCGTTTTTTATATCATACATTCTTTCATGAAATAATGCAATGAGACAACCTACATAGAGCAAAGCTTATCGTCTGTGATATTTCCTTGTCAACATAACAGAAAAGGTCGCACAAGTGCGACCCTAAAATTACATCATTGCAAGACAGCATCATGGTCTGTCCGAAAGTGCTGTCGGTTCATCTTCAATATCAACTGAAGGCACATCGTAAGAATAGGATGCAAAATCAACCCCACCCTGTCTGACCGCACTTTTGCTGATAAAATAAACCGATCCGACTATGGCCAAAACGGCAAGAAATAAAACAAAAACAAACTTTATCTTCTTCTCTCTCATATCATCCCTATGACGGTAATCAAAACTGTTGATATACAATACTGTTACCTTCGTACATATCTGCGACAGAAGTTTACATCCCCTATATAAACTCCCATTCTCAATAGCATATCACGTAACAATACTACCAAAGGTTATCCCTATCAAATACAAATCTAACCGATTTGTAACAAGTGTTATCTAACCTGACCCTTTATCTGCATCTTGTTCTGATACATAAGTGCATCCGCACGTTTCATGACATCTTCAATTTTTTTATCTTTGTCCTGCTCATAAACCGCCAGACCCGATGCCATAGATATGCACTCTTCCGGAAGAATATTCTCGTCATGCATTTTTTTGTAAGTATTTTCTCTGAATTTTAAAAGAAGTTCTTCACGATTGCGATAATCATCTCCGTGAAGAAAACATACAAACTCATCTCCTCCAATTCTGTACACCGGTGAATGTACAAAGAAATCACATATACTCTTACAATTGTTAATAAGATATTTATCCCCGGTATCATGCCCGTATTTATCGTTGATCTCTTTGAGATTATTAACGTCAAACATGATAAGACCAAACTCAACAGGCACCTCTGCTTCTATCGAAGAGTTGATATTTTTAACCAAAGATTCATAGAGCAGTCGGCTCTTAACTCCTGTAAGTGCATCGGTTTCATTGAGCTCTGTTATTCGGTTATACAAGATTCTCAACACAAGGCTGTCTTTTAATCTTGATATAATACTGCTCATTTTGTTTTTGTATCTGCAAAGATTAAAGTTCTTGCCTATGTTGGGAAGCTGATCCTGCAGCACAGCATACCCAAATGTTATCTCATCTTCATGAAGAGGAACAATGTTAAACATATGGTTTCTGTCATCCTGCGGATATCTTGCAAGCAGTTTTGCGGTTGGAATATCGTCACACCTGTATGTTTCACTGTCATCCATTACAAGAATCGGATCCATTGTTTCACTGTAACCGGATTCTTTAAGTACATCGCCGACATGATGTACGGTAGACTTAAATTTGGTATCAAGCATTATCTGTGCAAAAGATTTTTCAAAATACTGACCACCACTGTAGAATGTTCTCAGCATTTCTTTCATCTGCTCGTAATATTCAACAGTTCTGGCGCTCTTTTCAATACCAAGAAACTCTCCGTCAAAATATATATCCGAAATATGTTCCTCGTACTTCGCTCTTCCGGCTGCCCTTCTGATTTTGTCGTAAACACCCTCATGCATGCATCCGCAACTTTCGCCGGGGCATGCAAAAGAAGCAACAGACTGTACCATAGGACGGTTTTTGCCCTCAAGAACATCAATAAGCGTTCTTGCAGAAAGCACTCCCAGTTCTTCTATATTCTGGGATACCGTAGATATCGAAGGGTCATATGACATTGCATAGCTGTCACCATCATAACCGGTTACGCAAACATCACCGGGAACATTCACACCTCGTGACATGAGTTCCTCGCAAATTGCAAGTGCAAGTGTATCATTGGCACACATAAACGCGTCCGGCAATTTTTTCCCCGACGCAATATAATCTCTTATGAAGTAGGAAGCATTCGGAGGCGACCACTGAGTATAGAAGACGTTTTCTTTATCAAAAGAAAGTCCACACTCTTCCATTGCATCTTCTATTGCCTTCTGTCTGACAAGACAATCCTCATTTTCAGCGTTTCCAGACACAAAGAAAATATCCTTAACATTGTGATCGTTTATAAGATGCTTGGTAAGTTCCATCATACCCGGTCTATTATCAGAATATGTATAATACAGGCCCTCAGTCTTTTTGGAAACGCTGACAGTCGGAATGCCTGCCTTTTTGCATTTATCCACAATCAGATCATAGCTTCCCTCGAAATCCATTCCGTTTCCAAGAATAATTGCGCCATCATACGAAGAATAGTCGGGAAGATTTAGAATATTAAGTTCCCCGCTTCTGTGCTCTAAAGAATCAGACCATAACGGAAAAGGCAGAAAAAGAAAAACATCTGCTTTTGTGTCTTTAAGTCCCTCTGTTACTCCAGTATAAAATTTTTCAACAATTTCACCACCCCAGCCGATGGCAAAAGCAAGTATCTTTTTTCGCATATGATCACCGTCTAATTCCGTATCTGTGCAAAGAGCAAACTTCAATAAATTTACAGTTTCACACACTACGAATATACGTAAAAACTATTAACCCACTATTACTTTTTAGGCAAAAAGAAGCAGGCATATATTAGTGTCTGCCTTTTTTAACTGTTATGTTCAGTCAATGCTAACAATCTCAATCTTGAAATTTAATTCTTTTCCTGCCATCTCGTGATTGGCATCAAAAGTAATATCAGTATCCGTCACATTAACAACAGCTGCCCTAAAAGGCTGTCCATACATGTTTCTAAGATAAACCTGTTCTCCTGCCGTCAAAGTTTCGGCTCCCGGAAGTTCGGAAAGCGGAAGCGTAAATATGGCATTGGGATCCGAATTACCGTAAGCATCCTCCGGCATAAGATGAACATTTTTAACTTCGCCAACATTCATGTCAACTACAGCTGCATCAAAGCCTTTAATCATCATTCCGGCACCACATACAAATTCAAGAGGTTCGTTTCTTTCATATGAGGAGTCAAACACAGTTCCGTCATTAAATGTACCTGTGTAATGAACCTTAAGCGTTTTTCCTGCATTAGGGCCCTCCAATGTTATCTGAGGATGACATCCTCCGCAACTTCCGCAATTACCTCCACATGAAGACTCTGCCTCATGGTGATCACATGTAACTCCCTTAGATTCAATCTCACCGTTGAGATAGGCTTCAACAACAGCATCCGCATCTCCGCTCTGACCCGAGTATACCTCAAGTCCAGCTTCAGAAAGAGCTGCCTTTGCGCCCTCTCCCATTCCGCCGCAGATAAGAACTTCAATATCGTTCTTCGCAAGAAGTATTGCCAACGCCTCATGACCGATTCCCTCAGTATCAACGACCTCACTTGCTACGATCTTTCCGTCTTCAATTGTATAAACTTTAAACTGCGATGTTCTCCCAAAATGCTCGAATACATTTCCGTTTTCGTAAGTAACAGCTAATTTCATATTAATCTCCATTCCGTTCCCGGATTCCATATTTTATCTTAAGTTTTCTGCCATTTTATATATAAGCTTTTCGGTCTTTTCAAAACCAAGGCAGGGATCGGTAATTGACTTGCCATAAACGCCCTCACCTATCTTCTGACATCCGTCTTCTATATAACTTTCAACCATAAAGCCCTTAACAAGCCTTCCTATATCGGAATCCTGTGTCATCGAATGCATAACTTCATTTATGATTCTCGGCTGAGCAAAAGGATTCTTCGCAGAGTTATTATGATTTGTATCAATAATAACCGCCGGATTCAAAAGACCTTTTTCCTCATAAGCCATATGTAGCCTCAATATATCTTCAAAGTGGTAATTGGGCTGTGACTCACCGTGACGATTTGTATAACCACGCAAAATCGCATGCGCGTAAGGGTTCCCGGTGGATTTAACTTCCCATCCTCTGTAAATAAAGGTGTGCGAATGTTGCGCAGCAAGTATCGCATTAAGCATTACCGAGTAATCTCCGCTTGTAGGATTTTTAAGGCCGACCGGTGACGAAATTGCACTTGCAGTAAGTCTGTGCTGCTGGTTTTCTACACTTCTTGCGCCAACGGCAACATAAGCGAGAAGATCATCAAGGTATTTATAATTTTCAGGATATAACATCTCATCTGCGCAGGCAAATGATGTCTCCTTTATCGCCCTCATGTGCAGGTGTCTTGTAGCTATTATTCCCTTTACAAGGTCAGACTTCTCATTGGGATCAGGCTGATGAAGCATTCCCTTATAGCCTTCTCCGGTTGTTCTTGGCTTATTGGTATATATTCTCGGAATTATAAGAATTTTATCCTTAACCTTTTCCTGTATGGGGCAAAGTCTTGAGATATAGTCTATGACACTGTCCTCATTGTCAGCAGAACAAGGGCCGACTATAAGTACAATTCTTGAGTCCTTTCCGGAAAGGATATCTTCGAGTTCATTCTTCTTTTGGCTGACTGTTTCACCCATATGTGCATCAATCGGACACATTTCTTTAATTTCAGCAGGTATTGCCAGCTTCCTTACAAATTCAGCGTTCATTTTTTCTCCATTTTAAACCGGCAGACCACCAAAGCCTGCCGGAAGTATATACACTATTCTAACAAACATCCTACTTTTTGTCGAATTCTCTGCGTCTCATTGTGGAATTATTGAGTCTTTCCTTTAACGGTTCAACATCCTCTGTCTGAATCATTCCCCTAAGTCTTGTAAGTTCTTCAATAAATTCATCAATTTCTTCAACAAGATACTTCTTGTTTTCGATAAACAGTTCACTCCACATATCCGCATTAATATTAGCAATTCGGGTAAGGTCGCGATAGGAGTCTCCGCAGTATGCTTTTGACTCAACTGCGCCGTCACAGTTCATAAGCGAAACAGCAATACAGTGTGTAAGCTGCGAAACATACGCGATCATACGATCGTGTTCTTCCGGTGAAAGAACCGAAATTCTGGTAAAGCCAAGCATAGTTCCAAGATTTTTACACCAATCAATCGCCTTTTCTGTATTTCTCTTTGTCGGTACTACAATATAGTTTGCATTTTTAAATACGGAGCAGTCACTGTTTTGCACTCCGCTCTTCTCACGTCCCGCCATCGGGTGGGCCGATATGTACTCAATATTGTCCGGAAGAATACTCTGTATATTATCAATAATGTCACCCTTTACACCAAGGACGTCAGATATATATACCTGTTTCTTTATAAACGAAACGTTTTCCTTTATCCACGAAAAAGCCTTTGAGGGGTATAAAGAAATAATAATGTAATCTGCCTTTTCTATAAGCTTCGGATCTGCAAAAGCAGCTGCCTCATCCACAATTCCTGTCGAAACCGCATAATCCACAGATTCTTTATTGGTATCGATTGCCATCACACGATACTCCGAATCCTTTAACGCCTTCGCATAGCTTCCGCCTATAAGTCCAAGCCCGACTATCAGTAAGTTTTTTTCTTTATCATGCATTTTCTTTTACCTTGATTCCAAGAGTCTTTATATCTTCAAAAAATGTAGGATAGCTCTTATTAACCGCTTCCGCTTCGCTTATCCTGCCACCGGTTATACATAAAAGAAGTGACAGCGCCATGACAATTCTATGATCATTATGTCCGCAAAGAACACCATTCGGAGCCTTCAGATTTCCGCCTTCAACCTCTATCGAATCCTCCGACACTACAGTGCTTATCCCAAATTTATCAAGTTCGTCTTTCATGACAACTCCGCGATTGCTTTCTTTGAACGCGAGTCGCCTTGTCCCTGTCAGTAAAACACCATGATTTGCCGCAGCAACAGCCATAAGAACAGGGCCAAGATCCGGACAGTCGGATATATCTATGATGACTTTATCTGATTTCATTCGCTCATAGCAGTCTTTGTATACGCTATCACCCTGAAGGCTGTTTTCAAAGAGACCTTTAACAAGAACACTTCCGCCGTTCATATTAAATCCGTCAAGGAAAGCAGCATTTGAATAGTCACCCTCAACAACGCAATCCGTCGCCAGAAACGTCTGTGCTCCCTTTACAAAAAGTATATGCTCATCTTTCCATTCTATATCGATACCAAACATCTTAAGTGCCGCTATAGTCATGTTAATGTACGAACGACTCTCGCACTTTCCTGTAATAATAATCGTACTGTCTTCTTTTAACATCGAAAAACAGTATAAAAGACCTGTTATAAACTGGCTGCTTATATCGCCGGGAATACTGTAGCATCCGCCTTTAAGTGTTCCCTCAACAGTAACGGAATCTTCATTCTTAATATAGGAAATGTTGTTTTTTCGGCACAGGTCTTCATATATTTCCATCGGTCTGCTTATCAGTTTTTTGCTTCCTGTAAGAGTTGCCCGGCGACCTGACGCCATCATGATTCCGGCAAAAAAACGCAACGTACTTCCGCATTCATTGCACGGAAGAATAAAATCATTTCCTTTAAACAATCCGCCGGTTCCCTCTATCGTAACACAGTCACAATCAATTGATATTCCCGCGCCAAGAGCTTTAAGGCACTCAATAGTTGCCTGAATGTCTGCAGAAAGCTGAATATTGGATACCTTCGAAGTCCCCTTTGCCAAAGCAGCGCAAATCAAAAGTCTGTGAGCCATGCTTTTCGAAGGAGGAGCCATTATCACACCGTTTGCAACGGATTTTTCAATCTCAACTATCACTTGTTGTATTCTCCCTTAACAAGAATATCTATTGCATGAAGATAACCGTTTATCCCTTCACCGGTAATAGTGGCAACACATGCCTGCCTGATAAAACTGACTTGTCTAAAATCTTCACGCTTTGAAACATCGGAAATATGAACTTCCACTGTAGGAATACCGACCGCCTTCGTTGCATCAAGTATCGCAACACTTGTATGCGTATATGCTCCGGGATTAATAACAATTCCATCATACTTCTGATACGAATTTTGAATTATGTCAACCAAATCGCCTTCGTGATTGCTTTGATATAAATCAACTTCAATGTCTCTTTCTTTGCAATACGACACTATTGTCTCACAAAGATCCTTATAAGAGTTTTTCCCATATATGCCGGGTTCTCTTATTCCAAGCATGTTAATGTTAGGTCCGTTAATAACTCGTATCTTCATAGTTCGCATATCCTTTAATATGTTCAATTATCTTTAGGTCCAAAGAAATCCGTTCCGAACCTCTGAGCAAGCATGTCATAAATAACAAGTGCAACCATACTGTCTACAACAACTCTTGCTCTGTGAATGATTGCCGGATCGTGACGCCCTTTAAGGTTTAACTTCTCATTGTTTCCGGTTTTGAGGCTTATGCTGTCTTGTTCCTTAAAAATTGAGGGGGTCGGCTTAACCGCACATTTAAACAAAACCGGCATTCCGTTTGTAATTCCGCCGTTAATTCCACCGTTATTGTTTGTTCTTGTGAAAACATTGCCGTCTTCAGAATAAAGTGCATCATTATACTCACTTCCCAAAAGAGAAGCATCGTCAAATCCCTTGCCAAACTGGACTCCCTTTATAGCAGGAATACTGTACAACGCATGTGACAGAATACTTTCAACAGAGTCAAACCACGGCTCTCCAACACCTGTCGGGAGACCTGTTATAACGGTTTCAAGCACTCCACCTATGCTATCTCCTTGAGCTGCCACTTCTTTAATCCGTTCCTGCATGGCCTCTGCTACAGACTTATCAAGAGTCGGAAACATTTCGTTTGAAAGATATTCAATGTCCGAAAAATAATCGTCAAACGATCTGTCTTCTATTGTTCCAAGTTTTGAAATATGAGTACCGATTTTAATTCCTTTTTCTGCAAGAGCAGGCATTATAATAGCACCGGCTGCTACTAAAGGAGCCGTTATTCTTCCACTGAAATGTCCGCCACCTCTGAAATCCTCATACCCATGATATTTGCACGAAGCAGTATAATCAGCATGTCCCGGTCTTGCTATTCGGTCTTCCTTTTCATAGTCGGCACTTTTTTGAGAATTGTTGGGAATAATAATGCATACGGGTGTTCCTGTTGTCCGCTCATTATACACTCCGCTCACAATCGAATACTCATCTGCTTCAACACGGGCTGTCGAAATGACCCCCGAAGGTCTTCGCTTTGAAAGCTGTTTATCTATAAAATCTCTATCAATCTTAATTCCCGGAGCAAGTCCGTCAAGAACAACTCCTATGTGGGATCCGTGACTTTCGCCGAATAATGTAGTCTGCAAACTGTTTCCGAATGAATTTTTCATAATCTTTAGCGTATTCTGCTTTGCAGCAAAAAACGCATTCCTTTCCTATCCTGCAAAACGATATTTATACTATGCGAAGTCCGGGCTTAAAGGTACCGAGAACTTTAATAAGTTCGCACTCTTCTTTAAGTTCTTCAAGCATTTTTGAACCCGCCTCCGTATCGGGATGCCCCTCCACCTCAGCATAAAAGAAATATTGCCAGTTAACGTTTTTATCCGGACGGCTTCGTATAACCCGCATACTGTAGCCGTATTTACCGAGAATCGCAATAGCCCTCGCAAGAGTTCCCGCATTATTTTTTACCGTAAACATAAGTACAAAAGAATTTCCGGAATCGTCCTTAAAAGAAGCTCTGTACTTTTTTGATAAAACAGCAAATCTTGTGACATTGCTCTCGCTTTCGTTGATGCCTTCGGCGATTATCTCCAATCCGTACAAGGAAGCATTCTCACTTGCTGCGATTGCGCCAAGAGTAATGTCTTTTCCGTCAGAAACTTTCTTTGCTGCAACAGCTGTATTTGCATCAGGTATTGTTGCAATATCATGCTGTTTTAAAAAGTCTTCACACTGAGCCAGTGCCTGTGGATGGCTCATCACGGTTTTAATAGTTTCAAGAGAACTTCCCTTTACGCCAAGAAGGCACTGAGTTACAGGAAGTTCATATATTCCGTCCATCAAAAGTGTTCCGCCGTACATTAAATCGGTAACCTGACCTACTTCACCTGCGTAACTGTTTTCAATCGGAAGGACTACGGCATCGCATTCTCCGTTTTCCACTGAATTGTAAGCACTTTCAAACGACGGATGAGAAACCGCTTCCCAACCGGGAAACAGCTTTGTAGCTGCGGAATATGAAAAAGACCCTTCGATTCCGCTGTAGGCTACACGTTTCCCCCTCATAATCCGGTACTGATATTCTTTGGACAAATCCATAACATTTTGAATAAACTTTTCGTAATAAAAAGCATTTTCATCAGTCCCGATGTACTTGAGATTTCTCTCTACAAGTTTCTTCTCTCTGTCTTTATCAAGGACAGGAATTCCGTGTGCACTCTTATATTGCGCAACTTTCCTTGAACAGGCAAATCTTTCTTCAAAAAGTCTCGCCATTTCTTTGTCTATCGATTCAATCTTCTCTCTGATTTCATCCAGTTCGTTCATATTCCGTTTCCTATCACAATTTATTGTCACTACAATAAATTAAAACTTCAACTTTGTAAAGTGTTACATTGCTTATAAATCACCCATAAGTGCCTGTAACGCTTCCTTTTGCATATATCCTGACTTGCTTGCAACAACTTCACCTTTATAAAACACTTTAACTGTTGGAACGCTTCTGATTCCGTATCTTATTGCAATGTCCTCGTCTTCGTCGACATCAACCTTACCGACTATATACTTACCTGCATTCTCTTTTGCAAACTCGTCAAGAACCGGAGCAAGCATCTTGCAAGGGCCGCACCAGGTAGCAAAAAAATCAACAACAACCGGCTTTTCAGCGTTAAGCACTTCTGTTTCAAAATTCTCTTTTGTAAAAAATAAATGTTCCATATTCAGCTTCCTCCTTATTAATATGAATGGCATATAATGTTTCAACAATACTATATCATATATTGGGCGTATTGCACATTTGGATATTTCGTTGTAAAGTTATTACTGTTCATAACATTGTTAAATAATTAACTCACGAGGTGAATATGCGAGGAATATATACATCAGTAAGCGATATAAGAAAAAAGGTATTCGCAGAAGTAGCAAAATTGTCGTACGAATATCATGATGGCGATCTTTCAAAAATGGCAGAAATTCCATATAAAATTATTCCCGGAGAGGTATCAACATACCGTGAAAGCGTATTTTTAGAGCGCGCCATTGTGCGTGAAAGAATGCGCATAGCAATGGGGCTTTCAGTCAGAAGCGCCTCCGAGCAGGCTCCTGTTACGCAAGGTGCCGAGGAATGCGTTAAACCGGAAAAGTATTATCAGCCTCCGCTTATAAACATAATCAAATTTGCATGTCATGCATGTCCTGACAATGTTGTAAAAGTTACCGATGCATGCCAGGGTTGTCTTGCTCATCCCTGCCAGGAAGTATGCCCCAAGGGTGCTATCACAACCAAAAACGGCAAATCCGTTATTGACGAAAGTAAATGCATCAAATGTGGCATTTGTACTTCCATGTGCCCATACAATGCAATAATAAGGCTCGAACGTCCCTGCGCAAAGGCCTGCGGAATGGATGCTATAAAATCAGACGAATACGGTCGCGCAGAAATAGACAATGACAAATGTGTTTCCTGTGGACAGTGTCTTGCAAACTGCCCCTTCGGTGCCATTGCCGATAAAGCACAGATTTTCCAGTTGATACAGGCCATAAGAAGCGACATTCCTGTTTATGCGGCAATCGCTCCCGCAGCAACCGGTCAGTTCGGCCCCGATTTCAAGCCCGAAAAAATGCGCCCTGCATTTAAAGCTCTTG
The DNA here is from genome assembly GCA_045627845.1 of Lachnospiraceae bacterium. Taxonomy (GTDB): domain Bacteria; phylum Bacillota; class Clostridia; order Lachnospirales; family Lachnospiraceae; genus UBA1258. Next base: position 896 of record JAZQOL010000028.1, on the reverse strand, counting down.
GATTTGAAGATGTTGTGGAAGTAGCTATCGGTGCCGACTTATGTACCATAGAAGAAGCTCAGGATTTCATTGATGAAGTACCCGAAAAAATTCCGTTTATGGCAACTTCATGTTGCCCTGCCTGGTCAGTTATGGCAAAAAAACTCTTCCCCGAGCAGGCAAACTGTATATCCATGGCACTTACTCCTATGGTTCTTACCGGACGACTTATTAAAAAGCAACATCCCGGATGTCTTGTAGCATTCATAGGTCCTTGCTCAGCAAAGAAACTCGAAGCAAGCCGTCGCTCAATAAGGAGCGATATTGACTTCGTTCTTACGTTTGAAGAAGTAATGGGAATGTTTGAAGCAAAAGAAGTAGATTTTAAATCCCTTCCCGATGACGATACAATGCACGGAGCAAGTGGCGACGGTCGAGGCTTTGCCGTAAGCGGCGGTGTCGCAAATGCAGTTGTAAACTGTATACATGAAAAATACCCGGACAGAACAATTAAGGTTGCAAATGCCGAAGGCTTAAAAGAATGTCGAAAACTTCTCACCCTTGCGAAAGCCGGGAAATACAACGGATATCTTTTGGAAGGAATGGCCTGTCCCGGAGGCTGTATCGCCGGTGCCGGCACAATACAGTCCATTGCGAAGTCCAAAGCTGCTGTTGAAGCACACAAGCGTGTTTCAACAAACGCTCATGCTACCGCCAGTGAATATCAGGATTTAATAGACGATCTTGATGAACAGTTCAAAAATAAACCCGAAGAATAATCGAGTAGGAGGCGGTGACTAACCGCCGTCCTCTCACAGCACCGTACGTACCGTTCGGTATACGGCGCTTTCAATAGTTGACGTGCACAGACTGATAGGCTGTGGCTAAATCATAAAAGCCACTGTTTATCAGTCTTT
>JAZQOL010000027.1:0-28594 GCA_045627845.1 Lachnospiraceae bacterium | reverse complement strand
TTTATACTGCTCCTGTTCTGAGAGTTCCGGCAATACCTCTTCTAAGTCACGTCCCTTTACCCAACTAAGCAGCATATATACGTTCTTACCTTCATTACAAGTCCCGAATTCTATCGGCATAGACATATTGATACCAAGTCGAGAATACTTTGTGATAATTTCATATTCTTTCCTTTTGTATTCATATGCGTCAATATCTGAAATTCGAAGAAGCTGCAATTTGCCGTCAGCCGTTTCGACCAGATATTTTTTATCACTGGACCAGCCTTTGGAAATAGGAGTGACCTTCTTCCAGTTTTTGCTTACCGCAATATTCATAAACATAAATTTCACCTACATTTGTTGCAGTACAAAGGCTTCTATGGCGTTAGTTACATTATTCACCGCGCGCTCCAGAAAACCTTCATACTCTTTTCTTGAAAAGCCTACAAAAGGATATTTTCCCTCTTCCAATGTCGGTAAGTAATACATCATCTTTACCTTCATTGGTATTGCCCCCTGAGGCAGATAATCAATATAATCAGGGAACTCTTCAATTCCTTTTATTTCAGTAAAGTATCCGGAATCAGGATGCTCATCCAAGTATTCACGTTCAATCACAAAGAAGTCCTTCATTCTCTCCTCACGATTAGGCATAAGCTTCTTAAAAGAGTCCCAGTTTTCTTCCAGTCCTTCTGCCAAATTGCGTAATTCCGGTATTTCTTTGGCTCGTTTCCACGCCGCTGCAACGCGCCCATCATCTCTCATTGTCCTTTGAAGTTCCGCATCTGTTATTAAATGTGCATAATACCCTAATAAAAACGAAAGCTCTTCTTTTGTTTTTATCGCATCCAGTCTGGATATTATATATTCATCATAAAATCTGACACAATCAGTTGCTTTCTTTCTATTATCCTGCATCCAATGTGTCACTGCCCGAGATGGAGTAAACTCTGTCCAATCTTCATTAGGGATATTACAATCCGGAGCGATATTCCCTACACAAAATTCATGACGGGAAAGCTGTGGTAATTTTTCTAATACTCTATCCGCAACAATCAAATGTGATACCCATTCAGCCACTGCTATATTCTCCAATCTCAATATTATTACTGTTTATATCACCCCAAAATGCTTGAACGCCATCATAATAGCCTCTTCCTTCTCAGGCGTTACCTGAGGCTGTCTGGCATCCTCAGACTTTGGCAGATTATGATTCTCTCCGGTCTCAATACCACACTTTTTCTTTACCTGTGCAATATAAAGTGAAGACACCTTAAGACCAAATTCATTAAGGATATACTCCTTAACCTGAGCATATGTCGCCTTGCCTCTAAGTTCAGTCAAATTCATATCTTCCAAGGAGAAATCTACCTTTACTTTTCTGAAATTATCCTTGTCGACCACGCCCTTGGAAAGAAGAACAACAGTCTCAACGTTCGCTGTCCAAGGAAATTGATCGACGCAGGCAGCCTTTTCAACTTTGTAACCTGCCTCCTGAATAATCTCAAGATCACGGGTAAGTGATGTTGCTTTACAGGAAACATATACGATTCTATCAACGCCAAACTCAAGGATTTTAGGAAGCGCCTTGGGGTGAATTCCGTCACGTGGAGGATCAAGAATGATGAAATCCGGCTTGTCTTCGATTTCATCAATTACCTTTAAAACATCTCCACAAATGAATTCACAATTGGTGATTCCGTTAAGTTTAGCGTTATCTTTAGCAGCAAGAACAGCTTCCTCAACGATTTCAACACCGATTACTTTCTTTGCAACGTTGGACATAAGCTGTGTTATTGTACCTGTGCCGGAGTATAAATCAAAAACTGTTTTATCGGGTGTTTTCCCGTCAGATAAATCTCCTATGAAATCTCTTACCAAAGAATACAAAGCTTCTGCCCCGAGCGAATTAGTTTGAAAAAAGGAAAACTCGCTTATCTTAAAAGAAAGGCCGAGTAACTTTTCGTTTATGTAGTCACGTCCGTAAAGAATCTCTGTACAGTCATTCTTTACGACATCTGAAACCGAATCATTCACGGTGTGAAGAATACTCACAAGCCGGCCGTCAAGTTCAAGAGAAAGAAGTGCGTCCTTGTAAGGGGCCAAATCAACCTTCTCAAAGCTCGTTGTGACAAGTGCAACCATAATCTCCCCGGTATACTTTGCCTTTCTTACAAGAAGATGCCTCAGATATCCTTCATGTCTCATCTTGTGGTAAAAAGGATAGCCTGCTTTATCGAAATAATCTTTCGTGGCTTTGAGAATTTTCCGATAGTCTTCATCAACAATGTAGCATGAGTCCGTATAAACAACATCATACATGCTTCCTCTTTTATGCATGCCCAAAGAAAGAGGACCGTCCTTGTATTCATCGCCAAAAGAAAACTCCATTTTGTTTCTGTAGCCTTCGCAAACAGGGCTCTTGGTTATTCCCTCCCATTTATATTCATAAGGAATAACACGATCAAGGAGTTCTTTAACCTGAGTTTCTTTCAGTTTAAGCTCGTTATCATAAGTCATTGTTAGGTAAGTACAGCCTCCGCAGATCCCAAAATGAGGACACTGTTTTTCTATCGAATTATCTGCAGGCTTAACAACTTCCAGCAAAGTAGCTTCAGGCTTACCCTTTCTCATTTTGTTAACACGAACTAAAACCGTATCACCGGGAAGTGCATTTTTAACCGTAACAGGGCCTTCCTCTGTTTCTACTGTCGCTTTGTTTGGAAAGGATACTTTTGTAACAACACCTTCAAGAACTGAACCTTTTTTCATACTCATAAAAATAGGGTGTCTCTTGCGAGGCACCCCTCTCCTATTATCATTTAATAATACGACTTATTCGTCGCCTTCCCAATCTTCCTCATCTTCTTCAAAGAAATCTTCGTCATCAAAATCTTCAAAATCTTCAAAGTACTCTGAGTCTTCGGGAATAAAGAAATAGTAAACAGCATAAGCAATTGCTGCAACGGCTGCAATTGCACCCACAACAGCAAGAACGATAACTAAAGGATTAGTCTTTTTCTTTTCTTCTTTCTTAGGGTAAAGACCTTTCTCGGAAAGCATATCCTTAAGATTATCAAGCTTTTCTTCGATTTCAAGTTCTTTGGCACGTTTACTTACAGTCTTAACAAACTTTGAAAATAAATTACTCATCAGCTTTTCTCCTATCCTTCAAGTTCTCAATCTCATCATTTAGTGTTAATATCGCAAAAACATAGGCAAACGTCAAAATGCCCGGAAGTGCTATGTTATAAAAGTTTAGTATCGACTGATTAATTCCGTCTTCAAAAAGGAACGCCGAAAACCATCCTATAAAGAATACGTAGCACATGCTTATGCCTAGAAATACAAGTGAAGTCATCGCCTTTAAAGTTATTTTAACCCTTTTTTGCCAAAATGTCTTCAATGTTTTTGTGCTTAAGAAGAATTTAACTATTTCAAATAATATAATACCACATGTTAATAAACAAAAAACAATATTAACGTACTTATACAGCAGAGTTATTTTATTAAGCACAGGAACAATACGTTCCGTCCTCTTTGCCTGTTTTGAGTAATTCTCAAGATAATCAAGATGAGTATACTTTGTTGCTATATCAACGACCTTAATATTCTCAAGTATCTCGTCGTCTGAAACAGGGCCAATGCCGGGTGTAATTCCACTCATCATAATTGCACCTGCGTATCCTTGCTTAACCTCGTCCTTTAGGCCTTTTATCTCTTCGACTGTATATCCTCCGGCGGAAGAAAGAATCTGAACAACACCTTCCTGCTTCTTAAGTGTTCCGTTTTTATATGCTTCATCAATTTCTTTATTCACTTGTCTAAAGAAATCGTTTACTTCTTTTTCACTCTTATAAAGTTTCGCAGCTCTTAAGGCATCTCTCAGTCTCCAACCCAGATGATCGCCGGGAATAGGTTCCTCATATATATCATTGGCAGTTGTCGTGGAATGAATCACGGCATCAAGAACTTTAGGGTTTTCTCTGAGCGTCGGCGATGCATTAAAAACATCTTCAATTGCATCGGCAGGAGTCCAGACATATAAGCTTCTGTTATCAGATGAAGCTTTATAAACCTGTTCAACGAACTTTCCATATTCGCCCCCTACACGTGTGTTTATTTCAAATACTTCGAAAAACTTAGAATTGATTGCTTTATATCCCAAAGTCAAAATAATAAACACAAAAAGGGGAATAAACAGACTTAGTGCCTTTTTGACCTTGCCTGCATTAACAGCTTCCGATCTGTCTGTCAAATAGATATGTCCCAATCCGACAATCATAGCAAAAACAAGACATGCAAGAAGCCACATTCCGTCTTCTTTTATGTAGTAAGTAAATGTAAAAAGCAAACCGAGCACTATAAGTTCTATATACTTGAAAACTCCGTTAACTTCGGTTCTTATAACCATAAAGATAATCAGGCTCAAGGTCATAATCGAAAACGGAGAAATAATTGCATTTCTGTACATTCTTGTGCCACACCATACATCATAGGCCTGTGGCAAAAACAAAACATATATGTACATAAAAAACGAAATAAGCGTTTTTCCACAAGATAATCTCTTAACAAGAAAGTAAACCGATAATGCAGCCAAAACCCAAAGCATTCCAAGCATAACCGTATAAGACAACCCGGTATACGAAAAGAAGTTTATCAAAACCGGATAGCTCATATCTTTAAGAAGTGAATAGTACAATGGATTCGAAAAATGAGCCTTTAACGGCACATATCCAATCATTAATGCATCATCACACACCTGTCCTGCCGGAAACCAGGTTCCGAGCATTACACTTATGAAGATTCGTACTATAGCAGACATCACAATTGCAAAAGCAACTGCACTGTTAAACTTATTCTTTTCGCTCATTTAATACCCCCATTAAAGTTTTTGGAGCTTCGCAAATGACTGATACATTACTTTCTGACCGTAAGTATCAAACTGCACTGTAACCTTATTATCGCGTGCTTCCTTAACTATGTTAAGAATAACGCCGTCTCCAAATTTGACATGTCTTACCCGGTCTCCTTTTTCCAAAGAGCCCGATGATGAACCACCCGAAAGTTGTGATCCTTTTGTAAGAAGTCCGAGATTTTCCTTTCTTGCAACGAAAGGTTTCGCTTCTTCAGGCGTCGATTTTGGCGCATAATATGCCTTTGGACGCGAATACTGAGCATAGGGACTTACATTTCCTGATGAAACCGGTTCAGGAGTTCTTCTGAACCCGCCATACGAATCATATCTGTCACCGTAAGAGTCATCGCGTCTTGATTGCTTAACCGGAGGTATATCAAACAGATTTCTGGGAATCTCATTTACAAACCTGCTGACAGGATTGTATTTAGTCTCTCCGTTAACCATTCTTGCACGTGAAGAAGTAATAGTGAGTGACTCCTTTGCTCTTGTTATCGCAACATAAGCCAATCGACGTTCTTCTTCAATTTCGACATCACCGGACGAGATTGACATGTAACTTGGGAAAAGTCCGTCTTCCATTCCGATTAAAAAGACATTTTTAAATTCAAGACCCTTTGCCGAATGAATTGTCATCAGCAACGCTCTGTCTTCATCATCTGAGACATTGTCTATATCAGCAATAAGTGCTATCTCTTCCAATAATTCGGAAAGTGAAGGTTCTTCGTGCTCCTCCTCATAGGCTGTAACTTTTGAAATAAATTCTTCGATGTTGCCTATGCGTTCTTCTGCTTCTTCCTCGGAATCAACTTCCATCTGATTAATGTAGTCTGTTATATCGAGAGTTTCTTTTAACACCTTGAGAGGTCCCATAACGCCATTGACCGCTCTTAATCTTAATATCATATTGCCAAAAGAACGAAGTTTGTCAGCTGCTGCCCCTTTGATATCTGCCCATTCGGGATTAAGTACAGCGTCAAAGAAGGATACGCCTCTCTCATCGGCCGCTGCCTGAATCTTACTGATTGAAGTAGCCCCGATACCTCGCTTTGGGATGTTTATAATACGCTTGCAGGCGATATCATCACGCCCGTTATCTACGGTTTTGAGATATGCAAGCAGGTCTTTGATTTCACGTCTTGCATAGAAGTTAATGCCGCCAACGATTCTGTAAGGGATATTCTCCTTAACGAGACGCTCTTCCATTGCACGTGATTGAGCATTTGTTCTGTAAAGAATAGCGTTTTCCTTAAACTCCGACTTACCTTTTCTTACAGAGCGTGCAATCTCGTCACAAACATATTCCGATTCCTCCGAAGCAATATCGAACTGTCTGAAGTGAATGCGCTCGCCTTCGTCTTTCTTTGACCAAAGACTTTTGTCTTTACGAGCCGAATTGTTACGTATTACTGCATTTGCAGCATCAAGAATATTGCGAACAGAGCGGTAATTCTGTTCCAGTTTAACTACCTTCGCCTCGGGGTAATAATGTTCAAAATCAAGAATGTTCCTGATATTTGCTCCACGGAATTTGTAAATTGACTGATCATCATCACCAACCACGCAAAGATTTCGGCGAGAACCCGCAAGAAGTCTTATCAACTCAAACTGAGCAGTGTTTGTATCCTGGTACTCATCAACCATAATATACTGCCATCTGGCCTGATAATTTACCAAAACCTCCGGCTCTGCCTTGAAGAGTTCGACCGTTTTCATAAGAAGGTCGTCAAAATCAAGTGCATTGTTCTTACGAAGAGCCTGCTGATATTCTCTGTAGCAATCAGCAAGTTTTTTCTTTTGATAGTCTCCGATTGAAGACAATGTAAACTGTTCCGGAGAAATCAGTTCATCCTTACAGGATGAAATCTGATTCTGAATAGTTCTTTCTTTTAACTGTTTTGTATCTATATTAAGTTTCTTGCATACTTCTTTGATGAGTGTCTTCTGGTCGTCAGCATCATAAATGGTAAAGTTGTTATCATATCCGATAAGATCAATGTGACGTCTTAAAATGCGCACACACATTGAATGAAAAGTAGACACAAAAATCTGCTCAGAGCCAAATCCAACAAGCTTGTCCACACGTTCACGCATTTCTCCGGCTGCTTTATTGGTGAAAGTAATGGCAAGAATATTGTATGGATTAACTCCTGCTTCATCTATAAGGTAGGCAACACGATGTGTAAGAACCGATGTCTTACCCGAACCTGCTCCTGCCAAAATAAGAAGCGGTCCTTCTGTATGAAAAACCGCTTCCTTTTGCTGTTCGTTCAACTTGTCATACATACTCATAAAAGTAAAAATCCTCTATAGTACAGATATTACAATACCTGCGATTATAATCGATGCGCATATGAATCTCTGTAATGTATTCTTTTCTTTAAATATAACCTTTCCGCCCACAATTGTCACTATGCAACAGGCCTGTTTAAGAAGTGTCATAACCGTAACTCTTGAATCAGAATAGCTGTTTGCAATGAAAAGACATCTGTCAGCAATGACAAATAAAATGGATATTATCCAAACGTATGGATTCTTAAGCACAGATTTGAAGTTAACTTTTGTACGTGTTATAAGAACATAAATACCGTAGTATAACGTCATAAAAAGCATATACCAAAACTGAAGCTGTCCCGACGTAATATTTCCTCCACCCATCAGGATTTTATCGAGCATACCCGAAACCGCGTTGAGGAAGGTAGAAACAAAGGCAAGTATATAAATGTACGGTGCAATATTCTCCTTTACCGCAATACCTTCTTTTGTGCCTTTCACCTTAGGCTTGTATTTCAGTAAAAGTAGTCCTGCTGCCACAAGAACCATTGCAACTGCCTGGGTTGGCTTTAACGTCTCTTTCAGAACAAGTACACCCAAAATCATGGCAAACAGCATTCTCGAAAGGTCCAACACCCCGTACAGTGAAATCGGCATCTTTTCTATTGCATAAAAACTGCAAAGGAATGCAATGAAAATAATAAACGACTTAAAAGAAACCATCAAAAGTTCTTTTACCGGTACACCCTTTATCTCTCCCGAGGTAGGAATCGTAAAAACAAAGGCAAGTGCCGTATAAACGAAAAGTACTTCGACAACTCCGTTAAGGGTAAGCGCTTTTTTCTTTGCTATGTCACGGATACCTTTCAGTATCCCATATATAAGTACAAGAACAATCCACATATATTATCTCTGAACTCTTCCGCTTGCGTCTCCGCCTGCAAGGGTATCAACTTCTTTTCTCGATGCAAAATTGAAATCACCGGGTATTGTATGTTTTAACGCAGAAGCAGCAACACCAAACTCGAGTGCGTCTTTAAAGTCTTTTCCGTCAAGAAGTCCGCAAATAACTCCGCCTGCAAAAGAATCTCCTCCGCCAACACGGTCAACTATCGGATGAAGAGTATATGTCTTTGAATGATAGAACTCCTTTGTCGAAGAATTGTAAATGCATGCAGACCATCCGTTATCGGAAGCTGAATGGCTCTCACGAAGTGAAGATACGCAGTATTCAAAGCCATAGTCAGCTACCATCTGTTCGAAAATTGACATATATCCGGCAAGTTCAAGTTCGCCGCTTGTAACGTCTGTTTTTCCGGGTTTATAGCCAAGAACAAGTTCTGCATCTTCTTCGTTTCCAATACAAACATCTACATACTGCATAAGGTTCTTCATAACCTTCTGTGCTTTTTCGGATGACCAAAGTTTCTTTCTGAAGTTTAAATCTACCGAAACCTTCACGTTATGCTTTTTTGCAGCAATAAGGGCCTTTTCAGTAAGCTCTGCTGCCGTATCCGATATTGCGGGAGTGATACCCGTAAAGTGAAACCAATCTGCGCCTTCAAATATTGCATCAAAATCAAAATCAGCCTCAGTGGCTGTTGAAATTGATGAATGAGCTCTGTCGTATACTACCTTTGAAGGTCTCACGGAAGACCCGCTTTCAAGATAATAAATACCGAGTCTTTCGCCGGTTCTTGCTATATGCTTTGTACCAACGTTATATTTTCTTAATGCAGCAACAGCACATTCTCCGATTTCGTTTGCGGGAACAGCAGTTACAAATTCAGCATCATGACCATAGTTAGCCAGCGAAACAGCAACGTTTGCTTCGCCTCCGCCATAATTAATGTCAAATTCATCAGCCTGAATAAACTTTTCAAAATTAGGGGTAGAGAGTCTTAACATAATCTCTCCCATAGTAATAACTTTAGCCATCGTAAATAATCTCCTTTGATACTTTCAAATAATCACTTGCGCACAAGATGAACGGCAAATCCGCCCGTCTCTCCGCTTAAATATATAGCCTCAAGTCTTCCGTTCTTATAAACGGCCGATTCTTCAATGAATTCAACGCCCTTAACAGACTCAAGATAGTTCTTTGCCCTTTCAACGGAATTTGTTGCAATTGCAATATGGCCGAAAGTTCCACGACCCTTGCTCTTCATTGCTTCAATCTGTGTACCTGCAAATACCGAAGAATTACCTACACGTGCGCCAAATCCAAACAAATTGTCAAATCTGTCAGCAACGGTAATTGCATAGTCTTCCGAATCACAATTTATTCCGACATGCTTCAAGTCAAATCCAAGCATAAGTCGAACTGCTTTTTCCGTAAGAGCTTTTATTTCATCAAACTTTCCCGCACTGATAAGTTCTTTCTTTACCATCCATGAACCACCACAGGCAATTATCTTGTCAAAAGAAAGATAGTCAAGAATGTTCTTCTCGCTGATTCCGCCCGTAGGCATGAATTTAACCTGTGTATAAGGAGCAGACATCGCCTTAATCATTGCAATTCCGCCGGATGCTTCCGCAGGGAAAAACTTTACGACATCAAGCCCTAATGAAAGCGCTGCCTCGATGTCAGAAGGATTATTAACTCCGGGAACCATAGGTATATTTTTAACCTGGCAGTATTTAACGACTTTCTCATTGAGTCCGGGAGCAACAATAAACTTAGCACCTGCATTTATTGCTCTGTCTACCTGTTCAGTAGTAAGTACGGTTCCGGCTCCCACAAGAATCTGAGGAAATCTGTCCGCCATTATTCTTATAGATTCTTCTGCTGCTTCTGTTCTGAAAGTAACCTCAGCACAGGGAAGGCCGCCTTCTATCAGCGCCTTAGCAAGAGGTTCTGCATCTTTTGCATCATCAAGTACCACAACAGGTACAATACCGATTTTTGAAATCTGTTCAAGTATATCGTTCATTGTTATCTCCATTCCCGACAGAATTGATTTCTGCCATTTTGTAGTATAGCAGATTTATAAATATGTATCTTTACTATTTTAGTTGTAAACATTGCAAAAATTGCTACCGCTTTTTCTTTTGCAAACGTCTGTCTTCGCGTTCCTCTTTCAGCATTTCTCTTGCTATCTCAAAATATGATTTCATAAATTCCGAAAGAAAATGCTTTGTATCATCGTCGAGTTCATTCGCTGCCTTTATGACAAGTATTGTATTTTTAAGAAGCTCTGCCGAAAAATCAATTGTTGTATCGGCATCTCCCGACGACATCATCTTATTCAGAAAATTAACAAAACGCTCGAGTTCTTCCTCGCTCTTGTCAAGAATCCATTCATTAACGGTTTTGATAAGTGTCTCATGCGATTTTGTAAGATACTTATCCTCAAAGTAGCCATCCTTTATAACCCACATAAACGGATTATGCTGTAAAACCCCTACTGAATGCGCATCGATTACCCTGCATGTTTTTGCATCATCAAAGAGCATTCCTACAAATGATGATTTTGGTATTATTTTCTCAATGCGATCTGCAATAAGTGCATAACCGCTCTCTTCAAGAAATTCCGTTCTAAAACCCGGGCTGTCAAGACAATAAATACAGGTAATTCTTTCTTTTGCCTTTTCACTTGCAAACAAAGCGGAATAAACAGCAAGATTACCGCCCTTTGAATGCCCTGCCAACATGAAGTTTCCACTGAAACGCTCAGATACATCATTTATATATCTTGCGCTCAACGTCTGTCCCTGTATCGGCTTATTCAAAGCAAGCCCCATATCTTCCTGCCAGCCGACAATCGTTTCATCAGTTCCCCGAAACACGATAAGCACGCTGTCACAAGGCAGAATGAATGTTATTGCAGCAAATTGGGTTTCCTCTTCGACCCGGTTTATATACATGCACATTTTAAGATTCATAAACCTTTTCGATTCAAGCATTGCATCGAAAAGAGCTCGATTACTTTTCTCATATCTTTTGTCCAAAAATAAAAGTTCTCTGTTCTCATGCTGTGCAAGTTGTGACAAAGTAACCGCTTCTTCGGACATTGCACCAACCACCGTATCAAATTTCAGGTATGCAAACTGGCACAAAACAAGAGCATCCTCCGCTCCAAAGGACCTATCTTTGAAAGAAAGGCTTCCGTATTCGCGTACGTAATCAATAATATTAGAATTTGGCATCTATATTTCCTATATTCTTTATGTGCAAAGAAATTGTTCCGTCTGCGTTGTTAATAAATTCAACATTGTCGTCTTCGTATTGGTCCATCGGAATTTTTATTTCAATTCCGGTGTCAGTAACAAGACATTGCTTTTCAAATCTCTTTGTCGTTCTTTCACTTGTAGGCAGAACATCTTCTTTTACAAGATTGTACTTTTCCATTTTATCCTGATAAGCGGTTCTCAAATCTTCTCTTTCCTTAAAGACAAGATCTCCTATCTCCTCAACCATGAAACCGCCTTTCTTGTCGAGCTGTTCATGGATGATTGCTTTTGCTTTCATCTGAGGCTCATATCTGCTTGTTTCTTCATAGGCCTCATTATTTACGCTTTCGATAGCCTTCTGAACGAGCTGAAGCTTCTTTTTGTCGCTGAGTTTTGTTTTAACCTTAAGGAACAGTTCACTGAAATAATCTTCCTTTTTACCATTAATTTCAGCTTTCTTTTCTATAAGCCATACACTTAAATCGTTAAGTCTTATAACCGCAGCCTCGGAAAGTCTCTGGCTCTCGGTAGGCAGAAGTTCTTTAAATCTGAAAACTTCATTTACAACAAACGTATCCTGCAAAACCGAACGATGAGTATACATCGTTTTATAGTTCATTTTCAAAATTGCAAGATACTCAAGCGAATCGCTTGTAAACCTTACTACAAACAAATCCGCCGACGGGATGTCGATATTTGCGTTCATAATGTGATAAAGATATCCCGCAATGTCCTTGCTTATTTCAACAAAGCGGTCATCGTCGTAGCTGTTGAGAATATTGTATATTTCGGATTCATTCTTGTGAAATTCACACTTTTTGGAATCATCGCCCTGAAAAATTTTCGCAATGTGTTCCTTTATAAACTCCTGAAGCTCAGCACCCATTTCAAGGACATCGTCCGATAATACGGGCTCGCCTGTTGTAGAATCCAGTATATGTAAAATGACACTTCTTAATCGAATTTCCTCTTTAACCATTCACTTTATCTCCATAATAGTATTTCAAAAGAAGGTTGACCATTCTCGAATACGACACAATTCCGTCAGACACGCCGTTTAATGTAAGATTCGTATCAAGAAATGCAGTTGATGCCTTCTCAACTTCTTCGGTCTTAAACCATGCATCCGATTCAACCTTCTCACGGGTTTCTTCAGTAATAAACATCATATCAAACAAAACAATATCATTCACTGTTGTAAGTAAATTACGAAGTTCCGGCTCCAGTGCAAGCTCTCTTTTCAGTTCGGGAAGAACATAACTCAAAGCATTCAAAATGCCACTGTATTCAAAAAAATCATCGTCAGCATTCATGCATCCAAGATACGACAAAAATGATGCTTCGTCCTCGTAAATAAAGCCCTTTAAATGACTTAGCTCATGACACATCGTATCCGGATAATTAGCTACATACATAAGATTGTTGTAGTTTGCTTCAAGAGAAAAGGGAAAATAATAACCGGCTATTCCCTGCTGACAAAAGAAATCCGATTTCAAAAACGGCTTGGGCCTTGAATAATATCCCGAAAGGAGTCTGAGCTTTTCGTCAAGAACGCCCGGATTCTTTTCCTCTATACGTTTCTTTGCCTTTTCACCAAGATCCTGCATCGTAATCATTGCTATGCTGTTTATGTCGGCGTCGTAGATTATCTCGCCTTTTTCATTGCGTTCAAATGTCTGAGACAGTTCATTTGCTCGCTCAACCAGCTTCTCCCTTAAATCGATAAGATCTTTTCTTGTAGCTGTGTATTCTTCAACTTCGGTATTTTTATAAAGCGGAGTCGTATGGTAAAGAACAAAGCAGTTTTGAACCTGAACGAGAATGATAAAAATTGTAAGTTTCAAAAAAACCTTCGAGCAAATTCTTGTAAGCCGCTTAAGCACTCTGCTTCCTTTTATCAAAAGGACGAGTCTTACAAGCCATAAAATCACAAGGAAAACAGCAAAGCCCACGCCTGTATATAAAAGGATTTCGCCAAAAGAAAACTTAAACAAACCAAACAGCCTCCCGTAGGTGGCTGTAAAAAAAGGAAATATATATCTAACGTAAAAATCCGAGAACCCTTTAACCTTCCATGCAAGCAACAGCTCACACGCAGAAAGTGCCAAAAGAATTACCCAAAATAAGAATCTGATTTTTTTCAAGATTTCCTCCAGGTACCAAAATAAAACAGTACAAGCATAGGATATATCTCGAGACGTCCTGCCAGCATATCAAAAACAAGTGTGATTTTTGAGACGTCCGAAAATGCAGCATAGTTACCGGCCGGTCCGACTATATTAAGTCCGGGGCCAATGTTGCCGACGGTTGCGAGCACAGAAGAAAATGTGGTTGTAAAATCCACATTATCCGCCGAGACAATAAACGTTGAAAGGACAAGCAACACAACGTAAGCCACAAGAAAAGAGCCTACGCTTCTAACTGTTTCTTCCGAAGTCACCTGACCATTTAATTTAAGTTTCTTAACGCTTCTTGGATGGGTAAGATGTGATATTTCTCTTCCAAGCGACCTAAAAAGAATGAGAACTCTCGAAACCTTAATTCCTCCGCTTGTAGATCCTGCACATCCTCCAACTACCATCAAAAGCAACAAAATAACCTTTGAAAGCATAGGCCATACATTATAGTCCATCGACGAGAAACCGGTCGTAGTCATAATAGATACAACCTGAAACAGTGCATGATGAAATGCTTCCCCCAAGCCATCAAAACTTCCTCTTATCTGAAGCGCAATCGCACCTGCACCCACAAACATTATAAGAAGATATACTCTTACCTCTTCAAGTTTTAAAAACTCTTTTCCTTTTCTTTTGAGCAAAAGAAAATATGCATTAAAGTTAATTCCGCAAAGAATCATAAACACAATGGCAATAGTCTGAACCGATGTGGAATACCCACCAAGGCTGGCATTCAAATCGGCAAATCCGCCTGTGCCCATCGTTGAAAATGACAGAATAAGTGCTTTATATAGCGGAAGTCCTGCAAAAAGGAAGCAGGTAATAAGTGTCAGCGTAAGACCAAGATAAATACCGTAAAGAATCTTTGCCGTTGTTTTGATTCTAGGAACCAGTTTACCTACTTCGGCTCCGGTACTTTCTGCCCTCATAAGGTGCATGTTATGGCTTCCTGCCAGAGGAAGAACTGCCATAATGAATACCAAAACTCCCATTCCACCTATCCAGTTCGTGAAACAACGCCAAAACATAGACGTCATGGAAAGCGCCTCAACATCGGTAAGAATACTTGCTCCGGTTGTTGTAAATCCTGATACGGTCTCAAAAACGGCATCAACATACGAAGGTATTTCCCCTGTAAGAACAAACGGAACAGCTCCAACAAGAGAAAGAACAACCCAGGAAAGAGCAACGGTGACAAAGCCTTCTCTTGCATAGAAGACCTTGCTTTTAGGCTTAAAATATGCTCCGACCGAGCCGATTAAAAGAGAAATAAACGCGGCAATAAGAAACCATATTCCCTGCTTTTCTTTATATATAAGTGACACTATTACAGGTAAAAGAAGGAAAGCACCTTCAAACTGTAATACCCTGCACAGTATAAATCGAATAATGGATTTATTCATTTAAAAGCCTTTCTACTCAAGTATATCAAGTACATCCGTAAAACCTGTTCTTGTTGTAACAACAATAACAGTATCTCCCACAGAAATCCGGCTTGAACCTCTCGGTGTTTCTATCTGGCCTCTGTGAATAATGCATGCAACTATTACGTCTGATTTAAGTTTCAAATCCATAAGCGCAGTATCTGTAAGATTGGAAGCTTCTTTTACAGTAAATGCCAGTGCTTCTGCTTTTCCGGAATTTAACTGATACAAAGCTTCAATGTTTGAATCCATTGTGTTGGACATGGCACGAACATACTTAACAACATCTTCGGCAACCAGTAATTTAGGATTGATAATACTTCCAAGGTTCATGTCATTAATGATGTCCTCATAAGCATTTCTATGTACTTTTGTAATAAGCTTTGCTTTTGGATTTATCTTTTTAACATACATTGACATCATAACGTTTTCTTCGTCATGATTTGAAAGAGAAACAAATGACTCAGTCCTCTCAATGCCTTCTTCGCCCAACAGTTCTTTGTCAGCACCGTCACCGTGAATGATGATAGCTTCCGGAAGAAGCCCTGCAAGTTCCTCGCACTTTCTTTTGTCTTTTTCAATAATCTTAACTTCAACGCCACTGGAAATAAGAATGCTTGCAAGGTATACACAAATCATTCCTCCCCCGACAATAACCGTCGAACGAACCTTACCCTGGTTCATATTGGCAGCCTTGAAAAACTGTGAAACTTTTTTGCCCGAGCCGATAAAAGAAATTTTATCTCCTTCCCACATGGTAAAATCACCGGTGGGAATCATTGTCTCGTTTCCGCGCTCAACAACACACACCAAGACATCGGTGTTAAGCTTTGAGGGCATATATTTAAGAGCCATTCCACAAAGAGGGCTCTCCTTTTTGACTTCAAGTTTGAGAAGTTCCACTCTTCCTCCTGCGAATGTATCGATTTCGATTGCATTCGGGAATTTAAGCAGTCTGGATATTTCTTCTGCTGCAAGAAGTTCCGGATTAACCGAAAGAGAAAGTCCCAAATCATTTTTTATAAACTCAATCTCTCTTTTATACTCGGGATTTCTTACTCTTGCTATTGTATAAGGAGCTCCTGCCTTCTTTGCAACAAGGCAACATAAAAGATTTCTTTCATCAGAATCCATTACAGCGATAACAAGATCTGCCTTTCCCGCTCCTGCTTCTTCCAAGACATCCAAAGACGAGCCGTTACCGACAATACCCATAAGGTCAAACTCGTCGGACAAGTCTCTTACATTTCGTTCATTCACGTCTATAACGGTTACACTGTGACCTTCCCTGCTTAATGATTTAGCTATTGAAGATCCAACGTTTCCGCATCCAACTATTACTATCTGCATCTTTATCTCCCACTATTCAACGTCTTCCGGAATCAAAATTCCTTCCTCTATTGCTCTGAATCTGCAGCCTTCCTTTGCATTTCCTATCTCACATATTGTAGCCTGATCTTCGGCGACACAACCATCACAGGCAGGACATGGTATCATCGCTCCGCACATTTCTCTCGGAACAGCTTCATTTCGTGAATTGTGCTTGCAATCAAAGCACCAGCACTTCTTACACTGTTTGAAGAGATGTTCTGTAGACTGAGACTCTTTTACCTGTGGCTCTTTTACTTGGAGTTCTTTTGTTTGAGTCTCTGTCTTTTGAGGCTTTGCCGTTTGAATCTTTGGCGTTTGGGGTTTCGGTATTTGAACTAATTCTTCGGTTTTTGGTGCAATATACTTTTCCTGCACCAATTTAACTTCCGCCGATTGCTTAGGCTCAACCGACAATTTTGTAAAATCAAGCACCATCTGCTCTGATGAAGAAGCTGATTTTTCAACGGTTGTCACACTTACAGGTTTGCCGCCTGAGGTCTCCTTTGAAAGAGGGTTTTTTGATGACGGTTTTCTCACCCTTACCGTAGCACCCTGTTCATCTTTGTATTCATTTAACAATCCCAGAAAGTCAAGCTGACCTTCGTATTTATTGCTTGCCATTTTGCTCCTCACGGTCCCAGTACCATGCACTTTGAGACATTCGTCGTACCGCCTTCATCGGTAATTTCCTGTAATTTTTACCAAGCTTATAACCTAACAGTTTAAAGAAACATTGGAATGCAAACGGAACAAAAAGATAAGGCTTCTTTCTTTTGCAAAAATTCTTCCAGGCATTCTTGACAAGTTTCTTTCCCTCAGTCTCACTTTTAACCGTTGAAAACACCTCCGGATGTTCTGCCTGAGACACACCCAAGTCAAAGTTACGGTGAAACTGCTGCATGCATGTATATGAATGCGAATGAACGACACAGGCATCCGACGTATATGAGACCTTGTAGCCTTTCATAAGTGCATTGTAGGCAAAAACCATATCCTCATTAAAAATTGCAGGCACGCAAAAACCACCTACCTCATAGTATAACTTACGATTGTAGGCAGCACAAACATCGGAACAAAAAAACGCTTTTATTCCGATTCTCTCAATGTCTTCTTTTGTCTTAATCATCGACTTGTCAGGATAGTTAAATTCACGCGAAAGTTTTTCAAGTTCCCCGGAATTGTCCCCCGGAAGTTGTCTCGCATATGATACTGCTACGCCCTCAGAAAGTCCGTTTACAAGTTTTTCAAGAAGTGACTTATCATATGGTATTGCATCCTGAGTCATCATAACAACAACATCGGCATCCGACATTTCGATACCGATATGTCTTGTTCCCGCATGATCGAACTCTTCTTTTGATATGTGATAAAGCATTATTCCTTCTTTTTCACAGTCAAAAGAAAACGCCGTCGAAAACGCATCGAACAGTTCTTTTCCTGTATTTATGACGATGATTTTGTTTGGGCACAAGGTCTGTTTTTTAAGTCCTTCAATTAACGAAACAAACAGTGCCCCCGGCTTATATACCGGAATAACTACATCAACCTTCATACCGTTTAATAAGCATTTTTATTGATAAAGCCGGTAAAGAATGTAAGAAATACAATTCTTATATCAAATCCTACCGACCAGTTTTCTATATAATATATATCACACTTGATACGCTCTTCTATCGACGTATCACCTCTTAGCCCGTTAACCTGCGCCCAACCGGTAAGTCCCGGGCGAACCTGGTGTTTAATCATATATCTTGGAATCTCTTCCTTAAACTTTTCCACAAACTGAGGCCGTTCGGGTCTTGGTCCGACAAGGCTCATGTCACCTTTAAGAATATTAAAAAGCTGAGGAAGTTCATCAAGGCTCGTCTTTCTTAAAAATGCCCCTACCTTTGTAACTCTAGGGTCATCCTTTGTAGTCCAGCCCTTCTTTTCCTCTTCTTTTGTCTGCATTCTCATCGAGCGAAACTTATACATGTTAAACGACTGGTTATGAAGTCCGATACGCTCCTGCTTAAAAATAACCGGGCCCTTGCTGGTAAGCTTAACCAATATGGCCGCCATAAGCATAATCGGCGAAGTAAGTATAATGCCTATAATAGATACCACAATATCAGCCAGTCTTTTAAGTGCTGCATTTCCACCGTTTGAAAGGGGCACATAACGAATATTGATAAGTGGAAGCCCGTATAAATCCTCTGTATATGCACGTCCCGGAATAAGTTTTGCATAGTCCGGAACAAACTGCGTGTGAACACCCTGTTTCTCACACAGTTCGACTATATTCTCCAGTTTATCATAATCATCAAGGGCGAGAGTTATCGCTACTTCAACAAGTTTGTTGTTAAGAAGAGTCGATTCAAGGTCGCCAAGTTTTCCGATCACACGTACGTTTTTGTACTTAGTCTCCAAAGGCTGATTGTCATCCAGTATCCCAAAAATCGAATAACCCCACTGCGGATTTCCTTCGATTCTTTCAATAAAGTCCTTGCAGGCCTGAGAATAACCTATAAGAAGTATGTGCTTTTGATTGTATCCTCGTGCTCTGACGAACCTTAATGCCTTTCGAAGAAGGATTCTGAAGGTAGTGGTAAGAAAAACATTGGTGAAAAAGAAAAGCCCCAGTACCCAACGGGAATAGTTAAACTCTCGAATAATAAGGAATATTGAGATAATAAGAACGCCCATACCCGTGATATTGGCCTTCAGAAGATTAAGACATTCGTATTTGATTCGTGTAGTACGCTTAGGATCGTATACTCCGCAGAAGAAATAAATAAAAAGATGAACAGGGATTACAAGTACCATAAGGGGCTTGTAATTAGCAAACGGAAGTACACCAATAGCTCCCGGTGTCAAAATCCTGAATTTAACAAGATAAGCAAGCGGGAGCGAACATGCAATTATTAATATATCTACCAAAATAAGAAGTCGGTTAAAAACACGCTGATTATCTTTTATCAAAACAGTCTCTCCTTAACATTCAGGTGTCTTCTCTAATCTAATTATGACCGCTAACACTTGAATATTTGCTTTAAGAGTCTTAAATATTTCTTAATATATTGCGAAACATCAAAATCAAAGAGAATTATATCACAAATAACTCTTGTTGTAATCATCACTTGCTCTTATAATGATACCGTTTGAATGTTTCCGACATGAAGACAAATTCAACTGTAATGTAAAAGACTTGCGTACATAGTCTTAGGATTGGAATGTCATGAAATCAGCCAATAAAGCCAAAAGAATAGTTTACGATTATTTTTTATTAACACTCGCTACGGTAATAATGGACATAGGAATATATGTTTTCAAATTTCCCAACAACTTCACCTTCGGTGGAGTTTCCGGTGTTTCGATAGTTCTTGGAAGACTTTTTTCACTTTCTCCCGCCACCTACAACCTGATAATCAACATGTCACTGCTTGTACTTGGCTTCATATTTATAGGAAAAAGTTTCGGTTTTAGAACAGTGTATGTCAGTGTTCTTAACTCAGCCCTTTTAAGTCTTGCCGAAGTTGTATTTCCAATGGATTCGCCCATTTCAGATCAGCCGATGCTCGAACTGATTTTTGCGATTATACTTCCCTCTGTCGGAGCGGCCATTCTTTTTAACATAGGTGCAAGTGGTGGCGGAACGGATATCGTTGCAATGATTCTGAAGAAATATACCAGCATAAACATAGGAACAGCACTTTTTATCGTCGACTTGGCAATAGTAATATGTGCATGCTTTGTTTTCGATGTAACCACCGGTTTGTTTTCTTTTGTAGGTCTGATTGCAAAATCACTCGTAATAGACGAAGTAATCGAAAATATCAATCTCTGCAAATATTTTACAATCATCTGTGATGATCCCACTCCGATATGCGAGTTCATAACAAATGAACTGCATAAAGGTGCTACCATCTACAAAGCGGTGGGAGCTTACGAGCATAAAGAAAAAACAATCGTTTTGACAGTACTCAAAAGAAGTCAGGCCGTTATGCTGCGTAATTTCGTAAAAGAAACTGCACCCGGGTCCTTTATTATGATTACAAACTCAAGCGAGATCATAGGAAAAGGCTTCCGAGGCCTCTTTTAATCATAAGTTCATATTTTGAGTATATATGCAATCCTATTCGTACCTTAAAGCCTCAATAGGATTCATCTTCGCCGCTTTATTGGCCGGATAGTACCCAAAGAATACTCCTATTGCCATCGAGAATGACAGGCTTAACACAATGCTGAATATTGAAGGAACCGCCGGAGTTCCGAGTACATTTGCAAGTATTATTCCGGCTGTAATTCCAAGTGCAATTCCTATTATTCCGCCTACAATACATATAACAACGGCTTCTATTATAAACTGCATTCTTATCGAGCTGTTTGGCGCTCCAAGCGCCTTTCTTGTTCCGATTTCACGGGTTCTTTCGGTTATCGAAACAAGCATTATGTTCATAACTCCGATACCGCCTACAAGCAATGCAATTCCTGCGACAACCGCTATAGCCTTTGTTACAGAATTCATCATGGTATTCATTGTTTCAACCATCGAAGCAAGGCTTAAGGCTTCTACATAGAAATTTCTGTTTGAACGATAATAAGTAGTAAAGAAGCTTTTTGTTACTTTAGCAAACTCATCCGAATCAACGCCCGGTTTTGTTACAATCGTAAGGCTCGAATATCCTTCTTTGTGCGTAAGAGTTTTCGCCGCCCTTAGCGGAATGTACAAAGTCGTAGTCACGTCTTTATTTCTGCCCATCATCAGCATGTAAGGAGACTGTTCATATTCGTAAACCCCGATGATTGTAATCTGATAAAACTTATCTCCGATATATACGTTCACTATGCTTCCGATTGCTTTATCGTTATCACCATCGAATATCTTTTCAACGGTCTTGTCGGAACAGATTCCAAGCATTGCTCCGTTATCAAGCTCCTTTTCAGAAAAGAAGCGTCCTGCAATCATTTTTGTGTCATCCGCAACATATGCACCCACACTTGCACCCGTAAGATTTACGTTTGAATAGTTTTTCCCGTCTATAATCTGACCCGTTCCGACGGACTCCGTTACCGAAACAGCATGTACTTTGTCAGAGTATGTATTTACAAAATTTTCAACCATCTCATTTGTAATAAGATCGGTATCTTTCACCGTTCTGGCAGTCTCTGCTTCGGGAAAAATATAGCCTTCCTTCGTATGCTCGTCTTCAGCATCCTTGTAATTCAAATAAACATTTACATTGTTTGCCCCCATCGAAGACATAGAATCGGTCACCTGAGCAGTTAACGAATTGCCGACTGTCATAATGGCTATGACCGATGATATACCTATAATAATTCCAAGCATCGTAAGCACTGCCCGCATCTTGTTGGCAAGGAGGCTTGAAAATGCAAGTCTTAGATTTTCAAAAAACATCATAAGGCCTTTACCTCCTTTGATTCATCACAAGGAGCTTTCCCCAAGCCCTTTCTTTCGCCTACGATAAGGCCATCCTTTAAGGTAATGATTCGTTCAGTTTCCTCAGCAAGTTCGGGTGAGTGGGTAATAAGAACAATCGTCTTTCCCTGCTCCTTATGAAGCTTGTGGAATATATCCATAACCATTCTTCCTGTCTGAGAGTCAAGCGCTCCCGTCGGCTCGTCCGCAAGAATAATCGCAGGATCGTTTGCCATCGCTCTTGCAATTGCAACTCTTTGCTTCTGGCCTCCCGAAAGTTCTTCGGGAAGGTGCTTCATTCTTTCGCCCATTCCGACTATCTCCAAAAGTTCCTTCGCGCGTTCTATGCGCTTCTTTGAAGGAACCCCGGCATAAAGCATAGGCATCTCAACATTCTTAATGGAATTTGTTTTTGCTATAAGATTATATGTCTGAAAAACAAAGCCAACCTTGGTATTTCTTATTTTTGAAAGTTCCGCATCTTTGCTCTCCGTAACGTTAATTCCGTCAAGAAGGTACGTTCCTTCAGTCGGTCTGTCCAAAGAACCTATTATATTCATAAGTGTAGACTTACCGGAGCCGGAAGCTCCCACTATCGCAACAAACTCTCCCTCGTAAACAGAAATATCAACACCACCCAAAGCAGCAAGCTCGTTTGGTGTCCCGATGAAGAATTTTTTGACTATGCCCTGCATATCAATAATTTTCTTTTTCTCAGTATTATTACATTCCACTTGTGGCATTTCCTCCGATAATAGTGCTAAAGTCAAAGCCCTGAGAAGCTTCTCTCTTAACCTCGACTTCCTGTCCGTCCTTTATGGAGTCGCCAATAATTTCAGCATAGTAATCCGTCTTAATGCCGGTCTCAACATCGACTCTGTGAGTAATATTAGCTCCATTTTCATCTTTTCCGTCAATGACATTAACATATTCTTTTCCCTCTTCGTCAGTAATAACCGCATCAAGAGGGACTACGAGCGCATTCTCTGCCTTTGAAAGAACAATACTTAACTTTGCAGTCATATCAAGTTTAATCATATCATTCTTTGTAAGAAGCGATATTACAACTTTATATGTAACCGCGCCCTGGCTTACTCCGGTCATTGAAGTTGTCGCTCTCGGGGCAACGCTCTTTACAACGCCTTCAAGTTCTTCATCTCCGGTTCCGTTGGTTTTGATAACTACCTTCTGTCCGACCTTAACCTTCCCGATATCATATTCATCGATTTCGGTCGTTATCTCATAAGCACTTGTGTCCTCTATTACAACAGCTGTAACTCCTGTATATGAAGCGCCTTCCTTTACATTTACACTTGTGACAATTCCCGAAGCAGGGGCAGTGATGATGCAGGCTTCAAGCTGCTTTTCAAGTGTCTCTATCTGCTTGTCGTAAGTAGCAGTTGCACCTTCACTCTGGTATTTGGCGGAATTAACGGTATCCTTGCTTGCAGCCAAAGAAGCTTCATTGGTTCTTACCGTATCATCACGGGTTTTCTTTAAAGATTCAACAGTTGATTCGTACTGGGTCTTTTGAGTAAACTTTGTGTCATGAATGCCGAGCCAGTATTGACTTGAAGTACTTTCCTCCATAACTTTGGTCGAAATCATGGCAAGGTTGTAGGTTTTATTAAGGTTATCAAGCTCAGCCAGCCATCTTGCCTTTTCCGAAGCATCATCATCAGCGACTGCCTTGTCATAGGATGCCTGTGCAGTAGCAAAAGCTGCGGAAGCTGTTTTGTAGGTAGCCTCCCACTCTTCCTTTCGCTTGATGGCCGCCCTGTATTCTCCTGCGTAATAATCAATTTCTGGCTGCAGGTCCTTAATCTTTTTCTCTGCTTCGGCTATCTGCTCGTCAATTTTGGCAAGAGCAACATCTGCCGAGGTCTTTGTTTCGTTATACCTCCTCTGCGCAGAGGAAACCGAAAGATCGCTTGACTTTTGCGCAGTATCAAGGCTTTCTTTTGTCGAAGCTATATTTTTCTCGATATCGGAAGAATCAAGCAAAACAAGCGTATCGCCCTCACTTACCATATCCCCTACCGAAACCTTAACTTCAAGTATTTTTGCTCCGGTAGCAATTGACGTGGCATCAGAAGAACTAAGACTCGTTACCTTTCCTGTCGCAGAAATGACACTGACAAGATCACGACGCTCGGAAACCGCAACCTCAGTTGTTGCAGCATTGGTAAGCATCTCCATTCCTTTTTTGTAAGCTGACTTAAACCAGATAACAACACCTGTGGCAAGTGCAGCCACCACAATCAGCGTAATAAGTCCCTTTTTGTGCTTTTTGAAAAATTTCATTTGTTTCCACCTTTCAGCCAACGTTATACCATCTCTACGTTAATAAACACATCGGCTTGTTTTGTTCATCTTCTCAAAGTTAATCGTAAACTCAGAAATATGCAACAGCATACACAGATAGTTTATCAAAGATTTATAAATAAGCGGACATAATAGCCAAAAAAGGCGAATCCGTTGTTTTCGGACCCGCCTTTTGACTATACCAAAACTGTAACTCTGCTTCCGTTGCTCTTTTCCTTTTTAACTATAATCTGTTTTTCTATCTTGTCCTTAAGGTCCGCAACATGAGAAATAATCCCAACCAAAAGATTTCCGTCTGCGAGACCGGCAAGTGCATTGTAAGCCTGCTCAAGCGCATCCGGATCAAGCGAACCAAAGCCCTCATCCACAAACATCGTATCTATCCTGATGCCTCCGGCCAAAGACTGCACCTCATCCGACAAACCTAGCGCCAAAGAAAGTGACGCCATAAACGACTCCCCGCCTGAAAGAGTCTTAACACTTCGCTCGGTACCGTTATAATGGTCGATTACTCCAAGTTCAAGGCCGCTCTGGCTCTTTGCATTTTCAGCTTCTCCCTTTCGTTTAAGTTCATACTGGCCCGATGACATTTTCATAAAGCGAAGATTTGCACGCCTTATTATCCGATCAAAGCACGTCGTCTGTATGTAGGTCTCAAGCATTATTTTTTCTTTGCCGTGAAGTCGGCCGTTTGCAGTTTCCGAAAGCGTTGTAATACTGCTAAGAAGCTTCTCAGTTTCGGCAATTTCTTTTGCCCTTTCAAAAACATTTTTCCTAATGCTTTCGTTTGCGGAGATTCTTGCCGACACTGCCGAATACCTGTTTACATTTTCTTTCTCAATCTCAGTAAGAAAAAGCCTCTTTTCCCTCAGTTTTTCAATATCTGCAACCAACGCCCCCGATAAAATTTTCGAAGATTCCTCGATTGAAGCTTTAAGTTTTGTAATCGTATCGGACTTTTTCTTATAAGCGTCTTCTTTTAACTCATAGTCTGTCTTAAGCCTTTCTCCCTCAGCCAAAAGCTCTTTCCGCTTTGAAACCGCAGCCTTCTTATTTTCATAAGTAAGTCTCTTTTTAAGAGCCTCGGTATTTGACTTTTTCTCGTTCAAAAGAGCTTCCTCGGAAGAAAGTGCAAGCTTTATCTTCTCAATTTCGCCCGAAACATTCTCGATAATCTGTAAATACTGCGGAATCTGTGTCTCCAGTTCACTCTTGCGTGAACACTTACGGTTTTCCGCCTGATAGTCCTCCATAAGCTTATCGCGAGTATTCTCCTGATTGCACAGAGCCTTATCAATGCATGACTCAAGGCTGATAATTTCGTTCTTGGTAAAGCCTTTGTCTGCAGAGGATTCTTCTTTACTCTCAGAGAGCATTGCACAAAGAGAAACCTCCGGCTTTTCATTTAACTTTGCTACCGCCCTCTCAATTTCCCCGGCCTTTGAATCTGCCTTGGAACGTGCTTCCCCGGAAGTCTTCGCAGCCTCTGTTGCAACCTTTCCTGCCTCATCTGCCAGTTTTCTTGCCGCCTTAAGCTCAGCTTCTGAAGGAACGCCCTCGGGTTTTGTTGCAGCAAACGGGTGCTCAGTGGAACCGCACACCGGACACCTTTCTCCTTCTCTCAAGGATTCTGCAAGTATTCCTGCCTGTCCGTCTCTGAAAGCTCTGTCTAGCACATCAAACCTGTGTCGTGCTTCGCTCAAAGAGTTGTCGGCCTCAAGATAGCTCTTCTGCTTTCTCTCAAATTCGTCCTTAAGATTTTTATAATCGTCAAGAAGTTTTCTGAGTTCTTCAATTTCAGCTATATTGCCTTTTATAGCATCAAGTCTGTTTTTAAGTTTTTCAAGATTAGTGCCTGCTTCAGAAAGGCCCGAAAGTTCTTCTTTTAGTTCACTCGATTTATCTTCGGATTTTTTCTTTTCGGTTTCTTTATCAGAAAGGCTCTTCCTATAATCGGCAATCTCCTTATCGATTCTTTCGCAGTCTGTTATTAAAGCTTCAAAATTATCATATTCAGGAAGCATTGCCTCGATTTTTGAAGCCTCGCTGTCTAAAGCATCCTTCGTATTAAGAAGTTTTTTTGCTATCTCAAGTTCTTCACATAGTTGCCTGCATTCAGGCTCTTCCTTCGAAAGAAGTTCTCTGTTTTTTTCAAGCTCAATCCTCGTTTTTTCGAGATTTTCATAGGTGCCGATTTCACGGTTTACAGTTTCAAGCTCGTTCCCTGTCTTTACCCTGTTTTCCTCAATCAAAGACTTCGCTTTCATATCCTCAGCAATAATGCTGTCGATAAGTTCGAGAGTGTCTTCCGTCGTGAGAAGACCTTCTTTTGCCTTAACAACCGTCAGTGCCAAAACGCTGTCGGGATCGGCATTTATTCCGCTCACATACTGTCTTATGCTCTTTACCGCGTCCTCAACAGTCCCGTATATTTCTTTTCTTTTGCTTTCAAGCTCGTACTGTAGTTTCTGATAAAATCCTGTCGAAAACAGTTCTCTGAATATTTCCTGTCTCTGCCTTGTGTCCGCAAGAAGCAGTTTCAAAAAGTCACCCTGTGCCAGCATTGCAATCTGTGAAAACTGCTCTCTGTTCACTCCAAGCAACGTTTCAATTGCCAGTGTTACATCCTTTACCTTCGTAACGACCTTTCCGTCAGGATATATAAGTTCAGCATCCGCAGTCTGTTTTGTAAATCCGTCACCCCTTTTTGCAGGTCTTAAGTATTCGGGATTTCTTTTAACCGTATATTCTTTGTTTCTGTGAGTGAAGGTTAACATAACTTCAGTGGGCATGTCAGGTTCCGCATACTTTGAACGAAACATCGAAGCATCCCTGTTACTTCCGCTTGGTTCCCCGAAAAGTGCAAAGCATATTGCATCAAATATAGTCGTCTTTCCGGCGCCGGTATCTCCGGTAATAAGATATAACCCACGTTCCCCAAGCTCGCTTAAGGGAATTGTAACTTCACCTGCATATGGTCCGAAAGCGGACATTTTCAAAAAAAGTGGTCTCATATATTACATCCCCCAGATACGTTCGATAAGCTCCGTTGATATTTCCCTTTGCTTTTCACTCATCGGCTGATTGTTCTGAAGCTCGAAAAACTCCTCGAAAAGTTGTAGCGGTGACTTGTTGTCTATGTCTTTTACTTCGTCGACAAATCGGTTTTCTCTTGTACGTTTATTATCATAGCTAAGCTTCATAAGATTGGGATAAATAACACGAAGTTTGCCGATTGCATCCAAAACATCATCCTCATCGGTCAGAACCGCATGTATGTAATCTTCAAGGTCTGTTCCCTCGTAGTTTTTCTTTGCCGTAAGTTCTTCATAAGTTCCTTTTATTTCCCTAAGGTCATGAAGCGGTACCAACGGTATTTCCCTTATATCAACAGTTCCCTTTTCCTTAAAATCAACAACCGTCACACTCTTCTTATGGTCCTTTTCGGAAAAAGAATATTTAAGAGGTGTCCCACAATATCTTACCGTGTCCCTTCCGATGCGCTGTTTTCCATGTATATGTCCAAGTGCCACATAATCAAAGCAGTCAAATACAGAGGAATCAACATTATCAAGTCCACCGACCGATATTTCTTCGGAGTCACATCTTGTGGCCCCCGTAACAAACTGGTGCGCGACAAGGAGATTTCTTTTGCCCGCATCGACGTTCATGTGTTCAATTGCAACACGGCAGGCATCGGTATAATCAGATATGTCTTCATCGGGAAATGCCTGGCGCACAATTGCCGGCTTTATGAATGGAAGAAGATAAATATTAAGAGCACCATACTCATCTTCTAAAATTAACGGTTCAACAACTCCTGTATATATCGGCGAAAGAAAAATTCCGGTCTTTTCAATAAGCTTACTGTGGTCTGAAAATCTTACTGCCGAGTCATGATTTCCGTTTATTGCAAACACCTTCAGATTTCGCTTTGCAAGCCTGTTTAGAAAATCATCCCAAAGTTGCATTGACTCTTCAGTCGGAACGGATCTGTCATAAACATCTCCTGCTATTAATACTCCGTCAGGATTTTCATCATCTATGATATTTATAATCTTCATAAGAATGTACTTTTGGTCTTCAATCATTGAAAACTCATTTACGCGCTTTCCTATATGAAGGTCCGATAAATGTATAAGTTTCATACCTTGCTCCGTTTCTGCCAGTCAATTACTTCCGATTCAGTTAAATCAATTTTATTATAATTTATCTCTCAATGGAAGCGAAGTAAGTTTCTCGCAAACTTGCCTGAAATGCTGAACTTGCGAGAATTTCAAGGTCAAGTTTCTCGAAAACGGCCTTGAGATACCGAATCTGCGAGCTTTATCGGCTGATTAGCGGTCTTCGAATATCCTGTCGTGCAAGCACGCCGGCTATTCTCCTCGTCGCCATAAATCGAGTAGGAGGCTAACCATTAGTTGATTAGCCGACCTCTCACACCACCTGGCATACGGTTCCGTACCAAGGCGGTTCCTCAGTTTTCACAAACTACTAAATAATAGTCAAGCGTGGATGTATATCCTAGCTT
>JAZQOL010000026.1:0-35135 GCA_045627845.1 Lachnospiraceae bacterium | reverse complement strand
TTATAACGAACAAAGAATTAAAGAGAAACTAGGATGGATGAGCCCGGTGCAATATCGTCTCAACCTCTTGGCTGCATAAAAATAGCGTAGCAGCCAAAACTGCTACGCTTAAAAAGTCTAACTTTTTGGGGTCACCTCAGTTTGTCCAGTAAAGAGGGTACATATCAACGGTTAGGGCGACTTTTTGTGTTATGGCGACGAGGAGAATAGCCGGCGTGCTTGCACGACAGGATATTCGACGACCGCTAATCAGCTGATAAAGTTCGCAGGGCGTGCTTTATCGCTGTCATTTTTAAGCAACAAAAAAGCTGATGACGGGAATCGAACCCGTGACCTCCGCCTTACCAAGGCGACGCTCTACCGACTGAGCCACATCAGCATCTTGCCAACGATTTGCTGGCACAAGTGATATATTAGCATAGAGGTATGACGTTGTCAACGGAAAAACTTTTATGGCGGCAGATGGCTTTAATATGCTATAATGTGGTTCGATATAAATATGTTGTGAGGGAAAAATATGACCGTCATTGAAGATAATGATTATGATTTTCTTTCGCGGGAATCTTTTTATGCGGCGAAGGGGTATCTGGCGGTACTTGTTCTTATAAGCCATCTTTATCAGTTTTCTATGATAATGGCTGAAACTTATGTTGGACAGGCACTTTACCTTTTGGGTCATTACACCGTAATCGGTTTTATGTTTATTTCGGGGTATGGAATATGCGCCTCATATGATGCCAAGAGGGAACAATATATTCGAGGATTTTTCAAAAGAAGATTTCTTCCGTTGTTTTTGGAATATACATTTGCCGTCGTATGCTATTACACTTTTGAAGCATATATCGGAACCGGAAAGCCAAGTGTCTTGGCGGTTATAAAGTCATTTTCTTTTGGTTCTACTATAGTAAGCTTTGGCTGGTTTTTGCAATATATGCTGTGGGCCTATATTGTATTTTTGATAATATACAGTCTGAAAATCAGCGACCGGGTTAAACTCATTTTGCTGTTTGCTACAGGTATTGCCTATATAATCGGTGTAAGTTTTGTGAATGGCTATATAGCAAGGTATACGGCAATTATGAGTTTTGCATTTGGCTTTTTGGCGTACTACTTAAGGGAGAAGATAACAAGACTCATAAAGAGTTTCGGAGTATTTGTATTTCTGATTGGAATTGTTCTTTTGGCTGCTTCTTACAAGGCTGGAGTTATAAAGGAATTTGGAATTACGATAAAGATTATTGCAAGCCTGATAGGCGATGTTGCTCTCATCCTTGTAATGCTTACACTTTTGTATGTGATTAACAAAAAGACTCCTTCGCTTTTACATAATTTTGTGGCTCACTATCTCAGTGATATATCGTTGGAGGTATATTTGGTTCAGGCGATGGTGCTAAGAACACTTGTATACTGGGTTATAAATCCTTACCTATACGTACTTGTGGCTGCGGTTTCGGTGTTCGTTATGGCAATACCGATTCATTATCTGATGAAAGCGATGTTAAGACCGTTAAAGAAATAAATGCATTTAAATAATGACATAATAAAACCGGCGCTGTATAAGCGCCGGTTTTTCCTTTTGATATTACTGCTCGGAAGCCTGTTGTTGTTGCTGCTGCTGTGCTGCAAGAACTGCAGCAACTCTGGCTGCGTATAATGTCTGTTCCTGAGCGTATATGGCATCATAGCCTTCCTGATTGACAAATTCGTATGTATGGTGGCAATAACCGGAGAGCTTTTGCTGTTGAGCTATCTGAGCCTGCTGAACGGCTAAGGGATCAAGTTCTTCGGCTGCTATAATCGTAGAACCCTGAACGAGCTTGTCGGATTCTATAGGATTCATGGCTGCAATGCCTTCGTAAGCAAACGGACAGAAGTCTGTTGCACGAAGATTATCATATCCACATATGCGTCCGACAAAGTGAACATCACAATATTCGGTAGGAACAGATGCTTCGGTGAATATTTCTGTTTTTATACAGCCGTCACAAATTCCGGGACGTGGAAGCTTACCGGACTGATCACATACATCACACTGGACGATTGTTTCGGGAACCGTGAAGCCGGGATCGGGGAGATTCTCGTGAACTCTTTCCATTACCGCCTTCCAAAGTTGCTTGGGAACTTTTTGTTCGGCTGAGTTCATTTTGTGGGGATTATCATATCCGCTCCAACAACATGCTGTATAGTAGGGCGTATAAGCTGCAATCCAGATATCCTTTTCGTCGGATGTTGTTCCGGTTTTTCCGGCAACGGACATTCCGAACTTAATCTGTCTTGCGGAACCTGTTTTTGCACAGTCAACCATACAATCGGTAAGCATATAAGCTGTTTCTTCGGAGAAAATTCTTCTTGCAATAGGAGTGGAGTTGTCAAGTATGATATTGCCTTCACTGTCCTCGACTGTTGTATAGAGCTTTGGCTCAATGTACACTCCGCCGTTTGCAATGCCTGCATAGGCAGCTGTCAGTTCATAGTTGTATATACCGTCCGTGATACCACCGAGTGCCAGAGGCTGTCCGATATCCGTATAAATCAGGTTGCCGACGGGTTTTTGACGCCAAAGAGTTGAAAAACCCATATTTTCAAGGTATTGGAATGATAACTCGGGTTCAATCTCAGTAATTGTTTTTACAGCGATAATGTTGAGCGAGTTAACAATACCAAGTCTTATGCTCTGTATTCCACGGTAGGTGTTTTCGCCATACCAGTTTTTAACGGGAGTTCCGTCATAGTACGTGAACGGTGCATCAAGATAAACGGAAGACGGAAGCTTTCCGCAAGCATCAATTGCAGGTCCGAATGCAGCAAGTACCTTGAAACACGATCCCGGCTGACGCATGGACATTGTTGCACGATTAAGTGTCATCGCACCGTCCTTTTCTCCACGACCACCGATCATGGCTACACAGTGTCCTGTGGATTGCTGAATAATAGTGAAAGAAACCTGCGGCTGAGGAACAATGTTTACGTCTTCGCCGACGATTTCTTCACCTTCTTCAAACATCGCTTCCTGAAATGCTTCGATGTCAAGGTAAGGAGCCTCGGGATCGGTATATAATCTTTCGTAAGTTGCATCATACTGCTTTTTCCACTTGGCAAGCTGCTCTGCACTGTAGTTTACATAAGTTCCGTCTGATTTCTTCGTGGTGAGCTGATAGTTAAGATAATACTTAACATTCTCAGCATAATTGTTAGGATTCATAAATTCTTCATCACAGATTTTCTGTATATCCGAATCCATTGTGGAGTTAATCCTTAATCCACCTGAGTACATAAGCGTGTAGGCTTGGTTTTCTGTGTAACCGGCTGCAAGAAGATCCTTCTTTAACTGAACCTTCAAAGCATCTACAAAGTAAGAATCTTTTGTTTCCTCTTCGATAACAATCTGATTGGTTTCCTGGATTCTTGAATATACATCATCTTCAAGAGCAGCTTTTTTCTCTGCAGCTGTAATATATCCGAGTTCCTCCATCTTATCAAGAACCGCTTCCATACGTACACGGTTTGCATCAGGATGGAGAATCGGGTTGAAACGTGTAGGCTTATTTGTAATGCTGGCAATAACAGCGCATTCCGAAAGAGAAAGTTCAGACACACTCTTGTTGAAATAACGTCTGCTGGCAGCCTCGACACCGAGACAGTTCTGCGAAAGATTGATTGTGTTTAAGTAGTAGGTAAGGATTGTGTCCTTGTCCATAACTTTCTCCAGCTGAACGGCGCAATATTGTTCCTGTATTTTTCTTTTGACTTTCTGAATGTTATTTTCCTCAGACATCCAGTCAACAAAAACGTTGTTTTTAAGAAGCTGCTGGGTGATGGTACTACCGCCGGCACCAAGTTCTCTGTTGGCGATAACGTCAAACGCAGCGTGAAGAATTGATTTAAAATCGATTCCGTTGTGCTGATAGAAACGTTCGTCCTCAATAGCAACAATAGCATCTTTCATGTACTGAGGAATCTGCTCGCTTGAAACCGGTATACGGTTGGCGTTCACAGTTACGAGCTTTGCAATCTGATTGCCCTGAATATCATATACAAAAGAAGATTTGCCTGTTGGAGCTACCGAAATCTGCTTAATATCGGGTGAAGATGATAAAATACCGTTAAATGCACCTATTCCGAGCGCTGCAACAAGTATTCCGAAACTGAGAATGGCGACACATGATGCAACGGCAATAATAAGCAGAAGCTTTCTAGCCCATTTGGGACCGCGGGAGTTGAGTTCCAACTGCTGCTTGCGGATTCCCTTTCTGCCATAATTCATATATTTTCCCTCCGGTCGGGGCTGTCCCGACGTGAATAAACATAGTTATACTAACTAATGCATTATAACAAACTTCAATTTAAAAAAGAAGTCGCTTAACAGAATCTTCACAAAATCGTAAGAAGCGTAATATACTAATATGGAAGTTAAAAGAAATGATACTGTGAGGAATTGCATGAACGAGCCGTATACGATACTTACAATGGGCGCGGAAGCGGAAACCGAACTTAAAAAATCAAGATTCATTGCCCACCTTAGCCCGGTAGAGACAGAAGAAGAGGCAATGGAGTTTGTTAATTCCATTAAAAAGAAATTTTATGATGCCCGCCATAACTGTTACGCCTACGTTATTGGCAAGGATGCGGATAAGGTTAAATTTTCCGATGACGGAGAACCTTCGCAAACGGCAGGCCTTCCTATATTTAATGTGTTAAAAGAAAGCGGAGTAAGAAACTGCTGTATTGTGGTGACCCGTTACTTCGGGGGGACACTTCTCGGAGCAGGTCCGCTTGCGAGAATGTATGCTGAGGCTGCAAAGCTTGGCCTTGAAGCGTCCGAAAAAGCGGTAATGAGATTCGGCGTTGAGGCAAGTTTTAAAAGTGATTATCCAAACGGTGAAAAGATACGAAGATATTTTGAAAAAGAAGATATAAAGGTAGTAGATACATTTTATTCGGATACGGTTACATTTATTATAAGAACGGGCTTTGAAAAATACGAGAAGACGGTTAATGACGTTATATCAATCACATCGTCAAATGTTGAGTACGAAAAGCTTTCGAATGCATATTTTGTTGACACTAAAATGTGATTATTTTATAGTGTTTAGGTAGATTTTTGTTTGTGCCTTAAGGCAAATCTTTCAGAAAGGTGGTGGTTTTATTATGAAGAACAGTCCCAAATCGGACAATCCTCTCCCGCGAGCGACAATAACTAATAAAATCACAACTGAATTGGAGGAATTGCTATGGATGAACAATTTGATTTATCGGAAGTATTAGAACTCATTGACACCAGGCAGTATACAAGACTTCGCCAGAAATTGTCTGAATTACTTGACGCTGATATAGCTCAGGTTATGGAGAATATTCCCGAGGATGAGCTTTTGAAGGTTTTCAGAATCCTTCCAAAGGATCGTGCAGCCGATGTCTTTTCTTATCTTGAACTTGATAGTCAGCAACTTCTTATTACGAGTATGTCTGAACGTGATGCAGCCAACATTATTGATAACATGATGGCCGACGATGCAGCTGACGTATTCGAGGAAATGCCTGCAAACGTGGTAAAGAAGCTTCTTGCTTCCTGTAGTCCCGAAGCACGTCGCGATATCAACGCACTTTTAAGATACCCCGATTACTCTGCCGGCAGTATTATGACTGTCGAATATGTAGACCTGAAGGAAAACCTTACGGTTGCACAGGCACTTGAACGGGTACGTAAAGTCGGAATGGATAAAGAAACAATCAATACGCTTTATGTACTTGATAAAAGAAGAACACTTATAGGCTCGCTTACATTAAGAGGGCTTCTTCTTGCAGACCCGGAAGATACGGTCGGCGACATAATGAACGAAAACTACATTTCGGTCAATACGCTTACCGACCAGGAAGATGTTGCCAAACAGTTCAAAAAGTACGATTTTACCGCGATGCCGGTAGTTGATAACGAGAACAGACTTGTTGGTATCATTACAGTCGACGATATCGTGGATATTCTTGAAGAAGAGACCACAGAGGATATCGAAAAGATGGCAGCTATTGTGCCTACCGACAAGCCTTATATGAAGACCGGAGTTTTTGAAACATGGAAGAAGAGAATACCGTGGTTGCTTCTTTTGATGGTTTCGGCTACGTTTACCGGAAGCATAATTCACGGATTCGAGAGCGCGCTTGGTGCATGTGCTGTTCTGACAACTTTTATCCCGATGCTTATGGATACGGGAGGAAACGCCGGAGGACAGGCAAGTGTTACGATTATTCGTGGTCTTTCGCTTGAAGAGATTACCTTCAGAGACTTTTTCAGGGTAGTATGGAAGGAATTAAGAGTCGCTTTAGTATGCGGTATTACTCTTGCTGTATGTAACTTTGGAAAACTTCTTTTGATTGACAGAGTTACGTTCGACGTTGCAATTGTTGTATGCCTTACTCTTGTGGCAGCAGTTCTTATTGCGAAGATTATAGGTTGCACACTTCCTATGATAGCCAAAAGAATGGGCTTTGACCCTGCCGTAATGGCGAGTCCGTTTATTACAACGATTGTTGATGCATTGTCACTGCTTATTTATTTCTCGATTGCAACATCATTATTAGGAATATAGAAAGACCGGATTTCAACAAAAAATTCGGTGGGCGATTTCGGCCCGTGAGATATAGGATGAATATAGAACAGCTTTACAGGAACAAAAAAACAGTATATTCAATGGAAGTTTTTCCGCCAAAGAAAACCGGAGCGGTAGAAACAGTATATAATACCCTTTACGGTCTCAGAGGTCTTCCGATTGATTATATTTCGGTTACATACGGAGCAGGGGGCAGTAATCAGCAAAAGGGAAAGACTGCAGAAATCGCATCTCTAATTAAGAAAGAATACGGAATTGAGCCTTTAAGCCACTTAACATGTGTGGGGTCGACGGAGGAAGAACTCAAAGAGACTCTTCGAAATCTTAAAGAAATCGGAGTACAGAATATTCTCGCATTAAGAGGGGATATGCCTTCGGAAGGTGAGTGCGTGATGGCGTTCCCCCACGCGAGTGACCTTACAAAATTTATTAAGGAATTTGATCCATATTTTAATGTGGCAGGGGCTTGCTATCCCGAATGCCATGTTGATGCATCAAACCTTGACGAAGATATCGAAAACTTAAAGAAAAAGGTTGATGCCGGTGTGACTCATCTTACTACGCAGCTCTTTTTTGATAACGATATTTTCTACTCGTTCAGGGAAAAGGTTGAAAAGGCAGGTATTGATGTACCGATAGCTGCAGGTATTATGCCTATCGTTAAAAAAAGCCAGGTTGAAAGAACCGTAGCAATGTGCGGAGCTTCCATACCTCCTAAATTTGCAAAAATGATAAGCAAGTATGCGGATTCTCCGGAGGCACTTAATCAGGCAGGTCTTTCATATACGGTTGATCAGATTTCGGATCTTGTTGCAAACGATGTTCGCGGAGTTCATCTATATACCATGAATAACGTTGAAACAGCCAAATATATTACTAACGCGACTGAAAACTTGTTTAAGAGTGTTAATAACAATTGATGGATATTACATTATCACAGGAAGACAGAAGTGAAATCCTTCGGTATCTTGGATACCGGGGGAGTGAAATAACAGAAGTTGTAGAGAAAACGCTGGCGGAAGGAATCGAACTTTCAAACAAGTTGATTAAAGTAAGAAGCTGCTACCGTTTTTTTAAAACAACAAAGTCAAAAGAAGGAATTGCGCTGACAGACTCAAATCTTGTGCTTAAAGGAAAGAGCATTGATAAGCATTTGGACGGAGCCGGACAGGTAATTCTTTTTTGCGTTACCATAGGAGCTGAGTTTGACAGAGAAGTCGAAAAACAGATGGTGGTAAATCCTACGCTTGCGGTCATTTTGAATGCCTGCGGAATTCAGGCGGTTGAGAAAGCCTGCGACTCTTTGCAGAAGGAAGCGGAAGAAAAGTATCATGTTAAAACCGGCATTCGTTTCAGCCCGGGATACGGTGATATGCCTCTTTCACAACAGGAAGATTTTATAAGGGTACTTAATACCGAAAGGCTGGCAGGGGTTACGCTTAATCCAAACTATCTTATGAATCCCCGTAAAAGTGTTACGGCAGTTGCAGCGGTTGCGGACATCCGAACTTAAAATACATTATAAGCATACCGGCAGACGGTAATGTGGAGAACATATATGGCTATATTAAATTTTTGGGACAATATTACAATACTTGACGGAGCAATGGGAACCGAGCTTGTAAAAAGAAAGGCTCCCATGGGACATATCCCCGAAGAACTTAATATTACACACCCTGACATCATTAAGGAAGTTCACAAATCGTACCTTGAAAAAGGAACAAAACTGATATATTCCTGTTCTTTTGGCGCAAATGCATATAAGGTCAGAGACTCTAAGTACAGCGTTGAGGAAATTGTTACCGCTGCAGTGAAAAATGCAAAAGAAGCAGCACAGCCTTACGGGGCAATTGTAGGTCTTTCAATGGGTACAATAGGAGATATTCTCGAGCCTTTTGGAAATCTTAAGTTTGATGATGCCTACAATATGTATCGACAGATGATTTCTGCCGGAGCAAAAGCGGGCGCAGACTGTATAGTATTGGAAACACAGACAGATCTTCTTGAAGTTAAAGCAGGAGTTTTGGCGGCAAAAGAGTGCTGTGACCTACCCATTTTGGTAACAATGACTTTTGAGTCAAACGGACGTACCTTTAACGGTACTCTTGTGGAAGCAATGGCGATAACTCTTTCAGCATTGAAAGTAGATGCTATAGGTGTAAACTGTTCGCTTGGTCCCGATGAACTTCTTCCCTTTGTAAAGAGAATGAGGGAAGTTTCGGACCTTCCTCTTATAGTAAAGCCTAACGCCGGTCTTCCGGACCCTCGGACCGGAGCTTATGCGATGGGGCCCGAGGAATTTGCAAATAAGATGATTCCTTTCCTTGAAATGGGTGTATCAATGGTAGGAGGATGCTGCGGAACGGCACCCGAATATATAGAGGCACTTACAAAAGTAATCGGAGAATACAAACCGATTAAGCCTGAGAAAAATAATAAATCATACCTCTCAAGCGCAAGAACTTTTGTTGATGTTAACAGGGTTCATGTGGTCGGAGAACGAATTAATCCTACGGGTAAGAAAGTGTTTAAAGAAGCTTTACTCAATCATGATCTTGATTATGTAAAGGCACAGGCGATGGAGCAGGCGGAAGCCGGTGCAGAGATTCTCGACGTAAATGTAGGTCTTCCCAAAATAGACGAAGAATCACTCATGGTTGAGGTTGTGAAAGAATTGCAGGGAGTTGTGGATCTTCCGCTTCAGATTGACTCTTCAAACGCTTCCGTAATTGAAAAGGCTTTAAGAATCTATAACGGTAAGGCGCTTGTAAACAGTGTTAACGGTGAGGAAGAGGTCCTTGAAAAGATACTTCCCATTGCAGCCAAATACGGGGCAGCAGTCATCGGACTTACCATGGACAGCAACGGTATTCCTTCCGAGTATGAAAAGCGAGTTGAGATTGCCGGCCGTATCGTTAATAAGTGTAAGGAATACGGAATAGAGGAAAAGGACATATATATTGACTGCCTTACTCTTGCTGCATCCGTTCAGCAAAAGGAAGTCCGTGATACGCTTAATGCCATAAAGGAAGTTAAAAGACTGTATGGTGTTCATACTGTACTTGGCGTTTCAAACATATCTTTTGGCCTTCCGAAAAGAGAATTTATTAATACGACATTCCTGACTCTTGCCATGGAAGCAGGACTCGATCTTCCTATCATAAATCCAAACAACGCAGCCATGATGGGCGCTGTTGATGCATTTCACGTTCTTTGGAACATTGACAGGACTTCCGCTCATTACGTTGAAAAATACGCGGCAATAGCCGAGATGGAGAAGAATGCAAAAGAAAGCAGTCTCCCTTCAAACGACGAGCTGACTATCGCGGATTATATTAAAAAAGGTCTTGGAGACATGACGGCCAAGGCAGTAAAATCGTTGCTTGATAAAGGCATGGATCCGCTTGATATCGTCAATAATGAACTTATTCCGGCACTTGATTTAGTCGGAGCTTTGTTTGAAAAAGGAACAATATTCCTCCCTCAGCTTCTTTCGAGTGCTCAGGCAGCGGAAGCCGGATTTACTGTTATAAAAGAATATATGGCTGCAAATAACAGCTCTACAATATCCAAGGGCAAAATAGTTCTTGCGACGGTTAAGGGCGATGTTCATGACATCGGAAAGAACATTGTAAAAACTATTCTTGAAAATTACGGTTTTACTGTTATAGACCTTGGAAAGGATGTTCCGATACAGAAGGTCGTCGATGCTGCAAGAGAGCATCAGGTCAAGCTTGTCGGTCTGTCCGCACTAATGACGACAACGGTTGCGTCCATGGAAGAGACGATAAAGGCAATACGGGCAGCAGGACTTGACTGTAAGGTAATGGTCGGAGGCGCTGTTCTTACCGAAGAGTTTGCAATGCAGATTGGTGCTGATTTTTATTCCAAAGATGCCAAGCAGTCTGCCGACATTGCCAAGATGATTTACGAAGCGTGAACAGTAAAATAAAACAAAGGAGGTTGCAGTTTTGCAACCTCTTTTTAAATTAATCAAAGATTAATGGTGCGGATGGTAAAATGACCGTGGGCAACTGTGCCCATGGAGGAAAGTATGTATCAGTTTTTACTTATCATTCAGATATTGTGTGTGTTCTGTACGGTTTTGTGCGTTTCCTCGCTCATTCAGTTCAGACTGGGAAATGATCAAAGAATACTGACTATTGCATCCGGACTCGTCTGTGTTGATGGAGTCGGATATCTCCTTGAAATGCTCGCACAGACAAAAGAAGCTGCAATGACAGCACTTACTTTCCAGTACCTTGGCCTTATATACATGGCAATGATTTTTGTAAGGTTTGTGCTTGAATATGCGGAAATAAAGACAAAAAAGTATGTTTGGATTATCACTTCTGTTGTTAACACTGTATTTTTAACTTTCCTCCTTGTATTTAACAGGGAAGGTGTTTTCTATAAATCAATCGGCTGGACAGAAGAAGGACTTTTTCCACATCTTTTACTGATTCCGGGGCCTTTGTTTATTATATTCGTTATATTACAGGTTATATATCTTTCTTTTGCAATTGTTATTTGCTCCTTGACATTAAAGAAGACAGAAAGAAAATCGAAGCGGAGACGCTTACGAATTCTTATCAGTATGTGCTTTCTTCCGATTCTTGGAGTTGCATTACATTACTTTATCCTTGACTCGGGCTATAATCCGGTATCGCTTTTTGTCATGATAGCGACATTCCATCTTTGCTATGTGCTCACGCACTGGAAGATGATAAATATTGCTGAACGTGCTTACACGAGCCTGTTTAAAGAAATTGAGCAGGGCGTAATTATAGCAGATGCAGAAAGACGTTATATTCAGTCAAATACTACGGCGGATTACATTTTCCCTGAAATGAAGAGTTGGGACCCTGGCGTTTCGCTTGATGAACTTGGAATGGATATCTGCTCGTTCGGAAGAAAGGAACCTTTTGAAAGAAACGGAAAGTTCTTTTCGTCAATAGCGGCGCCGATTGTCGAGCAAAGAAAAAATGTTGGTTATCTTGTTGTTATTTCCGATGTTACACAACAGCAACAAAGATATGATGAGATGAGGGAGCTCAAAGAAGCATCGGAAAATGCAAACCAGGCCAAGAGTGCTTTTCTCGCAAATATGTCACATGAAATACGAACTCCGCTTAACGCCATTATCGGAATGGCCGAACTGGCTGAGAGGGAGGCAAGTGTTTCCTCGATATACGATTACCTGTCACAGATTAAGTCGTCCGGAAAGATGCTTCTTGACATTATTTGTGAGACGCTCGATCTTTCAAAGGCAGAATCGGGTAAACTTGAGATTGTTCCTGTCGAATTTGATTCTTTGGATCTTTTGAACGGAGTAATCAATGTAATCAATATGCGCATGGCTGACCGATCGGTCAAGTTTATAGTTGATGTTGATCCGATGCTTCCAAGAACATTGTTCGGCGATGACATCCGAATAAGACAGGTACTTATAAATTTCCTTGGAAATGCTGTAAAGTACACAAAGAGCGGAAGCATAACCTTTAAAGTGGGCTTTGATATACTTGATGTAAAAAAAATATCGATGTCCTGTTCGGTAGAGGATACCGGAAGCGGAATTTCAGAGGACGATCTTGAAAAACTGTTTAAACCGTTTAGCCAGGTTGATATGAAAAAGAACAGGAAAATAGTCGGAACCGGCTTGGGACTTGCTATTTCTGCAGAACTTATAAGACTCATGGACGGAACAAAAAATGTTAAGAGTAAGTACGGAGAAGGAAGTACATTTTCTTTTGAAATCCCGTTATTTGTTGTTGACTGTAATCCATGTGACGGCTCGAATAAGGGCGGACCTGTTGAAGTCAATAAACTTGCCACATTCAAACTTTTTGAAAATGAGGATGCAAGAGACGAGATACCGAGAGTTCAGGAAGAAATGCCACAGTTTCCTAATGCAAGGGTGCTTGTTGTAGACGATAATAAGGTCAATGTCAAAGTTCTCTCAGCGTTTTTGAAACAATTCGGAATAGAGTGCGATAAATGTTACAGTGGTGAAGATGCCTTGCTTAGCACCGAAGACATAGAGTATGATTTGATATTCATGGATCACATGATGCCTGATATGGACGGAGCGGAAACTTCATCGAAAATTCGTAAATCCGAAAAAGAATGGAACAAAAAAGTAAAAATCGTTGCATGCAGTGCCAATGTTATGAAAGGCGCAGATGAACTGTTTTTGGAAAGCGGTATGGACGATTATATTTCAAAACCCATTCAAATCGATGTGCTTAAAAAGAAATTAATCAAATATCTTTCAAATTAATAAATTGATAAGAACTTCTTGCTACGATTAACGTGGTAAGGAGTTCTTTTTTATGAATAATATAGTTGCTTACAGTGAAAAAAATGATGCGGAAGAGGCGCTTTACGAAGTTAAGGCGCAAATTGATGCCAAAGGGAAACCTTCGCTTATTATTTTTTCATCCGACAGTGAGAGGTTCAGTTTTTTTGCCGAAGAGATTAAAAAGGCTTATCCGCATGCAAAAAGCATAGGCTCGTCAGGGAAAATGACATATACATCAAAGGGTTTTTCAGAGAATGCGTTTTCTGTCATTGCTATCTATGACGGAATAGAGGCAAGTACAGGTGCTTTGTTTGAGATAACACATTATCCGATGAGATATTCTTCGTCAATCGAGAAAGCCCTTTGTGAGTTGTCAGATTTGGAAAATACCGTATGTATCGCTTTTAATACAGCACACGGCAACTGCGAGGAACTTGTTCAGGATACTTTTAAGAAAGTTCTCGGAGAAAAAAACATTCCCGTGGTTGGAGGAACTGCCGGAGCTAAGTTTATAACGGAGAAGACTTTTGTGGCACTAAACGGTCTGGTTTATGACGAAGCTACGGTTTTTGTCATTGTTAAAAACCTTTGCGGACGGATTTATGTATATAAAGAAAATATATTCAGACCTACTAGACATTTTGTCACGGCAACAGACGTTGATTGTGAGAACAGAATTGTATATGAATATGACGGAAAGCCTGCTGCGGAAGCTTTGATGGAACACCTTGATTCAAAAGATGAACACATGGAAAAAGTTCTTTTGCGGCATCCGATGGGAAGAATAGTCGGAAATGAAATGTATATTATTACTCCCGGTCTTATCAACAAAGACGGAAGTATGCTCTATTTTGCAAGAATATACAACTGTACAAAACTTATGATACTTGAACCTGATGACGTTGATTTT
This sequence comes from Lachnospiraceae bacterium, assembly GCA_045627845.1. Taxonomy (GTDB): domain Bacteria; phylum Bacillota; class Clostridia; order Lachnospirales; family Lachnospiraceae; genus UBA1258. The sequence goes on along the minus strand of JAZQOL010000026.1, from coordinate 21,322 downwards.
GTGTGGAAGAAGACAAAAGAAAATGTCAAATCGGTTATTGAGAATCCTTCGCTTACATTTTCAGTAAACTGTTATGCAAGAATGAGATATTTTGAAGATATCGGTAAAAATGGGGACTTTAATGATTTTCTTTCGACCGGTTTCGGAAACCATATGGGTATGACCGGTTTTGGCGAGCAGTTTAATTTTGAGCATTTTAACCAGACAATGGTTATGGTTGTATTTGAATAATAAATCGGAGCGTTAATCGACTGATGAGCAGATTTAATGATGGAATAGTATACACGAACGATGCGTGTGTCGGATGTAACAAATGTATTAGTGTATGCCCTGCTTTGGGCGCAAATGTTGCATCCTCCATGGATGGAAAACTTAGCGTTAATGTAACTAAAAAATGTATTAAGTGCGGTAGCTGTATTGCAGCCTGTGAGCATGGAGCCAGAAAATTCAGAGATGATTTTGAATTGTTTATGGAAGATATTCATAAAGGTGAAAATATATCCGCACTTATCGATCCGGCTTTTTACGTGCTTTATAAAGAAAAGGCAGGTAGAATGCTTGCTTTTCTCAGAAAACTTGGAATAAACCGAATATATGACATAGCCTATGGCGCTGAGATATCAATGTATTATCATGCAAAGTATCTTAAGGATAATATGGACGAAAATCATCAGTGCAGGCAGTTCATAGCAAATACCTGCACTGCAATAAGTAATTTTGCGGAATGCCATGATCCGGATATGCTTTCACACATCATTCCGGTTCATAATCCTACGATATGTACTGCAATATATGCTAAAAAGTATTTGAAAGACTACTCAAAATACGTGGTTTTTACGCCTTGTGTAACCTTAGCGGATGAAATCAAAACCGCAGAGAGCGGAAAATACGTGGACTACAGTGTTACGTTTTCATCTCTTGTCAACTATATGGATAAGATTGGTCTTCCCGACGAGGAGAGTGTGTCCGATTTAAACACTCCGGACATGGGAAATCTTATTGCAATTCATGATGGTTTTATAGACGGAGTATCGTACTTCTTTCCGAAGGAAGAAGTATTTACCCATTATAAGGCAGCAAACGACCAAAACATGAAATTATTAGAGACTGCAATCTCCCGCGATGACGTTACCCATTCGCTTATGGTTACGATTGGTGTCTGTGGGGGCGGTTGCGCAATCGGAAGCGGTGTCAATAAGCAGGACGGTGTTTTTGAAAATGTAATGAAGAATTACAGAGACATAAGGTCCGACTGTTACAATTTAATCGGAAGCTGTAACAGCAGAGAAGAGTTTTGCGAAGTTTACGAAAAGAAATATGCGGATTTGTGTGAAGAAGATTTCAGAAGACATTTTCAGGACAGATATAGACAGCCTTATGTGATTCCGGAAGATGTTATTAATGACATTTTTGAATCGATGCATAAGGATACGACTGAGAAAAGGCATATTAACTGTAATTCATGCGGATACAGAACATGTAAAAACCTGGCAGTAGCCGTGGCAAACGGATACGCAAGAACTCAGTCCTGTGTTCATTATATGAATGATGACTTAAAGTATCAGGCACTTGTTGATCATATGACAGGAATTCCCAACCGTGACGGCTTCAGAGCCAGGGCAAGAAAACTTTTGACTGATAATCCGGATAAGAATTACATTCTTATGGTAGGAAACATAAACAAGTTAAAACTTGTGAATAACCTATACGGCACAGAGATGGGTGACAAAGTTATCTCATTTATTGCAAGAAGGCTTGAAGAGTGCATAGGTGAAGACGGCGCGTATGGTCGTTTCGGGGGCGGAATCGTTGCTGCATTTATGGAAGATAAGCCCGAAATAACAAAACCGTTTATGGCGATGGAAACGGTCAATGTCAAACATCTTGGAGTATTCTTCCCGGTTACGATAAGATACGGTACCTATAAGGTTAACGATCGTACGTTACGACTTTCACATCTTGTAAACTTATGTACCTATGCTGCAGATAAAGCGAGCGACCGTACAAAGAATACGTTTATTGAATACGATGAATCGATGCGTTGCGAAATGCAGATTGAGACCGATATAACAATGCAGATGCGAGACGCGATGAACAATAAAGAGTTTGTGCTTTTCCCTCAGCCACAGTATAATCCCGTAACAGGTAAGATGGTCGGAGCGGAAGCACTGTGCAGATGGAAGAAGAGTGACGGAAGCCTTGTTTCTCCCGGAATTTTTATACCTGTATTTGAAAAGAACGGTTTTGTCAAAGAACTTGATAAATATGTATGGGAAAGCGCTTTTTCTCTTGTTGAGAAATGGGAAAAGGAAAATGCTGCTATTGTACCCTTATCGGTTAACGTATCAAGACTAAGTCTTGAAACCGACGAAATAATTGAAACAATTTCCGATTTGTCATTCAGGCACAGAATTAATAAAGACAATCTATATTTTGAAATAACCGAAAGTGCGTACATGAAAGATCAGGAAAGCCTTGGTATCAGGCTTAACCGAATTCGTGACCTTGGCTATAAGATAGCAATGGATGATTTCGGAAGCGGGTATTCCTCACTGAACTCGCTAAAAGATATACCGGTTGACATAATTAAACTTGATATGGGATTTCTTCGTGGAAACACAAATGTTGAAAAAGGAAATCTTATCATTGAATATGTAGTTGATATGGCTAAGAAGCTTAACCTTAAAATAATAGCCGAGGGTGTTGAAACAAAGGAACAGCTCGACTTTCTTGTAAAGAATGGTGTCGATGTAATCCAGGGCTATTACTATTCAAAACCGATCACACTTTGTGAGTTTGAGGAAAAGGTTGCTGTTGAAATTTAAAAATCTTTGCTAACACAGAAAACTTTATTATTCTTATTACGTTTGTTTGCTTTATGACTGATGGAATCAACCGTGCCAGGAACGGAGCCCTTAGGGTGACTTCGGCAACTTTGACACAGCTGATGCCATCAGTTTTTTTATTCGGCGAATGTAATTATAACTATGCACATATGCATGATTGAATGATTTGCTTGGCTTTCAGATGAAATTCTCGCAAAACGCCCCGAATGTTAGCGCTTGCGAGAAATTTGAGGTGTAGATTCTCGCAAAACGCCCCGAATGATTGAGTTTGCGAGAAATATAAGGTGCAAATTCTCGCAAAACGTCCCTAAATGACTGTATTTGCGAGAAAAAGAAGCTACAGTAATATCAGGGCGGCCGAAGACTTCTGAAAATGAGGGGTTCACAGCTTGATAGGTTGACATAACATCATGAGTGGGGTGTGAAAAGTTCTCGAACGTGCCATGATGGTGCCAGCTTCGGACATTTGTCGATTTTACGTAAAATAGTCCGTATGAATTTTGCAAATCATACGGACTATTTTAAAGATTTCTCGCAAAAAATCCGTACGTTAACGGACATTTTTGCTCCAAATAAAAATTTAGTCCGTAGTTTTTACTGAAAACATACGGACTAAAAAATCAAAATAGAAAAAATGTCTGAGTCACCCAAACTGTGAATAGAAAAAATGTGACATATATTACTGGTTTTGCTGTTTGAGCTTGAAGTTTGCACGCTTTCTAAGAAGCGGATCAAGAATTTTCTTACGTATACGAAGCTTTGTGGGTGTTACTTCCAAAAGCTCATCGGTATCGATGAAGTCAAGTGCCTGCTCAAGTGAAAGAATCTTCGGAGGAGTAAGTCTTAATGCTTCATCAACGGAAGAAGAACGTGTGTTGGTAAGCTGTTTCTTTTTACAAACGTTTACTTCTACGTCCTCAGCCTTTCCGGTTTGTCCAATAACCATTCCTCCGTATACCTTTTCTCCGGCACCGATGAAAAGAGTACCACGTTCCTGGGCGTTGAAAAGGCCGTAGGTTACGGTTTCACCAGATTCAAAGGCGATAAGTGAACCCTGACTTCTGTAAGCGATATCTCCCTTGTACGGACCATAGCCGTCAAACATTGTGTTTAAAATACCGTTTCCTTTTGTGTCGGTAAGAAAGTCTCCGCGATATCCGATTAAGCCTCTTGAAGGAATGGAGAAGATAAGTCGTGTAAATCCGCCGCTTGCATGGCCCATTTCCTTCAATTCACCTTTACGCATTGAAAGCTTTTCGATGATTGTACCTGAGTATTCTTCGGGAACATCTACATATGCGATTTCCATAGGCTCAAGTTTCTTGCCGTTTTCATCTTGTTTGTAAAGTACTTCTGCTTTGCTTACAGCAAATTCAAAGCCTTCACGGCGCATGTTTTCAATAAGAACGGAAAGATGAAGTTCTCCACGGCCGGATACTTTGAAACGGTCCGTTGAATCGGTTTCTTCAACACGAAGAGATACATCTGTGTTAAGCTCTCTGAAAAGTCTCTCGCGAAGGTGTCTTGAGGTTACGAACTTACCTTCCTGACCGGCAAGAGGAGAATCATTTACACAAAAATCCATTGCAATTGTAGGTTCTGAAATCTTTTGGAATGGAATCGGATTGGGAGCATCGGGAGCGCAGAGAGTGTCTCCAATGTGAATATCCGAAATACCTGATACTGCAACGATTGCCCCGATACCGGCTTCCTTAACTTCAACTTTTGTAAGCCCGTCAAATTCGTAAAGCTTTGATACTTTAACTTTGCGGATTTTATCGGGCTCATGGTGGTTAACAATTACAACTTCCTGGTTAACCTTTACGGAACCGTTATCGACTTTTCCAACACCGATTCGACCTACGTATTCATTGTAGTCGATGGTTGAGATAAGTAACTGTGTACCTTCTTCGGGGTCACCTTCCGGAGCGGGGATGTAATTAACGATTGTATCAAAAAGAGGTTCCATGTTAGTTCCGTTAACATCGGGATCCATTGATGCGAAACCACCTTTTGCAGATGCAAAAACAAAGGGACAATCAAGCTGCTCATCTGATGCATCAAGATCAATGAAAAGCTCTAAGACTTCATCGATTACTTCCTTCGGACGTGCCTCGGGACGGTCGATTTTATTAACACATACGATTACGTGGAGTCCAAGTTCCATTGCCTTTGTAAGAACAAATCTTGTCTGAGGCATGGGGCCTTCAAATGCATCAACGACAAGAATTACGCCGTTAACCATCTTGAGAACTCGCTCAACCTCGCCACCGAAATCTGCATGGCCGGGTGTGTCGATTATATTAATCTTCGTGCCTTTATACATAACAGCGGTGTTTTTTGAAAGAATGGTGATTCCGCGCTCACGTTCGATGTCATTTGAATCCATGACACGTTCGGCTACTTCCTGATTCTCTCTGAATACACCACTCTGCTTTAAAAGCTCGTCAACCAGTGTTGTTTTACCGTGGTCAACATGAGCTATGATTGCTACGTTACGGATGTCTTCTCTTTTTTGTAACATACAGACCTCACATTTCTGAATAATTAGCGATTTTAGTCAACTGTGCAATTATATCACCCGGGAATTAGCGTATCAATGTAAAAACCTACAAAACTTGCGTGATTACGGGTCTTTTCTATGTTAATATTGAAATGGGTGTTGACACCTATACTTTAGTATGTTAGCATAGCACTCAAATAAATAAGAGCACGGTAGAGGTCGCGTTTTGCATCAGTATCCTGTCGGATGTTTAGGAACAGTTGAGGTCAGGAGAAAGGGTACGACGCCGAAGGAACGGATTATCCTAAGAGTTCGGGTCCTGGGAATGCATTTAATAAGTGTATGACTGTCATTCCATTTTGGAATGGGGAGCTATCTTTTTTTTGAGTTTATGCGACCGACCGTTTGTGTTTGGTCGTTTTTATTTTTTCAGACCGTGTGCTTACATTCAATCTGCGAGGCATCGCATATCTTAAGGAGGATTAATTATGCGCACACCTATTTTTACAGGAGCAGCAGTTGCTCTCGTTACTCCCATGAAATCAAACGGAGAAGTGAATTATGAAAAACTCGATGAACTTATCGAGTTTCAGATTAGCAACAAAACAGATTCAATCGTTGCCTGTGGTACAACAGGAGAAGCTTCAACTCTTTCTCATGAGGAACATCTTAACGTGATTCGGCATACGGTTGAAAAGGTTGCGGGAAGAGTGCCTGTTATTGCAGGAACCGGTTCAAACAGTACCGAAACAGCGATTTATCTTTCAAAAGAAGCACAAAAGGCAGGAGCTGATGCACTTTTACTTGTTACTCCTTACTATAATAAGGCAACCCAGAAAGGTCTTGAGGAGCATTTTGTTAAAACAGCGGAAGCAGTAAATATTCCTGTTATACTTTATAACGTTCCTTCAAGAACAGGATGCAATATACAGCCTCCTACAGTAAAGAAAATAGCAGAACGTGCTTCAAACGTTGTGGCTATAAAAGAGGCGAGCGGAGATATTTCCCAGGTTGCTGCACTTGCGTCAATCATGCCTGAAGATTTTGCTATTTATTCGGGTAACGATGACCAGATAGTTCCGATACTTTCTTTGGGCGGTCTTGGTGTTATTTCCGTTCTTTCGAATGTTGCGCCTAAAGAGACACATGATATAGTAGCTTCTTTCCTTGAAGGAGATGTTAAGAAGAGCGCAAAACTTCAGTTAGAGGCAATTGATCTTATTAAGAGTCTTTTCTGTGAGGTTAATCCTATTCCGGTTAAGACAGCCCTTAACCTTATGGGAATGCAGGCAGGTCCTTTAAGACTTCCTCTTACAGAAATGGAAGCTGCAAATGTTGAAAGACTTAAAAAATCTCTTTCTTCATACGGTATAAAGGTTGCCTCAAAATCAGTAATCATGTCAAACGATCTTTCAAAGGACTGATAGCGGAGGAATATATGACAAAAATTATTATGCATGGTTGTAACGGTAAGATGGGACAGGTAATTACCGGGCTTACGGCCAACGATCCTGACTGTGAAATCGTTGCGGGAGTAGATATTTCGGATCATATAAAGACCAATCCTTACCCTGTTTTTAAGAGTATCGCCGAATGTGATGTTAAGGCAGATGTTGTAATAGACTTTTCAACGGCAAAGGTTGTTGACAGCCTTCTTGACTGGTGCGTATCCAACAATATGCCTGTTGTTCTTTGTACAACAGGACTTTCAGAGGAGCAGCTTGCAAAAGTTAAAGACTGTTACGGAAAGATTGCAATACTAAAGTCCGCAAACATGTCACTTGGCATCAATATGCTTCTTAAAGAGCTTAAAAATGTTGCTTCGGTACTTGCACCTTCAGGTTTTGATATTGAAATAGTTGAAAAGCATCACAATCAAAAACTTGATGCACCCTCGGGAACAGCACTGGCTCTTGCTGACTCGATTAATGATGCACTCAATAATGAATATCATTACGTATATGACCGTTCTCAGAAGCGTGAGAAAAGGGATGCCAAAGAAATCGGACTTTCAGCAGTACGTGGCGGAAGCATTGTAGGAGAGCATGAGATTATATTTGCGGGCGCAGATGAGGTTATTACAATAACTCACACGGCTTATTCAAAATCGTTATTTGCAAACGGAGCCGTTCAGGCAGCTAAGTTCCTCGTAGGTAAGCCTGCTGGACATTATGACATGACCGATGTAATCGGTTAACATAACATTGGGCGGATTAAAATGGAGTTCAGACCTTGTATTGACATTCATAACGGAAAAGTTAAGCAGATTGTAGGCGGAAGCTTAAAGGATGCCGGCGACTATGCAAATGAAAATTTTGTTTCGGCAAACGGAAGCGAATATTATGCTGCACTGTTCAAAAAAGACAACATTAAAGGCGCTCACGTTATTTTGCTTAACGGTAAGGATTCGCAGTTCTTTGAAGCAACGAAAGCTGAGGCACTTAAGGCACTTAAAACCTATCCGGGAGGGCTTCAGATCGGTGGCGGAATAAACGCCGAAAATGCAACGGACTATATAAAGGCCGGTGCAAGTCATGTGATAGTGACAAGCTTTGCTTTCGGAAACGGAGAGATTCTTTGGAATAATCTTGAAACTCTTAAAACTTCTGTCGGAAGTAAGCATATCGTGCTTGATCTTAGTGCAAGGAAAAAGGATGGAATCTACTACGTGGTTACTGACCGATGGCAGAATTTCACGAACGTTCCGGTGACAAAAGAAACTTTTCTTGAACTTAGTGAGTATTGTGATGAGTTTCTTGTGCATGGAGTTGATGTTGAAGGTTTAAGACAGGGTGTTAATGAAGAATTCATAAGTATTCTCGGTGAAGCTTCAGAATGTGGTATTACCATTACTTATGCAGGCGGAATAGCGTCTGAAGAAGATATAGAGACAATAAGAACTTTGACCGATGGAAGAGTGAATTTTACGGTTGGAAGTGCTTTGGATATTTACGGCGGAAGTCTTTCTTATGAAAGATTAGCAGAGACTTATTCAAAATAAAGGAAAAAGATACATATAAAAGCAAAACGAAAGGAGCTTCGAATATTCGAAGCTCCTCGTGTACTTTTAGGATGTTCCCCTCACTTAAATCAAAAAACAGCACTGCTAATTCAAAATAAATATATTAAGAAAAGGCACATAGTGTAGCTGATTAAGTGTATAAGATGTTAGTACTTAATCTTATAACTTTGTTACGTTAACTGCCTGGGGTCCCTTTGTTCCGTCAACTACGTCGAATTCTACGGAAGCGCCTTCTTCAAGAGACTTGAAACCTTCCATGTTTAATCCTGAGTAGTGTACGAATACATCTTTGCCGGACTCGTCACAGATGAAACCGTAACCCTTCTGGTTGTTGAACCACTTTACTGTACCTTTGTTCATTACAGATACCTCCAAAAAATATGTAAGTTGCGTCTTGCAACAAATTCAGATTATCACAACGTTTTCCAAAAGTAAAGTGTCTGCAGGTACTTTTAGTGCAAGGTTTTGGCCTTGTTGCGATGAGCACACTTTTCTGATAAAATATAACGGATTGAGGCTTTGAAGCCCGGGTATTGAATGAGGAAAAAACATAGAAAAATACGAAAATATTATACTGTATCGGTTACGTCGGACTATTCGGTAGATAAGACCAAAACTTACAGAACGAGGTTTAACATATTCAGAGTTTCGGTTATATCGATGGTTCTTGTTGTTTCTCTCGGAGCTGCACTTACAGTGTTTGAATTCCATGAACTTGATATTATGGAGTCAAAACTTTCGGAACTTCGGGGCATTATCAACGAGCAGAATGAGACAATTAAGGCCCTTGGCGATGAAAAGAACGAACTTGAGTCTCTTAACCAGGTTCTTAATAATACTGTAGCAATGGCACGTGCCGAGAAGGAGCAATCCGAGCGCGAATACGAAGAGCGACATATTCCGTCAGGATTTCCTCTGACAGGGGCTGCAGTGATTGCAGATATATCTGTTATGGATGAACCCGAAGAGGAACAGGCCGGATATTTCAATTACGATGTTGGTAATAAATACAATACTTCAACCGGTAAAAAGGCTGTTGAAGAAAATCCGATTATTGTATTTGAAATGTCGACGTCGTCAGATGTCGTGGCAACTGCGGAGGGTCGTGTTGTTGAAGTTTCTGAGGATGAGATTTTTACAAGAAGAGTAAAGATTGACCATGGAAACGGTTATTATACGATATACCGTAATAAAGCAGATGCAAAAGTTTCGGTAGGAAGCGAAGTTGTTCGTGGTACTATTATTTTTGTCGGCGGTGAAGATAATAAATATCTTGGTTATCAGGTAATGGACGATGAAGAGTACATCGATCCGATGCAGGTTATAGCCATAGACGGTTAGGAGACTAAAATGGGAAAAAGAGCAGATGAGTATCTTGCAAGCAGAGTTAACAGCGTCATCGGAAAAGGCACCGAGTTTGAAGGAACGCTTAAGGCAAAAGAAACAATCCGTATTGACGGCATTTTCCGCGGGAATATCATTTCCGAAGGTACACTTATTATAGGTAACGGCGGATTTGTGGACGGAAAGATTGAAGCGGTTAACATTATGGTCGGTGGAGAGGTTCACGGAGATTTGTATGCTTCTGAAAGAATTGAGGCTAATGCCAGCGGACGTATTTTTGCTAACCTTCATACAAAAAATCTTATCGTTGATGAAAAGGCAATTTTCCAGGGAACATGCGAAATGATTGGTCGTGATGAAGAACTTTATCCTGAAAAGGTAACAGAGAAGTCTCCAAAGAAAAAGCCCGGAAGAAAGAAAAAGGAAGATGTTGTTTCGGATGAGACAACAGAAGAAATTTCTGAAGAATAAATGCGAATTGATTTAAAAGGACAGCTTAAACAGCTGTCCTTTTTTTGTTAAAAGCGTGGGTTGTAATGTCAAATCAATTCAAACTCGGCGAAATTATATGTCTGACTGTTCGGCCCGATATATACTTTAAAATCTCCGGGCTCTGCAACGTAGTTCATTTCAATATCGTGGAATTTAAGCATTTCTTCTGAAATTTCAAAAGAAACCGTTATAGATTCGTCGGGCTTAAGAGTAACTTTCTTAAAGCCTTTAAGCTCTCGCCTTGGACGGACGACACTTCCGAACAAATCCTGAATATACATCTGGACTGTTTCAGTGGCGGTTCTTTTGCCTGTATTTTTAAGAGAAACAGAAGCAGTAAGGCAGTGGCCTTTTGTAAGTTTGTTTGTGCTAAGTGAGACACTTCCGTATTCAAAGGTCGAATATGAAAGACCGAATCCGAACGGATACATAAACAAATCAGCCTGATCGATGTAGCCAAGTACAAAGCCCTGCTCCAGGGTTCCGTTGTTGGGACGACCGGAATGAAAACGGTTATAGTAATTGGGAAGCTGGGAGGCCTTATAGGAAAAACTCATGGGAAGGCGACCACCGGGTTCATTTGTTCCCAAAAGAACATCCGCAATTGCATTACCACCCTCGACTCCGGGGAACCACACATAAAGAACAGCCTTTGAAAGAGAGGCAATTTCTTCCATTTCAATTGGTCTCCCGGCGAAAACCAAAGTAATTATATTATCATTCACTTCATGAACTTTTCTAAGAAGCTCAAGCTGACCATTGCTGATGCTTAATGATGTACGGCTGCTTGCTTCTCCGGTCTGCATAAAATGTTCACCAAGACACATAACAACGGTATCGGCTTTCTTTGCAGCTTCGACGGCCTCTTTCAAAAGCAATGACTTCTTTTGACTGTCGACTGTATAAACAGAGCCGTCTTTGAATTTCTTGTCTTCATCAAGAAGGTATGCACCCATGTTGAAAGAAAGGTTTGCTTTTAAGTTCAGGGAATCCATACCTTCCTTTATTGACACGAAGGTATTGTAATCATCTGGGAAGGACCAGGAACCGTGAATTCTTTTTTCATCTGCATAAGGCCCGATGAAAGCAATGCTTCCCATAGTATCTTTGCTAAGAGGAAGAGTGCTTTTTTCGTTTTTAAGAAGAACGAAGGATTCACAGGCACTTTCTCTGGCTAATTCTCGGTGACTGTCACAAAGAATAATCGCTTTTTCATCATCAACGTTTCCGTCTTTGTAAGGATTTTCAAAAAGACCGAGGTCGTTCTTTAGTATAAGAAGTCGCATTACGGCTTCATCTATCATTTCGATAGAAACTTTGCCTTCATCGACAAGCTCCTTGAGATGACTTATATATGCAGTTGACATCATTTCCATATCGAGAGTTGCTTTAATCGAACTTTCTGCAGCCTGCTTTTCATCTTTCGAATAGCCGTGATTAATCATTTCTTTAACAGCTCCGTAATCGGAAATAAGCACGCCATCAAAGCCCATTTCGTTTCTGAGAATGTTTTTCATCAGCCATTTATTGCCGGTTGAAGGAACACGATTAAGTGTGTTGAAAGATGTCATTACGAGTTTTGCTCCTGCATCGATACAGGCTTTGTAGGAAGGAAGATAATCGTCCTTTAAGGTGCGTTCCGAAAGCTCGACGTTGTCGTAATCACGTCCGGCTTCGGCTCCACCGTATCCGGCAAAGTGCTTTACACAAGCGGCGATATTTCCTTTTTTGGAGACATCATCGCCCTGATAGCCTTTTACCATTGCTGCACCCATTATACCGTTAAGATAAGGGTCTTCACCAGTAGACTCCATTACACGGCCCCATCTTGCATCGCGCACAAGATCGACCATGGGAGAAAAGGTTACGTGAACTCCTGCTGCAGCACTTTCTTTTGCTGACATATTGGCAAGCTTTTCTACGAGCTCAGGGTTAAAGGTTGCACCCTGAGCAAGGGGAACGGGATATATTGTTTTATATCCGTTTATAACGTCGTACATAAATATTTGGGGAATATGATGAGGCTGCTTTGCCATGTTTTCGTCCTGGAGTTTTTTGATGGCCTCAGAGCCGATAACACTTAAAACGGAACCACTCATTTCGAGGGCCTTTTCGTTAATCTTAAACATTCCCAGAAGCCCCGTTACAATTGCATCGGCTCCGTACATTGAGCCTGCTAACTGGGTAAGCTGGCCGATCTTTTCTTCAAAAGACATGTCTGCCAAAAGTTCTTCAAGCTGTTTCTTTGTCATGCTGATTCCTTTCATAACGTTATAAGTTATTGTAAAAAAATAGCTCAGACCACATCAAGGTGACCTGAGCCAAGACTATGCCGAATTATTTATTAAGACGGGAGAAAATCATATCATAGCCGTCATTACCATAGTTAAGAGAACGGTTTACTCGGCTTATGGTAGCAGTGGAAGCTCCGGTCTTTTCTGCAATTTCCATATAAGTTTTGCCGGCCTTAAGCATTGATGCAACTTCAAATCTTTGAGAAAGCGACAATAACTCGTTAACCGTGCATAAATCTTCAAAAAAGTTATAACACTCTTCACGATTTTCAAGAAGAAGAATGGCATCAAACAGATGATCGACAGCATCTGTCTTTATTTTTTTATTCATATATGGTAACCCTCCTAGGAACGTTTGCTTTCATTCTTAACAATTTTACCATACTAAAGTTTTAAAGTAAAGGACTAACTTGTAAAGGAAGTTTTGCTTGAGAAGTAGTTTTTAATACCGTATAATAGGGTTTGAGTATTCGTTATGATAGAGGTGTCTGTGGAGAACAACTATGACAATTGATACAGAAAATCTTTTAAACAGCATTATTGCCAGCTTTGACAGAATGACATATATACGTCCCGAAGAGATACCTGATATTGCTCTTTACATGGATCAGGTGACTTCTTTTATGGACGAAAGGCTTAAGGCTACAACGCGTAACCACAGTGAAGAACGAATCATGACAAAGACCATGATTAATAACTATGCGAAGAACGATGTAATACCTCCTCCGGTCAAAAAAAGATATAACAAAGAGCATATTCTTATTTTAATTATGATTTATTACTTTAAGAGTATACTACAGATAAATGATATAAAAGATTTGTTTGACCCTATTATTGAAAAGTTTTTTGAGGGCAACAAGGAATATGGAATAGAAGATGTTTATAAAGAAATATTCTCAGGTAAAGCCGAAGAACTTGAGAATATCAAGACTGACATTATTAAATCCTACGATGAGGCAATGGGGGATTTTAATGGTGCACCGGAAAGTGAACAGGATTATCTTAAGCTGTATTCTTTCGTCTGCAAGTTAAGCTGCGACGTTTTTGTTAAAAAGCTCCTAATCGAGAAGATTGTTGACTCATTAAAAGAGCACAGAATTCAGACTTCCGATTCCAAGAATAAGCCCAAAGAAAACAAATACGATGTGTCGGTAGACAAAAAGGCAAAGAAATCAAAGGAACAATAATGTAAAGGAGTGAGTACACGGCATGGGAGTTACGGGGGTAAGTCCGTTTGTTAGGAGGCTCACATGGAAATTAAAGATTTACAGCAGTATGGATTTAACCTTGAAGAAGCAATGGAACTTTGCATAAATGATGAAGACATCTACAAAGAAGTTCTTGAAACAGCACTTGAGGAGGGACTTGAAAAGATTCCTTTTATGAAAGGATTGATGGACGCAGGAGATATGGAACGCTACATCATCGAAGCTCATGGCCTTAAGAATGCTGCAAGACAAATCGGAGCGGATGAACTTTCTGATATGGCAAAAGCATCTGAAATTGAAGGTAAGGCAGGTAATGCTTCTTTTGTTAAAGAGAACCACGAAAAGCTTATGAAAAAATATCAGGAAACGATGGATGTTTTGAAACAGTTGTTTTAGTTTTTCGTAAAAAATATCTATTTGGCTGAATTGATAAGAAAAATGGTCAGGCATATGCCTGACCATTTTGTTGTTTTGAAATATGGATTACAGTGTGTCCTGAAGTTTCTTGAGAGTAGTCTTATCAATCTTACCCGTGGCTACGGTCTGATCAATCCAAAGTTTTAAAGAATTGACGGTGGAGGATAATTTCTGAAGTTCATCCTGAATTCTTAAGAAATCAGGAAGTTCATCCTCAGATATTTCTCCGTCAACCGTAATTTCGATGAACCTTGATTTTGCTTTGTCTAATGAGTTAAGAGCAGCGAGCGTTTCAAGAGTAATCTGAGACAAATCTTTCATAGATACTTCTTCGACGTATCTTTCCCCAATAGGACATTCATGGGTGCAGAAATAGTTGCAGAGAGTGGGAGCCTTGTAGACTTCAGCCATCCTCATAATCTCATCAGGATGAGGAAGAGATTTTTCACTTTCGATTTTCTCGATTCGTTCTGCAGAGACAAATTCCATGAGCTCTTCGGCTTTGTCTCGTGTAAGTCCGGCATTTTCACGGCTTATCTGATAAATATTTTTGTTTTCCTTGATAGATCTTTTTCCCATTGTTAACCCTCTTGTACCAATATAATAATCTACTCAGCCATTATATACTAAAAAATGTCACAGGTAAATGAGATATGCTATTTCGTTAATAAGTACATGTTACTATAAATTACGATGCAGGAAGCTATATTTTCTTTTTGAAGCTTCCGTAACAAGAACAGCGATAGGGAGTTTACGTGAAAAATAGGTTACTTATAGTTGATGATGTTCAACTCGAACTTGACATTCTTTCGGATATATTTGGGAACAGTTATGATATTATTACTGCAACGAACGGGTATGATGCATCTGAGATAATAACTGAAAACAGGAACAGTCTTTGTGCTGTCTTACTTGATGTAATGATGCCCGGAATTGACGGAATAGATGTCCTTAAAGGTATGAAAAAAGATGGGCTTCTTGCCCAGATTCCTGTTCTTATGATTACGACAGATACATCGCGTGAAGTTGAAAGCAGATGTTTGGAACTTGGAGCAACCGATTTTATCAGGAAACCATTCAGCTTAAGCATTGTTGAAACACGAGTAAGAAATGCGGTTAACCTTTTTTCACTTAAGAATAATCTTGAGGAAAAGGTTCTTGAGCAAACGAGGAAATTGTACGAAATAAATCATAGAATAGTGAATATGCTCGGTAACCTTGTCGAAAGCAGAAACCTCGAAAGCGGAGAGCATGTTCAGAGAGTATCGGGATATACAAGAGAATTGGCTGTGATGATGATGGAAAGATATCCGGAGTACAACCTTTCGCCCAGAGATGTTGATGTTATCGCCGATGCCGCGGCTTTGCATGATATCGGCAAGATTGCCATATCGGATATGGTATTGCTTAAACCGGGAAAACTTACGGATGAAGAGTTTGGAATTATGAAAACTCACACCACATTGGGAAGTGACTACATAAAGAGTGTGGTTGGAATGTGGGATGAGGCATATTATAAAGCAAGCTATGAAATCGCAAGATACCACCATGAGAGATTCGACGGAAGAGGATATCCGGAACATTTAAAAGCGGATGAAATACCTATTTCGGCACAACTTGTCTCAATTGCTGACGTGTATGATGCATTAACTCATGAAAGATGTTACAAAAAAGCCTTTTCTAAAGAGGAAGCATATAATATGATAATAGGTGGAGAGTGTGGAACTTTCTCACCGAAACTTCTTGAATGCTTTAAGTTATGCTTTCCTTTTGAATCGGTTGAACAATAACTGGTTATAGACGGCTTATGGCAGTAGATAATCATTGAGTGTGAGGGTTGTAATGACTGTAAGGGAATTTTACGAGAAGATTGGCTCTGATTATGAAGAAGTGATATCAAGACTGGCGACTGAAGAGCGTATTCTCAAATATTTGAAACGTTTTACCGAGGAATGTGCATTTTCTGATTTTGAAAAAGCGTATGAAGAAAAGAACTATGAGGCGGTATTTCGGGCAACTCATTCAATTAAAGGGATGTGCCTGAATTTGGGTTTTACGGAACTTCAGCAGTCAAGCAGCGAACTGTGTGAAATGTTCAGATACGGAAAACCTGGTGAAGACGTTACGGATATGGTTACTTCCATGCGAAGTGATTACAGGGTTGTTATTGATGCAATCAAAGCGCTGTAATGCAAATAGTACAAGAACATTGATATGTACTATTGCATTCTGGCCGCTTTGTTGACATAATATTAGTCGTCTGATGTATTTCAGACATTCATTCTATTTGAAAGGAGTTTTTATAATGAAGATTTGTCCTAATTGTAAAACAAATTTTAACGATGACGCAGAATTTTGTAATGAATGCGGAGCAAAGCTCGAAGCAGCTCCTGCAGAAGCACCTGTTGAAGCACCTGTTGAGGCACCGGTTGCAGAGGAAGCACCTGCTGAAACACCTGTAGCTTCAGCAAGCACATCCCCTATTGCAAACCTTTCTGCTGATACAAAGAAGTACATCGGAATCGGTGCGGCAGCAGTTGTTGTTATTGTATTGCTTCTTTGCCTCTTTGGCGGTAACAGCTACAAGAGCGCTGTTAAGAAGTACTACTCGGCAGTCCAGAAGGGCGATGCTAAGGTAATGATGGAATCTATGATTCCGGCAAAGATGTGCAAGGAAATTTATGAAGAGGAAGATGATACAGGTCTTTCTTACAACGCTTACTTAAAGGGTCAGTCAAACGTTTATGCAAAGACAATCAAGGCTATCAAGAAGGAGCAGGGTGCTTACAAGGTTAGCTACGAGATTAAGAAGCAAAAGGACATAGACGATTTCAAGAAGTCTGACAAGCAGGAGTATGGATTTGAAGATCTTGAAGACATTCAGGATCGCCTTGAGGATTACTTTGATGACTACGGCTTTGACGGTGGAAAGGTTAAGAAAGCTTACGCTGTTGAAGTTAAGTATGATGTTAAGGGTGGCAAGAAGAACATCTGTAAGGGTGAAGACAGGGCTATCGTTTACAAGTACGGTTCTAACTGGTATGTTTTCTCGTTATCAGGCTTTAGCATGGATACCGTTATCAGAGGCTTGAGAAACAGCGACAAGTTTGAAGATTCATACGATGCATATATTGATGCACAGGATGAGTTTGAAAATACTTGGGAATAAGATATGTTTAGGATTAAGACTCCGGAGTTTTCCGGAGTCTTTTTTTTGTTGGGAACAAGGATTTATTTTCGCAAATTTTCGTAAACATATTGATAGTGTACTCGTAGGGACGTATAATTATTTCGTATCGGTAAAGGAGGTTTACCTATGAAAAGAGAAGCTGTTTTACATATACCAATGTCTCAGTATGCACATGGTACATCAGAGAACAGAATTGTTATAAGAATCCGTACGGCGAGAAATGATTTAAAGAAAGTTACTTTGTACTACGGCGATACTGCCTGCAGAAAAAATCCGATGGATTTTTTCCCTATGGAGATGAAGAAGGTTTGCTTTGATGAATATTTTGATTACTACGAAGCGGATTTTGAGAGCCCGTATCACAGAATCTACTATTATTTTGATTTGACGGATGATATTGAGACGGTTCACTATTTTGCTGATTTTTTCAGAGAAGATATTCCGATTGAAAGATCTGAATTTTATAGACTTCCTTTTGTACATAGAGAGGACATTGCTGATATACCTGACTGGGTAAAAGATGCTGTTATTTACAATATTTTTCCGGACAGCTTTGCAACTTCTGAAAGATACATTACCGCTTTGCCTAAAGAATGTGAGTACATGGGAAAAGTGTGTACGTCAAAGCTTGGAGGAACAATCAGGGGAATAACCGAGAATGTTTCATATTTAAAAAATCTTGGAATTAACTGTATTTATATAAATCCTTTATTTGCTGCCGGTGAATATCACAAATACGATACGATAGATTATTTTTCTGTGGACCCCTGTTTTGGAACAAACGAAGATTTCAGGAACATGACAAAGACACTTCATGAAGCAGGAATCAGAGTAATCATAGACGGAGTATTTAATCATTGCGGATGGAATTTCTTTGCTTTTGAGGATGTCATCAGAAACGGAGAGGGTTCTAAATACAAGGACTGGTTCTACAGACTTTCATTTCCGGTAAAAAAGCCTTCAATAGCGTATGAATATCCAAACTACGAATGCTTTGCATATGAAAAACTGATGCCGAAGCTTAATACTGCAAATCCTGAAGTTAAAGAAATGATTCTAAAGATTGCAAGATTCTGGATAGAAGAGATGGACATTGACGGATGGAGGCTGGATGTTGCGGGCGAAATTAATGATGATTTGTGGAGAAGCTTCAGAAAAACAGTTAAGGAAGCTAAAAAAGATGCATTTATAATAGGTGAGATATGGGAAAATGCTTCTCACTGGATGCAGG
Source organism: Lachnospiraceae bacterium (assembly GCA_045627845.1). Taxonomy (GTDB): domain Bacteria; phylum Bacillota; class Clostridia; order Lachnospirales; family Lachnospiraceae; genus UBA1258. The sequence goes on along the minus strand of JAZQOL010000026.1, from coordinate 2,775 downwards.
GTGATATGTACGATTCTGTCATGAATTATGACCTTAAAAACTTTTGCATGTATTATTTTGCGAGAGGAGCTATTTCTACCGAACGATTTAATGCAGGCGTTACAAACATGCTTTTAAGGTACAAGAAGAATCTTATGTATGGATCGCTTAATCTTCTTGATTCTCATGATGTTCCCAGATTTCTGTCCGAATGTGGAGGTAATGTTGCAAGATTTAAACTTGCGGTCATATTTCAGATGATGTTTGCAGGCGTTCCATGTATCTTTTACGGTGATGAACAGTGTATTACAGGATTTAAAGAACCCGAGTTCAGAAGTCCGATGAAATTTGAAGAAAACGGCGAGATTCTTTCTTTTTACAGGGACATCATAAAGATTAGAAAAGAACAGAATGCAGCGAAACGCGGTGACTTTGAAGTTGTCTTTATGGATGAAGGCATATACGAGTTTAAGAGAACGTTTGGAAATGAGTCGGTTCTTGTAGTGCTTAATAACTCAGAGAAGTCCAGGGAATTCAAGAATTTTGAAGGAACTGTTCTTTTGGAAAACGGCGTTTCAGGAAATACGATTAGTCCATTTGGATATCTTGTGAAACGAATTTAGATTTTCTTTTGGCTGAAATTGAAAACTTTATATTCTATTTAAAAAGTGGTAACATTTCTTTTATGAAAACATTTGAGTGTCAAAACCAAGAGGGGAAGTGTTAGGTGTCCCCATGGAACGGAGATTATGATGGAAAGAATGTCAAAGGATTTAAAAATTGTCGGAGAGCAGGTTTACTTAAGACCTATTACAGTTGAAGATACAGACAAGGTTTTAAAGTGGAGAAATTCCGAGATTGTTGTTAAGAATTTTATATATCGTAAGGAAGTTACCAGAGAAGATCATTTAAACTGGCTTGCCAACAAGGTTGAAAAGGGTCTTGTACATCAGTTTGTTGTATGCCTTAAGGACGGCGACATTCCGCTTGGCTCGATTTACCTTCAGAATTTCGAAGAAGAGCACAGAAAGGCGGAGTGGGGAATATTCCTTGGGGAGACAAGAGAATACGGAAGAGGAATAGGCACCGAGGCTGCAAAACTTGTGCTAAATTATGCGTTTGAAACACTCGGAATGCATAAAGTTATTTCAAAAGTTCTTGCCAACAATATTGCAAGTGTCAGAATGAATGAGAAGGCAGGATATTCACACGAAGCTTTACTTAAAGATGAACTTTTCCTTGACGGGAAATACGAAGATCTGATATTGTTTGGGGCAATAAATCCGAAAGACTGATAGAAAACAGTTTGTTGAAATGATTGAAAAGAAAAAGGTCCATGGCTTACTGACCGTGGACCTTTTATCGTGCAGGAAATGGGACTTGAACCCACATGCTATTGCTAGCACACGGACCTGAACCGTGCGCGTCTGCCATTCCGCCATTCCTGCATGCAAGAGTTATTTTACTGTCTGCAAAGGACGTTGTCAACCTCATTTGCCGGCGCGAAAACGGTTGCTTTTAAGCATGAAAATATCATTTGAAATTTTTCAAAAAAAATCATTTTTTCTTATTGACATACCTATGCATCAATGGTATTATTCTACTTGCGTGTTGAATAACACTGCCGCGCGGAAGTGTCGGAACTGGCAGACGAGCAAGACTAAGGATCTTGTGATTATTGCAATCGTGTGGGTTCAAGTCCCATCTTCCGCAGTAGTAGTTAATAGTTAAAAGCCTTTAGATTAGCGGTCTGAGGCTTTTTTCTTTGCTCAAAAATAATGATATTTTGGGGTGACCTAGGGGTGACCTGATTAAGCAAGTCACATATATCCCCCATACTATCCTTTCCGGCAAAGCTGTAGTTCAATACGGAAAAATCGGTCTGCAGGCTCGTAGGCAGTGAGAGCCACTATTTATTTGAGCCTGAGTCCGATTGTTTCCGATAGAATTTACCAAACTGCGATGGAGAAAAATTATGTTAGATAAAACCATTGAATTTCATTCAATTATTATGAGACATCCAAATAACAAACCGCCGATGCTTCCGGATATTCCGGAGGGATATTCTATCCGTTTTTATGAAAAAGGTGATGAACAATATTGGGCAGACATTCAAGTGGCAGTTTTAGAATTTTCTAGTCGTGAGGAAGCTTTAAAATGCTATGATTACTATTGGCAGTATATGGATGAACTGAAAAAAAGACAGTTATTTATCATTGACAACATAACGGGAAAACCGGTAGCAACGGCCAATGCCTGGTGGACAGATGTATCTGGTCAGAAGGCGGGAGTAGTATTTGGGTTAAGTTGTCTGCCGGAGTATCAATCGAAAGGTTTAGGAAGAATTGCCGCAGCTTATATGATGGATTGTTTTTATCGTCTTATGGCAAATTGTCCTGTATGGCTTGATACACAGACATGGAGTTACAAAGCGGTTGGTATCTACATGGATATGGGCTTTATTCCAATGAAAACTGCTACTTTTAGCGAAGTTCCCAATGAATATAATGAGGCACTTCGTGTTATGAAGGGTAAAATGCGAGAAGATAAATATAAGCAGTTTATTGAACTGGCAGAGTAGTTTGTTTGTAAGGTGGAGAATTCCGATTTTTAGAATTAGACGAATTTTAATTCAATGGAGTATTTATCATGAAAATAACGAGGTATAAAGCAGATCCTAAACAACCATACAGCCTTCATGATTTTCGTATTAATGGAATGGATTTTATTGAAGGAGACTTGAAACTTTCTTTCGAAAATGGGTTCATGAATCTTGATGGTCAGGATCATCCTGAT
>JAZQOL010000025.1:0-3671 GCA_045627845.1 Lachnospiraceae bacterium | reverse complement strand
AGTGCGGTTGCATCCGCATTAACCATCTTCTCTGCTGGAGTTGCAGTAGGGAAGTTTATAGCTTCTAAAAACAGTAAAAACGACCGCCGTTAGTTTGGAAGACGAGGCGATCGTTTTTTACATCAAATCGTATTTGGGCTAACCGTCTATCGGTAGCACCTTTGTGTTTTTATTATATGCTTTAGAGAGCATATTGTCAAATTACATTACCACTCTGTCTCTGTAAACCAAACGTTGGCACTTTTTTCAAACAGATAAATCTTCGTCTATAAATGTCGCGTCGTGACACTATTATTCATTGCTGCTTGTTGACTATTTAATCATGTGCGGTTGCCCTGTCAAGGGTGCTTCGCACCGCAATCGCGGCATGCCCTTGACCGGGCAAACCGCTACATGATTATTATTAGTCAAGCAGGAATGAATATTTATGTGATTACTCACAACATCCTACAATTGCAAGCATTGTCTGATGCGTTATTCCTGTTGAATTTTCCAGCCTCTTCAGGTGTCCACTTACTGGATATCTATAGCCTTTTCCAATCTTCTGAGGTACCTGTCCAGCTGTCAGTACGCTCTTTTCTATCTCAATTGTTTTATTCTTTTCAAATAATGGTGTTTTTAATCTTGCTGATACTTCAGCAAGACGTCCACTACATTTCCTTGCCAGTATCTTTGCCAGGTGGTTGCCGCCTCTTATGCTCCAGCATGCGTGATTATGCTTCATTCGCTTTGCTATTACACTCCAGATGTGGTTTTCCATTGTTCCCATGTTTCGATATATCAATCCATTAGGATGCTCCGGCAACACTACTCCTTGATCTTGATATGACAGCAATCCCTTTCGATTATTCTTGAAGTATGTTATCAGCTTGTTTGCATTCTCTATTTCGTTATCTTCAGTAAGACTGTCTCTGTATATTTCAAGGTATTCAAACATTCCGTCTATATCCTTTTGCTCAAGATAATCATGTATTGTCCTCACTGCTTCCTTGTAAGGAATATAGTCTTTTATTGCCTTGTTCCTGTGGAAAGGATCCAACTGGAACACCGTATCCGCATCACATACATTCTTTATCCATTCAGATCCATCTGCATTCATTAGACGTATTTCTATTTCATCTGTATCGTACTTCTCGGCTATGCTCGCCTCACGATATTCCTGAAAGTCTTTTGAGTTTGAAAAACCTGCTACTACAACTTTCTTGTCAAGTGAGTACCTGTTTGTTCCGGTTTCTTTCCAACCGTCATAAGCTATACCTACCTTGATTTCTCCGCCCTTGTTCTGTTCTCTTTGAAGTTTTACATACACTCCATCGGTTTCTTCGAAGAGCACAGGCGTTACTGTTTTACCCTGAACTTTTCCTGCCTTATGCGCTGCTACAAGTTCCCTTTCTTCTTCACAGACTTTTTCGCCAAGTGCCTGTATTGTTTTCCATATCCCCATCGGACTTATTGACTGACCGGTCATAGCCGTTACCTTGGCAGCACATTCCCTATATGACATTTCAGTTATTCCCGAAACAAGCTGATCTGCAAGGTTCTGTGATATCAACCCTACCCCAGGAATTCGGAGCTGTTCATCAAGAAGGAATACATACTCTTTTATTCCGTCTTCTCGAGTAACCTCATAGATTCTTCTTTGATAGGTCACTTCTCCGTAAACGGTTTTTATTGTCGTTGTCCTAAGACCTTTATTCCTATAAGCTTCCTTATCGCGATTGTTCATAAGGTATGTATCATACTCTTCGAGAAAGGTTCTGGTAAATACCTGCCCCCATTCACATACCATTCTGAAAATTTCTTGTTCTAACTCCTTGAAAGAATAGCCTTCATCATTTAACATAGTTGACATACAGATAGCTCCTTATATTTATTTCTCGCAACTTAAATACTAAGATTTATCTGTATGTTTGGGAAGAGGTTTTTCCTCTTCCCATATTTATTTTTGCCAACTATTATTTTACTCTATGTACCACTCTTCGTCATACAAATTACACTCCTGTCCGATACCTTTCACCTCCCCGTAGTTTAGTCATTGATGGAATAGTATAATCATTAGGCTTTTTCGTATGACTCGGTGCCGAATGTGATATAGGCACTTTCGGTGTCTATATTCATTTTCGGTCAGATTGAATTTTTACGTGTAAAATGTCGGGAAATTTATACATTGAACAGATTTTTACGGACTGATGTCGGCTGTAGTTGACATTAAAGATACTCCATTCTCAAAAGTAATAGTTTGACCAGCTTTAGCTGCATTGAGCAATCAAAGTAAAAAATTTTTTAACCTTATGCATCGGATGGTGTTTGAGGTCTAAGCATAAAGATCAAAGAAAGACTACAAAACCCCGCCATATCATCATGATATCGGCGGGGTTCTTCTAATATATTCAAAAACAATATTTCTAATTTGCTGCAAAGATTGTAATTGTGGATGCGGGACGAAGAATAAAACCTTCGAAAGTTGCATTTCCGTTTGCATCAATTATTCCGTTTATAAGGTATGCACCATCGGTTTCATTGTATACAACAGCATATACATTACCCGGAATCTTGTAATTAAGATTATTCCATACAAGCTTATCCTTCTGACAATATCTTGCACTAAGCAAATCATTTCTCATAAAAATATCACTTGTAAGAATGATTGTCGGTACCTTACCAAACTGACCTGCATTATAGTTTACAAGGAACTTCTGATTTGTTTCCGACTGCTGACTTGAAGGATGAACCTTCATATCCATATCCATCTTTCCATTTGCATCAATAGACATTACGGTCTTTGAAGGAACAGATGATTTGTATGTATCTCTGTCAATAACTTCTTTTACAACAGGCTTTTCTTCCTTTGAAGGCATAGGCGTCGGATCTGGATCTGGGGCAGGCGTCGGATCTGGGTCAGGCGTCGGTGTAGGCGTCGGATCTGGATCTGGGTCAGGATCAGACATTCGGATAGTTACAGTTGCTAAGGTTTCGCTTGAGCTTAAAGCCCAGTTACATTTTCCATCATCTTCATTAACACCTAACTCAGTAATATAGACAGAAAATTCATCCCTAGTAGCTTTTTTATCTGTAAACAACACACATGTAGGAGAGTCTGAGCATTCACCATACATATATACCGTACGCCCCGTATCATTTTTAACGTATATCATGCGAGAAGACAAATCTTCAATTTCTAAAGTATCTCCGTCTTTCATTTCAGAAATCTTATACGGACTCCCGCTTGAACAATCAGTAAATTCCTTCGCCAATACCGTTACAGTGCTTCCCATCACCATCGCCATAGCCAAAACTACAGCCAACAACAACCTGATTTTTCTTTTCATTTCACAATTTCTCCATCAAACCATTTATCGTACAAAAACACACTTACTCATCTTCTACTTCTTTTAATCAATTTTTCTTAATCAATCGCAAAGTCAAATTTATCATCCCAATGACGGCGTATTGCTACCTCAGCAGTCCCATCGGTATTGTTAAATATAATCGACCACTGCGTATTACTCGTGATATCATTCGGATCGGGTTCCTGCGCAGCTGCTCTTAATGCTTCCCACGCCACATCCATGTCTACTGCATTTTCATTGGCTGCAAGAACATCGAGCATAGCATTATAGCGTTTCTTGCTCTTTCCAGTTCCATACATTCCGTTGTCCGACTCCAGGTCT